>NZ_AOMC01000145.1 GCF_000336695.1 Halococcus morrhuae DSM 1307
GGGTGGTCTCGGTTTGGACACCAGAGACAACCCCTTCCTGAGGGGAGTCAGTTGCTACCGAAGTCTAGACCGCTTTGCGACACGACCAACTTCTTTGCCAGCGCTGGCGCTGCAACGCTGGACAACTGCCGGATCACGAACAACGTCTCCAGCACGACAAGCATCATCGCGAGCAACCCGAGCAGCGCACCGAAGCAAGTGGCGATCACGGTCAAGAACTCGGTAATCCAGGGCAGCGGTGCAGGCCAGAACGCGGCCGTGAATATCAGTAGTCGCCCGCGCTCGGTCGTGAAAAACACCTGCCTCAGTTATCCCGACGCGAGCAAAAGCGACATCAAGGGCGCAGGCGCGTCCAACGTGAGCTTCGGCCAGCAGTGTAAGGGCAAGGCTGGCCTCAAAGCACCGAAGAAGGTCGGGAGCGCTGGCAACCTGAGTTCGTTGCCCGCGCCGAGTGTGAGTTACAATGGTACTGGTGGGGGTGCTGCCCGTCGTCGCAAGAAAAAGAAAGGACTGCTGAAGAAAATCATTGGGAGTGTCTTCGGCGGATTCCTCCTAATCATCTTCCTGTTCCTCGGAGCGATCGCGTTTATCGTCGTAGGGGTGCTGGCCGGATTCGGTACGCTCGCGGCTCTTCTTGGCGGCGATTGAGGTGCTTATATACATCACCGACAACCAGACCGAAATCAAACTACACCATGACTGACCCAGACCAATCCTCGACGAACCGACGACAGTTCCTCGCGGCGGGCACGACGGCTGGACTTGCGCTGCTGGCCGGCTGCGGGAGTACCACCGGGAGCAACAACACAACTGCTACATCGACGAGCACGCCGATCCCGACGACGAGCGGCCCCGCACAGT
Organism: Halococcus morrhuae DSM 1307; assembly: GCF_000336695.1. Lineage (GTDB taxonomy): Archaea > Halobacteriota > Halobacteria > Halobacteriales > Halococcaceae > Halococcus > Halococcus morrhuae. The sequence continues at coordinate 862 of NZ_AOMC01000145.1, forward strand.
TCGGACGCGCAGCGCTGCTCGGTCCCTCGACGGTCACGCTCGGCAAGCCGTTCCGACTCACGCTTGAGGTCACGAACGTCGGTGGCGAGACCGGCACGCTCAACACGGATATCCATGTCACGGACGGTCGGAGTACCATCGCCCAGCCGATCAAACGGACGATCGACCCCGGTGAGCGTGTGAAGATACAGACCGACCCGGTTCAATTCGACATTGCTGATAGCTACACGTTCGATGTCGGTATCTCGAAGGTAAGCCACACTGTGTCCGTTCAGCCGAAGACAGCCGCCTACGGAACGACGTTCGACCTCTCGGACACGCTCAAGGGGACCGCCAAAAGCATCGAGTTCCGTCCGGCGATTCTCTATTCACCGGCGGGAGGTAGTCAGACGCTCCTCGAACAAGCGTCCTCAAATCAACTGCTCGCGGTCACTCGTGTCGATCTCGAAAACGCCGGTTCGCAACCAGCCTCGATCGGCGGTGAGTTCGAGCTGAAAAACGGTGAGCTGCGACAGACGCTCGGAAGCACAACGCCTCTCAGCGCTGCGAAGATCGAGGGGAAGCCTTTGACCAGTCTTCGGCTTTCGCCCGGTCAACAGCGCTCGGGCTGGCTGCTCGGAGAGATACCGCGCTCGAAGGCTCGCAAAGCGGTCTCGGTCGTCTACCAGCGCGATACATCCGAGACGCCGCCGGAACTCGAATGGACCAGTACCCCGAAACAGGGCACGCGCGAACTTCCGCAGTTCGCTATCGAGAGCTTCCAACTGCCGAAGAGAGTGACGCAGGGCGAGAACGCCACGGCGAACGTGACGATCGCGAACAAAGGCAATTCGACGCGGACGTTCCGAGGGCTGATCGAATCGCGTACCGGCAATAGCGGAAACTGGGGCGGGGTCGCGCCGATCACCGCACAGGTACGGCCCGGCCAGAGCATCCAGCGGAACGTCACGATCAACAGTTCCGCGGATGGGACGATTTCGTATCGACTCGCGCCGTTCAATCAGACGAAAACCGTCGAATACGTGCCGCCAACGTTCGCGTTCGGACAGTCGTACACAACGACCGAGAACGTCAGCGTCACGGTGAGTGATATTCAGGCGGTGCAATCGGTACAACTCGCGGGTGACGAACCAATCCAACGCACGGCCCCATCTGGCAAGCGCTTCGTCATAGCGAAAGTGCGGGCTACCGCCGTTGGTAGGTCAGACGGCACACCACGCGGGGACGAGTTCCAACTGAAAGCGAACGGGCAAACGTTCGCGCAAGCAGACGAAGTGACGAGACCATTGATCTCGCCGGTCGAAGGGGAACCATACGGCGGTGTGTACGACCCGGATAGTGGAGATTCGTTCTCGTGGTATGTCGTGTGGACCGCCCCGAAACAAGTTCCCACCGACGCCATGACCGTGCAGTGGACAAGTCGAGAGGATTCATCGGGCGTTCGAGGTGAGAGCGCCCGCTGGACGAAAGGCGGATCTTAGGGATTAGCACTGGTTTTCAAAGTTCTCACATCACAGACTGTTGTCTTGTTGAAATCAGCGTGCAAGATATAGGATATATTCCGCAGAGGACTATCTGCAGATGGGTGGATATCATTAGCTAGGTGAGCGTCCGCTCCCGTCCTCCCGATGGCGTTTCGCTGGGAGGTGTCGACTTCTACAGTTCCCCGGTCTGCCCCGACTTCTTGGCCTTGAGGAGGTTCTCTCGGAGATATTCCAACTTGTCGAACCCATATATTCTGAGAAGTTCTTCAACTTCCTGCTTGCTGCTTCCAAGACGTTCTAATGGCTGGTCGTGGATGACGATGTACACCACCCGTGTTGTCGGCGACGAAAGCGTCCTCGAACCGCCACGGAGCAGATTGATTTCCTCGCCGACGATGTCCGACATGATCACCGTCGGCGATGGTACACCATCGTCCGTGATGACCCCATCGAGCGTTCGAACGGACGTGTTCATCTCTCCTCCGGTATGTCGAACTTCGCCCATCCCGCGGGGTGTGTCGCTACGAGCGTCGAACGCTATCGTCCCATCCGAATTCGAGATGGCGCAATCCATCACCGTGGCATCGATCCCATTCAACTGGAGGTTCTTCTTTAGGGTCTCCCGTGTATGGGGATGAGGTTCGAAACAGACGATGCCAATCCCGGGAGACTTTTGCCCGACTACACAACTGAAGATGCCAATGTAAGCCCCAATCTCGAAGAAAACATCGCCCTCGTGCATTTCGGTGAACATGTCCTCGAATATCTCATCTGCTGATCCTTCGGCCATGTCGGAAACGGATCGGTTGTCCTTCGCTGACGCCATACGGAATTCCACGTCGACATCACAGATCGTCGTGTGGATGGATTCTCCAGGTGACTGCTCTTCGTCCATGATCGTAATGAGGAGATAGAGGGTGCGCGATATAATAGGACCCGCCACCATCTACGTGATCACTATGCGAGTGTCGCTAACAGCAAATTCGCGCAATTGTACTTGCAAGATACGCGCCCTGCATCTCGTATATCACTTCTGACAAAGATTGGTGAGATTCCTGTGGCCGTGCTGGATAGAGAGCGTGTGTATTCAGCAATCCGGTTTTGGAAGAAGGAGGTTGATTTCAACTCAATAGTGATCGGCACTGCGGATTTCGGTGGGAATCATCATCGGTTCACGCGTCTCAGCCCCGCCCAGACAATGACACTTCCCACGAACGAAGCTATCGCACCGATGACCGCCCACTCCACTGATGTTCCAGTGATCGGTTCGCAGTCTCCGGCACACAAAATGGGATCTATCTGGACGATTCCAAGCCCCTGAACCAACCATAGCATCCCGAGAAGCGCCACGATGACGCCAACAGTCGTCAATCCGGCCGCTTTCACATTTCTCGTGTTGATATTTCGAGTCTCCATCAGAGAAGATGAGGGGCCGTGTATTCTCAAGGTTGACGCCGAGCATGCACGCTTCCTTTATGTCCAGCCGCACAATCACACTTGCATGTCGGTGGTAGTAGCGCTTCATCTGAGGCACGATTCGAGACGGGTCCGACGGTACCACCGGGTATGGGAATAGTGACGATAATGAGATACATAACCGTCGTCATAGCCTGGGAAGATTACATTCAGTCGAAGAACGATCAACAAATGCAGAGAGGCATCAACGACCCGAGAGAGGTTTGGATCGATGGCACGCTCGTCGCGACACAGGAAGCGATACAGTATCTCAATCTTCTCGATGATGGGACCGTCGTCGGGGTCGCCCGATTCAGAGGCGATGCTGATCGGCTCGCAACGATAGAAGACGAGATTCCGGAAATCATCTCTTGCACTGTGACCGGTGGTGAGACGTGGCTGGCGTATATACACTACAAGCCTGGTGAGCTTGAAACAGCCATTCTCGAACGTATCGACACCGAAGCCATCAGTATCGACTGGCCGATGAGGGAGACTGCTGACGGGCTAGAAGTCACGCTCTTCGGTGAGGATGCAGCCCTCCAGCACCTGATTGCTGGCTTCCCTGACGAAGTAGACGTGACTCTCGAGCGCGCAGGAGAGTATCAGTCGGACATGAGTGATCCAGCGGGACAACTCACCAACCGACAACAAGAAATCCTCCGGACAGCACTCACCGCAGGATACTACGATATCCCTCGTCGTACAACACAACGCGACTTAGCCGCCGAGCTTGAACTTTCACGAGGAACGATTGGTGATCACCTTCGACGGGCAGAAGCGAAGATTATCCGGTCGATGATTGTGTGAAGCACGCCCATCTTATCTGTGTCTATCCCTTCGACCACTTACCAGACCGCGACTAGTCAGTGACCGATACGCGCCCTGTATGTATCTCGCACGCTGGATCTCCCAACTGCTAGAAGCGATTCACGCAAAACTATGGGATGCTCCGATAATCACTACAGCTCTCGCTGACGTTTCTCAAAGCATCACTTCTCTTCGTTCATTGGCGTGTAATACTGTCGTCGGCCCTCGCTATCGTGATAGATGAGTTCGCCATCCGGCAAATCCCAGAACGTCCATACGGACGCAAGATCGCCCACCGCACCTGCGGAATTGCCGAATGCGAGAACCGCTGCTGAGGCGATTATCCAGAGATGTTGGCTCCAGACGAGCGCGACGATGCTCACGGGCGTTAGGATGACGAGGGGTGCAAGCGCGATTACGAACAATTCACCGCCCGACTGAAATCTACCATACGTGACGATCTCCGGCGACCAACTCAGCGGGTGGTGGTACTCGAATTGGAACGCTGTTCGTAACCCGAACCAGCGTCCGGCGAGCGCGTGCAGCGCCTCATGACTGACAAGCAAAACGGTGAACATCCCGATCAACCAGAGGATATAGGCCGTCCACTCATCAGCGGTATCTGGTTGCAATACCTCTCGGATGACACGAACAGCAGTGTCAGGATCATGAACGCCAATAACGAGCGCAGGAACCGTCACGAGCACGCCGATGAGCCAGCAAAACAGGATGGCCGTGACGAACCGCGACTGTTCGTATTTGGGTTCGTGCTTCCGGTAGCCTTCGGGCGGCGCTGGCGGCCACTCTGGGGCCATCAATCGTAGCAGTCGTAAGCAGTTTCGCGGTAGGCTTGCTCGCTGTCATCGTGCTGGGCACGCTCGACGGCCGCTCGTGCCTCATCGAGCAGCGCGTGGGCGCGCGAAAGATCGCTACCGTGGAGCGCGTCAATCGCGTACTCGCAGGCTTCGACCGCTTCTTGCTGGTGGTCGTGAGGATCCAAACGGTCCTCCGTGTCGTCGGGCCAGTGAACGTCGTCGCTCATTTGTCTCTTGTCCTCTATTGTGGCCGCGGCGCACGCTCGAAGCGTTTGATCTGTTCGTTTTTCTCGACGCGCTCGTACACCGCGCGTAACGTCTCCTCGGCGCGCAACAGGCCATGGCGATCGAGAAACGCCTGTCCCTCATCGCTCAGTCCATAGAACTTATACGGAAGGTCGCGTTTGCGTCGATCCGATGGGAGCATGTATGTCGCGACGATACCCGCCTCAACCAGCCGTTCGAGATGTTGGTAAATCGTTCCCTCACTCTTGCTTGGATTGACGTAGGCGAGTTCTTTCATCGAGGGGAGCTGTGACGGGTGGCCGAGAATGTTCTGCAGGAGGACGAACCGCGTGTCCTGTGTTGCGACGTGCAACCGCTCGCGCTCTTGCTCGCCCTCGAAGCCGTCCGTCGATGCTGTCTCGCTCATGAGTAGTTGTTCGTCCTGCCGGTACTAATAATTTACCTCGACCAATTTGGTTGCAGAACTGGCGGCTGATTTGGTGAGCAAGATATAATACTGGTTGCTTCGTAACCAGCGTATGGACGACCATTCGGAGCCGGATGTTGAGGATATCGCCGACCGCGCTGCCGAGTACGCCCACCTCGATACGCTCTCGCCGCGCGAATACGAACAAGCACTCGACGCGGTTGCCGAACTGACGCCGCTGTTCGAGTACGAGAGTTCATATTTCGTGCTCGGAAGCTACGGCACGCCAGAAATCCATCGGCTCCAACTCGTCAAAGACCGATTGAACCGTCGCTCCGACGTGTATGCGTTCCTGATGGTGGACATTCGCGGTGAGTGGTCGAATACGCTGGTGAAGTTTCGCATTCTCGCTGACTACGCGACATATCTCGTTGGCGTTGCCGAACACGATCGCAGTGGATTCCTTGTCGAGCAAGGGATGTTCTTTCTCCATCAGCCCTACTTCGAACGAGCGCACGTCCTCAAGCGTGAGTATGACCAATCGACGCTTGATGAGGAATTCGACGGGAGCGAGCCGTACAGTGCGCTCCAACTCGATGGATTTGACCTCCTTGATCGGGAAGGGCGACTGTTCATGTGGACGGATGAAGACGGGTTGATAGCGGCCGTCGAAAGACTCCCATGAATCACATACAGCTATATCGAAAATGATAGCTCAGCTGNCGAAATCGTATGCTCATCACGGCAGTGATCTCGAGTTCAAGCCAAATGCATTCCTCCCCTCCGCTATATCGACAAAAACCGATTCTTTCTCCGTTTATCCCGTCGATTGCTTCCGCTGGGCCTCCGATTCAAGGAATCGGGAGGCCCGCTTGAGGTTTGTCCCGATTGCTTTCGCTATCGACGCGTTCTTCACCTTGATCGTCCCGGTGAACCGTGTTTTCTCCCCATCTTGATGATACACCTCATTGACTAATGACTCAGCACCGGCGCGTAAGTTCAGAAACTCTTCCTCGGCTGGATCGTCCATCCGCTTCCGGCGGTGGGCGAGTTTTACGCTTCGCTCGTCGAAACCGTAACTGTAGAATTGCTGTTTCTCCGTCACGAAACAACTCTCCTGAAGTGGACAGCCGTCACAGAACTCGCTGTCCATTCGGCCAGAGATGCGGCCGCTCTCCATGTATCGCTGCTCGAATGGTTCGTGTCCGGCAGGACACGCAACCATTCTGTGTCCGTCCCACTCCGCCTCCGCGAGCGATAACTTCTCTTCAGAAGGCGGCTGCCCAGTCAGCCCTGTAAAGTGCTGCGTGATCCCGTGATCATCGCAGCACGACTCTACTTCTTTGTGCGTGTAGCCACCGTCTACCAGAAGATCGGTCAATCCTGTCTCGGCTGGTAGCTCTGCCACATCCTCCGCCAGAAGATCTCCATCGTCCGTGTTGTTGGTATCTATCCGAATGGTCGTAATGAGCCGGAACGGATTGTCGCCGTCACACGTTTCGGCGACATTCGTTTTGTATCCACAGTGTGACTCGTTGCCCTTACGGCGGTATGTCGCATCTACGTCGTGTGGGTTTTGCATCGAGTTGCTACTGATCTCGTCGGGCTCTTTCAGCCCGACGCGATCTTCTTGATCGGAGTCAGTCTCCTCTGACTGGCGCGTCTCAGCACCGGCCTGGTCTGTCTCATTCTCAGGAGACGTGAAGTTCCTGATTGGTTCCCATCCCGGTGACGGCGGGTCACCGGGATGGTCATCATCGTCAGTATATTCCTCAGAGTCCAGCTCGTCGTCTTCGAGTTCGCCAATACGATAGCATTGCTCGTCAAGGACCTGCTGAAGATGAGCAAAACTCACACGCTCAGCATATTCTTGGTCGTCTGCAAACCGCTCAACAAGCCAGGCGGTATGCTCGACGAGCGTTTCCATCGTCGAGTCAACCTCTCCCGGTTCCAGTTCATACGAGAGCTCAAGATTCTCCGCCTCGGCGAACTCGTCCATCCCGGCTGGGAGTTCATGGACGATCTCGTCAGGGAGATCGTCCAGGAAGTTGTACACGACTTTGGCAATCAGGTCGATCCGGGAGAGTTGCTTGATGTTGGCCTCAATGAACGTTGAATCCATCCGCTGGGTGCTCGCGTCGATCTCGAACTCTTCTTGGAGGTAGCTGCGGTGGTCTTCGAAGACCTCGTGCAGCAGGTCTCGACCTGTTTCTTCCTCGAATTCCATCAGCCGTCGGCGGAAATTCGTGAACGTCTTCGCACAGATATTATCACCGAGCGTCTCTTTACCCAGCGCGTTTCGGACGCGAAAGTCGAACAAGTAGGCGTGTTCGAGCTGTTCATCGGACAGTCCAAGTAGGTGCTTGATGATCTCCAGCGAAACCAACTCGTTGACCGGTTTGTTCGGACGGCTATACCCGCCATGGTATA
>NZ_AOMC01000146.1 GCF_000336695.1 Halococcus morrhuae DSM 1307
TAGCTATCGAATATAATCTTGATAAGCTTGTCAAAACCTGCTTGTGACCTATGAATCGTCAAAAGGGACTCCTTTTTACTTCGCCCTCACTATCTATATGCTATATAGACATCATATCGATTTGTACAGAGTATGTTGATTTCGTTTGAGGAGAAATCTCTACCACCTTTACAGAGGAAATGGATTTGCTCCAGCCGTGTGCGTGGCCATCTGAATGGTCGAATTCACACGGCGGAAGCTGATGGCAACGTCGGCGGCAGCCGCGCTCGGAGCTAGCGTCTCTACCGTGGCGAGCGCACAGAAAGATGATAAGAACACGCCGCTGGCACCGAACGTGGAGGGCAAGATTGAGCGGTTCGCAACGACCGCACTTGGAGCCGAAGTGACGGGACCGGAAGTCACCAAGGCCGGTACGCTGTTTTTCAGCCTCCAGCATCCGAGCCGAAAGAACCCGGAACCGTTCAACAGCGGCGGCATCGGCTACGTCGAAGGATATGACATCAATAGTACGACGGAATTCGACGAGCTAAGCGTTCCAACGACGGACGAACAGCAGGGACGGGTCAGAGTCGGTAGCGGCGAATACGTCTTGCTAGCCCAGGAAGGAGACAACATCGGCAACGGCGAGGATTTGGGTGTGCCAGTCACACCTGACGGAGTGGGCCTCGACGAGTATCCCGGTCCTCGCTACGGCAATTTCGGCTACAACCCGGATTGTAACCGATTTGTACCGACAAACGACGATGAGACCGAGGGCTATCTTTTCACCAATTTCGAGCAAAGCCCCGGCAACGTCAGCCGGATCCCCGTCAGTCAGCGTGACGACGGTTCGTGGAGCGGTGATCTCGAAAACGCGACGAATCTCGCCAACACCGACGCACTTCGGGAGATCGGCGGAACGCGAATCAACTGCTACGGCGACCTCAGCCCATGGGGGACATATCTCTCGGCCGAAGAGGAGTACTCCCATCCTCGTCTGTCGCTGACGGCAACCACCAGCGAGATCACGGAGGCCGGAAGCGGCGTCGGACGACGAGGCGCAGCACAGTTCTACAATCGACCGAATCCAACGGGGATCGGCGACACAGCATGGGCCGAGAAATACAACAAGGGTGCGTACCCCCAAGGAGCGTTCGGACTCGCTGGCATCGAGCTACAGGCGTACTACCTCGGTGCTGATGCGGCAGATCAGGACGATGGACTCTCCCGAGACATCGACTCCGAAACCGCCCTGACACCGATCGAGAGTCCGTATCCGAACCCTTACCGGTACGGCTACATCGTTGATTTCCGCGAGCCAACCGCGGATTCTCCACGGCCGATGAAATACTACGTTGGTGGGCGGGCCGCCTGGGAGTGTCCAGACGTTCAGAGCGACGAGAAGACGATGTATCTCAGTTCGGACGGCGACAGCAAGGGCTTCTACAAATTCGTCGCTGACGAGCCAATTCCGAGCTACGATGACCCGATGGATGTCGCGGGTTCCCTGTACGCAGCACGAGTAACCAACGAGGCGGCGGCCAAACGGCAGCCACCCGCGAACGTCGATCTCGAACTCGACTGGCTCAATCTCGGTCACGCGAGCAACGCGGAAGTCGAGTCATGGATCGCCGACTACGACGGCATCGATCAGATCAATTATCTCGACCACGCCGAGACCAACTGGAAAGAGGACCTCGAAACAGCGCTCGCGGAGGCCGACAGGGAGGTCGTCAAGAACGGCAACAAGGATTACATCGCTGACGAGGACATCATCACATGGGCAAACCAGTACGAACAACGTGGGCATGAGGGAGTAGATGAAGCTCTCCGGCGGGTTCCGTTCCTTGAGACCCGTGCCGCCGCGAAGGAGATCGGTGCAACCGTTGAATTTAGAAAAAGCGAAGGAATCGACAGTAAGGATGGCGCAGGTCCCGGTGACTATATCTATCTCGGCATCTCCGAGCTCAACGACGGGATGACCGATACGAAGGGTAATCTCCAACTCGACCGCGTCGACGGCGGGCTTGTCTATCGTGCCGAGATCGAGACGGACTACAATATCTCAACGCTTGAACCCGCCATCGTCGGCGCGGACGCTACTGACCCGGCTGCCGTCGCCGATGATGCGCTCTTGAATATCGACAACGTATTCGTCATGGACGACGACCGCGTGCTCTGCTGTGAGGATGCAGATCAGTTTAGTCGCTCCTATCCCAACGACTGTCTCTACGTCTACACTCCGGACGGGAGCGATGGTGACGGCGACGGGACGGAAACCGACGATGCGGATGACATCTATCAGGGCCCAGGTGATGACGATGATGGCGACGACACCGACAACGATGGCGACGGTCACGTTGATGAAGACGATGAAGACAAGGACGATGACGACGATAACGACGGCAACAACCAAGACGACGATGACGATGGAGCAATCGACGAAGACGGCGACAGAACCAAACAAAACTGAATCACCTCGTCACCAAATAACCCACTCGTAACTCATCAGACAGGACCTCGTATTTACCGCAGCTAAATACACTGAAGTTCACGTCCCACCTATTTCATCTACATATATTATGTGCAATATAGCTATTTCGTGCAATATCTGTTCTATAAACGGAATCGAGATAGAATCAATCCATGCCAACCTGTCCAATCTGTAAGACCACTGAGAACGTGCGACCGAGTTGGACAACCGGTTACCAAAGGCGCTGTAGCGAGTGCGGGGTCCTGTTCAACGAAACAGGTGACAAACCAGCGCATTAACTGCTTAAATCTCTGTATTAAATATGTATAACTTTTGCTTGATTGTAGCTATTTCACTACCAGAATTTTAAATGTCATTACGGGATTGCTAATACTATCTCGGCTGCTACCAATGGATGAATAGTATGGGATTGGCTCGAAAGCGTTGCAATAGCTCGTTTTTGGAGGAAAAACATCAACCTACCATGACCGGTGACACGATATAGATCGGGATATCGCTTCGGGATCTCCAAAGCAGTCTGTTTGCCAGGTTCGTGGTGGCCACATCACAAGGAGGGAAAGCATGGACCAGGAAACGGTAGCTGCACCCAACGGCCGAAGTAGTACTGCAGTGTTACTCGTGCTTAGCTCTCTAATCACAGGTATACGGTCTCCATGATAATGCTATAGGGATCAGCAGAGCATCTCATAGATTCTGGTCCGCACCTGCTTACCGCTACCCCGCTGAGAGTGAGCTCGTCGCCACGTTGTCGGATATAAGAAAGAAAAACTCCGAGAATGGGTACTGATCCCTATAGCCGAAAAATGATTAGACCCTACTCCGAGGTTGTGTGGCCAATCGCATCGGCAGTTCGGATCGCGTCAGCGACTGCCGAAGGTTCGATTTCAAATGGCTCGTTGTAGATCGTTTCGCCCTCAGCGCAAGCGGCTTCAGCGACCCGAGCGAGCTGATCGCTGCTCGGATCGTCAAGGCCGATCTCTGCGAGGGTGACCGGGAGACCGGCCTCCCGAGAGAACGCAACAATTTCTTCAATAAACGCAGTTGATCGCCCTTCTAAGACGAGCTGAGCGATTGTGCCGATACTAACCTTTTCACCATGTGAGGCGCCATGGGTAGCTTCCAGTTGCGTTAGTCCGTTGTGAATTGAATGAGCTGCTGCAATGCCACCGTTTTCGAATCCGAGCCCGCTCAACAACGTATTCGCCTCCGTTACCGCCTCGACACTCTCGGTGACAGCATCGTTTTCAACCGCTCGGATTGCCGAGTGAGCGTGTTTGCGTACTGTCTCGTAGCAGTGTTTCGCGAGTACGTGACCACCACGTGTTGGTCGCCCGCCGAAGAAGTTCTCCCCATCAGTGGCTTGGTAGGCAGCGTCGGCCTCGAACCACGTTGCTAGCGCGTCACCCACACCAGAAACAAAAAAGGAAGTTGGGGCTGCGGCGATCAATTCCGTGTCGACTAACACAAGGTTCGGATGAGAGTCGTAAAAGCGATACTCTTCGAATTCCCCTTCCTCTGAATAGATAACTGAAAGACTGCTTGTTGGAGCATCCGTCGAGGCAACTGTCGGCATAGATACCGTCGCTATTCCAAGGGTGTCACCAACACCCTTTGCAGTATCAATTGCTTTGCCGCCGCCCGCACCGACGACAATATCGGTATTATGATCGGTTGCCTCATCAGCGATCCGTTCAATCTCTGTTGTAGATGCTTCGCCGTTGAATGTGACCGAGGTTGCAGTGATTCCAGCATTCTCGAACGCTTCGAGTACCGTCGATTCAATGAGGTCAAGCACCACTTCATCGCCAATCAGAAGCGCCGAGTCGCCCAATCAATTGGTCGCGTCGCAAAGTCCTCTAGACTTTGCCTCTGGTAGCCTCAACTGTGAGGTCACAGCTCATGGTTGTTTTGGTTGATCGGTTGA
>NZ_AOMC01000147.1 GCF_000336695.1 Halococcus morrhuae DSM 1307
GTGGTTTTCATCGCCTGAAACGAGTAATCCGCCCGCTTGCGGTAATGATGGCTTGCCTGACCACGCTGGAAGCCGCTGGCATCGATTGCCCCAGTTCCTGAGAAGCCAGCCTGCTCCGCCGTTCTGCGGAGCAGGCTGCGGAGCGTCCGCATCGGGATCTCCTTCTCCCAATTGCAGAACGACGTGTGATCCGGCGACTTCTCCAACCCGAACACGTCGAGAATCCCGGGCATCTCGTTGAGATNAGAAGCAGTAACGCGATTTTGTTCCACTCAGCGTGCTCGCCGTCGCCGTCTTCGTCGGCGACGGCAGGCGCGTCTGGATCCTCCACGTGCTCTTTGGCAAGTTTTCGATACTTCTTCGCGCGTTGTCGTAACCGCTCCATATCGCAAGAGGGCGTCCAATTCCCCTGAACTCAGCGATAGAATCGCCAGACGGAACCGGCGATCAACAGAGCATATTGTCTGGTTCACGATCAGTACGTATTTACCACTTCCCAGTAAATGCGACACTATATGTCAAGCGTTTCTGACGAGGTCCGCGAGTGCGTCCAGTCGGACGAGTTCTGCGAGACCATGGGTATCGATGTCGTCGAACTGGAGTCGGGGTACGCCCGAACTGAACTGACTATTACAGAGGACCTGCTGAATTTCCATGGGACGCCCCATGGCGGAGCAATTTATTCGCTGGCCGACGCTGCCTTCGCCGCCGCGTCAAACTCCCACGGCACAACTGCCGTCGCGCTGGAGACGAACATATCCTATCTGGAGGCAGTCGACGTCGATGAGACACTCGCTGCGATAGCTGAGGAGACGCATCTCGCCGGAAAAACAGCTGAGTACGAAGTTGAAGTAACGGACGGGACGGACGACCGCATCGCGACGTTCCGCGGACGAGTCTACCGGATGGACTAACTCTACTTCCGAGGTCGCTCTTGTCTGCCTTCTGCGGTCGCTCTTGCCGAATCTAGTAGAGGCGTCAGTTAATTGGTCGTGTCGCAAAGCGGTCTAGACTCGCTAGTTGTCCACTCTGGCCCAACAGCTCAGTTGCTGTCATGTAGTGGCCAGAATGATGCGACTGAATCAGTCGCCTGATTCAGCCGCT
>NZ_AOMC01000148.1:0-32089 GCF_000336695.1 Halococcus morrhuae DSM 1307
CGGCTGAATCAGGCGACTGATTCAGTCGCATCATTCTGGCCACTACATGACAGCAACTGAGCTGTTGGGCCAGAGTGGACAACTAGCGACATTGAGGACATCGAGGACGTACGCGGACGCTCGATCGGGATCAACGAGTACGCGACTTCCTTTTACTCGCTCCCGGAAATCCTGGAGGGCAACGGATTCGACGAGGAGGAGATCGTCCTCGAGCATGTTGGATCTGCGGAGGAACGCTTTGAGGCCGTCAAGGAGGGCGAGGTCGACGCCATCGGGGTCCTTGAACCGTACGTCACGCTCGGCCGCTACGACGACGAACTGTCGGAGGTATACGTCGGGCCGTGCCGGGCGGCGATCACGACAAAGGAGGATGTCGATCCCGAGATCGCCGCAAAGTTCCGGACTGCTCTCAACCGGGCTGTTGAGGAAATCAACGACGACCCCGAGACGTACCGCGACAGGTACGTCGATATGCTCGTAGAGGCCGCCGATGAGAACACCGATACCTTCGAGGATGTCGACTTCGATCGGCTCCGCGACGAGTTCGAGCTACGGAACTTCCTGCCGGTCCGTGAGCCTGACTCCAAGCGGATTGAGCGGACCACCGAATGGATGCGCGATCACGGCTTCGTCGAGGAGGACGCGGAAATCGAGACGACCGACGATGTCATCGAAGCCCAGTCGGGGTCCGACGACTGATACGACTATCGTAACTGTGTACTGGTGATCGATATCTCGTCGGACGTCATCACTGGTAAAGGACTATGACAGTTCCTACGAGAGCGCGGGTCAATTCGCCTGCGATACGGACAGTAACCCGACTACTACTCCCTACACTGACATATGATTAGCCTCTTGACAGTCGTCGTCGGTGTCGCGTTGATCTTCACCGTCGCGTACCTGATCTACGGGCGGTACATGAGCCGCGTGTTCGAACTTGACGAGGATAGGCCGACGCCCGCGCACGAGCGGTACGATGGCGTCGATTACGTCCCCTCGCGGAAGCTCGAACTGTTCGGCCACCACTTCTCAAGCATCGCTGGCGGTGCCCCGATCATCGGGCCAATCACCGCCGCGCTCGCGTGGGGTTGGGCTCCTGCGCTCGCTTGGATCGTCGTCGGAACTGTCGTCTATGGGGCGATGAACGACTTCGCGGTCCTCACGATGAGCGTCCGTCACGATGGCCGGTCGGTCGGCCACATCTTCGGACGGTACGTCGGCGAGCGCGGAAAGTCGTTGATGCTCTCTCTGGCGTTCACGGCGAACCTGCTCGTCATCGGCGTTCTCGCGCTCGTCGTCGCAATCGTGTTCGACGCGTACCCGAGCGCGGCGACAGCCAGCGTCTGTTACGTCGCGCTTGCGCTGCTCTTTGGTCTCTACAAGCGGTACGGGTTCCCCTTCCGGCTCGGCACGCTGCTCTTCGTCCCCGCCGTCTTCGGGAGCGTCTGGGTTGGCCTGCAATACCCGCTGGTGCTGGTGCCGGACGGCGGCGCCACGATCCTGCCAACGGTCGTGAACGCCAACGTGTCCGTCTGGCTGATTGTGATCCTGTTGTACGCATTCTCCGCGAGCATTCTCCCGGTGCAGACGCTGTTGCAGCCCCGCGATTACCTCTCGTCGTTCCTGCTGTACGCGGGGCTGGGCGGGGCGGTCCTCGCAATCGTCGTTGGGACACTGTTCGGGACCACGAACCAACCGCTGACGATGAGCCTCGACCCGTTCACCGGGTTTATGAGCGACGCGTTCGCCGGGATCGGCCCCGCGGTGCCGATGCTGTTCTCCACGATCTTCTGCGGCGCGGTCTGCGGGCTACACTCAATGGTCAGCTCCGGGACGACGCCGAAACAGCTGAACCGCGAGACCGATGCGGACACCATCGGGTACGGGACGAGTCTCGTCGAGGGGCTGCTAGCGGTCGTCGCCATCGGGACCGTCGCGGTGGTCCCCTCAATCCCCTCCGGCTCCGGGATCGGGCTCGCGCTCCCGAGCTTCGCTGAGGGCGGGGCCATCATCCTCTCGGCGCTGGGGATTCCTACCGGCCTCGGTGCGCCGTTCATGGCTCTTGTCCTCTCGGCGTTCGCGCTGACGACAGTCGACACATCGATTCGACTCGGCCGATACTTCGTCGAGGATGTCGTCACTGATTCCGAGACGAGCTTTGCGGGAAACCGGTTTGCTAATTCTGCTGCGCAGACGGCACTCGCGTACCTGTTGGTCGCGAGCGGGAGCTGGGCGGCCATCTGGCCTCTTTTCGGCGGCGCCGTCCAGGTGTTCGCCGGCCTCTCAATCGTTACCGTCGTCGTGTGGGTTCGCAACTGGGACGCGGGCAAGGAGGTGCGCAGTCTGCTCGCCGGTGCCGCGTTCGTCCTCGCAACGAGCCTCTCGGCGCTGGGCTACCTCGCTATTTCGAATCTGGGGACAAAACTTCTCAATCCAGCGTGGCTCGGTACCGCGTCACCCATCCAAATTGCCTCCGTCGCCGTCCAGGTAGTCGTCGTTGGCGTACTCGGCGCGCTGACCGTCGAAATTCTCCGTATCGCCGCCGGGAACGTCTCGTTCGGCGTCGGGCGCTCGTCGACGGTGCGAGAGCCTGGCGACTGATTGGTGGCTTCGCTCATCCCGACGAACCGTAACTTAATTGAGAGCGTGTCGGTCTCACCGGGAGGTATGACTCGTTCCCGCGCTCAGTCTTTAGGTGATGGATAGTCGAGATGAGCGTTCATCGAATTCATCCAGTAACCCCACTTTCGACACCCCTGACTGGTAATCTAATCCTTTTTCCTTCGGGCGATTTCACTGTTTATAATCGAATATTTGACTTGATCGGGTGCAGATCGTCGCTCTCCATGAGCGGCGATCTTCATTCGTCCATAAACTGCTGTAGGTGCCGGTCTCGCACCGTTTCAGTCAGTGCTCACCACGCTCACCGACACGGTAGAACTCCTTCTGATACATGGGTGTCTGAAACATCACACATACTACTGCTTATCGAAACCGCCCGACGGAAAAAGGATAGAATTGAACCGAAGGGGTGTCGAAAGTGGGCTGAACTCACCGAAGGAATCGTCAGGCGGAACCGGGATCAACAGAGCACTCTCACCCACTACTGGCGACACTGATTACGCGCGATCCGACAACCGGATGTTTGTGCTGGCACTGCAAGCGTTTTGCAACCAGCGCGGCTACGAGCGAACGAGCGGAATTGATGGATGCGTTGTCTTCTCTCCGGCAGGAAATAGGCGCACTGTGGGCCGATGGAAAAGGAAAGAAGCTAATCGCGATTGCTCTCGGATGGGGGCTCTTGAACGGAACTCGGATGATCTATCCGGTGTTGTTGCCATCATTGAGCGAGAGCTTCGGTCTCACGCTCACCACTGCTGGCCTGTTAGTAACGATTATCTGGGTCACCTACGCGATCGGTCAGGTCCCAAGTGGCGTTCTGGCTGATCGATACGGTGAGCGGACGATATTGACAACAGGGCTGCTGATCGTCGCTGGTGCCGTGTCGTTGGTGGTTCTTGCTCCGTCGACGTGGAGCCTGTTCGCTGCAACCGGACTGATCGGTGTCGGATTGTCTCTGTATCCGGTCGCACGGATTACTGCTCTCTCGGATCTCTACCCTGATCGCATCGGTCGTGTGCTGGGAATAACGATGGCAGCGGGTGACACTGGACAGACAGTCCTCCCGTTGGTTGCTGGTGTCCTCATCGGTCTCACATGGCAGGTGGGTCTTGTCTTTGTCGTACCCCTCCTCGTCGTTGTTGCGATCTCTGTCTGGCGAGTTCTTCCATCAACAGTCTCGTCGGACACAGCACGCACGGAACTGTCTCTCCAGCGGGCGAAGACTGTTCTTCGGGAGCTCTACCATCCGACACTGGTGATCATGGCGATTATTCTGTTTTTGTATATCGGTGTTCTACAGACGTTCTCGGCGTTTTATCCCACCTATCTGATCCACGAAAAGGGATTTTCCTCGACGGCAGCAAGCGCGTTGTTCAGTCTGTTTTTCGCTTTCGGGATCGCTGCCAAGCCGCTTGCTGGCGTTGCGTACGATGTAATCGGTATTCGGCGCTCACTGCCACTCGTCCTCGGTGGAGCCATCCTCGGGTTTGCTCTGCTGCCGTTTCTCACCGATTTCTGGTTACTCGCAGGGGATACGGTTCTGATCAGCTCGATGCTCGGTTCGGGTGCAATCACCCAATCGTACCTTTCGGAGACGATTCCGTCGGAGATAGAGGGCACTGGACTAGGAGCTGTCCGGTCAAGCGCCTCGTTGTTGGCCTCTACGGGGCCGGTGCTCTTCGGCGCGATCGCCGAGCGTGGTTTCTTCGACGAGGGCTATCTCTCGCTGGCTCTTCTTATGGGGGTTGTCACGCTACTCACTCTCCGGCTTCCTGATAAAACGGATTAGGGTAGTTGCGATTCAGAAGGAGGAGTTGACTCCACCGGCTGGATGAGCATGCGATAGGTATGGTTGATTCTCCTCGTGATTCATAGCGAATCTCGAGACTAACCCGTGCGTATGTCCTCACTCGCTGCCGGATCCACCTTGCTGATCAGCCTCCTCGAAGGCACTGGACATCTGATCAGCGAGCTCGCCGGCTTCGATATGCGAGTAGTGCTCGCGAACCACTTCTTCGGAGTTATCTAGCGCTCGGGCGGCAGCTGCATGGCCTGACGTGCGTACGAGAACCTCACCAGCACCGCGCCGGGCACCGTGAGGCATCAGATATTCCTCGCTGTCATCGAGTTCGATACCTGCTTCCTCGCAGAGACGTTTGAGGACGTGCCGGCCAGCGTCGGTCGTTATCGACGGTGGTTCGATATCGTGCTCGATGCAGAGTTCGATCAACGAGCGGTCGGTGTGCATTTCCTCGATCTCTGTGTCGGTGTATCCCTGACGGTCCAGCGTATCTGTCACCTGCTGAGAGAGCGTCGGGCGATGAAACGAGGGGAACACCGGCCAACTCTCGTTCGGTGCATCCAGTACCTTCCGGTACATCTGCAGCGGGTGGATCACCGGCTTGGGGAGGCCTCGATCGTCAAGGCGCTGCTTTTTCGCGAACACCGTCGCGTAGCGGTCCTCGAGATGGACGTCTTCCCACCGGAGTCCTTGGCGTCGTTCGTCGCTCCGGTCTCGAAGGATCTCCGCACCTCGAACGCCAGAGTACGACAACAGGTAGACCAGAGCGCGGTCACGGCAGGCTTTGATCGCGGCCTCTTGGTCTTCACCAACATCGTCGATCGCAGCGCTGGCCTGCTCGTCGACGAAGGAAGTGAGTTGCTGGCGATCCTCGGCGGACCACGCTTGCTGCTCGCCGCTCTTGTGACCGCCGTCATCGGGAATCGGTTCGGTGGCGTTACGTCGCTGAGCGACGTTCTCGGCGAGGTGTCCTTCACGGACGGCCCAGCCGCAGAACGCAGAGACGTACGCGTAGTAGGTACGCACTGTACCTGCAGTCCAACCCTGACGAGTGAGGTGACGGGCGTATTCGCGGAGATGGCTCGAATCCAACTCGTCGAATGTCGTTGGGCTCTCTTCGTGACTAGTGAGGAAGTCGACGAACCGATTGAGCTCTCGGCCTGCGTCCTGGCGGTAGTTACCGCTCTCGCCACCCTGGCCCTTGCCTTTGTCCGTCAGGAAATCCCCGATGACCGCATCAATCGACACCACGCTATGCGCCTCCGGAGCGTTCGCTGGCTCGAACACTGTTCTCAGGGCGAGTAACCGTGGTTCTGGGTTGTGGCATCTGGTGTGCTGTGGGGGAGGGCGGGGCTTCGGATAAATCTACATGTCCTTATTCGATTAAGCACGAGTAAACACCTATTCCGCTCAAACCCCCGAATACGCCACACATAGGCCGTGATATGGACATATTGCCATCTATAAACTGCATGTCGAGATATGGATATTTTTGTCAACGAGGCGAGGGTTGAGGTCTCGAAATCCGCCATCGGAGTTTTTAATATATCTTACTGTGGGTCATGTGTATGGGTAGCAAACGGAACAAGCTGATCCGGAGAAACTTTCTGAAGGCGACCGGAGCTGCAATTGGCGGTGGGGCATTAGCCAGCTTTGAAGCAAAAACCGTCGCAGCGAACGAAGGAGGTCCCTCTATCAAGAAGCCGCTTTCACCAAAGGTGGTAGTGCTCCCTGCTTTTGAGGTCGGAGATATCAAGGGCGATACGGCAGGGGAATTCCAGCTGTGGTACAAAAATTACGACCTCGACAAAAAGCTCGACGTATCTGGCACGAATGCTCCATTGTACTACAACGACGATGGCCTAGCTGTTACTCCCACTGGAATCGGGAAGTCAGCCGCCACCACAACAGTCACATCTATACTGTCTTCGCCAAAGCTGAAATTTGACGACAATACACTTTTCCTCACTGCGGGTATCGCTGGTGCACCGCCAGATGTAGGTACTCTCGGATCAGTATTCATCTCGGATGCGGTTGTTGACTGGGACTTGATGCATCGGTGGTCCCGGAATGACGGGCCAGCCGATCCGTATGCAGCGATGAAGCTCGACCCATCATCGGAGAAGTACTACGAGTTGAATGATGGCCTCACAACTCTTGCGTACTACCTTGGGCAGCAGGCGGATCTTATTGATTCGGACCGTGCCAAACAGTACCGAGAGTTTTACGAAGAGAAGACAGCGAACCAAGAACCATTCGTTGACATGGGCACAACGGTCTGTGGTGATGAATATTGGCATGGTTCGACGTTCTCAGAGCAGGCACGTTGGATGTGTGATGAGTTATATGACGTAGGCCGTTATGCCACAAGTGAGCAGGAAGACTACGGTACAGCAACTGCTCTTGCTCGTCACGGTTATCTTGACCAATATTTGAGTATACGAAGCGTATCGAACTTTGACCAGCCACATCCCAATCAGACGATTGAAGAAAGTCTCAACGAAGCAGATTCTGGTGGATTTGGCCCAAGCATTCAGAACGTATTCAGAGTAACCTCCGAGATCGTGGATGTGATCTTACAGAGAGCATCCAACAATCATAGTAACTAATGTCTCCTGTGAGGCTATGATACGATTGTGTCCCATTTTGTAAGAAATATTTGGTATTCTGATCTTAATGTCATCTTCCGACATAAAAAGAACTGACCTTGTTTACATTCCACAAACAGACAGCTGTCTCTTTACAGGGGCCCGTCAGACAGTTGCGCGTATCGAATCAATACCGAACTCTCGATTATTAGCACATTGTCACACATTTCCCCTCAATATATTAACGAGCTACCATCAATAGTATAGACGGATATGATTCATCTGCAGAAATCAAGATGCTCCTTCTAGAATCGGCTTATAGCCATAATGGGGCAACACAACATTTTTGCTGGCCGGGTGTATATGGGATTGCAAGCGGGATCAATGCCGAGAACGCCGCGCTTCCAAGACGATACCGAACTCGACGATGGAAGCCGCTACGAGATGATTGCGTGGGAGGTCCCGACGAGTAACGAGTACCCCGAAGGGATCAAATACGGCTTCCAATACATGACCGTTGACGGCACGACACTACTACGATACGATAACTACACCGACGCTGAAACACCCGGTGAGAGTCGCCATCACCGCCATCACTACCGCGAAGGGGTCGCAGACATCGAATTCAGTGATCTACGCAACCACATCCGACGGTTCAAAGACGAGGTAGACCAGATCCATGACGAACGAACCTGACCACGACGGCGACCATGAAATCGAGTCGCTAGAGCTCCCCGGGCCGGAAGAAGTTCCATATCCCCCGGTGCTCCGACTCACGTCTCTCCCCCACGATGAGCATCACGAGGGTACACTCGACCGCGCCGAGCGCTGGGAATCAGGCGAGAGCGTCCCGCACGTGAAAAACTTCAGCGATCCCACCCGATTGCGGAAGCTCCTCACCGCCCGGCGAGTCGAACTCATCCGCAGCATCATGGACAGCCAACCCGAGAGCATCAAGCAGCTTGCCGACCGGCTTGAACGCGGAACAAGACAAGTCCACGACGACGTGCATCTCCTCGAAGAGTTCGGTATCGTCCATCTCGAAGATGGAGAGGGCCGCGCACGCAAACCTACCATCCCCTACGACCGTATCGAGATCGACGTTGGCATCGAGGCTCCCGCTGCTGATGACTCTGACCGCGCGCTTGTATCAGGCTGACCGTGCTCGAAGCCGAGTGTAGCTGGGTCTCCGAACTGTCCGTATCGAGTAAATGGGCCGCGGTGATCCCGAACACATGACTGAGGAACCGACGCTGCTCGCTGTCGACGCTGGGACGTCAACCGTCAAGACTGTCGCTTTCCGGACTGATGGAGAGGAAATCGCGTCGAGCTCGCGCGAGACAGAGATACTTCGGCCCGCTTCTGGCCAGATCGAACAGGACCCGACCGAGGTCTGGAAGCAAGTGGTTGAGACGATCAAGGCGGTATCGAGCGAACTCCCCGCCGACGCTGTTCCGGTCGGCATCGCAATTACAGGACAGGGCGATGGGCTCTGGGCCGTCACAGACGAGGGTGAACCGGTCGGCAACGCGATCCTTTGGTCGGACAGCCGTGCGGCACCGATTCTCGATGAATGGGCCGAGAGTGGACGGCTCGACGAGATCGTTGCACAGTGCGGATCGTCTCCCTATCCTGGAATGAGTCTCCCACTACTGGTCTGGCTGGCCCGCGAGCAACCGGATCGGTTCGCTCGTATCGATACGGCTCTTTCCTGTAAGGACTGGCTGAATTACAAACTCACCGGCGAGCGAACCCTCGACCCCACCGAGGCAACGGTCCCCTACCTCGACAAGGAGATGGGGACGTACGACCGAGACGTGTTCGATCTGGTTGGAATCCCCAACGTCGCTGAGGCACTCCCCCGTCTCACAGTCCCGACGGAGATAATCGGGAACGTTACCGAAGCCGCCGCAAAGGAGACGACGCTTCCCGTGGGGCTGCCGGTCGTCTCAGGACTGTTCGATGTCCCGGCCTCGGCAATCGGTAGTGGCGTGATCCGTCCGGGTGACGTGGCGGTAACGCTCGGAACATCGCTCACCCATCAGGCGATCGTCGAAGGGCCACAAGCAAGCGACCGCGGTATCCAGATGAATCTCGGCATGGGCGATCGGTGGACCTACGCAATCGGCAGCAACGCCGGGACGCCAAGCCTCGAATGGCTCGCCGAGACAATCGTGGGCATTGAGGACGTCGCCGGCCTTGAGAACTATGCTACAGACGCACCTGTCGGGAGCGATGGCGTGTTGTATCACCCGTATCTGAGCAGTTCGGGCGAACGGGGCCCATTTGTCGACCCGACAGCACGTGCGCAGTTCGTCGGACTCACTCCCGAACACGACACCGGACATCTCGTGCGAGCGGTGTACGAGGGGCTTTCACTCGCAGTCCGTGACTGTGTTGAGCATCTGCCCGCCAGTACTGGCGAAGTGGCCCTCAGCGGCGGCGGGACGAGTTCGGAGCTGTGGTGCCAACTGATCGCCGACTGCCTCGATCGGCCCGTCGTGATTCCCTCGGGCTCTGAACTCGGCGCGAAGGGGGCTGCTATCGTCCTCGGCGTCGCACTCGGGGAGTATCCCTCCCTTGAAGCTGCTGTTGAGGGAATAGTCGACACCGAAACCCGCTACGAACCACGACCGGACGCTCCCGACGCATACGACGAACTGTACGATCTATTCGTCGACATCCGAGAGGAGATGGGACCACTCTGGACACGCCGGGTAACTGCTTATCAAGAGGGCACCAACCAGCCGACGTCGGACTGAGCAAGCCGTCGGCTGTGTTCCGATATTTTGTGGCTTATCTTACATTATATCGAGGGGCAGTACTGGCTACTGGCGGTGGTGTGCGTTTCCTGCGCCTGCGAATGAAAATGGCACGATTAGGTTCAAATTGGCTTTTAGAGCGGCTCACAGGCCTGACTGTTCCCGTCACCATCGAGACCGGAAGGGCCGCCTGAAATCGACTCAGATACTGCTATGTTTTCTCTTGGCTGAAGTCGATCAGGTAATTTTCTCATTTATGGTAGTCATTGGAATCAATTGGCGATCTAAATTTAGAAGAGGTCTATGCATGACGAATCGGTCTAGCTGACCTCAGATGCTATGGAATGGCCGCCAGGATTGTCCGGAGGATGTCAGCTGAACGGTTTTCATCGTAAACAGCCGGCTTACTGAGCGGCCTTGAGTCCGGTTGACGAGGAGTGCCGATCACGGCTTTTCACGAGACACTTGTACGATGGCATCGCACATCGTTTCGACACCGATTCTGAGACTTCCTTCGTCGATATCGAAGCGACTGTTGTGATGGCCGGCCGGATGATCTGTTCCGATGATCGAGTAAGCGGCTTTGCCTCCGTTGTCTTCGACAACGTTCATCAGACAGGTTGCATCCTCGCTTCCTCCGAAGTCAGCTTGCATGATTGGATCGGTGACTCCATCGACCCCTTTCGAAGCTTCGTAGACCACCGCAGAGAGATCTTCATTGCTATCAGCCCGGGGTGAGTGGCCTGTGACTTCAAAATCAACGTCACAATCATGCATTGTAGCTGATTCTCGAAGGACTTGCTTCAGCCGCTTGAACGTGTATTCCATCAGCTCGGTCGTCTCGCCTCGGGCCTCAGCTTCAATTCGAACGTTGTCAGAGATGATGTTTGAGGCTGTTCCACCTTCGACACGGCCGATATTGACGCGTGTCGCTCCCTCTCCATGACGTGGGATGGCGTAGCTGTTTTGAATCGCCGTTCCCAATGCTTGGATGGCATTGTTCCCGCTCTCAGGGGCTACACCAGCGTGTGCATTCTCCCCGGAGAATTTAGCTGTGAATTTGATATTGGCCAGCGGCTTGACCATTCCCGCAACGATCTCTCCAGTTGGATGACCAAGTCCTACATGGAGCGCAAGCAAATAATCGACATCCTCGAGATGGCCCGATGCAGCCATGGGTTTGCCGCCACTGCCACGCTCTTCAGCGGGCTGGAAAAAGAGTTTGAACGTCCCTTCGAACTCGCTCTCTTTGAGTGCCTCTAAGACACCGAGTCCGATGGTCATGTGTGCATCGTGTCCACAGGCGTGCATCGTTTGCTCGTTCTCAGAACGAAAACCTTCAGCAGCGGGAAGGTGGTCGCGTTCGGTGCTCTCGTTGATGTACAAACCGTCGATGTCGACTCTGAGAGCAATGGTTGGACCATTTCCTTCCTTGAGAGTCGCAACGGCACCGGTGTAGCCACCGCTCATTTCCGCAAGCAGATCGCTATCGGCACCTAGCTCACGAGCGTGTTCCAACCACTGTTCGTGTACGTCCTCAGATGGGACCGACATCTGTTCTGAGGGGGCAAGCGCCTCACGACCGATATACAGCTCATCAACGCCGATGTTGGTCACCTCATTGACGATACGATCCATCGTATAATACTCACACCACGCCGGTTCCGGGTGTTGATGAAAATCACGACGCAAGTCGATGAGCCGATCGCGAACTCGCTTTTGTGCGTTCATAGTTACCAAGACATGAATCGTGGGTGCTCGTATTAGTATTTGCGGGCAGTACGGAACGTCAATCACGGACTACAAGCACTAAACGGTCTCTTGGTCGCCAGATGACTGATAAGAGCGTGAGTGCGTACCTTCGCAGTCATCTCATGAGCCGTAGCTTCCGATCATTTACTCTATAGCGAGCAGGCAGGCTGAAGCTAAACGGAATGCGACTGAATGCAGGCATGAATGTGCAAGACCTATGGTGTTGTATCAGATTGTCTACTGATATCCTGTCTCTTATACACATCTTGAGCGGGCTNTGTGTATAAGAGACAGGAGGAAGATCGTTGGACTGCCCGTTTAGATTTGATTTCTACGTGAAGTCCACAGTCAACACTGAAAACGACAGCCACAGTTGCCACCAGTCGGTCGTGAACGCTTAATACGGCTGTGTCCATATCGGTGTGAGATGACCTCGTACAAACCAGCTGAATCACCTGACAAGACCACGATCTTTTCGTATCACGATCTGACCCCACCAACGACTCGTGATATCTATGAAGCACGGAAGATCGTCCGCCAGTACCTTCCCAGTACACCATTGGTTCGCAGTGAGAGCCTCTCGGCGACTCTCGATGCTGATGTCTATCTCAAGCGTGAGGACACGCTCCCGACCAATTCGTTCAAAATTCGCGGGTTCTACAACCTCGTAGACGACCTCAACGAAGAATTTCGCGAGCCGGGGCTCATCACCTCAAGCATGGGCAACCACGGCCAAGGGATGGCAACTGCCGCGCGTGAATTTGATGTTCCAGCAGTCATCGTTGTTCCTGAGACGCTCGAGAATCCGACCAAAACCGACAACATGGAACGGCTCGGGGCGACCGTTATCGCACACGGTCGAGATGTCGATGAGGCTCGTGAATACGCTGAACAGCAGGCCGCAGAGAAGGGATATCGGTATGTCCATGGCGGTAACGAACCCCATCTCATTGCTGGGCGTGCCAGCGCCGGTCTCGAAGTGATGGCTGACCGTCCCGACGTCGATGTTCTCATCAATCCAGTTGGGGGTGGGAGTAGTGCCGCAGCCTACGCACTTACTGTCGGTAAACTACTTAGTGCCGACGTTATCGGCGTTCAGGCGTCGGGAGCAGACGCAGTTTATCGTGCATGGAAAGACGGAGTCATCGAGATGCAAGATAACGCTGAGACGTTCGCAGAGGGAATCAAGACACGAACGCCGTTCGCACTTCCGCTTGAAATCATGCAGGAACATCTTTCAGAGATGATCCTCGTCGAGGACGAGGATCTGCAGGCCTCTATTCGACGACTGCTCGCCGACGATAGTATATTGGTCGAAGGGGCAGCCGCCAGTAGCGTTGCCGCAGCATTCCAATTGCGAGATAAACTGGCGGGGAAGACAGTTGTTCTGCCGATTTCAGGCAGCAACCTCTCCATGTCCAAACTCCGAACGATTGTCGCCGATTAGCTTTAGGATGAGCTGGGCGGCTTGACGGCTTTCACATGAATGCAAACCGAGCACGGGAACAGACTGTATAGCACAGCCATATCGCTTATCGAACGATAGTCCTGTCCACGGTGTTGCACTGTGACGACTCATCAGTTCGGCGCTGGCTACCAACAGAGGGAATACGAAGTCGCAGTGATTGGGGTTCTTGTATACCGGGAAATCGAAGAGGTACGGTAGGCTTACTCTGCTTCGTCTGACTGGGTTCCACCATCCGTCGCAGTGACCGAGGAGCTTTCGCTCGAAGTCTGTGCTGTAGACGGGGTAGGCCGTGATTCTCTAATGACTTCCTGTGCGAACTCTCTGTCTTCGACTTCGGTAACTAAGCTAACTGCGACGAAGACGACAGTCGTGACGATAAGCCCCCAGAATCCGGCGTGCAGATTCAGTGGAGACGGGACGAAGAATGTAAAGAGAGCCGTCACAATAGTGCCAGCGAAGAGTCCGGATACCGCCCCGGCTTTCGTCGAACTTGGCCAGTATAACGCCCCGAGCATCAACGGGAGGAACTGGACCACCGCGCCGTATGCAGCTGCCTGTAGTGGAACGATATTGATTGGGCTAAACAGGGCGAAATAATACGCAACACCAACCGTGGGGAAGACGGCGAGTTTCATCAATCGAGTCTCGCTTTTCTCGCTAATATCCGAGCCAAACAGCGGTTTGTAGAAGTCTCTAGCAGTAACACTCACCGATGCATGAAGGATCGAATCTGCGGTACTCATCGTCGCCGCAAGCGCACCAGCGAAAAACAGTCCAATGAGGATGGGATTGATCCCAAGCTCCGTAATCATATATGGCAAGATGCGATCCGGACTGCTCAGCACGGCTGGATCGACCATCGTCACGCCAGCGTATCCAATCAGCAAGATTGGAATCAGAACGAACTGGAAAGTGGGATAGAGAGCGACCGTTTTCTTCAGTGTCTTCTCGCTGTCGGCCGAATAGGCACGCATAAACAGGTGAGGCCACATAACGAACCCAAGCGCCGAGACGATGATGAAACTCGAATAGCGAAGCATGGACATCTGCGGCAATCCGACAAGCAGATGAGAGGGGTTGCTGTTTGCGATCTGTTCGAACATCGGCTGTACACCGCCATGAATCTCGAAGGGGAGATACAAGCCGAGGAACCAAGCGAGTACGAGCATCATGATTCCCTGAAGCACGTTCGACCACCCGACACCCATCATCCCGCTCGTGAGTACGTAAATGGCGATCACGAGGAAGGGCAGCAATCCCGATAGCCAGAAGGGAATGAGCCCGTTGCTGGCTTCAGTGAGAATGAAGGCAACGCCTTTGATCTGGACGACCAGATACGGAATGAACGCAGCAACCGAAGCGATCGCCATGAGCACAGAGAGATATTTACTATTGTAGCGATCGCTGAGAAAGCCTGCTTGGGTTACGTAGCCCCGTTTACGGCCGAGCCGAGCGACCTTCGGGCCAAAGATGTACCACAGTAACATTCCAAACCCACCGTATGCAACAATGTATAATGCAGCAGCACCCTTGCTAAACGACCATCCTGGTCCACCCAAGAACGCAAAGGCGCTGTTGATGCTCGCGCTCATGACGAAATACATCACGAGGAGACCGATCCCTCGACCACCGGCGACGTACCCCTCTGTGGTATCTTGGTCTGCCTCCCCGCGGCTTCGCAGCCCGATCCAGAGTGCAAAAGCCAAATAGAGAAGTGGGATCCCGGCAATGAACAAGGTATCTGTCGAAACCATATTCAGCTCCCTCCCAGAAGTTTGCCTTCATCAAAGCGATACAGCAGGTACGAGTTGATCGTTATGAATACGAGAACCAGAGTCACCCAGAACATGTTGAACGGAAGTCCCAAAACGTACGGTTCGATCCGATTGAACACACTGAAGACCGGCCAGACGACCGTGCCAAGCAAAACCACGTAAATACCGAAGTGAAGCCAGTATCGATAGCGAGCTTTGCGCGATGTTCCTTCCCAAAAGAGATCCAAACCTCTTTTTGGCTGTTCACTAGATACAGTAGTCGATTCTTCTGAGTCTACTGCCGCGTCTGGTTGTGCCATGGGTATGTTATGCCATGTCTGCATTTGGCATGATATGCAACATTGTCGCATTGTATAAGACTTTTCCAGACAATAATCGTGCAGAATCGGTTCTGTCATTTTACAAACTGGATGAGAGTGGAGAAGTTGTTGACAGACAAATTGGTTTATCAAATCAAGGCAGATAGCAACACATCGGAGTGACAATTCCCAGCATAATGATATAGTGACCGAATCCTAGTATACAAACCGGTAATCCGACAGAATCGTTTTGTAAAAATAATTCAGATAGATATAAGTTAAGTATGGTACGAGAATTCGTGTAGAACAATGACGATCGAACGACGAAAGTTCCTGGGAGTCCTCGGCGGCATTGCGGGTACAAGTGTTTTCGGTTCCCAGGCCAAGGCAAACAAGAACAGTGCTTCCGTACCGAGGGGTGTTCCAGACACACTTGCTGACTCCGACTACGATCCAGATTTTCTGGAAAATGACGATCTCCTCGATAATAACGAACTCAAAAAACTACTACAATCAATCGAGAATGTGTCTGTCTCGCAAATTGGCGAGTCGAATCAGGGACGGCCGCTCTGGGAAGCATCTCTCGGAGGTGGATCGACTGATGTAATGATGATCGCCCAGCAACACGGTGACGAACACATAATGCCCGAGGCGATGATCGCAGCACTTCAATATCTAGCGAGTGTTGATCTCGATGCGGTCAGACAGGTCCGTGATGAACTGACGATTCATTTTGTTCCCCGAGTGAATCCGGATGGATTCGTTGCCCGGCAGCGATACAACGTTGATACGGATGCTCCAGCAGCAGCCGGAGCTGATATTTTCGGGGCTGATATCGGTATCTTCGCTGCGGACGAACCATTCGTTGGGTGGGATATCAATCGCTATCACTGGCCCAACTGGAAGGACAGCGACCTCTATCAGAGCTACCCCGAAAAATACCCCAAAAACCCCGTTCCAGAGGCAGTGGCCGTCGATAGCAGGCTTGAAGAGCTTGATGCCAAGTGGATCATCGACTTCCACCGTCAAGGCGAATACGTCGTCGACGAAGACAAGACGTTCACCGACCGTGAGAAATACGTCAACGAGGGACTTGAGGACGATACATACCCCCCTGACCCGAATGACCCGGGTGCTGGTCATATCGCCACGTCATCATTGTTCTGGCCGATCAATGAGAACGTACCAGAAGATACGCGAGACCTCTCGAAACAGCTCGTCTATACGATGTACGACGAGGTGACAGCCGAGGGTGACAAGGACGTGATGTGGGCTGACAACGGGCATGATCCGGATCCCACATGGTATCCTGGAGGAACGTATGGTGGGATCGCGCGAAACGGTTTCGGCCTTCGTGGGATAGGTAGTGTCCTCTTTGAGTTGTCTGCCGGAACACTGGGTAGTCGTGCTTACCGAGTCCAACACGTAGCTGAAGCAATGCTCGCAGCCGTGAAGGCCACGGCTGATGGATCACTTTCCGATGTTGATCCCTCGAGTATCAAGAAAATTCCGGGGCGCGGTAGCGATGTGACTGCTGAGGGTGAAGCTGGCTCGCAGCGAGAATAGCACGCTACTTCACCTTTCGTTGAAGCTCCGATTCCAATGCGTGAGAATTGTTACCATATATTCTGCCCAAACAGGCACAGACGTGATCTTCTGGTGAACTCGGGACATCAGCGGAGCAGTGAATCAGTGTTCACTGGAATGCTGTGTTGAATAGCTATTATGCAGGAGTGTGGTCGTGCAATTATGCCGAATTCAGGATGATCGCACTGATGGCCACCGAGTTTCTCCCCGATCACCAACACAAATGAAAGAATTCAGTTCCGAAATTCCGATCCACCGCACCTAATTCCGTCTTCTAGCGACCCCATCCCGACGCCGTACCCCTATTCAACACGGCAATAATTACGACACCAGAATTCAGCCTTCGACTGTCAATCCTCGTGCAAGGGTTGTGATCAACGTGTCCTGCATTTGGTGGTAATAGCCTTCCTCGATGCCCTCGAGCTGCCCCTCGTATTGCTCATATTCGTCCTTGTGGAGTACCAACAGACCAACAGATGTGCCCATGATGCCCAGAACAGTGAGTGGGTCCATCTCTGAGAGTGGACTATCACTTCGGCTCTGGATGTCTTCGATGAGAGGAATGAACTCCGCCATCTCAATCCGAACTAAGTTATCGAACTGCTCCGAAGACGTGCTTCCAATCATATCTTGGTAGTTGCCCCGAATGACTGTTTGCTGGATGAACTCGTTTCCTTCGGCGAACTCAGCGTAACACCAGAACAATCGCTTCAGTGCCTCTTGGGGATCGGTGACGCCTTCGAGCTCTGACCGGGTGGTCTCCATGTACTCCTGTAATTCGCGTTCCAGAATCACGATGTAGAGGTCGGATTTCGCATCGAAGAACTGATAGAACGTCGGTTTCGCGATCCCGACGGGATCCGTGATGTCCGCAACCGTCGTTTTCTTCGGTCCATACGTGAGCAGTAATTCGCGTCCTGTCTCGATCAGCTCTTCTCGAATCCGATCTCGTTCGTCGTCGCTGAAACCACGCATACTACCTTCTCCGATCTGTGAATACATAACCAATTCGGTCATCAAATATGACTATATGACCGAAACAAATATCTGGTTATAGACCTGAGTGTCAGACATGGTAGCGATCGAAGTGAACGGCCTCACGAAAGACTACGGAAACGTTCGTGCAATTGAGTCACTATCGTTTGCCGTCGAAGACGGCGAAGTCTTCGGCTTTCTCGGACCGAATGGTGCGGGCAAGTCCACCACGATCCGTACGCTGATGGGGTTTCAGTCGCCAACCGACGGTGGTGCGACCGTGCTCGGCCACGACATCACCGATCAGAGCGCGATGATCGAAGCCAAGCGACAGGTTGGGTACATTCCCGCCGAGATGGGCTTCGACGAGGGTGTCACTGGCAAACGATTCCTCCGCTACCAGGCCTCCCTCAAGGGCGATACGCGCAGCGAGGAGTTGCTCGAACTGTTCGATCCGCCGATGGACCGCGAGATCGGCGAGTATTCGACGGGCAACAAGCGTAAACTCGCCGTGGTGCTCGCGTTCATGCACGACCCCGATCTCGTCATCATGGACGAACCCACCTCGGGGCTCGATCCGCTGATGCAGGAGCGGTTCTACGAATTCATCCGCGGTGAACAGGCAAAGGGCACCACGTTTTTCTTCTCCTCACACATCCTGAGCGAAGTCCAGAAGATCTGTGATCGCGTGGGCGTCATCCGCAATGGCCACCTCGTCGAGCTCGAAGACGTCGAGACGCTGCTCGAACGCGGCGGCAAGCGCGTCTCGGTCCACGTCGCCGAATCCGTCGAGGCTGGCGCGTTCGCCATCGAGGGCGCACACGACGTGAGCGTCACCGGCGACGAGCAGTCCGCCCAACCGACCGCCGCCGACGGGAGCGGAGACGACCCATCGACGGAGAGCGAGGATGCGCCGTCGGGCGGCCGTGATGGGACGAGCGTGAGCTTCACCTACACCGGCGATTACAACGCGCTGCTCTCCCACCTAATCGGGTACGACGTTCTCGACCTCGACATCGAGGATGCCCCGCTCGAAGACGTGTTCATGCGCTTTTACGGTGAAGTCGACCCCGACCGCGAGCCGAGCACCGTCGGGAGGCAGGCGAATGTTTGAGGTCGCCCGCTACGAGAGCGAACGGAAACTGGTGCTCGGGGCCACTATTGCAATCGCGGCGAGTTTCTACGGCGCGATGTTCGTCGCGCTCTCGCCTGCCTATTCCAACTTCGATATCGAAGCGATCTTCAGTGACTTCCCCCAGCAGTTCACCGAGGGGTTCGGTCTTGCGGCGTTCAACACTCTCCCGGGACTGCTCGCGGTCGAACTCTATCAGTTCGGCTGGATACTCGTGCTCGGCCTCTATCTCGCTTACACCGCGGCCGGACTGGTCGCGGGTGACATCGAGACAGGCCGGATGGATACGCTCCTTCCCGCGCCGATTTCCCGGATGAGACTCGTCGGTGAGGAGTTCCTCTCCATGCTGGTACCTATCCTCGCAGTCAACGCCATCACGCCCATCGTGCTTTACGTCGGATCGGTCCTCATCGACGAACCGCTCGACGTCACGAACCTCGTTGCACTCCACGCGCTGGCGGTGCCGTATCTGCTGTGCTGTGCGGCGGTCGGGTTCGCGCTCTCGGTGTTTCTCGCAAACGAAAGCCTCGCCCAGAACGCCTCGGTCGGCGTGCTCGTGGTGGCCTTTCTCGTCGAGACGGTGTTCATCGGTACGGATCTGGAGTTCCTCGGCGTTCTCACCCCGATGAACTACTTCGATCCGACCGAGATCCTCGTCAACGCCAACTACGACCTCGCGGGTGCAGGAATCCTGCTTGCGGCCGCCGTGGTGTTGGTTCTCGCCGGCCAGTGGCGATTTGGGAGGATGGATATCCAATGACCCTTGACGTCCTGCGTTACGAAGGAGAGCACCAACTCAAGAGTACGCTTGGGATCAGCGTTGCGTTTGCGCTGCTGGCCTTGCTGTTCGTCGCGTCCGCCCCACTCATCACGACCGATGTCACGAGCAGCACCCAGTTCCAGCAGGTCATGACGGAACTCCCGCAGCCGTTCATCGAGGCGTTCGGTCTCCAGAGTATGACGAGCCTCGAAGGATTGCTCGCTGGGGAGTTCTACACCCTGATGTGGGCAGTGTTTTTCGGCCTCTACCTCGCGTACACCGCGGCGGGGTCGATTCGGGGCGATATCGACGCAAACCGGATGGACGTTCTTCTATCGAACCCGATCTCGCGGTGGAGCGTGCTCGTCCAGACGTTCCTCTCACTGCTGGTACCAATCCTCATCGCCAGCGTCGTCACGCCAGCGGTGATCTACGTTGGTACACTGTTCATCGAGCCGTCGATAGCAGTCGAGGAACTCATCATGGTCCACGTACTCTCGATCCCGTACCTGCTGTGCTGTGGGGCCATCGGTCTCGTGTTGTCGGTGCTCCTCGATGACAGGGATACCGCACAGAACGCGGCCATCGGCGTGCTCTTCGCGCTGTACCTGTTCCAATCGTTCATCCCTGTGACGGACTACGGCTGGCTGGCGAACATCGCTCCGATGAGCTACTTCGACGCGAACGAAATCATGCTCGAAGGGACCTACGATTTCACGAGCGCGGGCATCCTGCTTGCTGCCACAATCGTATTGATAGCCGTGAGCCAATTCCGCTTCACGAGGATGGATATTCAGTAAACTGGGTGCTGTTAGGATGGTCGTCACTCCCGGAACGGCGGGCGCAACGAGCGAACCGGAGTCCTATCCGACTCCGGTTCGCTTTTTCACCAGTGTCAACACATCGTTCGCAGTCACGAGAGGGTCACGCTCGTACTCACCGGTGAACTGCAACTGCACGAGCAGATCGACTAACCGCCATAGCGAGTACAACAAGCACGCGACTGCGAAGTAGAAAAACCATGTATTTGAAGCACGCTATCGGTTGATAACAACGGAAATGTGGTGTGTCCAGTCAGATTCTGGATCGGGAACACTACGCTCCACCAATTGGAACAAACATTCAAGTAGTAGAGTGAACAACTACACAGTTGAAGACGAGACGATTCATGGACGGGACGAACACTGATAGCAAGAAAGTTGAACAGCTCACAGACATTTTTCACGATATCACCGGCGAATCTTCCACCACCGAACGCCAACACGAAGATCGCTGGGCATCAGTCTCTGCGGACAGCTCAGACGGCAACGACACGATCCGGAGCATCATCCGTGAGATGACCGACGAGTACGGAATTCAGACCTCGCTCGACGAGGACGAACTCGTCACGGTCGTCCAACGCTACCACGCTGGAGAGGGAGGCAGAGAGATCGCTCGGACACTCGGCACACCCAACCGCGACAAGACCATCACTCGCGCCCGCGTTAGTCTCCACCTCTTCCGAGACACTGATTTCGACGCGCCGTTCGAGCTGTCGCGACTGCGCGAGCTCCTCGATCAAGATGCATCGAACGAAGAAATCGCCGACACTCTCTCGACAAGTAAGAGCACCGTTCGCGCCTACGCGCGCGTACTCGCCGCTGAAGCCGAAGCCGAACAAGCCAGCCACGAGTACCAATCTCGGTTCAAGCAGGCACTCACTGATGCCGAGACGGACAATGACGACACTGACCAGTTCAGCGAAACGGTGTCTCCAACCGCGTATGCGAGCGGTCTCGAAGACGCTGTTGGAAGCAGTTGATTAGCCACTCCCATCAGCCGCCGGATGGAGACGATATCGTCGATCTCACGTGACATCGCTCCACCCGATCGACCAGCACTGGTCACCCGAAGAATTCTAAACCCGTACTCACCACGGAAATCTTCAACCAACTGTTCTACACCGCGACCAAGAGTGAGACTGGCCGACAATATATGCGGGTTTCGTTAGTGTTGTACTCGGCGAATAGAACTATAGTAGCCCGTTCCGTATTGCCAATAATGACCACTCGTTTCGTCCCGACCACGACGCGGTCCGCAACAGAGGTCGTCAAGAGCGATCGTGAATGGACGACCGACGAGCGCGATGCATTCGCGTCATTCACCGATCGCATCACCGACCTCAACGCAGTGGTAGTCGACCCAACAACCGACGACTTCCAGCGGCCATCGGCACAACTGTTGGTCCCATCGCCTCACGCATCGAGTGCGGCTACCTCGCTTGAGGAAGTCCGTGGCATCTACCGCGAGACGGTCATGGCTGTCGATCATTACACCGATATCTACGATGATACGCTCGAGGAAAGCCTTGCTCAGGAGTTCGGATCAGCGGTTGCTACTATCGTGCTAACCAGCGACCAGCTCACACCACAACTCCGCGATCAGCTCGTCGAATGCAGCCAACAGGCGCGTGAGAGCCGCCACTCGCTGCTGCAAGGCCTCAAAAGCGAATATAGTGCTCTCGAGACTGCCGACGAGAAGCTGACGCGCTTGGGATCTGATCTCGACGGGATCGTGGGGACGTGCTCGTTCGAAAAGTGGACCGACAGGGCACTCGCTGATGCTGACGAACGCCTGTGCTCGCGCAAACACGAGTGCGAGCAGCTACTCACCGATCGACAAGCCACTCTCGGCGAACAGCGCGTTCCCAGTACCCATCGTACTGATCACGAGTTCAACGAGTACCTGTACGGATCACTCTCCGTGACCTATCCCGTAGTGTCTGATACGATCAGTCTCATCGGTACCCTTCGTACTGCCCACCAGAGTGTTGACCGTGCACTCACCGGTCGCGGACTCAGCTCCGACGAAGAATCAGCCACTGCTTCCCACGGAAAGTGTGACTAAAAGCACGAACAGGTAGAGAAATCGTGGCTCTGCCACCGCCCCTCTGGGATTAGTTGCCCAGAGTGTAGCAATCTGGCAGCTACACCATGCGTTCTGCGGTGAGTCAGTACGTTTTACCAGCCCACATGGCTACCGTGCATAGTGAAGCGAGTCTGGGACTACCGAGTGACGCTTGTCGCTCTCTGTACGCTGGCGTTTTTCGCGACGATGGTCGCTCGGTTGGTAATCAGTCCGGTGGTGCCGGAGATCGTCGAGACGTTCGATTCGTCGACCGGTGTTCTCGGACTCGCTCTGACT
The DNA here is from genome assembly GCF_000336695.1 of Halococcus morrhuae DSM 1307. Classification (GTDB taxonomy): domain Archaea; phylum Halobacteriota; class Halobacteria; order Halobacteriales; family Halococcaceae; genus Halococcus; species Halococcus morrhuae. The sequence continues at coordinate 22,705 of NZ_AOMC01000148.1, forward strand.
GGCCTCTGGATGGCGTACGCTTTCGCACAGTTCCCGAGCGGTGTTCTCGCCGATCGATACGGCGAGCGGATCATCATCCTCGTGGCGATTGGATTGACCACGGTCGCCAGCGCCCTGCTCGCGCTCTCGCCGTCGATGCCGGTTTTCCTCATCTTCACGCTGATTTTAGGTGGCGTTGCAGGGTTGCACTACAGCGTTGCGACGACACTCTTGACCCGGGAACTGAACAACATCGGCACTGCGATCGGTCTTCACAACTCGGGTGCTCCGTTGGCGGGATTGCTCGCGCCGATCGCGGCGGCCGCTGTCAGTCAGTGGTTCGGCTGGCGAGCTGCGATCGCGCTCGGAGCCGTGGCTGCGTTACCGGTGTTCGTTCTCTTTCGATGGAAGGTACGCCCAACTGAACCCGCGCGGCCTGAACAGTCGATGGGCGATCGATTTGCTCTCAAGCCGGTCGTGGAGCTACTCTCCCGGCGGAAGATCGCGTTCACTGCTGTGCTGGCGTTTCTGTTCGAATTCATTTGGCAGGCGACGGCGTCGTTTCTCCCGACGTTTCTGATCGCGTATCACGGCTACTCGGTGACGTTCGCCAGCGCGCTGTTCTCGGCGTATTTCGTCATTCAGGGGCTCACACAGCCTGGCATCGGATCGCTGTCGGATCGGTACGGNTTCGCCAGCGCGCTGTTCTCGGCGTATTTCGTCATTCAGGGGCTCACACAGCCTGGCATCGGATCGCTGTCGGATCGGTACGGTCGCGAGGAGACGGCGGGGTTTTGTGCAGTGCTCGGGATCAGCGGGTTTACGCTGCTCCTCGTCGGGTCACGATTGGCGGTGCTTCTCGTTGGCATCGTTCTCATTGGCGTCTCGATGGGGGGGGGCGCAGCACTCCTGCCACGGTTTATGGATAACCTGTCGGATGAAGAACGTGGTGCTGGATTCGGTCTCGTGCGGACGGCGTACATGATGATGAGCGCGACTGGAAGCGTCGTCGTGGGCACGATCGCGGATACTGCAGGCTGGGGAATCGCTTTCGGCACCTTCGTTGTGTTTCTCTCAGTGATCTGTCTGTCGCTTGTCGGCAATCGAATGCTTGACCTCGGCTTTTGAATCGAAAATACCGTAAACACGATATCGGTGCTGGAGGACCAGATGTGTATCGGAGTCGCCGCTCTGAATTTCTATTGAGCGACGTAGTCGAAAGCAGTTAGTCGAAGTACCCGCAGACGAACGCACGGTTGTGGATCTCTTTTGATCACATCATGCCTTTCGCCAACAACGTCGTGAGCACGCTTTTGGCGGTGACACATGACAAATATAATACTGGTCAGGGATTCAGAGCTGTTGGTGAAGCTCGTCGCGTCGTTGTCAGAGAAGCGCTCTCTTCGGGTCAGTCCAAGATCGGCGATGTCGAGCGTGCTGAACGTCTCGACATCGCGCTCGTGTGCCCAGTCTCGTGGCTCGATCCAGAACGAGTCTCTCACCGATTCAGATATCGGGGTCACTGGCCTGCGGAGCACCACCGACCCAATTTTCCCTCACAAGTCGAACAGCGCAAATCGAAGAGTTGCTGGCTCGACGGAGCTACGCTTCGTCGAACAGCTCCTCACCGTCGACCATATGCTCGGCGACGGCATCCATATCGAGCGTCAGCCCGAGCCCCGGTTGCTCAGGGATCTCGATCGCGCCCTCTCGGATGACTGATTCCTCGACGAGCTCCTCCCACCAGCCGAGCTGGTAGGAGTGGTACTCGACGGCGAGCGAATTGGGGATGGCCGCGCCGACGTGAGCGCTCGCCATCGTCCCGATGGGTGAGGCGACGTTGTGCATCGCCACCGGGACGTAGTAGCTGTCGGCCATGTCGGCGACTTTTCTCGTCTCGCGCATCCCGCCCATCTTCGGGAGATCGGGCGCGACGACGTCGACGGCCTGTTCTTCGAGGAGGCGACGGTAGCCGTGCTTGCGATAGACGTTCTCGCCGGCGGCAATCGGCGTGGTCGTGCTGCGGGTGACCTCGTGCTGGACGTCGTGGTTCTCCGGCGGAACGGGATCTTCGAGCCACCACACATCGTGATCNTCGTGCTGGACGTCGTGGTTCTCCGGCGGAACGGGATCTTCGAGCCACCACACATCGTGATCTTCGATCGCCCGCGCGATGCGTTTGGCGCTCCCACCGGTGAACGCCCAGTGGCAGTCGAAGGCCGCGTCGGCACGCCCGTCGAGGCGTTCGGTCACCGCTCTGACGATCTCGGCCTTGTGATCGATCTCCTTGTTCCGGAGGTGGCGGTTGGCCTTGTCCTTCTCGTGGCCCGAAGGGACGTCGAGATCGAACTTGAGTGCGTCGTAGCCCAGTTCCTCGACGACGCGTTCGGCCTCGTCGGCGTTGGCCTGCGGGTCTTCCTCCTCGCCCGCGTGGCAGTCGCAGTAGACGCGCACCGAGTCACGATATTTCCCGCCCAACAGCTGGTAGGCTGGCAGTTCCAGGATCTTGCCCGCGAGGTCGTGGAGGGCGATCTCGATGCCAGAGATAGCCGTGATGACCGTCCCGCCGATCGATCCCTCCCCGGACATTTTCTGGACGAGATGCTCGAACAGGCGGTCGATATCGAGCGGGTTCTCGCCGACGACGAACGGTGTCATCCGGGCGATGATCTCGGGCACGCCAGCCCCCCAGTAGGCCTCGCCCGTGCCGACGATGCCCGCGTCGGTGTAGATCCGGACCAAGGTCCACGGGAAGTTGCCATCGACCATCGTCGTCTGGACGTCCGTAATCTCGACGTCGCGCCCGCCGCCGCGTTTGGCTTGCACGCCCATTGTCTCCGAGGAGAGATCACGCATTGTGTACTCCGCGTTCGGGTCGTGCAGGTCGGCATAGTCTATACCCATAGCTCGATGTTTACTCTCACCCTAATAAATAGTTACAATCGGTTTGAGTGTGTGACTCGCTATGCGGCCGGGAACAGTGTCGAGAGGACGAGCACCGCTCGCGAGGCGTGTTCGGGCGCGGCGGCGATCCCCTTCCCGTCGGCGACCCACTCCATCACGCGCAGGTCGGACTTCGAATCGCCCATCACGAGCGCGAACGGGTCGTCGACGCCGAGCACGTCGAAGGNCGCGCAGGTCGGACTTCGAATCGCCCATCACGAGCGCGAACGGGTCGTCGACGCCGAGCACGTCGAAGGCCGCCTCGACGCCCGCGACCTTGTTCAGCTCCAGACTGCCGACCTCGGCGGCGTCGGCTTCGTAGTAGGCGACGTCGATGCGCTCGAAGGCCCCCGACAGCGCCGCCGGCAGCTCGTCGGGATCGCGTTCGGATAATCGGTCGTGACGTTCGAGCACGCCACGGATCTCCGTGTCGGCCGCGGCGTAGAATGCCCGTGCCCACTCGCTTCCCTCCTCGCTGTCGGTTCCCTCTGCCACGACCGTCCCGAGCAGATCGACGAGATAACAGAGTGCTCGGTCGATGATCTCCTCGGCCTCTGGACTGCCGGTCTCGGCGTTCGGTTTCAGAGTGACGTTGAACTCGTTGCCTTGGAGATGACAGCCCTCCCGGATCCTGTCGGGGGCCTCGGGCAACANCGTTCGGTTTCAGAGTGACGTTGAACTCGTTGCCTTGGAGATGACAGCCCTCCCGGATCCTGTCGGGGGCCTCGGGCAACACGCGCGAGCGAAGCGCGTAGAAGACGTCCTGGATCCGCTCGTCGAGGCGCTCGTAGAGCAGCTTCTTCGTCTCCGAACCGTGGCCGGGTGTGAACACGCCGGTACCGGCCTCGTAGACGATGCTCAGGGTTCCCGAGTGGACGAGCTCGCTGCCGAGTCCCTGGATGGCGAACCCCTTCACGTTCTCTAGGGTCTGGCCGGTGCAGATGACGACCGGGATGCCCGCCTCGTGGAGTTCGGTCAGGTAGTGGAGCGTCTCGCGGGGGATCTCGTTGTCGGTGCCGCCCGCGGATCTGAGGGTTTCGTCGACGTCGAGCACGAGGACGTTCACCCCGCGGTCGTGTTTGGTCAGGAGATCGAGTGCAGTGAACGCCTCCTCACGGCTGGCGTGGGCGGCGATGTCCGCGAGCGTTGCGCCGTACTGGAAGGCGTCACGGATTTTCCCCTTTCGTTCGTCGAGTTCGGTGGCGATCTCCTGGTAGCCTTCGAGCGCGACGCGCGAATCGACGGGCGGGAAGACATCGATGAACCGCTGGTGGTCGCGCAGGCCGTCGGTGTCGAACGAATCGTAGAGCTTGTAGAGGAGATCGTACCGGTCCATAGTCGACCGGGGGGTGCCGAGCGCATAAGCGTGTTCGCCCGCCCGATTCAGAGCAGATCTTCGGCGCGGATAGCGGCTTCGAGCGCCGATCGCTCCTCGTCGTCCATCCCGCGGAGCGGACTCCGCAGCGGGCCGGCGTCGAATCCACGCAGCGAGAGTGCGGCCTTCACGCCGGCGAGATATGGCCCGCCCTTGAACGCGTCGCGCACCCGATAGAGGGTGCTCTGGCACTTGCGTGCGTGCTCGATGTCGCCCGCCGAGTACGATTCGTGGAGATCGACGAGCAGTTCGGGGAAGGCGTTCGCCACCGCGCTCACGCCGCCGGTACAGCCGACGCGCCGCCCGGGGAACTGCAGCGAGTCCGATCCGGCGAGGAAGACGAGCTCGGGATGGTCGTCGATGGCGCGGCTGAGCCAGGGGACGTCCTTGCTCGAATCCTTGACGCCAACGAGCCCGTCGATCTCGGCGAGCGCGTCGAGCGTCGCGTGGCTGAGTGCGTTGCCCGTTTTGGAGGGGATGTGGTAGACGTAGATCGGGAGCTCGGTGGCCTCGGCGACGCGGCGGTAGTGTTCGACCGCGCCCGTCTCGTCGACCGGGTAGTAGTAGGCTGTGACGACGACGAGCCCGTCCGCACCGGCGTCGGCGGCGCGTTGAGCGCGGTCGACCGTGTGATACGTGCTCGGCGCACCGACGCCCGCGATGACTGGCACCTCGCCACCGACCTCGTCGACGACCGCCTCGACGACGCCGGCCTGTTCGTCGCCGTCGAGCAGGGCGAACTCGCCGTTCGTCCCGAGCGGGAAGACGCCGTGGACGCCCCGATCGACGATGAACCGGGCGTGGTCGGCCGTCGTTTCGTAATCGACGGATTCGTCCTCATCGAAGGCCGTCACCATCGGCGGGATGACGCCGCCGAGATCGAGCGGATCGTCGTTTGTGGTCGCGTCGTGGCTCATGGCGTTTGTTCTCGGTGTGTAATCATAAACGTCCGGGGGAGCGGATTCCGCAACACCTACCGTGCCGCCCCCGTAGGTCGATTCATGACACCGGACGTGCTCACGCTCGGCGAAACGATGGTTCGTGTGACAACACCTTCGAAAGCCGTCGCCACCAGTATGCTCAACTGTGCAGCGGGTGAGTTCGTCTCCCGGACCACTGGATTGGTCTCCAGAGCACGCTCTATCGGGTCCACAAGGCGTTTAAGCGATGTCCGTACCTGGCTGGCACGAAGGCTGCGCTGTCGCTGCGTGGATTCAATACTGGCCCGCTTCGGAGTTCGCTCCATGGAATGAGCAACAGATACCGGGGTGAGCTCGAAACCCGACTCTGGGAGTGGATGTGTTGTTAGAAACTCCGGGACCACTCACTCCTTGTCGCTACCCACACGGATGACCTGCAGAAGCGATGCCACCGATACGCCGTCGAGTTCCTTGACGCCACGCTTATCCACTAACACGGCACACCCAACCGGCGTGCCGCCTTCCTCAGAGATCGCGTCGATAGTTTCGGTCATCGTCGTACCGCTGGTGATGGTGTCATCCACGATGTAACAGTTCCGGCCATGGATCCTTGCAAAGTTGCGTGAGAAGGTTCCGCTCAAGTCCTCGATATCGCCTTCCTCCCACTGGTGTTTCCGGGGGACGTAGGTAGCGAGATCCGCATCGAGTTCGACCGCGACCGTCGTCGCCAGCGGCGTTCCGGCCTTCTCGATGCCGACCACGAGGTCGATATCGTCTTCGTTGCCGAGGAGATCGGCCATCGCGTGCCCGACATCCGAGAGTCGCGTGCTATCGCGGCCGAGCGCGCTCCAGTCGACGTGGATGTCTTCGAGCGCATCCGACGACTCTCGGGCGGTCGTGTCGCTGCCCTCGCCGCGGTCGACCAGCCAGCTCGCCGTCTCGCGTGAGACATTCAGCTCGTCGGCGATTTCACCGTTCGAGAATCCTTGACCTGCCAGCTCGTCCGCGCTCTCGATGAGGCTGTCGACGTTTTTCATAGTCGGAGGTTGCATTCAGGGGTGATAGGTGTGTTGTCGTTAGCCAGCGACCTGCCGTCGGTCTGCATGTTTCTGCGTTCGGCTCCATCGACACGGGTATAGATCGGTATGATATCGTCGCTTACTGTATTCGCAAGGAAGAGGATCACATCTTTACTGGCCTGAATTTACTGGGTTTCGCGTCGATTTGTGACTCCACTAGAGAGTGACAGCGGGCGACCGACGCTCGAATACGTGAGCATAGGTCGCTTCTTTGGCTGTTTTCGGCCAGCTATGTGTGAAACACCCCCAGCGTGCAAAGCCGAGGTCGACGCTAACGGATCGGTCTGCCGAATCGTACAGCAGTGATTTCAGGCGATATTGGGTGACGGGTAGTGCGGAATTCTTAGACGGGCTCATTTGTTGAACCTAAAACACTATTCCCTATACATACAGATGAACTTTTTGGTCATTTATCATCGTTATCTTATCTCGAACTCACAAGAAAAGTCGCTCTTGTGTAGCGTAGCGGAACCGAGTCACGGAGATTACGGCATCCCGCCGACAGCAGTCGTACATGACCAATGAACGCGCTGCTCTNTTGAGCAACTCGTTGACCTCGGAGCAATAGAGTTTCGGCCGGAGCCGCTCGACGCCATCGTCGAGCGGCGACTCAAAGCCATCTGGACCCACTGGTTATCGCTTAAGCCCAGAATGAGCGGTGAGTGCGGAAGCTGGTTTGCTGAGTGCTGTGGGATTTCTCAGAAGTAGAGCACGAACCGCCGAGTAGAGATCGATATTGCTGGAATCGACCAATCACAGATTCGTTTCCGTTCAGAAACGCGCCTAACCGAGAGCGTTGCCACTCAACACGAAGCTTTCCCGGCTCGGCTGACGGTCGTCAGCCGGGCCGGATCGTCGCCAGTTCACCCGCGTTTCGCACGTTCGGATCGACGCTTCCGTGAGCCACTCGCTCCGTGAGCGCGTGGCGATCCACGTTCGGGTCGATCGCTCCCTCGACGATCGCGGACCCGGCCCCGTCCCACCCATACCCGAGCTGTTCAGCCAATATCCGTAGCAAATCACCGCTAAACAGGTTGATTCGCTTGGAAAACCTCACCGGCTCGATCCGATCTTCCTCCTCGACTGATCGCTGTGAGGCGGGTCCGAGCCGTGCTCGTACCCGCCGCAGTAGATACCGACTCACCAGCACCATCAACAGCGCCGCCATCATGAAACACTCAACTGCTGCCTCCCGTCGCACCGTCATTTCGTCCAACTCGAACACTGATTTCAGCTCGTCGATGACCGTTTCCACGCTCCAGCGGTTGCTGTACAGCGCCGCGAGTTCTCGCGGCGCGAACGCGTCTGCTGGGAGATTCGTCGCATACAGGTGATAGTCGTGATCGGCCTCGACCTCCTCCGTTCGGTGATCGTCCTCGTCGTCTTCGTGGCGGACGCCGACGACTCGAACATCGTACGGAAGGTGCGGATCGTCTCGATCCGCACCGATCGTCCCCGTTGAATCGATAATCTGCCGATAGAGGTCGGGCAGCACCTCCTGGAGGTGGCTGCCCTCCAGATCAATCGTATCACCACACCAGGTTCGGAGCTCATCGATGATCTCAGGGTTTGCGTCGACGTTGAGCCGGCTCACGAACCAGCCGCCATTGCGGTCGATCCGTGCTAACCTCGCGTAGTCGAGGTAGCCGAGATCGAACAGGACCAGAGAATCTTCGACCCAGTCACCGATCTGGAGCTGCGTGGTTTCTTGGGTGCGAGCGTCAGTGATCGACGAAAAGACCGGAGCTCGCGAGGCGAGCGACTCGATCACGTGGAGCTTCGCTCCAGCGTGATCGTCACCTAATCCGGGGAACTCCTCGAAGGATTCCGCAGAGAGCGTACAGATGGTCCCATCCGAGATGAAGACATCTCGGAAGCGCTCGAAGCGGCCTTCGAGCGCTGATTCTGTTTGTCCAAGCTCGACGCTGATGTAGCCACAGATGTCCGCAAGTAGCTCGGTGAGTTCAGCTGTAACCCACTGCTGAATGGACGAATACGCAACGGAATCGTTGGTGAAAGCCTTGTAAAGGTCTTGAACGGCAGCGAGAGACCCATTGGATTGGGTAGTGCCGAACGTGAACGACCAGAAGAACGGAAAAGCGTCGATGAATCGGTCGCGTTCAACAAGGTCGGTAGCGCGAGCGTGCTCGCGCACCGACCGTGGCGGAAGCAGATACCGGAGTTCTTGGCCGAGGATATGGAGCCATCGATCCATGAGTTCCGGCTGACGCGGGAGACAGTAGCGCCTGCTGATCCGGACGAATCCTTAAGCGATAACGAGTGATCTGGACCACCCGTATCTGCCCGAACTGTGACGCCGACGCCCTCCACGCTCTCGATGGTTCGGCCCGTATCTGGTGTGGCCGCTGTGACTGGAAAACCACCCACACCCGCGGCACACCCTTCTATGACTCGGAACTCGCCCCCGGCGAGTTCCTCGTCGCCTTCGTCCTTTACGCTGATTCCCTCCTCAGCNCTCAGCATCAACCAAATCGCACCGCTGCTTGACCGCGCCTACAAAACCGTCTTCGAGGCAATTAGCGACGTGGAAACCGCGTTCGCTCGCGGTTTCCCGACTGTTTGGGAACGCATCGAGCACACGATTGCTGGGCCGACACAGGTGGACGAAACTCAGCGGGTGTGCTCGGGGTTCAAAGGCCAGAACCCACCGCGGGACGGACTGTCCCGCGGCGGGTCCCCTGGACCCGGACGGGCGCGATGGACAGGAGAGCAGGGCGATGAGATGACGCTCGTCGCGGCCTGCCGCGACGTGCTCCAGGTGATCTCAGCCGAAGAGGGGTCGAAATACGACGAGAACCTCGGGCCAGTNGAGATGACGCTCGTCGCGGCCTGCCGCGACGTGCTCCAGGTGATCTCAGCCGAAGAGGGGTCGAAATACGACGAGAACCTCGGGCCAGTAATTGAGGAAGCAGGCGATCTCTCCCAGCCGCTGGGAGAGATCTGGACCGACGAGCTTCCCGCGTATCAGCAAATGGAATACGAGCATCGAACCGTTGTCCACGACGATGAATACGTCTCGGACGACGGTGTCCACACGAATCAGGTCGAGTGCCTCTGGTCGTTAGTGC
>NZ_AOMC01000148.1:32097-81837 GCF_000336695.1 Halococcus morrhuae DSM 1307
CTTCGTTCCCTGAATCTTGTTCAAGCACCCATCCACAGTCTCATCGATTGCGTCGCCGTCAACGTATTCCGCTAATCTACACAAGAGCGGCCGTCGATGTGGACGTGCGGATCGACGACGCCCGGCAGCACCAACATGCCCGAAGCGTCGACTCGCTCGTCGGCATCGGGCAGCGTCCGCTCGTCACCGACCGCGACGATTTCACCGTCGTCGACGGCGATGGCGCTGTCGAGCAGTCGATCGGGCGTTACCAGCGTTCCATTCGCGATGACGAGATCGACGGTCACGCGACAGCCAACGACGCACCGTCACTTGAACACGCTGGCTTTTGCCGATCCGGTAGGGACCTGCGCAGCAGTCGTAGACGCAAGCGGTACCACGGCCGTGCTATGAACTGGCCGATAGAAAATATAAGAAAACAAGTTTTTAGCTGATGCTATAGCTTATTTGTGAAGTCATCTCGGTCGGAGGATCGATACTGAAAACGTCCATGCGTTCGCAACGTATCGATAAATTCGCACGAGTGGCATGGTAGAACCACCAATGCCCATGGCCCAAGTGGATACAGGAACTCACCAGGGCCGGCGTGTAGCAACGGAGAGTACCATTACGTCGGGAGTACACGACGGATCACCCCGTCGCGTGCCTCCACCACTCTACTGTTTCTGGTCGTGTTTTCCACCTCCTAAGAGATACATTAGACTACACTAATTTATAACTTTTGCTCTCTGCCAAGCACGCTGATTTCTGCGATGGACAGTCGAACACGGCCGAAAAACTCATATAAGGCGGCCGATATCGGAGCTCGTGCATCCCGGAACGCGACCGTCTACTGGCCACGATGCTTGCCTGAACTACCCAGAAAGCGATGGACACCACTTGCCGGCCACAGACGTTCGTATCACCGCCCGCAGTATCTGACATATATTATATATTTGTTGCATCCTCCATCAAAACATATATTTGTGAAAGTTCAGCATGCCGATCGCTCGCTCTGCAGAAATGGCAATATTAACAGATGTATGATTAGTTTCAGATGAGTCACGATCGCTTGATTCGATCCATTCCCGTCACATCTTAACCGCGTTATTCGAGAGCAATTACGCCGCTGTCGCACACGCGTCTGTCGACGAACATTGGCAAGAGAGATCGGCGACCACACGACTTCATCCATCACAGAACCATCGATCCCGGGAAATATAGTGCGGTGGTCGGATATCGAGACGAACAGAGACTACTACCGTGCATCGCACTGCCGATCAGCGGCAGAAATCTTCTCCATCTGCTTCCTACCTACTTTCTTGTTCGATCAGACCGCCAAGACCTGTCCTGTACAAGCGATAGAACCTCCACAACTGCCCGGAGATTCGATCACGAATCCTTCTTACTGGATCATCGGCGCGACCTCGGTACCGAGCCGATCGATACAGTCGACCATCGCATCGGTGCCGACACTGGGATGATAGGTGCGAAAGATGATATGAGTATCGTCGCCGGCGACCGCGCGGTAGCGCTCCAGCTCTGTAGCGACCTGTTCGGTTGTACCGAATACTGCGTTTTCTTTTAATTTCTGCTTTCGTTCGGCAGTGAGTTCGTCGACAGTCTCACCGGAGAAGATCTCGGCGTAGCGCCGCTGGAGGTAGAAATAGCCGGGTTTCATCGCTTCCCACGCCGCCTCGCGCGAATCGTCAACCCAGCCGTGGACGAGTGCGTACACCGTGAACTCTCCGTCGATACCGTCTTTCTCGCGGACGTTACGGATGTCGTCGACGCGCTTTTCGATGCCTGAAAGTGAGAGTTTCGAGGGAGCACACCAGGCGTCTGCGGTCCGGGCAGCACGACGGACGGCTGGTTTGGCCGCACCGCCGAGCAGTATCGGCACGTCCCCGTCGGGTTTCGGTGTCACGCTCACGTCGGGGGTGACGTCGTGGAAGTCGGCGTCGTAGTCGAGCGGGCCGGCGGACCACGCCGCTCGAAGGAGATTCACTTGGTCGGCGAGGCGCTCGGCGCGTTCCTCGCGCGGGACGCCGAACTGCTCGAACTCGTCGGGATTCGAGCCGATAGCGAGCCCGAGCGTCAACCGACCCTCGGCGAGGAGATCGACTGTCGCGGCGTCCTCGGCCAACCTGACGCCGTCGTACAGCGGCGCGAGCGCGATGCACGTCCCGATCTCGATCTCGTCGGTCGCGGCCGCGAGCGCGCCGAGCGTCGGCATCGTGCCCGAGAGGTAGCCATCCTCGGCGAAGTGGTGTTCGGAGACCCACGCGCTGTCGAGACCCGCGTCGTCGATCGCTCGCCCGAGCGTGAGGATCTCGTCGTAGAGCTCGCTCATCGAGCGGTCGTCGTCGGGTCGGCGCTGGCCGGTGAACAGTCCGGTCCCGAGCTTCATATCGGGAGTGTGCACCCGGGCCTCAAAGCACTATCCCCGGGTGGCTGCCCGACGGACGTGATACCGAACGGCTGATGGACACCGCTGCTGATCTTTGGCCATGACGTTCCTGACGCTACCCTACGAGAAATCGACGAGGCTCCCGTCGTCCGCCGACGGTGATCCCCGCACGCCACCGTCGTATGTGGCGCATTTCCTGACCGAGCACACCGCTCCGGATGCCGTGGTACTCGATCCGTTCGCCGGGTTCGGCACCACGCTTGCCGTCGGCGAACGGTTGGGACGGGAAGTCTACGGCATCGAATACGAACGCGAGCGAGTCACGCACATCGAGGAGCGGATCGATCATCCGGAACGCGTCAGCCACGCGAGCGCGCTCGATCTCCCATCGCTCGCCGTTCCGGCGATCGACTGCTGTTTCACCTCGCCGCCGTACATGGTCGAATCGATGGGCGTCGATCCGCTGGCAAACTACGACGATGCGAGCGAAACGACGTATGAGGAGTATCTCGACGCGATCGAAACGGTGTTCGCCCACGTCGGCGAGATCGTCGTTCCCGATGGGACGGTACTCGTCGACGTCGCCAACATGAAACACGGCGGGAGAGTGACCACGCTGGCGTGGGACGTGGCGGATGCCGTCGCGACGACGTTCGAGTTCCGCGGCGAGGTCGTCGTCGGCTGGGAGAACGAGGACGATAGACACTCCGACGACCCCGAGGGCGGCACTTACGGCTACGGTTACGATCACAGCTACTGCCTTGTCTTCGATGCGCCGAGTCAGTAGTCGATACGGGTGATCTCCTCGACGGGCCACTGACTCAGGATCTCGACGCCGTTCTCGCGGACGACGACCATCTCCTCGACGCGCACGCCCTGGCGGTCGGCCGGCTCCATCGTCTCGACAGCCATCGTCATCCCCTCCTCGATCTCGATCGGGTGGTCGGGCGAGAGACCGCGCCAGATCAGGGGCACCTCGTAGAGCTGGAGGCCCAGCCCGTGCGCCCAGTGGTTCGTCGTCATCTGCCAGCGCTCGTCGGCGTCGTACCAGTCGGCGTGCTCGCCCGCCATGTCCGGGAACCCTTGGGCAATCTCGTCGGTCGTCGCACCCGGCTCGATCCGTTCGAGGACGTCGTAGAGGTTGTCCCGGGCGGTCTCGTAGGCGTCTCGCTGGGCCTGAGTGGGTTCACCCATCGAGAACGTACGGTAGTAACACGAGCGATAGCCGAGGTAGCCGATGTTGTAGAAATCGGCGTAGACGATGTCTCCCGGTCGAATCATCCGGTCAGTAGTGTTGGCCTGATGTTTCGGCCACGTGTTCGGCCCGCTGGTCACGTAGCCACCCTGGGCCATCGCGCCGTGTCGCCAGAGTTCGCGCACTGCGTCGCCCCAGACCTCCGACTCGCGCTTGCCGGGTCGAGCCGATTCGGTGATCTGCTGAAACCCTGCCTCACAGATCGCCGCCACCATCCGCAGACACTCGATCTCGTCGGTCGTCTTGGTTTTCCGAGCATCGTGCATCAGATCGACGCACTCCTTCGTGCGGACCTCGACGCCGCCCGATTCGAAGGCGTCGATCAGTCCCGCATTGCCGACATCGATCCCCATCGGTTCCGTCGCGACGCCGTACTCAGCCATCGCTTCCTGGACGAGGCTCGCCATCTTTCCGGTTAGGAACTCGCGCGCGGAGTCGCGCCCCGACGCGCGTGGGACGTTGCCCAGTCCTGGCGCGGCGTAGCGGATGTCGTCGAGCCAGGGACAGTTGAACCGCTGGTTCGAGGCGTGATCGGCGGTGTCCCAGTGGATCACGTCGCCGTCTTCGGTGAGGAGGGTGTAGTGATCCGCCCCGCTCCCGCCAGTCATCGCGAGCCCAGTCACGTATCGGATGTTCGGGTCCGAGACCAGCAGCATCGAGCCGAGCTTCGAGTCCTGGAGTCGCTCCAGCGCCTTTTCGTAGCGCTCCTCGCGCAGACGCTTGCCGTCGATGCGCTCCTCCCAGTCCACAGTTTGAGTCCCCCGCGTTCCCTCCATGAAATCGCGCTCGTACATACCGAAATCCTCCGCCAGTCGACACATAAACTTCGTTGTTTCGGCAACCCACGACACATCACGGCGTCCTTCATTCCTCCAACCCCCCTCTTCCACGCCGACCGCCCCGATGATTTATCGCACGAGCCGACGAACCACGAACGAGATGTACAAACACGTCGCATTGCTCGTCCGCAAGGACGGGATGGAGTACGACGCATTTCGCGAACACTGGGAAGAAACGCACTCACCGCTGGCGAAAGACATCGAGGGCGTCGTCCGTTATCAGACGGTCTATCCCACCGATCCCGACACCGCCGAATTCGACGGTATCGCCGAACTCTACTTCCAGTCGCTCGACGACCTCCACGAAGCCCTCGGCAGCGAGGGAAGTCGTGACTACGACCCGTCCCGAGAGGTTGCGGCAGAGGCTCGGAAGGACGTGAACGAATTCCTCGATGTCGAACGTCGACCGCGGTTCATCGGCGAGGAGAGAGTCTGGAAGGACGAGGTCGATGGGAAGACCGATGGACTCTACAAACACTCGGCATTCCTCGTTCGGAAGGACGGGATGGAACACGACGAATTTCGGGAGCACTGGGAGGAAACCCACTCGCCGCTGGCGAAAGACATCGAGGGTGCCGTCCGCTATCAGACAGTGTATCCCACCGATCCGGATAACGCCGAGTTCGACGGTGTCGCCGAACTCTATTTTGAGTCGCTCGACGATCTCCACAAAGCGCTCGGCAGCGAGGGAAGTCGTGACTACGACCCGACACAGGATGTCGCCGCTAAGGCCCGGAAAGACGTGGATAGCTTCCTGGATATCGATCGTCGTCCCCGCTTCATCGGCGAAGAGAAAGTCTGGAAGAACGAAATCGACGTCGAGGGCTACTGAGATGGTCGAAACGGACCACGAGAAACAGGTCCGGGAGGCGTTTCCGGAACTCGATCGCATCGAGAGCGACGATCTCCGCGAGCGAGTCGTCGAGGCGTGGGCACTGGGCCTCGAACGCGGTGGCTGGCGGGAGATCGCCGACATCCCGTACGCGTGGAACATCCACGAGGTCTCGAACGTCGAGCACGTCCGTGGTGTGACGAAGATCGCACTCGAATCGGCACGGATTCAGCGCGATTTCCACGACGCCGACCCCGACATCGACGTTGTCGTCGCAGCCTGCCTGCTCCACGACGTCGGAAAATGCTACGAATACGTCGACCACGTGGACAGCGAACTGCTCGCGGGAACCGATCGCGAGCGCTACGCCTCCGGGGTGATTCCCCACTCGATCTCGGGCTACGCGCTCGCCCACGAGGTGGGCGTCCCTCTCACCGTTCAGCGCGCGATCCCCCACTTCCTCGGCGAAGTGCCCGAACGCACGCTGGAGGCCGAACTCGTCAAGAGCGCCAACGCCGCCTCCTCGAACGCCATCACCCAGGCCGCGATGGGCATCACTCTGCAGGAATGGGTCGAGCAGTACAGCCAGACGACGGATTGAGCCGGCGAAACGGTCGCCTCACAGCGGGTCGAGCCCGTGCTCCTCGCGGAGCACGTCGATGTACTTGCGGAAGCCGGTTTCGAGATCGTGTTCGACCTCGTAACCCGTGTCTTCCTGGAAAGCACTCATATCAAGGCGCTGGGTCCACGGCAGTTCACCCTCGTCGCTCACCTCGATGTCGGCATCGGGGATGATCTCCCGGACCGTGTCGACGGCCTCCCGAACCGAGGCGAGTTCGCCCCGGACGTTGTAGACGCGCCGGGAGAGATCGTCTTCGGGGGTGAACGTCGCCAGCCGGAATGCCTGCGCGATGTCCTCGACGTGCTGCCAGTCGACTTCCTGATCGCCGTAGTCGACGGCGAACGATTCACCGAGAGCCGGTTTCTCGATGATATTCGCCAGAAAGGCCGACCCACCGGTCTCGCGGTAGGGACCGTACGCGATCGTGGGTCGGATGGCGACGTGGTCGACGCCATGCTCCTCGTGATAGACGCGCGCCTGGTGCTCGTTGTACTCCTTGGTCGCGCCGTAGAGCGTATCAGGAGCCACGAGATCGTCCTCGGTGACCCACCAGTCGCCGCCGTCGTCGTAGTTCGCGGGCGGAGCGTAGATCGCCGCCGAGGAGGCCCACGCGACGCGCTCGACGTGATCGAGGGCGCGCGCCGCCTCGAAGACGTTGCTCGTTCCTTGGACGTTGACGTCGAGGGCGGCCCGGGGGTTCGATTCCACCGCATTCGTCAACAGTGCAGCGAGATGGACGATCCGGGTCGCACCGGTCTCGGCGACCGCGTTCACCACGTCCGTGGGGTCGCTCACGTCGCCACGGCGGATCGTGACCCGATCGGCGACGTCGAGTTTTTCGAGGATTCGCGGGTCCGTCGAGCGATCGTAGGCGATCACCTCGTGGCCGTGCTCGACGAGCGTCCGCGCGACGTACGCGCCGATGAAGCCGGTGCCACCTGTGACGAGGACGGTCTCGTTGGCTCCCATCCCCTCGACAGTCGCACGAGTTCAGCAAAAGCGTTGCGCCGCCCTGAACTATTCGTGGAGGCCGCCGACCGACTCGTAGAACGACGACTGGAGCTTCTCGGCCATCTCCTCGTCGGGATCGATACGTATGTCGACCACCGTGGGGACGTCGGCCGCTTTCGCCGTGGCGAGCGTCCCGTCGAGATTCGCGGGCGAGCGTACGCACGTTCCCTCCGCGCCGAACCCCTCGGCGACCCTGACGAAATCGGTGTCGTGGAACTCAACGCCGGGGATCGAATCGTCCATCTGGCGGACCATCCCCAGACTCGTGTCGTTGAGGACGACGAACGTCGGCGCGACGCCGTACTCGACCGCGGTCTCGACGCAGGTCATCGTCATCGTGAAACCACCGTCGCCCGCGACCGCGACCACGTCCCGATCGGTGGTGATGGCTGCCGAGACGGCCGCGGGACCGGCCCAGCCCATCCCGCCGACGCCGCCGCTGCCGAAATACGTTCGCCGGGCGGGCGTTTTGAGGTAGTTCAGCAACCAGAACCGGTTGTTGCCCGAGTCGGCGGTGACGAGCGTGTTCTCGTCGACGAGTTCGTCGATCGCGGCGACCGCTCGCTGTGGTTTGATCGGTTCGTCGTCTGACTTGCATTCGGATACCCGGAACGACTCGCGGGCATCGCGAGCGCGTTCGCGTGCCCAGTCGTTGCTAGGTGCGTACGCCTCGGCGGCGCGGTCGAGCGCGCTCAAACTCCGCTTTGCGTCGCCGATCAGCCCGACGTCGGCGGGGTAGACCCAGCCCGCGTTGCGACTGTCGATGTCGGCATGAATGATCGTCTGTTCGTCCGGCCGGACGAACGACTCGGAACCCCAGTTGGTGTCCATCGGGTTCAGCCGGCAGCCGACCACCAGGAGCGTGTCGGCCTCGCTCACGGCCCGGTTCGCGCCCTCGTGACCGAACGAACCGATGACGCCCGCCGCGAGCGAGTGAGTCTCGGCGATGGTCGATTTTCCCAGATAGGAGGTCGTCACCACCGCCTCGTAGCGCTCGGCGACGGCTTCGAGTTCGTCGTAGGCTCCCGCCGCGTGGACACCGTTGCCCGCGACGATCACCGGTCGATCGGCCGTAGCGAGGTGTTCGGCCGCGCGCTCGACGTCGCTCCCCGTCGGGCACGATTCCCAGTTTCTGACCTGTTCTTCGGGCGGCCAGAGCGTCGGTGGCTCGTCAGTTTCTGGGATTTCGGCGGTAACGGCGTCGCCGTCGAGAATCACCGCGGTGGGACCGGGCCGGCCGGCGGTCGCGTGTTTGAACGCGAGCTGTGTGGTTCTGAGGGTCTCTTTCGCCGTCCGCGGGAACCACCATTCCTTGGTGATCCCGTCCAGAATCTTCGGCAGCGCGAACCCGCCGTAGTCGCCGCGGGCCTGCTGATAGGGTGCGAGCGTCGAATACTCGCCGCGTTCTGAGGCTTCCGTGAGCACGACCATCGGCGAGGAACCGAGGCGTGCCTCAAGTTGGCCGATCGCGCCGATCGAGCCGATCCAGGGCCCCTGACCGGTGAGAACGCCCGGTTTGCGGTGGAGGCGGCCGTGCATCTCGGCCATCACGCTCGCTTCGCGCTCGTCGCGCGGACGCACGACCTCGATGGTCGACTCGGCGAGCGCTTCGAGGAGTTCGATGGCTCGCCCGCCGGGATAGCCGAAGAGATACTCGACGTCGAGGCGTTCCAGCGTCCGGACGATCTCCGTACTGACAGTTGTCATAACTGGGAATGGCTGTCCACAGCGGGTATCGAGCCGGTGAGTGTGTATTCGCGCTCGCGAAACCGGATCGACATCGATGCATGTGACAGTACGCCAAACTTCGCACGGAACGACTTCCTTCTATCGGTCGGTGTGGTGATCCACGTCGTTGACGGATCGAGCAGCTCCAGCGATGAATCATCGGACGTGGAACTGTCGGGAACAACCACAGTGACGTTGACGAACTCGATTACCGACCATCCGAATACCTGTTTCGCTCACGGGAACAGAACTAACTCGGGTGAGATACAGTAGCAAGCATGCACGAGGTGGCCAATCCGGTGACGACGGTCGAGACGGCGTTCGAGATAGTCGAATACATCGCCGAACACGACGACGCCGGCGTGAGCGAGATCGCCGCCGATCTCGATCGGGCGAAAAGCACCGTCCATCGCCATCTCGGAACGCTGGTGCAGCGTGGCTATCTCGTCGAGAACGATGGGTATTCGCTCGGGCTCCGATTCCTCGATCTCGGTCTTGATGCGCGAAACGGGCGGCCGCTGTATCACGAAGCGCACGCGAAAGTCGACGAGCTGGCGGATCGCACCGGGGAGAAGGTGTGGTGTATGACCGCCGAAAACGGACGCAGCATCCATCTCTACGGCGCGAGCGGGGCACAGTCCGTCCGCACCGACAGCCGAGAGGGCGACGTCGGCTATCTCCACCAGCACGCGGCCGGCAAGGCGATCCTCGCCCACCGTCCGCTCGAACACGTCGGCAACATCGTCGATCGCTACGGATTGCCCACTCGCACCGACGACACGATCACCGACGGCGACGAACTGTTCGAGCATCTCGAACGAATTCGGGAACGGGGTTACGCGTTCAACCGAGAAGAGTCCATTCCGGGCCTGTATGCGGTCGGTGCGCCGATCGCCGACGATCGCGGCGTCGCCATCGGCGCGCTCAGCATCTCCGGGCCGGCCAACCGGCTGGCGGGTGAGACGCTGACGGAGGAGTTTCCCGAACTGCTCCTCGGTGCGGTCAACGAGATCGAGATAAACCTCTCGCACGGATAGCCAAGCCGGTACAGACATCCGATGTTCCGCAGACGTCGATGACGACTGAGATGACGCCGCGAAACACCGAACGACGGAACGATCCCCCACCCGATGACGTGCAAGTACCTATGACGACAGTCATGCTGTCATAGTATTCGAGGAGTGCGAAAAAGCCACCCCACGTCTTCCACAGCCGTACCTCCCCACTCTCGGATCACGACCTGGCTTCGAACAGTGAAAACAGCCTCAAGGGAGTCATTCCGACCGAAGACGGGCGATGGCGGGTATCGATCCGCGGCGGTACGCTCCACGATCGACTGCCGAACGGTCGTGAACGGCCGAGACACGGGTTGATTCATGGGAACGACCAGCATCCGAAACTGAGCGGGACACGACTCGGCCGTCACGATCGGTGTTTCGATTTCCGAAAAGAAGGCTATCTGAACTGATAGTTGGTTCCTCAGCTACGTCGTCGTGCAGAAAGCAATCCGCATCGGCGTCGCCATCACGCACGCAGTGGCGTGTTCGGACGACCGAGAAAGCAGGTTCGAGAGCTTCATCGGCGTGGTTCGCTTTTTTCGACTCGATACCTCACGTTCAAAGACATCGGGGACACGGATGGTAAGCGAAAACAGACCTCGATACGTCAAATCGGATGTGTGATGGCGACGGTTTCGGACGATAGTTCGGTATAGAAACACGTGTTTCGAAATGAGACATCATCATGGTCACAAACCGAAGGTGGATATCGGAAGCCGAAACGCCAGTGCCCATACGCGTGCGAACACTGTATTATGTCGCTCCCGTCGTTCGCTGGTGAAGGGTGAGTTTTAACTGGCCGGCGAGCCGACGGGCAGCAGTCATGGCCGAACTCACACTGGAGGAAGCGAATCAGCTCGACGAGGACGCGTTCGTGGACCGTTTCGGCAGCGTGTACGAGACGTCGCCGTGGGTGGCCGAGCGGAGCCGGTCGGCACAGCCGTTCTCGTCGGTCGGTGATCTGCAGGAGACCTTCGAGGCGACCGTCGAGGAGGCCTCGGAGGAGCGCACGCGGGAACTGCTCAAGGCCCACCCCGATCTCGGTGAGCAGACCGAGATGACCGATGCCTCCGAGCAGGAGCAGGCGTCCGCCGGGCTCGATCAGCTCACGCCGGAACAGTACGAGGCGTTTCAGCGACTGAACGACCGGTATCAGGGGAAATTCGGCTTCCCGTTCATCATGTCGGTGAACGATGAGTCGCCGGAGACGATCCGGAGCGCGATGGAAGAGCGCGTCGAACACACCACTGACGAGGAGTTCCGAACCGCCCTCGACGAGGTCCACGAGATCGCACGGCTCCGCCTCGACGACATGGTGGAGGACTAGGAATCGTTCGCGTATGGGTCGCGAGGGCCCGAGAAAGTTACGGGAAAGAGGTGCGCTCGTTTTACTCGCCGATTCGCCCGTTCGGACCGCCCCGTTGCGTTCGATTCCCGACAGCGCCGATCGGGAAGTGCGTGACGGGTAGTTTCAGAGGCCGAATCGGATCGCTTCGCTCCGGTTCGGATCGGTCGGCGAAACGCCTAAACCTCATGATGAATCGAGTATAAAAGCTTTTGTAGTGGGTGGCATAACCACACAACTGCGTATGACGACCAACAAACACCGTGAACCCGAACCCGAGGAGGGCGAGCGGCTGATGAACTACGGGAAGGAAAAAATCGGTATCTACCGAACCTACGCGACGCCGCTCGAAAACGTCCGGACGATCCCGGAATCGTCGTTCGACGGTCGCGACAACACGCTGCTCGGTCTGGACGTTCGTATCCGACTCGAGGGCGACAAGTTCTTCAAGAACTTCAAGGAAGCCGACAACACCGATCTGGTCGCGACGGACACGATGAAGAACTTCGTCCAGTACCAGCTGGGCGAGTACGACGGCGCGACGGTCGAGGGGTTCCTCGACTTCACGGGCCGTGAGTTCCTCGACCAGTACCCCCAGATCGAGGCCATCCAGCTGTCGGCCGACCAGATCCCCTTCGACGAGCTCGACGTCCCCACCGACGACGGCGACTTCGAGCCGAGCGAGCTCGTCTTCCGCGTCTCGCAGAACGAGTCCGGCTTCGGCGAGGTCTACCTCACCCGCGGCGACGACGGCCCGCAGATCGAAGAGCAGAACAGCGGCATCACCGACCTGCAGCTGGTCAAGGTGAAGGGCAGTTCGTTCACGGACTACGTCCAGGACGAGCACACGACCCTGCCCGAGCGCGAGGACCGCACGCTGTACATCTCGATGGACATCTTCTGGAACTACGAGGATCCGGAAGACTGTCTCGGCGAGGAGCCCCAGCGCTACGTCGCCCCCGAGCAGGTCCGCGACATCGCCCACGTCATGTTCGACGAGGTCTATTCGCAGTCGATCCAGGACCTCATCTACCAGGTCGGCCTGCGCGTTCTCGAACGGTTCCCGCAGCTCGAATCGGTCAACTTCGAGGCCAACAACCAGACCTGGATCGCCGTTCGCGAGGAGATCGACGGCGACGAGGACGTCAGAGTGCTGCGCGAGCCGGCCCGACCGACCGGCTACCAGCAGTTCTCGATGGACCGCGACGACCTCGAAGAGCAGTAAACAGATGGCCGCAGAGCTCACGACGCACGTACTCGACACGAGCCGGGAGGGACCCGCCGAGGGCGTCACGGTGACGCTCCAGCGGCTGGATTCCGACGGCGACGCCGAAACGCTCGCCGACGGGACGACCAACGACGACGGTCGCCTCGACGAGCCGCTCCTGACACCCGACGAGATGGAAGCTGGAACGTACCAGCTCCAGTTCGATGTCGGCGACTACTACCGCCGCAGCGAAACGGGATCGACGTTCCTGGAGACGGTGCCGGTCCGGTTCGTCATCGAGGAGCCCGACGAGCACTATCACGTCCCACTGCTGCTCTCGCCCGGCGGCTACACGACGTATCGCGGCAGCTAACGACGCAGTCGCGACCATGCCGAACGGTCGCGTTTTCGCTGGTACAGTCCGATAGCACCGGCGTTACTCCGTGCTCACCGATGGTGCTAGCCGACGGTCCATGGCCGGCGATCCGTTAGGTATTTTCCATATAGATAACGGTCGATCGAACGCGTATCCGTGAAAATCATCATTGTTAAGTGGTCGTAAGCGGGACTCATGGTCAGGGAATGTATGACACAGTCAGATGAAACCAGCGCGTCGAACGTCGTTTACGATATAGAGGAAAAACCCCCACTTGGGGAAGCGATCCCGTTGGCGTTCCAGCACGTGCTCGCGATGGTGCTCGGGAACATCGCGGTGCCACTCATCATGGCATCCGCGATCGGGCTCGCAACCGGTGAGACGACGTTCCTCGTCCAGATGGCACTCATCGTCGCAGGTGTCGCGAGCGTGATCCAGGCCTATCCCGCCGGCCCCGTCGGCGCGAAACTCCCGATCATGATGGGGACGAGTTTCGCGTTCCTCGGCACGCTGCAGCTCATCGCCGACAACGCCGGGTTGGCGACGATATTCGGCGCGGCGCTCGTCGGCTCGCTCCTCCAGGTCTTCATCGGGGCGAACTACGAGCGGTTCAAGCCACTCTTTCCACCGCTGGTCAACGGCATCGTCGTGATGCTCATCGGGCTGACGCTCATCCCGACGGGGATCGACTACGCGGCCGGCGCGTCCTCCGGTCCGGGTGCGGCGGGCTACGCCTCGCTCATGAACCTCGGCGTCGCGGCGCTCGTTTTCCTGGTCATACTTGCGTTGAACCAGTTCTTCCGTGGCATCCTCCGCATCGCGAGCGTGTTCTTCGGCATCCTCCTCGGCTACGTCGTCGCGGTGTTCCTCGGCATGGTCGATTTCGCACCGGTCGCACAGGCGAGCTGGTTCGCGGTCCCGATACCGCTGAAGTTCGGCATCGCGTTCGATCCGGGGGCGATCATCGCCATCTCAGCCGTGTACGTCATCGTGGCAATGGAGACGATCGGCAATATCTCCGCGATCGTCTCCGAGACGGGACGGAACGCATCGAACAGCCAGATCCGCGGCGGGCTGCTCGGTGACGGCGTCATGAGCGGCATCGCGGCCATCTTCGGCGCGTTCCCGAACACCTCCTTCGCACAGAACGTCGGCCTGATCAGTTTCACCGGCGTCGCCAGCCGATTCATCGTCGGTATCGGTGGTGTGATCCTCCTCATCGGTGGGTTCATCCCGAAGGTCGGCGCGATCATCACGACGGTGCCCGATCCCGTCCTCGGTGGCGGGACGCTCATCCTCTTCGCACAGATCTTCACCAGCGGGCTCAACATCATCCACCGCGAGGTGTCACTCACTCAGCGCAACACGACCATCATCGCCGCCGCAGCCTCGCTCGGACTGGGTGTCACCTTCCGCCCCGAACTCGTGCAGAACCTCCCCCAGGTTGTCCAGCCGCTGATGGGATCGGGCGTCGTCATGGGCGGGTTCACCGCGCTCATCCTCAACGTCCTGCTCCCGCAGTCGAACCCCGTCGACAACTCGTCGGAGACGGACGTCGCCGCCACGGAAGTCGACGACTGATCGACGGCGATCACGATATCGGTCCAAAGTAATCAGTTATTTTAAATAACGACACCACCGGTAGATTTACCATCCCATCTCCCGGATCACGTAGCATGCAACGAGCGCTCGTGGTCGTCGAAGGAACCGAATCGACGAAGGAACTCGTTCGAGAAGCCGGCGAGCTCGCCGAAGGTGTCGGGGCCGAGCTGTTCTTGCTCCACGTCACGACCGAGGAACAGTTCAGCGAGTACGCCACCTCGATGGCCGACATCCCCGAACGAAACGTCGGCTACAGCGGCAAACGGGCACGCGAGGGCGCACGACAGTTCGCCGAGGACATCGGCACCGAGATGTTCGAGGGCCTCGACGTCGAGTACGAGGCCGTCGGCATGCTCGGCGACAAAGAAGAGCAGATCCTCGAGCTCGCCCACGAGCGCGACTGCGACCACATCTTCATCAGCGGCCGGAAACGCTCGCCGACGGGCAAGGCGCTCTTCGGCGATCTCGCCCAGTCGGTTCTCCTCAAGTTCGACGGCACCGTGACGATCCGCACGGACTGAATCGACCCGCGCAGCCTACTCCTCGTCAGAACGAATTAAGAGGGATAGTCACTCCGCCGTCCTGGCAGATGACTCTCAGAAGTCGATAGGATCGCACACCGAAAAATCGCGAACGAAAAAGAAAGTCGGACTGGTTCAGTTGCCGACGTCGGTGGCGCGCTCGACGACGTCGGGGCTGTAGAGCTCTTCGAGGTCGTCGTGCTGGTCCGGGCGGTGCTCGTAGACGTCCTGAAAGAGGCTGACAGGCGTCATCGACGCCTGATAGGTCGCCTCATCCCACATTCGGTCGTTCGCGACGTCGACCGAGATGCCGTCGATCTCGATGGTCGCGGCGCGCTCCATCGCGATCGCACCCGTGCCGGCGTCGCGGGCCTCCTCGAACTNCCGAGATGCCGTCGATCTCGATGGTCGCGGCGCGCTCCATCGCGATCGCACCCGTGCCGGCGTCGCGGGCCTCCTCGAACTGCTCCATCGAGTCGACGATGTCGTCCATGCTCGGGACGTACTCGACCATGTCGAGCAGCTCCTCGCTGAGTTCCTCCTCGTCGAGATGGCGGTCGTCGCTCCCGACGGTCAGCACGTAGCCGTCGCCACTCTCGGAGAGCGAGAGTCGATCGCCCGTGTAGACCTCTTTGCCGTCCTCGCTTTCGAGGGCGATCTGCTGGCTGCCGTCGTCGAGCAGCCATCGCCCACTCTCGGGGGGCAGGCCCGACTTGTTGGCCTCGACCACTTGGCCAGGGGTGAGCGACCAGATACCGAGCATCCCCTTCGCTTGATTGGCGGTCATGCGCTCGCGGTATCCCTCGACGTCGCGGATGTCGTCGTAGGGCCCGTCGACCGAGATCAACCCCGCCGCGCTCGCGCCGCGCGAGGTGTTGTGGCGCAGTTCCGGCCACGCCGGCAGATTGCCCGTCGGCGTGATCGCGCGCATGTCCTTCGTGTAGTCGACCTCGCCGTCGACCAGCATGAACAGCCGTTCGAGGTTGTTCGTGGGTTTGCCCATCTNATGTCCTTCGTGTAGTCGACCTCGCCGTCGACCAGCATGAACAGCCGTTCGAGGTTGTTCGTGGGTTTGCCCATCTCCTCGCGCAGCTCGCCCATCGCGAGCTCCGCTGCACCGCTCTCGACGATCACCGACATCGCCAGCGAGCCCTCTTCGAGGCCGTGCTCGTGCTCGACGATCGTGATGAACTCGTCGGCCTTCTTCCAGTCGTCGATCCCGCCCACCTCAGGGATCACGAACCCGTCGAGGTTCTCGACGGCTCCCTGTTCGGGGTCGGCGATCGACAGCATCCGCTTGAGCCCCTGATGGCGCGTCTCGGGACTGTCGCGATGCCAGACGACGCGCGGGTGGATCTCGCCGGGGAACTCCGTGCCGTTCGCCGAGAGCACTTCGACGATGTTCGCTGCGCCCTCGTCGCGCATCGACGGGGCCGTTGCATCCTCGTTGTCCGGCACCCACACGTCCGGTGCCTGCATTCCGCGCAGCTCGCTCGCGCTGCGGATCATCTTCGCCGAGTCCTCCTCACCTTCGACTGCCGTCGGCGAGGTGAAAAACGTCCGCACGAACTGTCGCTCGTGGAGTCGCTTGTCGTGAGTTTTCCCTGTCATCTGTATATCAGTGGTCATCTCTGTAACCAGTGGATCGAGAACTGTCCAGCATCGGGCGGCCCGTGACAGTCATCTTGCAATTATCATGTGGTTCGAGCAGTACGTGTAAGTTTCGATATCGTCGAACGAACCGTCGTTGTGGGATATCGCCCCACAATCGACGCCATCCTCCCGATCCGGCGAGAGTCAGTCACAGCGATTCACAATCCTTATCAGAGGGGCGGTTGGTTCCAGAGATATGGGAGAACTGGAATTCGACATCGGCGGCGACGTCTACACGGCCGAGCTGCTCGAAGACGAGGCACCGGAATCGGTCGAGGCCATGCGCGACTTCCTGCCGCTCGAATCGGACCTGATGCACGTCCGCTGGAGCGGGCACGCGACGTGGGTCAACATCGACGAGATCGAACTGCCGGAGGTCCCCCGCGAGAATCATACTGTGTACCCCTCGCGCGGTGACATCCTGCTCTACCCGGGCTACCGCAACGAGAAGGAGATCCTCGTCCCGTGTGGCTCGACGTGCTTCAAGAGCCCGGCCGGCGAACTCGCTGGCAACCACGTCGCGAACCTCGATGCGACCCAGCAGGAGCTCTACGAGCTCGAACAGGACACGCTCAAGAACGGCCAGAAAGACATCACCATCCGCGAAGTCTAAGCCGGCAACGAGCGTTCACCGATTCCCGTTTTTGATTCCGACGACCTACTGGTCCGTCTCATTAATTCGATCCGGTCGCTACCGCTCGTGCAGATACGTGTAATCGGCACATCGAAAACGAGCGACGATCAGCCGTCGACGGACGGTACGCTTCAGACGCTCCAGTCGGGCCGTTCGCGCGGGACGAACTCGCCACGACCGGTCTCGACGATCTCGCCGTCGTCGGCGACGACCTCACCGCGGACGAGCGTCGTTTCGACACGGCCGGTCACGTCACGACCCTCGTAGATCGAGTAGTCGGCGACCGAGGCGTTGTCCTCGGCGGTGATCGTGTAGCTCTCGTTCGGATCGAACAGGACGATGTCGGCATCGGTGCCGGGATCGAGCGTCCCCTTCTCGGCGAAGCCGAACGTCCGTGCCGGGTTCGCACACATCGTCCGGACGAGGAACGGGTACGAGAAGCCGCGCCGGTTCACCGCCTCGTCGTGGAACACCGCGAGGCTTGCCTGCAGTCCGTTGGCCCCGAACGGATCCTCCCACCACTCGGTGGCCTCCTTTCGCTCGCGCGTCTGGGCGACGTGGTCGGTCGAGACGACGCTCAGTGCACCATCCCGGAGATGCTCGAACAGCGCGTCGTTGTCGTCGCTGGTCCGCAACGGTGGCGTCAGCTCCGGCAGGTTGCCCATCTCGTCGAAGAGCTCCTTCGTCAGCGTGGTGTGGTGGACGCAGGCCTCACCACGGATGTTGCTCCCGTCGCGCTGATACCGTGCGAGCGCGTCCGCCGCCTTTCGGGAGGACGTGTGGAAGCCGTAGTACTGCGCACCGGTCTCGCTGGCGAGCCTGGCGACGTCGTCGGCAGCCATCGCTTCGGCGTAGTCCGGTCGTGCCTCGGCGAGCCAGCGGGGATCGTCCCGTCCGGCCTTCCGGAACTCCTCGGTCAGCGACTCACAGACGCTGTGGTCCTCGGTGTGGACGACCCCGACGGCATCGAGATCCGCCAGCTTCTCGAACACCCGGCGGATGTAGCCGTGCGAGAGGCCGAACTCGTAGGTGCTGTACATCTTGAACGAGGTGATGCCGTCCTCGATCAGCCCCTCGATCTCGTCGAAGGCGTCCTCACCCTCGCGCAGGAAGCCGCCGTGGAGACTGAAGTCGATCACCGGGTTCTCGGCCTTCTCGCGCTTGCGCTCGACACCCTCCCGGATCGTGCTCTCCTCGTCCCAGGCGCTGTCTTCGCTGACGTACGCCTGCCAGCCGAAGTCGATGATCGACGTCACGCCGCCGAGCGCGGCCGCGCTGGTCGCCGATTCGTAGCTATCGAGCGAGACGTGGTCGTCGACGTGAACGTGTGGATCGACGACGCCAGGCATCACGAGGCGATCCGACGCGTCGATCGTGGTCGAGGCCTCCGGCAGCGTCTCCTCGTCGCCAACGCCGACGATGGTTCCGTCGTCTATCGCGACGGCACCATCGAAAACGCTCTCGCTCGTCACGATGGTTCCGTTCGAAATTACTGTGTCAACCGGCATCGACCACCGATTCTACCCAGCAACGTAAAACCGTTTGCCTGTTCGATTTCGCCAGTAGGTCGAATCGATTGCAGAAGTTCGAATCGAATGCCGCTTCAAAATTTTTCTTGGGAGTTTTTCTTGAAAGCCAGCAAAGGATATATTACTGATCTTCTCGACATACGGTACGCAATGGCATACGAGGAGCAACCATGACGGAATCGAGTTCGGAAGGGCTAGAACCGATCGCGGACGGCGATCGTTCGATGAGTCTTTCCCATTACATCCCGGTCTGGTGGGCGTCGTTCATCATCGTCCAGGGGTTCGCGACGGCGTTTTTCGCCGTCTACCCGCAGGGACCGTTGAACGTGGTGCAGGCCGGAGCCGCGATGACGATCGGCGCGGTGACGTCGGCGGTCTTCTTCGTGCTTAACGGCCGCTGGGGCTACGACGAGGGGATCCCATTCGTCGCCCAGGCGCGGGCCGCGTTCGGCACTCGCGGGGCGGTCGTTCCGAACGTCGTTCGCATGCTTCCCGCGATCATCTGGCTCGGGATCGGCAACTGGATCGGCGCGCTGGCGATCCAGAGCATCACGCAGACGCTGTGGGGTGTCGGCAACCTCCGGCTCTACTTCGTACTGTTCTTGCTGTTGAACATCGCCCTCGCGTGGGGTGGCATCAGTTCGATCAAATGGTTCGACTCGATCGCCGCCGGCGTCATCATCGTGCTGCTCGCGTACACGGTGTTCACGGTCGTCTCGAAGCAGGGCATCTCGACGCAGTCGATCGAGTACGGCGGGACGTGGGGGCTGCCCTTCCTCACGATCGTCGCGGCCCACGTCGGGACGGCGATGACGGGCGCGCTCAACGCGGCCGATCTCAGTCGCCATCTCGAAAAGAAACGTGGTTCATGGAACCACATCCTCGGCCATCTACTGGGGGTCGCCCCGGCGATGCTCTACATGGCGCTCGTGGGCGTCATCTTCGGCACGTCGATCACGACGAACACCCAGAACCCGGTGTTCGCCATCATGGACGTGGCACCGAACCCGACGGTCGGCGTCGCGGTGATGGTGTTCGTCCTCGCCGCGCAGACCTCCTCGAACCTGACGCTCAACCTCATCCCGACCGTCCACGTGCTCCAGGACGCCATCGGCACCACGTGGGAGCGCGGGCTCATCATCGCGAGCGTGCTCTCGGTCGTGACCTTCCCGTGGGTGTTGTTCTCCTCGGAGGGTGGCATCTACTTCCTGATGATCAACGCCTACGCCGTCCCGCTGGGGCCGGTGCTCGGCGTGTTGCTGGCCGACTACTGGGTCTTCCGCTCGGGTAACGCCTCGATCCCGTCGCTCTACGACAAGAGCCGCGACTCGAAGTTCTGGTTCATCAGGGGATTCTCTATCACGGCGCTGGCGAGCGTGCTCGTCGGTTCGCTCGCGAGCATCGCGCTGCTCGATTTTTCCTGGATGGTCGGGCTCCCGATCGGCTTCGCCACCTACGTCGTCCTCCGGAAGCTCGATCTCGACGAGCGCACCACCGAATATCTCTCGGAGTCGCCGGCACCGACGGCCGACTGAACCAGCGAAAACCCTGCCGATACCCACTTTTCTGACGCCGGCTTCGACGGGTGGATCCGGCGAATCAGCGCGACAATCCACACATTCAAGCCGGATCACGGTTTAGCGACACGCGAACCATGAACGCAACAGCAGAGTCGTCCCGCCACGTCGACGAGGATCGACTGCGCGACGACATCGAGACGAACGGCGAGTACGGTGCGATCTCGATCGGCGAGGGCCACGGGCGGACGGTGCTCCCGGGAACGAAGGCCAACCAGCAGGTGCGCGAGTATTTCGTCGAGCGACTGGAAGACGCCGGTCTCGACGTCCGGACCGACTCGGTCGGCAACATCGCGGGTCGCTGGGTGCCCGACGGTGCCGACCCGGACGCGGCCGCGGTCGCCGCGGGGAGCCACCTCGACTCGGTGCCCGAGGGCGGCATCTTCGACGGCGTGCTGGGTGTCTACAGCGCCCTCGAAGCCGTCCGTGCGCTCCAGGAGTCCGATGCCGATCTCGATCGCCCGGTCGAGGTCGTCTGCTTCACCGAGGAGGAGGGGACACGCTTCTCGAACGGCGTTCTCGGCTCGGCGGTGGCGACCGGACAGCGATCGGTCGATGACGCGCTCGCGCTCGAAGACCACGACGGTGTCTCGCTCGACGATGCCCTGACCGAGATCGGTGCGAAGGGCTCCGGCCAACTCGACGCGAGCGCGTGGGATTCCTGGCTCGAAGTCCACGTCGAGCAGAGCAAGCGACTCGAAAAGGCGAACGTTCCCGTCGGGATCGTCAGTTCGATCACCGGGACGATCCGGTGTTCGGTCGAGATCGATGGCGAGGCGAACCACGCGGGCTGTGCGGCGATGAAGGATCGGACGGACGCGCTCGCGGCGGCGAGCGAACTGGTCCTCGACGTCGAGCAGGCGACCGAGGATGTCGTCGCCGAGAAGGGCGACAGCGTCGTCGGCACGGTCGGCCAGCTCGACATCAGCCCGAACGCGGTCAACGTCGTTCCCGGACGCGCCGAACTGGGCATCGATATCCGCGACGTCGACTACGAATCGATGGAGACGATCGTCGGCGAGGTCGAGGCGAGCCTCGCACGTCTCGAAACCGAGCGTGGCGTCGATACCACGTTCGAGCGCCCCTACGACATCGCGCCGATCGACATGAGCGATCGCTGTACGTCCGCACTCGACGAGGCAGCCGCCGAGAGCGGCGTTTCGACGATGGAGCTCCACTCGGGAGCCGGTCACGACACGATGCACGTCGCGAAAGTCACCGACTCGGGGATGATCTTCGCCCCCTCGCGCGACGGCATCTCGCACAACCCGCTCGAATGGACCGACTGGGAGAGCTGTGCGACCGCGACCCGCGTGCTGACCGGCGGTATCGCCCGGCTCGCACGATCGGCCTGACGACTCGGATTTCGACTCTCGTCCGACATCACCCACCAGCGCCGCGAGAGGAAGCCTCGATTACTGACCGCCGCCGGCCACGTCCGTATCGCCCGAGGACGGTCTCGGTAGGGATCCTACGCCGATCGTCAGCACCAGCAGTACGACCACGACGCCGACCGAGAGCGCCATCAGTTCGAGAATCGGTGCCACACGGCGGTCCGGACGGCCGTCTCGCCGACGACCACGTGCCAATACGTATCGTTACACGCCACGTGAGAAACCATCACTCAAAGACGTTTCGTTGTCGCTGACGGGCTGGACGGGACGCTACCGATGTTGTTCGTCGAAAAACACGAGTGTCGGATCGATCGTCGTCGCGGCTCTACGCCACTTCGCGCGCGGCGACGTCGTCGAGCACCTGCTCTGCGTGCTCGCCGGGCGAGACGTCCTCGTAGACAGCCTCGATATCGCCGTTCGGGCCGATGACGAAGGTGTTGCGGAGCGCGGTGCCGTCGCCGGCGGAGTCGTATTTCTCGGCGACCGAACCGTCCTCGTCGCTCAACAGCGTGAACGGGAGCTCCTCGTCGTCGCGGAACGCCGCGAGATCCGCGACCGAATCCATCGAGACGCCGAGCACTTGCGCGTCGTGGTGCTCGAACTCGTCGAACGCCGCGCCGAAGTTGTTCGCCTCGATGGTGCAGCCCTCCGTCCCCGCCTTCGGGTAGAAGTAGAGGACCGTGCGCTGGCCCTCGAACTCCGAGAGCGAGACCGACTCGCCGTCCTGATTCTGCAGACTGAACGCCGGTGCCGTCTGGCCTACCTGTGGCATGGCCTCGAATACCGGCGAGACGCTGATAATGCTTACGACGCGTCCTCGCCGCGGCCGGCAGGCGGCGTCGGCGACGCGTCGGCACGGTCGGTCGAGGACGAATCGGTAGCCTTCTCGGTCACGTGGAAGTCGTCCGGCGGCGCGACGAGCCCGGCGGTGGCCCCGACCGAGTGAACGAGCGCGGCCAGGGGAACGAGTGCGATCAACGGGAGCGAGCGCAGCGTGAGTTGCTCGTAATGATGAAGCCCGAGGATGAATCGGACGACCATCAGCAGGCCGAGCGTCAACGAGACGGTTTGGAGGATCAGCCCATAGACGAGATGGAGACCGCCCATGGCGGCGAACAGCGCGATGAACGGGACGATCGGCGAGACCGCCCACGCGTACGATCGGTGCTTCGCCAGCAGTCGGTATCGCAGCGGGAGGTTGTCGGCTTCCTGGTGGTTGCCGGCGGCCCAGCGCCGGCGCTGCTGGAAGATCTCGCCGAGGCTCGGTGGTGCCTGATTGGCGAAGCTGTCCGGGCTGAGCGCGTACGAGACGGTCGTGTTCCGGGCGGCCTGCCAGAGAAAGGCGGTATCCTCGACGAGCGTCGGCCGATCCCAGGTGATCTCCTGTTCGAGCGAGTGCCGGACGGCGATGCCGCCGCCCCAGGCGAACAGCGGGATGCGGAGGCGGTGGAACGCCCGCTGTTCGATCTGTGCGCCCATCCGGTAGACGTCCGCGAGGTAGGCGAGCCACGAGTTCGTCCGGCGGGGGCGTTCGGTGAACTGGACGACGTCCGCAGCGGGCAGCCCTCTGAACTCCCCGACGATGCTGTCCTCGTCGAGATAGAGGACGTACTCGCGCTCGCACGCAAGTGCCTGTCGTGCCCACTCCGTCGCACGACCCTTCCGGACCGCCTCACAGGAGAACGATTCGGGGACGACGTGAACCTCAGCGCCATCGATCGCGATCGGTTCCTCGGCGATCACGTGTCGATCGGTGAGCGTCGCCGGCAGCGAATCGACCGTTCGCTGGACGACATCCTCGGCGTCGATCGTGAGGATGCGCACCTGGACGTCGTCCGGCCCGTATTCGAGCGGTTGATCGTCCGGCGGGCGCGTGAGGACGAGCACTTCGTACAGCCAGAACAGTCCAACGCCACAGAACAGCAGCGTGACTGTCCAGAGGACGGTCGAGACGGCGAACGCGAACCAGGGACTCATCGTGGCGGCCGATGGCGTCACGCGTCATGAAGCCCGTGATCGGCCGGCGCTCCGCTACTGATGATCACTCACGCCGAGTGAGAACACTGTTGTCGATCCGAGCGCCGAACTGCCGCCCACGCGACGCGCGGACCGATGGATTTTACTGACTGGCTGCGAGCGTGCAACGTAATGGCCGAAACAATCGGTTTCGTCGGTCTGGGTATCATGGGCCTCCCGATGTCGAAGAACCTCGTCGATGCGGGCTACGACGTCGTAGGCCACAACCGCTCGCAGGAACCGGTCGACGAACTCGTCGACTACGGTGGCGAAGGTGCCGACAGTCCGCAAGAAGTCGCCGAACGGACCGACGTCGTGATCACCTGTCTCCCGGACTCGCCGGTCGTCGAGTCGATCGTCCGTGACGACGACGGCATCCTCGCCGGACTGAGCGAGGGGATGACGGTGATCGACATGTCGACGATCTCGCCGACCGTCACCGAGGAACTCGCCGCGGCGATCGAGGACGCGGGCGCGGAGATGCTCGACGCACCGATCAGCGGCGGCGAGGAGGGTGCCATCGACGGC
Organism: Halococcus morrhuae DSM 1307; assembly: GCF_000336695.1. Lineage (GTDB taxonomy): Archaea > Halobacteriota > Halobacteria > Halobacteriales > Halococcaceae > Halococcus > Halococcus morrhuae. The sequence continues at coordinate 56,214 of NZ_AOMC01000148.1, forward strand.
ACGCTCTCGATCATGGTCGGCGGCGACGAGGACGTCTTCGACGCCAACGAGGAACTGCTCGCGGCGATGGGCGAGACGATCACCCACTGCGGGCCGAGCGGGGCCGGCCAGACGACGAAGGCCTGTAACCAGATCGTCGTCGCCGCCCAGATGGTCGGCGTGAGCGAGGCGCTCGTCTTCGCCCAGAAGGCCGGTGCGGATCTCGACGCGGTCGTCGAGGCGATCAGCGGCGGTGCGGCGGGCTGCTGGACGCTCGATAACCGCGCACCGTCGATGATCCAGGGCGATTTCGATCCGGGCTTCTTCGCCTCTTATCAGTACAAGGACCTCCGCATCGCGACCGACGCCGGCGAGGCCTTCGGCGCGCCGATGCCCCAGACCGAGATCGCCCACGAGCTCTACAAGTCGATGGAAACGACCGGCCGGGGCGACGACGACAACTCCGGCGTGATGCAGATCATCGAGGACCTGGCGGGCGAGGAAGCGCGCGTCGACTGAGCGACAGAGAGGAAAGAGGACACGTTTCTTTTTTTTTGTTCCGATACCGATTCGGGCGGGAAGCGAAGCGACGACCAGCGGAATTACTGATCGATTTTGGAGAAATCCGTCTATCGCGTGCTGGTGATATCCCCTTCGTAGACGACGCCGCGCTCGGCGTCGAGCGTCACCGTCACGTCCTCCGGGAGATCGGCGAGATCGACCCCGCCGATCATCGGGATGCCGAGCTCACGGGCGACGATCGCGGGATAGCCCGTGACGCCCTTGTGTCCGCTGATGATGCCGGCGAGCGACGAGGGATCGCCGGTGAACTCGTCGTCGAAGTCGGTCGGCAGCGTCAGCACGCTCCCGTCGGGCACCGACGTGAGATCGCCGTGCTCCGCGTGGTGGAGCGGTCCGGTGGCGACGCCATCGACGATCGAGCGCCCGGAGGCGACGATGTCGGCGGCGACGTGGATCTTGAGCATGTTCGTCGTGTTCGCCTCCTCGAGATCGGTCATCAGTCCGGCAAGGACGACCACGCTGTCGCCGCTGGCGACGACCCCGGCGTCGACCGCCGTCTGGACGGCGTTCTGCACCACGACGTCCGTGCTCTTCTCGCGCTCGGTGAGCGGCGCGAACTGGGGAACGACCCCCGCCGAGAGCGCGAGATGGCGACAGACCTGTCGTGACGGCGTGACGGCGATGATGGGCACGTCGGGGCGGTACTTGGCCGCCTTGAGCGCCGTGTAGCCGGATTCGGTCGCCGCGACGATCGCCGCCGCGTCGATATCGCGGGCGAGATAGCGCGCGGAACGAGCGAGTACGTCCGTCCTGGCGCTGCCGGGTTTCGGCACGGTCTGCTCGTTGCGTTCGGCGTACTCGTCGCTGGCTTCGACCTCGCCGACGATCGTCGACATGGCGTCGACGACGCGCGCCGGATGGTCGCCGACGGCCGTCTCGCCCGAGAGCATGACCGCGTCGGTCCCGTCGAGCACCGCGTTCGCCACGTCGGTGGCTTCGGCACGCGTCGGCCGGCGCGCGTGGGTCATCGAATCCAGCATCTCGGTCGCCGTGATCACCGGGACGCCCGCCGCACGGCATTTCTGGATGATCCGTTTCTGGACGAGCGGCACCGTCTCCATCGGGCACTCCACGCCGAGGTCGCCCCGGGCGACCATCACGCCGTAGGTCGATTCGATGATGCCATCGAGATGCTCGACCGCGCCGGCGCGCTCGATCTTGGCGACGACGGGCACGTCCGCGCCCTGATTCTCCAGTGCCTCGTTGACCGCGTAGATATCCTCGGCATCACGGACGAAACTCGCCGCGACGAAATCCACGTCGTAGTCGGCCGCCAGCGTCAGCTCCTGGCGGTCCTGCTCGGTGACGGATTCGAGATCGAGATCGACGCCCGGCACGTTGACCCCCTTCTGTCCGCCGAGGGTTCCGCCGCTCTCGACGTCGACGATAACTGTTTCACCCTCGACGCGGCTGACGACCGTCTCGATGCGGCCGTCGTCGAGCAGCACGCGATCGTCGGGGCTGACGGCACCGATGCTGGTCGAGACGCCGACCGCCTCGGGGGTCGCAGTTTCACCCTCCGAGAGACGGACCTCGGTGCCGGTTTCGAGCTCGATCGGCTCATCGAGCGGCGCGGTGCGGATCTCCGGGCCGGGCAGGTCGAGCATGACCGCGACCGACCGGCCGACGGCAGAGCTCGCTGCGCGCACCGTCTCGATGAGTTCGGCGCGGTTCTCGGTGGTGCCGTGGCTCGCATTGAGCCGCGCGACCGACATCCCGTTCTCGATGAGTCGTTCGATCGTCGGTTGCTCGGCGGTCGCCGGCCCGAGCGTACAGACGATCTTCGTGTTTCTCGTTGGCATGTTCTACCCGAAGCTATCGGCGCGGACATAAAAGAACTGTCGACAGGATGCGCTACTTGTGGGCGTCGAGGAGGTCGTAACTGCGCTCCCAGTCGGCCTCCTCGTCGAAGTAGCGCTCGGCCAGCGGCTCCTCGGGCATCTCGCCCGTCGAGCGTTTCTCCTCACCGTACGAGCGACGATCCTCGTCGATGTAGAACCGACCCGTCAGCACCTCGCCCTCGTAGAGTTTGTCCTCGGTCTCGTGCATCATCTCGGCGGCCTCCTGACGATCGTGGACGTCGAAGTCGAAGTCCTCGGAGTCCTGGACGTCAGTGTACGGAACGTACTGCTTCGCATCCTTGTTCCAGGTCGGACACTGCGTCAGGAAGTCCACGTGCGCGAACCCGTCGTGTTCGATCGCCTCCGTCAGGATCTCCGTCGCCTGCCGCGGGTTCACCGCCGCCGTCCGGGCCACGTACGACGCACCAGACGTCAGCGCCAGCGACAGCGGCCGGATCGGGTCCTTCGCCGACCCGTGGGGCTGGGTTTTCGACTCGTGACCCTTCGGGCTCGTGGGCGACGTCTGGCCCTTGGTGAGCCCGAAGATCTCGTTATCGAAGACGATGTAGGTCATGTCGTGGTTCTCGCGGGCGGTGTGCATGAAGTGGTTGCCGCCGATGCCGTAGCCATCGCCGTCGCCACCCGCCGCGATCACCTCTAATCCTGGGTTCGCGAGTTTCGCCGCGCGGGCGATCGGCAGCGAACGCCCGTGGATCGAGTGCATCGCGTAGGACTCGAAGTAGCTGTTCAGCTTGCCCGAGCAGCCGATACCCGTCACCAAGAGCGTCTCATCAGGCGTGCGCCCGACTTCGGGCATCGCACCCTTGAGTGCCTTGAGCACGCTGAAGTCGCCACAGCCCGGACACCACGTCGCCTGCGGCTCGATGCCCGGCGTGAACGCCTCCCGGTCGATCTCCTCGCCCTGTTCCGCCTGTCCGATCGCGCTGAATGATTTGCTCATGTCTTAATCACCTGCTGCCGGCTCGATCCGCGTCTGTGCCGTCGGCGGTTCGTCGCCGCCGTTCACCTGAATGTCGAACCCTTCGACGACTTCGGCCGGCTCGAACGGGTTGCCATTGTACTTCAGCAGGCTCGACATCTTCTCGCCAAAGCGACCGAGTTCTTTCTGGGTGAGCCCACGGAACTGGGCGGTGATGTTCATCTCGACGACGAGACACTCGTCGACCGATTCGAGGAACGCCGTCACGTCCGCTTTGGGGTAGGGCATCAGGTCGCTCACGCCCAGCATCTTCACCGACTCGCCCTGCTCGTTCAGGCGGTCGACGGCCTCCTCGACGCTGCCCTGCTGGCTTCCCCAGACCATAATGCCATGCTCGGCATCCTCCGGCCCGTAGTACGTCTGATTCGAGTGCTCCTGTTCGTCCAAGTCTTCTCGAATCGAGTCGAGTTTACGCGTGCGCCGGTCGACCTGCGCGACGCGATTATCCGGACTCTCCTCGATGTGGCCCTGCGGGGTGTGCTCGTTGCCCGTCGCCAGGAATCGGCCATCCTTCTGGCCGGGAATGCTTCGCGGGCTCACGCCATCCTCGGGGTCGTGACGGAACCGGTTGAACGTCCCCGATGCGTGATGGGGTGCCTCTTGGATCTCCTCTTCGGAGAGCACACTCCCCAGGTCGGGATTGGGCTCGCGATCGAAGTGGCTCGCCGGCACGCTCGCGAGTTCACCCGAAAGCTTCTGGTCGATCACGATCACGACCGGGATCTGGTACTCGTAGGCCACCCGGAACGCTTCTCTGGACTGCTCGTAGGCCTCCGCAACCGTACCAGGTGCGAAGACGACTCTGTTCGAATCGCCCTGGCTCGTGTAGAGGATGTGTTCGAGATCGCCCTGCTCGGGTTTGGTCGGCATCCCCGTCGAGGGACCAGCCCGCATCGCCTCGACCAGGACAAGGGGCGTCTCGGTCATCTCCGCCAGTCCCAGCGGTTCGCTCATCAGTGCGAACCCGCCGCCCGAGGAACCGGACATGGCCTTGACTCCCGCATGGGAAGCACCGATCGCCAGCGACGCCGCCGCGATCTCGTCTTCGACCTGCTCGGATATGCCCCCGATCGATGGCAAGTGCTGGGTCATGATCGTGAACACGTCCGTCCACGGTGTCATCGGATAGCCCGCGATGAACCGACAGCCCTCGTCGATCGCACCGTACGCGACCGCGTGACTCCCGTTCAGGAGCACCTGCTCTTCGTCGTGGCTCCCGGTGGGCACCTCCAGATCGTGGGTGAACTCCATCTCGCTGACCACCGCGTGGGCCTCTTCGAGCACCTCGACGTTGGTTTCGAGCATCTCGCCGCTCATCGTGTCGGCCATCAGCTCCTCGAAGATCCCCGTGTCCATGTCGATCAGCGCCGCGGTGGCAGCGACACCCGCGGTGTTACGCATGATCTCGCGGCCGTGCTCGCGCGCGAGGCTTCGGAGATCGAGCGGGTAGACGTGCCAGTCGTTTGCCTCGACGCGCTCGTCGAAGTTCTCGACCTCGTCGGTGTCGAGTAGCCCCTCGTCGTAGACGATCACCCCGCCCTCGCGCAGTTCGTCGAGGTTCTCCGTGAGCGGTTTGACCTCCTCGTTGCCGTAGTAGGCCTCGCCGTCCTGGGGGTTCCGGGCGAAACTATCGCCCAGCGCCAGCAGGAAATCGTAGCCGTCGCCGCGCGATTTCACTGCGTGGTCGGCCGCCCGCACCTCCACGTACGTGTGGCCGCCACGGATCCGTGACGGGTAATGTCTGTGTGTGAATACGTCCAGCCCCGTGCGCATCAGCGCCTTCGTGAAGTTCTGGCTCGTCGAGTCGATCCCGTCCCCGGAACCGCCCGCGATCCGCCAGATGAGTTCATCTCCTGTCATTTGATTCCACCAGAGTGGTTCAACTGCTGCTATCTCCCGAGCAACGAAACTAAAGCGTTGTCATCTGTTGTCATATGTTGATGATGACAGTCGCCGATTCGGGACCTCGGGCGAGAGGGCGATTCGGGCGAATTGCCGCCGCAATGAGTATCTTTTTACTGTTCAGACGAGTTCGTCAGACATGGGACTGGACGAGGACGCACTCGACTACCACCGCGAGGACCCGCCCGGCAAGATCGAGATTTCGACGACCAAACCCACCAGCACCCAGCGCGATCTCTCGCTGGCCTACTCGCCCGGTGTCGCCACTCCGTGTAATCACATCCATGATGATCCCGACGACGCCTACACCTACACCGCGAAGGGCAACATGGTCGGTGTCGTCTCGAACGGCTCCGCCGTTCTGGGTCTGGGCGATATCGGTGCGCAGGCCTCCAAACCCGTCATGGAGGGTAAGGGTGTGCTGTTCAAACGGTTCGCCGACATCGACGTCTTCGACATCGAACTCGACGAGGACGATCCCCAGGAGATCATCCGGACTGTCGAAGCGATGGAGCCCACCTTCGGCGGCATCAATCTGGAAGACATCAAAGCCCCCGAATGCTTCGAGATCGAGGAGCAACTCCGCGAGTCGATGTCGATCCCTGTCTTCCACGACGATCAACATGGGACCGCCATCATCTCCGGAGCCGCACTCCTGAACGCCAGCGACATCGCCGAGAAAGAGCTCGACGACCTGGAGATCGTCTTCTCGGGTGCGGGTGCGAGCGCGATCGCCACCGCACGCTTCTATCTCTCGCTCGGTGCACGAAAGGAGAACATCACGATGTGCGACTCCACGGGGATCATCACCGAGGAGAGAGCTCAGCACGGCGATGTCAACGAGTTCAAAACCGAATTCGCTCGTGACGTCCCCGAGGGCAGTCTCGGGGATGCCCTGTCCGGTGCAGACGTCTTCGTCGGCTTGTCGGTCGGTGGGATCGTCTCCCAGGAGATGGTCCGCTCGATGGGCGATAATCCCATCATCTTCTCGATGGCCAACCCCGACCCCGAGATCAACTACGAGGACGCCAAAGAAGCTCGCGACGACACCGTGATCATGGCTACTGGTCGGTCCGACTATCCGAACATGGTCAACAACGTGCTGGGCTTCCCCTTCATCTTCCGCGGCGCGCTCGATGTCCGCGCCAGCGAAATCAACGAGGAGATGAAAGTCGCCGCCGCCCGCGCGATCGCCGAGCTCGCTCGCAAGGACGTTCCCGATGCCGTCGTGAAAGCCTACGGCGACCAACCCCTGCAGTACGGCCCCGAGTACATCATCCCCAAACCCGTCGATCCCAGGGTTCTCTTCGAGGTCACTCCGGCAGTGGCCCAGGCCGCCATCGATAGCGGGGCTGCCCGTAGCGACGTCGATATCGACGACTACACCGAAGAACTCGAAGCCCGTCTCGGCAAGTCCCGCGAGATGATGCGCGTTGTGTTGAACAAAGCGAAATCCGAGCCAAAGCGGTTGGTGCTCGCCGAGGGTGACGACGAGAAGATGATCCGCGCCGCCCACCAGATCGACGATCAGGGGATTGCCCACCCCGTCCTCATCGGCGATCAGGGAGTCATCACCGATACGATGGACTCGCTCGGGCTGGCGTTCGACCCCGAGATCGTCGATCCCGACGAGGCAAACCTCGATCCCTATGCCGAGCGACTGACCGAACTGCGCCAGCGTAAGGGCGTCACCCGCACCGAGGCCGAAGATCTCCTACGTGACGAAAACCATCTCGGCAGCGTGATGGTCGAGATGGATGACGCCGACGCCATGCTCACCGGGCTGACGCACGACTACCCCTCCGCGCTCCGCCCGCCGCTCCAGATCGTCGGTACCGCCGACGACGCGAACTACGCGGCCGGCGTCTACCTGCTCGCGTTCAAGAACCGCGTCGTCTTCTGCGCCGATGCGACCGTCAATCAAGAGCCGGATGCCGATGTCTTGGCCGAAGTCACCGAGCACACGGCCGACCTCGCCCGGCGGTTCAACGTCGAACCGCGGGCGGCCCTACTGTCGTATTCGGACTTCGGCAGCGTCGACAACGAGGGTACGCGCAAACCGCGTGAGGCCGCACAGAAACTTCGTGAAGATTCGGCTGTGGAGTTCCCCGTCGATGGCGAAATGCAGGCCGACACCGCCGTCGTTGAGGAGATGCTCGAAGGAACCTACGACTTCTCCGAACTCGACGAACCCGCCAACGTCCTCGTCTTCCCGAACTTGGAGGCTGGCAACATCGGCTACAAACTGCTCCAGCGGNCCCGCCAACGTCCTCGTCTTCCCGAACTTGGAGGCTGGCAACATCGGCTACAAACTGCTCCAGCGGTTGGGTGGTGCCGAGGCCATCGGTCCCATGCTCGTCGGCATGGACAAACCCGTTCACGTTCTCCAGCGAGGCGACGAAGTCAAGGACATCGTCAATCTCGCCAGCGTCGCCGTCGTCGACGCCCAAGAGAACGGCATCGGCGAGTGAACTGATACGGGCTGATCGGGACCATCTGACGGTACGTCGACGGACGGCTGAACACCCGCCGTCGGCGTCGTCGCGGGGGTCGCCGACATCGCCAGTTATTTACAATCGAGCGCGATACGGGCGTGCATGGAGACGTACGACATCGCCGTCATTCCNGTCAAGGACATCGTCAATCTCGCCAGCGTCGCCGTCGTCGACGCCCAAGAGAACGGCATCGGCGAGTGAACTGATACGGGCTGATCGGGACCATCTGACGGTACGTCGACGGACGGCTGAACACCCGCCGTCGGCGTCGTCGCGGTGGTCGCCGACATCGCCAGTTATTTACAATCGAGCGCGATACGGGCGTGCATGGAGACGTACGACATCGCCGTCATTCCGGGCGACGGTATCGGCACCGAAGTCACGAGCGCCGCGATGGAAGTGCTCGACACCGTCGCGGAGAACCACGACTTCCAGCTCGAACGATCGACCTACGACTGGGGCACCGAGCGCTATCTGGACGAAGGTGCGATGATGCCCGACGACGGGCTCGATCGAATCGAGTCGGCCGATTCGATCTTCCTCGGTGCCGTCGGCCATCCCGAGGTCCCCGACCACGTCACGCTCAACGGTCTCCTCCTCCCGATCCGGAAGGGCTTCGACCAGTACATCTGCAAGCGCCCGAACAAACTGTTCGAGGGCATCGAGAGCCCGCTTCGGGGCTACGGGGCCGGCGACATCGACCTCGTCGTCTACCGCGAGAACACTGAAGGCGAGTACGCGAACGTCGGCGGTCGCGAACACCGCGGGTTCAGCAACGAGGTCGCCGTCCAGTCCGGCCTGTTCACCAGGAAGGGCACCGAGCGCATCGTCCGCAGCGCCTTCGAGGCGGCGACCGAGCGCGAGGGCCATCTCACCTCGATCACCAAATCGAACGCACAGGCCCACTCGATGGTCTTCTGGGACGACATCGTCAAAGAAGTCTCGGAGGATTTCCCCGAGGTTGAGGTCAGCAGCCTGCTCGTCGATCGCGCCTCGATGGATCTCGTCCGCCGGCCCGAGGAGTTCGACGTCGTCGTCGCCTCGAACCTGTTCGGCGACATCTCCACGGACATCGCGGCGATCATCACCGGCAGTCTCGGGCTCGCACCCTCCGGTAACATCAACGAGGAGAACGACTACCCCGACATGTTCGAGCCGGTCCACGGCAGCGCGCCCGACATCGTCGGCCAGGGGATCGCCAACCCGCTCGCGTCGGTTCTCACCGGTGCGATGATGTTCGAGTATCTCGGCGACGGCAAGGAAGCCGCCGCCGACGACATCTGGAACGCCGTCGAGGCACAACTCGCCGACGAGTCGGCACCGCGCACGCCCGACCTCGGCGGCGACGCGAAGACCGTCGACGTCGTCTCCGATCTCAGCGACCGGCTGTAGAGCTCCCAACCACGATTTTTCGACGATCGGTCATCGGTGAGTCGCGACTGACGACCGGCGCTTGCGGATTCCACGCGGCTGTCGGCGTGACGGTTCTCGAAAAAGACACGGCGTGTTCCGATGGAGCGCCGTCGATCAGGCGACGCGGTTCTTCAGCGACTCGCCGTCCTGGTATCGCCGGACGTTCTCGGCGACCAGTTCGGCGATGTCGAGGTGGTAGCGGTTCGTCGCCGATCCGCGGTGTGGCGAGATGATGACCTCCTCGAAGTCCCACAGCGGCGATTCTTCAGGCAAGGGTTCGGTCTCGAAGACGTCGAGGCCCGCGCCGGCGATCGTGCCGGCGTCGAGCGCGTCGACCAGCGCGTCCTGATCGACGATCGGACCGCGGGCGACGTTGACGAGGTAGGCGTCGTCGCGCATCGTTGCCAGTTCGTCGGTGCTGATCATCCCCTCCGTCGACGGCGTGTGCGGGACGGCGACCGCGACGAACCGGGCGTCGGCGATTGCCTCGTGGAGATCGTCAGGGTGGTACACCTCGGAGACACCCGGGACCGACTCCTGGGAGCGACGGACGCCGACGACGTCCATTCCGAGCGCGTCCGCGCGCGTGGCGATCCCCTGACCGAGCGTGCCGAGACCGACGACGCACAGGCGCTCGTTTTCGACGGTGAACGGGCGCTGATACTCGGGTTCGTACCAGTCGCTGTCGTTCTGGTGGTCGCGGTAGACGTGCAGCATGCGGGCGAGCGAGAGCATGTAGCCGACGGCGATCTCGCCGACGGTCGTTCCGTGAATTCCCGTACTGTTGGTCAGCGGCGTGCCGTTCGCCTCGTACTCGTCGGTGTCGAACGCGTCGTAGCCCGCGCGGATGACGTGTACCCAGCCGGCGTCCAGGAACTCGGGACGAGGTTTGAACGAGGCGACCGCGTCGCCCTCGTCGTAGCTCTCGTCGTCGCCGACGAGTTCGACGGGGGTCGAGAGCTCGTCGAACGCCTCGACGAACCCCTCCTTCGGGATCTTGTTGCCGATCGATTCGTGAACGCAGAGCCGTTGCAGATCGGTGTCGTCGGTCATCGCTGAACAGCCGTACGAACACGAGCGCGTCATTTGACTCTGTTGGAACGATCGCTGACAGGACGGGCGAACAACCTTGCTATGCGACAAACTTATGAGCACCCCGGGTTGTTTCGTAGATGTCCATCGACCGATGGAGTACTAGCATGAACGTTAACGAATCTATTGCGGAAGTGCTGAAAGCGGAGGGCGTAGAGTATCTGTTCGGATTCCCGAGTAACCCCCTGTTCGACACCGGCTCGGCGGAGGACGCGGGCGTCCGCACAATCATCACACGACAGGAGCGCACCGCGCTGCACATGGCCGACGGCATCGGGCGTGTCTCCTCGGGTGAGAACATCGCAGCATTCGCCTGCCAGCACGGTCCCGGCACGGAGAACTCCGTCGGGGGCGTCGCGCAGGCGTACACCGAATCGGCACCGCTCGTCGCGATCCCGGCGGGCTACGACCTGGCCGACACCGACGTCGATCCCCGGTTCAACTCGTTCCTCACCTACCAGCCTGTGAGCAAGACCTGCGAACAGCTCACCGACCCCGACGCCGTCGACGACACGATGCGGCGCGCGTTCAACACGGCACGGAACGGCCGCCCACGGCCGGCCGTCGTCGAGGTCCCGAAAGACGTCTTCTCCGAGGACGTCGAGGAGTTCGACTACACGCCGACGAGCACGACCCGCTCGGGGCCCGACCCCAGCGGCGTCGATGAGGTCGCCGACGTCCTGCTCGAAGCGGAGAACCCGATCCTCTACGCCGGTCAGGGCGTCCACTACGCGAAGGCCTGGGAGCCGCTCAAGGAGCTCGCGGAGACGCTCGAAGTCCCAGTTGCAACGAGCCTCAACGGCAAGAGCGCGTTCCCGGAGGACCACCCGCTCTCGATCGGTGCCGGCAGCAAGAGCGAGCCCGGTCAGCTCCACCACTTCCTACAGGAGTGTGACGTCGTCTTCGGCGTCGGCTGCAGTTTCACCGACACCGCCTACGGCATCACCGTTCCCGACGACAAGACGGTCATCCACTCGACGCTCGACGCGGGCGACATCGACAAGGACGTCTCCTCGGAGTATTCGCTCGTCGGCGACGCGAAGCTGACGCTCGAAGCACTCAACGACGTCGTCAACGGTCGCGTCGACGGATCGCGCGGTCGCCGCGACGACATCGTCCAGGAGATCGAATCGGTTCGTGAGGAGTGGCTCGAAGACTGGCGGCCGAAACTCACCTCCGACGAGACGCCGATCAATCCTTATAGAGTGGTCCACGAGTTCGACAAGGCGCTCGACAAGGAGGGCTCGATCGTCACCCACGACGCCGGTAACGCACGCGACTTCATGGCCCCGTTCTTCGAGGTCACGGAGCCGCTCTCCTACGTCGGCTGGGGCAAAACCACTCAGCTCGGCTACGGGCTCGGCCTCATGATGGGCGCGAAGCTCATCCGCCCGGAGAAGACCTGCGTCCACATCATGGGCGACGGTGCGATCGGCATGACCGGCATGGACTTCGAGACCGCCGCCCGCGAGGACATCCCGATCATGGAGGTCGTGCTCAACAACTTCGAGATGGCCTCCTACGACACCGAGTTCTCGGGTCACTACGCCGACTTCGCCGAGTCGCTCGGCGGCTACGGCGAGCGCATCGAGGATCCCGACGAGATCAGCGACGCGATCGAGCGCGGTGTCCAGAAGACCGAGGAAGGAACGCCCGTCCTCCTCGAGTTCCTCACCGCCAAAGAGACCGACAAGTCGATCTTCTAAACGGGTCGAACCACTTTTCGAGCGGTTTCGATTATTCACAGCGCTCACGACGAGGAGAGCGACAGCCGTCGATGGCTGCATCGCGTCGGCTACCGACGATTTTTATACACGGGGGCGAAACGCCATCGCATGGCAGCCAGTCGCCGAGACAGCACTCCGGGCGAGCGGGAGGGAGAATGGATCGCATAGATCAGAAGAGCGGGGAGGAACACCGATGATACGAAACCGGGAGGAGCTCGCGAAAACGCCCGCCCACGAGACGGCTCTCGACTGCATCGCGGCGGGTATCGAGGCGACACAGCCGACGCGCGTGATGAGCGAGGCGCTCGATCGCGACGGATCGGCGCTGACGATCGGCGATGCGACCGTCGATCTCGACGACTATGGAGAGGTCGTGGTCGTCGGCGGCGGGAAGGCCGCCGCACAGATGGCGAACGTCATCGAGGATGTACTCGGCGACCGACTCACCGATGGCGTCGTCGTCACGAACGATCCTCAGGAGACCGATCGGATCGCGGTCGTCGAGGGGTCGCATCCAACGCCGAACGAGGCCGGCGAGGAGGGTGCGCGACGCGTGCTCTCGCTCGCCGACGACGCGACCGCGGAGACGCTCGTCCTCTGCCTGATCTCGGGAGGTGGCAGCGCGCTGTTGCCGGCACCCGTCGACGGTGTCTCGCTCGCCGAACTCCAGTCGCTGACCGACGACCTGCTGTCGAGCGGCGCGACGATCCACGAGATCAACGCCGTGCGGAAACATCTCTCGGCGATCAAGGGCGGACAGCTCGCCGCCGCGGCGGCACCGGCGACTGTCCACAGTCTCGTGCTCAGCGACGTCGTCGGCGACGATCCGAGCATCATCGCCAGCGGGCCGACCGTCCCGGACGAGTCGACGTACGCCGACGCACGTGACGTGCTCGATCGGTACGACATCCAGCCCTCGGCGGCGATCGAGGAACGACTCGAAAACGGCGACGATGGCGAACGATCGGAGACCCCGACCGCCAACGATCCGGCGTTCGAGCGGACCGAACTCCACATGCTCGCCAACGGGTTCACCGCGCTGGCGGCGGCACGATCGGTTGCCGAGGAGCACGGCTACACGCCGGTGATTCTCTCCTCACAGGTCGAGGGCGAAGCGCGCGAGGCGGCGAAGACGCACGCCGCGATCGCCGACGAGGCGCTCGCGACCGAAAACCCCGTCTCGCCGCCGGCGGTGTTGCTCTCGGGTGGCGAGACGACCGTAACTCTAGACGGCGACGGCTCGGGCGGCCCCAATCAGGAGTTCGTCCTCAGCGGCGCACTCACCAGCACATCGGCGGACGTGGTGGTCGCCAGTGTCGACACAGACGGCAAAGACGGCGCGAGCGACGTCGCCGGCGCGATCGCCGATCGTGACGCACTCGATGACGAACGGAGGGCACGGGCAGCGCTGGCGGCCAACGACGTCTACCCGTATCTCGCCGAGCGCGGACTGGTCGTCGACACCGGCAAGACGGGCACCAACGTCAACGACCTCCGGGTGTTGGTGGTCGGCGAGAGCGACGACACGCGCTGAGAAATCGGGACTCTCTCTTCGTTCTCACTCGTCCGCGCTCTCGGTATCTATCCGATCCGTCGGAATGATGTTGCGCTATGCTCAACAGCTGTTTCGTTTGGGCGAACGATTGCTGCGCTCGGATGCTGGTTCGCTGGGAAATCAGGGCTGCAGGTGACGGAGGAGAAAAGTCACTCGTAGGCGACGTTGAGTTCGATGACGTTCTTGATGTTGAGGATCAGCTCCGGCAGCTCGTCGACGAGTTTCCCGTCCTTCAGCCGGCTGCGCGGGCCGGAGACACTGATCGCACCGAGCGGCGTGTCGTCGGGATCGGTGATCGCCGTGGCGACACAGCAGAGCCCCTTCAGTCGTTCCTCGCGATCGACCGCCCAGCCCTGCTCGGCGATCGTGTCGAGGTCCTCGAACAGGAGTTCGCGGTCGGTGATCGTGTGTTCGGTCATCTCCGGGAGCCCGTGACGATCGATGATCTCGTTCACGCGGCGTTCGGGGAGACAGGCGAGGATCGCCTTGCCCATCGCCGTCGTGTGGAGGTAGACCTCGCGACCGGCGTGCGTATCGAGGTTCACCGCACGGCTGCTGTCGGCCCGGTAGAGGAAGATGCCACGGCCGTGCTCCTCGACCAGCAGGTTCGCCATCTCGCCGGATTCCTCGGCCAGCCGCTGGATCTCCGGCTTCGCCGTCTCGTAGATCCGTCGCCGTCGGCGCGCACCGACCCCGAGACTCAGGAATCGCAGCCCGACGTAGTAGACGTCGCCGTCGCCCTTGTAGACGTAGCGCTCCTGTTCGAGGGTTCTGAGGTGTTTGTACACCGTGCTCTTCGAGAGCTCCAGCTGGGTGGCGATCTCGGTGATCCCCGCCCCATTGTGCTCGTGAACGAACTCGACGATCCGGAGCGATTTCGTCGTCGTCTTCACGGTCGTTTCGTCCTCCAGCTTCATGCGTTCATCACATGAGAACGCATCGATCACAACGTAAAACGATTGTTCTTTCGCTGAGCGTGCAGCGGTGGCCGAATCAGGATGTTCGTGAGAACTGACTGTCGGACAATAGGCGACAAGAGCGCTGTTTCCGTCGATATCGATGCAGCGTGATCGATGCCAGCGGTTCGTCCGGTTCAGCGTCCAATCAATATCCTTTCGAAATGTGGAATCGAGCGTCGGTCACCGACCGAGCAACCGGGATGGTTTCGGATGTTGGACAACACCGCAGAGGAATCGGGACGATATGCGGCGGACGAGCAGGGAGTTTTTATCGATCGCCGCTGTAGCAGAGTCAATGACCGACGCGAACGAACCGGACAGTAGCGACGATACGACCGGCGATTCGAACAGCAAGATCGTACGGGTGCTGCAACGGTACGAGCTCGTGGGACTGGGCGACGAGCTCGTCGAATATTGGACGGACGAGGCGACCGAGCGCAAGAGCCTGCGCGAGCTGGCGGACTACTTCAACCGGGAGCTGCTCGCTCGTGTCCTCCGGGACGCCTCGGTGGACACACTCGACGGCGAGCAGGCGAATCTCTATCGACTGTTGACCGACGAGAGCGTGAGCAGCGGGGCCGCCGTCCAAGCCACCAACCGACTCGAACAGCAGGGGATCGACGTCGATCGGCTGACGGCGGATTTCGTCTCGCGGCAGGCCATCCACACCTATCTGACGAGCTATCGTGACGTGAGCTATTCGTCGAACGACGACGACCCGGTCGAGACCGAAACCACGAACGTCCGCCGACTCAGACGTCGCATGACGACGATCGTCGAGAGCAAAATCGAGCGACTGCGCAACACCGGCCACATCACGCTCGGCGCGTTCAACGTTCTCATCGACGTGCGTGTGCTCTGTGAGGATTGCGGCGCGCAGTACCAGGTGACGGAGCTGTTCGATCGCGGGGGCTGCGAATGCACGACCGACTCGTCCGACAGGTAGCCATGACAGCAGTCATCCTGTCATAGCAGACTGAACCGTCGTCTACCGATCCCTTTCTCCACGTTTCGAATCGTCGGACGGACAAAAGGCCGGCACGACGCGTGCTGCCACGATTGCGACCTCACGGTCGCGGTCGTCGGCAGTCACTTTTTTATACATGGCGTTGCGAACTCGATCAATGAGTGCCGAGGAACTCGCCGAACGGGACATTCATATACACGTCGAGAACGTCGGCGGTATCGACCGTACCGACGTCGAGACCGCCGCGGGCGTGACCGTTCTCACCGGACGCAACGCCACCAATCGCACGTCGCTGCTCCAGGCCGTGATGGCCGGGCTCGGCAGCGATAGCGTCTCGCTCAAGGGCGACGCCGACGAGGGGACCGTCGAACTCTCCATCGGCGACGACACGTACACGCGCACGCTCACGCGTGAGAACGGCGTCGTCGCCACCGACGGCGAGCCATACCTCGACGATCCGACCGTCGCCGACCTGTTCGCCTTCCTCCTCGAATCGAACGAAGCCCGCCGGGCGGTCGCCCGCAGCGACGACCTCCGCGATCTGATCATGCGCCCGATCGACACCGACGTCATCCGCGCCGAGATCAGCGATCTGGAGGATCGCCGCCGCGAGCTCGACGACCAGTTGGAGGAGCTCGACGCCCTCCAGGACGGTCTCCCCGATCTCGAAGCGAAGCGTCGCCGCCTCGACGAGAAGATCGAGGACAAACGCGACGCGCTCGAAGCCAAAGAGGCCGAGCTCGACGACGCCGACCGCGACGTCGACGAAACCCGCGAGGAGAAGGCCGAACTCGAAGACACGCTCGACGAGCTCCGCCGGACGCGCTCGGAGCTCGAAAACGTCCGCTACGACATCGACACTCACGAAGAGAGCGTCGACGCTCTCCACGACGAACGCGCCGAGCTCGAAGCCGACTACGACGAGCTCCCCGACGCGCCCGCCGGCGAGCGCAGCGAACTCGACGCCGAGATCGAACGGCTCCGCGAGCGCGAGAGCAGCCTCGAAAGCGAACTCTCCGAGCTCCAGAGCATCGTCCAGTTCAACGAGGACATGCTCGACGGCGACGACGTCGGTCGCCTCGATTCCCTCAACGAGGGGTCGTCCGACGGGGACGATTCGGTCACCGATCAGCTGGTTGCCGACGAAACCGTCACCTGCTGGACCTGCGGTAGCGACGTCGACGCCGACCAGATCGAGGCCACGCTCGATCGCCTGCGCAGCCTCCGCCAGGAAACCCTCGCCGACGTCAACGACGTCCGCGAAGAGCTCGACGAGCTCGTCACCGAACGGAACGCGCTCGACGAGAAACAACAGCAGCGCGACCGACTCGAACGCCGTCTCGACCGGATCGAGGGCGAGCTCGACGACCACGAGACCACCCTCGACGATCTCGCTGCCGAACGCGACGCGCTGACCGACGAGATCGAAACCCTCGAAACCGAGGTCGAACAGCTCGAAAACGAGGAGTACACCGAACTGCTCGACCTCCACAAGGAGGCCAACCAGCTCGAATTCGAGCTCGGTAGAGTTGAGGGCGATCGCGAGGAGGTCGTCGCGGAGATCGCCGACATCGAGGAGCGCCTCGACGAGCGCGACCGGCTCGAAGGCCAGCGCGCCGACGTGCAGGACGAACTCGAAGAGCTGCGCACGCGCATCGAGCGCATCGAAACCGAGGCCGTCGAGGGGTTCAACGACCACATGGCGACCGTGCTCGACCTGCTCGATTACGAGAACATCGAGCGCATCTGGATCGAGCGCGTCGAACAGACCGTCCGCGAAGGCCGTCGAAAGGTCGACAAGAGCGTCTTCGAGCTCCACGTCGTGCGCACCACGCAGTCGGGAACCGCCTACGAGGACACGATCGACCACCTCTCGGAGAGCGAGCGCGAGGTGACAGGATTAGTGTTCGCGCTCGCGGGCTATCTCGTCCACGATCTCCACGAGACCGTGCCGGTGATGCTGCTCGACTCGCTCGAAGCGGTGGATTCGGACCGTATCGCCCGGCTCGTCGACTACTTCGCCGAGTATCCCGACTATCTCGTCGTCGCGCTCCTGCCCGACGACGCCGCCGCCCTCGACGACGACTACGAGCGCGTGACCGAAATCTGACCGTCGATCGTCGATTCTCGAATCGAGAAAAACGCTCGTACGATCATGCATGCCGTCGGAAATTGTGATGGATCACTGCTGACGATCGACGAAGATGGAGCGAACGGTACCGAACACATTCGAAAACCGATAGATCCCGCCAATAGTGAAATAGAAGTAATTGTAATACCATTCGATCCAACCCGACAAACAAGAAGAGTAGAAAAGAACGGTATCGAGACGACCGGCTGTTCACGTACCAGCCGAGGATTCTTGCAACAATCGACGGACGTGGCCCAGCGAGTAGCTGATATCGTACATCCGTTCGATATGCTCCCGTGCCCGTTCGGGCGTCCATTCGGCCGAATCGTAGCCCAGTTCGGCGGGTGATCGGGCCAGATCGGCCGCCAGCTGCCGTCGTTGTGAGGGATCGAGTTTCGCCGGGCGTCCCGGTCGGGAGTCGTCCGTGATCGCCTCCGCGATCGACTGCTGTTCGAACCGGTCGAGCCAGGAGTAGACGGTCGCACGCGGGATATCGTAGCGCTCGCTCACGGTTTCGACGCTGACGCCGTCGGCGTACGCGAGTGCGACCATCAACCGTTTCACGGCCTTCGATTCCGAAGCGTCTCCGAGAGCGGCCTGCAATGCCTCGGTGTCGACGTCGGCGAGCTTGTCCATGTGATCGATGAATCCTCGGGCAACAAAAATCTATGTACTTCTGTTCATTTCTGGTGTCACGCGGAAAGTTTCGCATTTCTATTATTTCTACTGATGCGAATCGGCGGTGAGCGAGCAGGGAGGATCGTGAGCGCTCGCTGCTATCTGGCGACGGAGCGAGCACCGATGAGGGGACCGAGGTCGTGTCGAATGAACGGCCTCTTGAGCGTTCGTCCGCTGGTGTCGACAATGTCGTCGGAGGAGGAACTCGGGGGGTTCGAGGAGATCCGTGACGAGGTCACGGGCAATCCGATGGTCGGCCTCCTTCGGTATGCGATCCCCTACTGGAAGCGCCTGAGCGTCGGCGTGGGTGCCTCGCTACTGACGCGGTTCGCGCGGCTCGTCCCGCCGCTGATCGTCGCCGCTGCGATCGATCTCATCGACAGTTCGACCGGTGGATCGGGACTGCTGGTACAGGCTGGATTACTGCCGGGCGGGACCATCGCCGGGCAGGCACCCCGGCTCGCGCTCCTCGAACGGCTGGTCGCCATCGCGGCGCTCGCCTATCTAATCCGGTCGGTGACGCGGTTCGTCTCGCGCTATCTGCTCCAGTCGGTGGCACAGAAGATCCAGCGCGACCTCCGCAACGACGCCTACGACCACATGCAACACCTCTCGATGGGCTTTTTCGCCAACCATCAGACGGGCGGGATGCTGTCGATCCTCAACAGCGACATCAACAGGTTGGAACGGTTTCTCAACACCGAAATCCGTCAGATCATCCGCGTGATCGCCGTCGTCGGCGGCATCGGGATCATCCTGTTCATCCAGTCGCCGACGCTGGCGCTCATCGCGCTCGCGCCCGTCCCCCTCATCGGGATCGCGAGCGGTGCCTTCCTCCGCTGGGTCGAACCGCGCTACCGTGCGATCCGCGAGACGGTCGCGCGGCTCAACACCCGCCTGGAGAACAACCTGGGCGGTGCGCCGGTGATCAAATCGTTCAACCGCTACGAGTTCGAGCGCGGGCGCGTCGCCGCCCAGAGCGAGCGCTACCACGACGAGCAGGTGGGCGCGATCAAGATCCGCCGGGCGTTCTTCTCCGCGCTCCGCGTGCTCACCGGCGTCGTGTTCGTCGCCGTGCTCTACGTCGGCGGCCGCGACGTCATCGTGGGTGCACCCGGCGCGGTCTCGGTCGGCGCGTTCGCCGGCGTCTTCCTCTACATCAGGCGGCTCTACTCGCCAATGCGCCGGATCGGCAAGACGGCGAACAAGTACCAACTCGCCAAATCGAGCGCCGAGCGCGTCTTCGGCGTGTTGAGCCACGAGCCGGCAATCACCTCGCCCGAGGACGGCCACGTCCCCGAGCACGTCGACGGCATGGTGAATTTCGACGATGTCACCTTCGGCTACGACGACGGCGAATCGGTCATCGACGGGCTCTCGCTCGACGTCGACCCCGGCGAGACGATCGGGCTCGTCGGTGCCACCGGTGCAGGGAAATCGACGCTGCTGAAGCTCATCCCACGGTTCTACGACGTCGACGGGGGCGCAGTGCATGTCGACGACACCGACGTCCGCGAGTACGATCTCGAAGCGCTGCGCGAGGCGGTCGGCATCGTCGAGCAGAACCCGTATCTGTTCTCGGGGACGGTCGCCGAGAACATCGCGTACGGCACCGACGAGGCGCTCGAACGGACGATGGACGGTGCGGGGCTCGACGAGCGCGTGCGTGCGGCCGCGAGGGCCGCCGAGGCCCACGAGTTCGTCAGCGATCTCCCCGAGGGCTACGACACGCAGATCGGCGAGCGCGGCGTCAAACTCTCGGGCGGCCAGCGCCAGCGCCTCGCCATCGCTCGCGCGTTGCTCAACGACCCCGCGATCATCGTCCTCGACGAAGCCACCTCCGACGTCGACACCGAGACCGAAGAACGGATCCAGGAGAGTCTCGCACGGCTCACCGCCGACCGGACGGCGTTCGTCATCGCCCACCGACTCTCGACGATCCGGGACGCCGATCGCATCGTCGTGATCGAGGACGGATCCATCACCGAGCGCGGAAGCCACGAGGAACTGCTTGCGGCCGACAGCGCGTACACCGAGCTCTGGCAGGCACAGTCCGAGCAGACGCCCGAGCGGGTCATCGAAGCGGACGACGACTGAGAGCGTGAAGAGGGGGGGGGAGAGGGAGTATCGTTCAGTCGGTTCAGACGGTCTCGACGCGCTCGAAGAGATACGCACCGACCGAGACCATCACGATCGAGGAGATCACGAGTGCGCCGAAATCGACAACCGGCGAGTACGTCGAGGCACCGACCAGCGCGGCCCGGAGCCCGTCGACGCCGTAGGTCAGCGGGTTGATCAGCGCGAGATACTGCACCGGGCCGGGCAGCCCCTCGATGGGGTAGATCGCGCCCGAGAGGAAGAAGAGCGGGAAGACGATGAACTGGACGATCAGGCCGAACCCCTCGCTGTCGGAGAACTGCGAGGCCAGCGCGATGCCGAAGCCGACGAAGGTGATCGCGATGAGGAGCAGGAAGACCGCCGCCAGCGGGATCGACAGCCAG
The DNA here is from genome assembly GCF_000336695.1 of Halococcus morrhuae DSM 1307. Classification (GTDB taxonomy): domain Archaea; phylum Halobacteriota; class Halobacteria; order Halobacteriales; family Halococcaceae; genus Halococcus; species Halococcus morrhuae. The sequence continues at coordinate 77,036 of NZ_AOMC01000148.1, forward strand.
CCCGCGAGCTCGAAGCCGAGCGGGATCGAGAGCACGAGGATCAGGACGGCCTGGACGATCGCGGTCGTCGAGCCGCCGGCGATCCGACCGAGCACGATCGAGGTGCGACTCACCGGCGCGACGAGGATCTCCTTGAGGAAGCCGACGTCCTGGTCCGAGAGGATCGCCAGGCCCGCGAACGAAGCCCCCAGAAGCATGGTGAATCCCATGATGCCGGGGACGAGATACTGGAGATAGTCGACGCCCTCGGGGAGACCGGGGATGGCCGCGCCGCTGAAGCCGAAGCCCAGAAAGAGCAGGAACATCAGCGGGAACGTCAGCGAGCCGATGATCTGTGAGGGTGTCCGCAGGAATCGCTTGACGTCACGGAGCCAGAGCCCGTAGATGCCGAGCGGGTCGACGAGGCTCATTCGGCGACCTCCGCAGCCTCGGCCGTCGTACGGTCCTCGCCGTCCTCCTCGCGCCGATCGGCAACGCTCGCCTCGCGCTCGCTGATGGTGCTGCCGGTCAGCGAGAGGAAGACGTTTTCGAGGGTCGGCTTCCGGAGATCGACCGAGGCGATACTCGCTCCCGCCTCGTCGGCGAGACGAACGAGATCGGCGACCCGCGTATCGCCGTGGGCCATCGTGACCGCGACACCTTCCTCGGTCTCGGTGTGCTCGCGCACCCAGGGCTGCTCGTCGAGGCGGGCGAACAGTTCCCGGGAGGAGTTCTCCAACCCGAGCGTGACGACGTCGCCGCCGAGCGAGTCCTTGAGGCTCTCGGGGCTATCGACCGCGACGATCTCACCGTGGTCCATGATCGCGACGCGCTCGCAAAGGAAATCCGCCTCGTCCATGTAGTGCGTCGTGATGACGATCGTTACGTCCGATTGCTCGTTGAGCCGCTGGATGTACCCCCACGTGTCCCGGCGGGTGCGTGCATCGAGCCCGGTCGTGGGTTCGTCGAGGAAGAGCACCGCGGGCTCGTGCATCAGCCCTCGACCGATTTCGAGACGGCGCTGCATCCCGCCCGAGTAGCTCTCGACGGGCTGGTCCGCTTCGTCGGCGAGACCGACGAGTTCAAGCACCTCTGGGATGCGTTGCTCGCGCTCGGCCTTTCGCTTGCCGTACATCCGCGCGTGAAAGGCGAGGTTCTCGGCACCAGTCAGCTCCTCGTCGACCGCCGGTTCCTGGAAGACGATCCCGAGACTGTCGCGCACGTCGCCGGTCTCGTCGTTGATATCGTACCCGTTGACGCGTGCGGTGCCCGACGTCGAATCGAGCAGCGTCACGAGCATGTTGATCAGCGTCGACTTCCCCGCGCCGTTCGGGCCGAGCAGTCCGAATATCTCGCCCTGCTCGACGGCGAACGACAGTCCGTCGACCGCCGTGACCGCGTCGAACTCCTTCGTCAACCCCTCGACTCGTATTGCATCCATCGATCGCCATTAACTGACCGTTCAGTTCGTATAAGACTGTTGTCTCGATCCGCTGCGTCGTCGAAAGGCCATCGATGGCCGTCTTCTCGTGTTCTCTCGTTCCCTCATCCGCCGAGAACGAGCCGACGAGCGAACGGACGACCACCGCTGGCCGGGCGATCTCGACGATCGGTTTGGGTGTTATCGACCCACATATTTAACTTCCGTGTGACCGCTATCCACGTACACGAATGGTACGCCGAGGCCGACCCGACTCACCGGATGTGAACCGATGAGTCTCATCGCCATCGTCCACATCGCCCACGAGGATCTCGCGCTGTCGCCGACGATCCGCGAGTGCCCCGACGTGGGGATCCGGGTTATGTCACAGTCGGTGACGGATCCCGACACGGGACTGTTCTTCTTCTACGTCGAGAACGGCGGGCAAGCGTTCGAGGCGGCCATCGAACGCGACCACACCGTCGTCGAGTGGATGCAGGTGAACGACGCCGATTCCGGGACCGTCTATCGGCTGGAGCACACCCCGGAGACGCTACTGCTGTCGCCGAAGACGATCGAACTCGGCGGGCTGATGCGCGATGCGACCAGCGACGGCACCGGCTGGACCGTCCGTCTCCAGTTCGAGGATCGCGAGGCGCTCTCGCAGCTCTGGGAGTACTGTCAGGAAGCAGGGATCACGTTCGAGCTCCAACGACTGTTCCGCGACCAATCCTGGGTCGACGCGGAGCTGACGGCGCTGACCGACCCACAGCTCGACGCGCTGGTGACGGCCTACGAGGAGGGCTACTTCGAGGAACCGCGCACGAGTTCGCTCGAAGAGCTGGCCAACCGGCTCGACATCTCGCCGACGGCCGTCGGCGGTCGCATCCGCCGTGGGACGGCCGCACTCATCGAAACCACACTCGCCGAGGAGTGATCGACCCGATTCGCACCGGGAGCGAAACCGATCGTTCATCGATCGATACAGCTACCAAGGAACGAAACGAAGTCGCCATAGGCTCGTGATAACATAGCTCTTGGGGAGAATCGGAGAGAGTTCGCAACGGGCGCATTCGTCGTCGGCCGCCCCGGCTTCGATGCAGGCGACAGGCTCTGATACGAACGTTCGTTATAATAATGGCCGACTATGGGAGGAAAGGTTTATACGGTAGCTTGCGAAGAACAGCTATGCGATCCGATAGCACAGTGTAGTCGGCAGTCACGGAAGCGGGCCGCGTCGGCGGACCGCTCGACCGCCGGCGGGGCGCACGCCGGACGAACCGAACACAGCCACCGACGAGCGGATCACAACAATATGATGACAGTACACGGATGCGAATCGAACCGAACCGACTACGAGCATCGTCCGGAGACCGAAGATGGCTGACGCCGAACACGACGAAGCGACGGGCGAGATGTCGGAAGGGTTGCAGGTCGAACTGTTCCATCCCGACTCCGAACGGGAGCCGGGCGACACCAACAAGCAGCTACTGGGTGGTCGATTCGACGTCCATCCGATCGTCTTCCCGGTCGCGCTGGCGCTGATCGTCCTGTTCGTCGCGGCGACGATCCTTCTCGGCGATCAAGCTGCCGTCATCTATACGGACATCTTCAACGCCATCAACACCTACTTCGGCTGGTTTTACATCCTCGCGATGAACGTCTTCATCGTTACCGTCCTCTATTTCGCGATCGGTAAGTACGGCAAGATCAGGATCGGCGGCGTCGAGGCCGAAACGGAGTTCAGCACCTTCTCGTGGATGGCGATGCTGTTCAGCGCGGGCATGGGCATCGGACTCATGTTCTTCAGCGTCGCCGAGCCGATGACGTTCTTCGACGGCGTTCCCCCCTTCTTCGCTGGTGACGCACAGGCGAACACGGCCGCTGCGGCCGGCCCGGCGCTCGCACAGACGTTCTTCCACTGGGGCGTCCACCCGTGGGCGGTCTACGCACTCGTCGGGCTCGGACTCGCCTTCTTCTCGTTCAACCGCGGACTGCCGCTCACGTTCCGGTCGATCTTCTGGCCGCTGCTCGGCGAGCGCATCTACGGCTGGCCGGGGCACGTCATCGACCTCGTGACGGTGTTCGCGACGCTGTTCGGCCTGTCGACCTCGCTCGGTCTCGGCGTCGCGCAGGTGAACCAGGGTCTCGACGTCGTGGCGGGTGAACTGCTCGGCGCGGGCGTGCCGGTCGGGGTATGGCCCCAGGTCGCGCTCATCGTCGGCATCACGCTCATCGCCACCGCGTCGGTGGCCGCGGGCCTCGACGGCGGCGTCAAGCGGCTGAGTACGCTCAATCTCTATCTCATGTTCATCATGCTTGGCTTCCTGATCATCGTCGGCCCGACGCTGTACATCTTCGACGGCCTCGTCAGCGGGCTCGGTACGTATCTCGTCAACTTCCCCGGGTTGAGCTTCTTCTCGGCCGCGTTCGCCGGCGGGGGTGCAAAGGAGTTCCTCGGGACGTGGACGATCTTCTACTGGGGCTGGTGGATCTCGTGGTCGCCGTTCGTCGGGATGTTCATCGCACGCATCTCGAAGGGGCGGACGATCAGACAGTTCGTCCTCGGCGTGCTCATCCTGCCGGCGCTGTTCTCGTTCGTCTGGCTCTCGTCGTTCGGCGGGAGTGCGCTCTCGGCCCAGCTCGGCGGTGCCGGCATCGTCGGCGCGCTCAACAGCCAGGGACAGACGATCGCCATGTTCTCGATGCTGTCGCAATACCCCCTCGGTGCGATCGCGTCGATCCTCGCCACACTGCTCGTGATCACGTTCTTCGTCACGTCCTCCGACTCGGGGTCGCTGGTCATCGATCACCTGACCTCGGGTGGCAAGCACGACGTACCGCGAACCCAGCGCATCTTCTGGGCGCTCACCGAGGGTGGCGTCGCGGCACTGCTGCTCATCGGCGGCGGTCTCGACGCGTTGCGGACCGCCTCCGTCTCGACGGGGCTCCCCTTCGCGGTCATCCTGCTGTTGATGTGCTACACCGTCTATCTCGGGCTCCAAAACGAGTACGAGATCCTGGAATCGGAGGAGTTCAGGGACCACATCGAGGAGATCAGCGACCGCGAGGACGTCGCGGTTGACTCCGCCGGTGGCGACGTCGTGACGGGTGTCTCGGACGGCAGTGACACGACGACGGACGACTGAACACCACCGATTCGTTCCGTTTCGCGGGGCCAACCGATTCACACGATTCGCCTCGAACGTCAACCTATTGGTTCGTGCTACCATATGATCATCGACGACAATGGCCAGGAACATCGCGCGAACCGCCGTCGATACGGTCAGATGGGTCGGCCATCAGCTGATCGAGCCGCTTCGGGCCGACGACGAGCTGAAGAACTTCACGCTGTCGATCCCCGAAACCCAGACCACGACGGTCGACGGCGACATCGGCTGGG
>NZ_AOMC01000149.1 GCF_000336695.1 Halococcus morrhuae DSM 1307
CATCGAGATGAAACGCGCTCACGACGGTGAGAGCGTCTTCGATGTGTATCCCACCCTGGAGGCGCGCGACAACTGGATCCGCGTCGACATCCACCGGAGGGCAAACCTCCTCCCCGAGCGGTTCACCGCCATCATTGAGGGCATAATCGAACTCGTCGATCGTGGGTACAACGTCAACTTCGTCGAATTGACCGCTACCGAGCAGGCCCTTCGTAACTACGGCTATCGCGAGCGTCTCCAACAGTTGGCCGACGAGCGCGAGAACTTCTTGTTCACCGGGCTCTGGAAGAAACACGCCCATGTCTACGAGTTCCTCGCTTCCGGGCAATGCCTTGCCGAGTTCACCGACTCCGGGAGCATGCAGGAGGAACTCAACCATATCGACGAGGCGCTTTGTCTCACCGCTCGCTTCAACACCGATCGCCCTGAGACGGTTTTCGAGGCGAATACGAATCTCCTTGTCCCGCCGACCGACGGCGAGTTCATTGCCGACATGATCACTCACGTCGTCGAGACCGATACAATCCGCGAGCGCATGCGCTCAGGGCAGCATCTTTACGGCAACGACGTGGGTGAGCGCATCGTCGAGTTCCTCACAACGCGCGATACCGATCGGGTCTTCGATTGGGCTCACGAGCGCCTCGGTTTCGAATCCGGCGACAGTTCCGAGTTCGAGTATCTATAATCACTATCAAAACTGCAACAAGTCGGCGATATCTGTATCAGACGTCGAGAACGAGCTTGCCACGGACGTGCTCCGTTTCGACGATCTCGTGGGCGCGCGCCGCCTCCGCGAGCGGGATCTCGGTGCTGACCGTCGGGCGCAGCGTTCCGTCGTCGATCGCCTCGCCGATCGTGGCGAGGAGCGCGGGCTGCTCCGAGCGCCCACTCACCGCCCGCACGGCGATGTCACGGCCGTCGGCGATCGGGTCGGAGGGAGCACCGACGACCGAGACGAGCACGCCACCGTCGGCGAGCACGTCGACCGAGCGACGGTGGGTCTCGCCGCCAACGG
>NZ_AOMC01000150.1 GCF_000336695.1 Halococcus morrhuae DSM 1307
GGGTCGCCGAAAATCGAACCGACCCCACCACCCACCACAGGGACCTATAACGGTGTCTAGGGGGACCCCACCCGGCACCTCTCACCTCGCGGTGGGACCGACCGATCTAGTCTGGTGGCGGTCCTCTATCCTCGTCGCGCCGGAAGTCTCCCGACGCAGCCGACACCCAGTCCTCGACGATCGGATCCCACGCCATCAGTGACCAGTCCTCCTCGAGCGCACTGCCGTCACGATCGTCGCCGCCCGGATCGCGTGGATCGAGATCGACGTCGGCGCTAGATCCGTACCGCCGCGACCCCGACGGCAGGAACGACAGCGAGCCACGACCGAGGTACGCACTGATGTAGTGCGCCGCGTTCCGTGCGTCCACCCGCCGGATGTCCACCACCCGGCCGAGGCCGACGCGCTCGGCCAACTGCGACAGTTCCCGCTGCGGCAGGAACCGATCCACGAGCAGGTGCAGGTGCGGCCGGTCCCGCTCGTCTCCCTCGTGCCGCACCCACAGATACGACAGGTTTGGATAGCGGTCCCTCAGTTCCGTCCTCAGCGCGTTCCACCGATCGGTGATGTACTCGTGCTTCTCCTCCTTCGACGCGGGCGCTCTGCGGTCCACTGTGAGCGTCAGGAACCGACGCATCTCCGGGCGCTCCTCCGTGATCCGTTCTATCTCCTCGATCAGTCCCATCCTCAGCCGGTGGCCGCAACACTCGCAGTCCCACGAACCGCAACGGTACGACGCCTGTTCCCCCGATTCTGTCTGGTACTTCAGGTGCGCCAAGTCCTTCCGGCAGTCCGGCCGCTCCCGATCCGGCCCGCAATCCCAGTCCCGACCGAGCCGTGACTGCTCATCCAACTCGACCTCGCCGTCGACGGGATCCGCGCTCACTCCGACCACCCCGACCGACGCGATCGCGAGCTGCTCCACGAGTGGCCCGACAGCACGTCCGGCCCAGCTGGGGCGGCACTATCCGACGACCGCGACGAAGACGAGCCGGTGGCACCGCACCGCACCATAGCCACCGGCACGTCTTCTACCGCACCGCACGGTGGAACGCCTGAATTGGCGAAGCATAGCGGCTCTTGAGTTGTTCTAACTAGCGTCGAGTAAAGACCGCACCGCCGCCGCACCGCCACCGCACAAGATAGCCCCCTCCCGCCGGTCGGGGGCGTGCGGATCGGGCGGCCCTCGAGCCGGGTACGCCGGCTCTCGGGCAAATCAAGATCGCCCGATCCTTGCGGTGGATCGGCGCTTAGTCGTCCAGACCGAGCGTTTCCGTGAACCGTCGAAACACTTACTGACTCGGCTGAGAGAGGACAGAGCGAGGACGAACCCTCCGGCCAAGAGGTTTCCACCGGGCGATTCTGCCACAAATCGCGTCCGGTGGAATCGTCCGTCGCCCGGGCCTTCTCCGGGCATTCACTCACGTTGCGTAGCTTTGACTGCGACGAGAACGACTAGCCCCTTAAAGAATACTGACCTTTCACCCCGGCAGAACATCTACCTATCCCGATACTACCAACACGCCCACATATTGTTATTAGCAGTTCTAACCATAGCCAGACAGAACCCGAAACCGCATGACAGCGCAGGGGTCGCCGATCGCCCCGGAGTATCACCCATCACAACTTACCGCCGTCTTGCGATTCTTCCCCCTGTCGAATCCCGGCCCTATCCGTACAATCGCAGGACGGCGTAAGGATACCCCTGTCTGAACCGCCACAACTTACCGCCGTCTTGCGATTCTCCCACCACAATCACTCGCCCCTCCGCTCCCTAATCGCAGGACGGCGCAAGGGTCGCCGAAAATCGAACCGACCCCACCACCCACCACAGGGACCTATAACGGTGTCTAGGGGGACCCCACCCGGCACCTCTCACCTCGCGGTGGGACCGACCGATCTAGTCTGGTGGCGGTCCTCTATCCCTGTCTCTTATACACATC
>NZ_AOMC01000151.1 GCF_000336695.1 Halococcus morrhuae DSM 1307
CGACCAGGAGAAAGCCCTCGAAGAGTACCGCACGCAGGTACTCGATCACGTCCATGAGATGTACGAGAACAAGGAAGACACCCAGTTGGACGTCGAGGCCGCCATCTCCAACGTTGAGGAAGAACTAGAATCCCCGTGTGCCGAGGAGATGGCAGCCCTCGAAAAGTTCGTGAGCTACTTTCAGGAAGACGGCTACGACGTCGTCGTCTTTGACACTGCCCCGACTGGTCATACGCTCCGCTTGCTGGAACTACCCTCGGACTGGAAGGGATTCATGGACCTGGGGTCGCTGACGAAAGGAGCCGCTCCTTCGAAAGGGGATCAGTACGACGAAGTCATCGAGACGATGCAAGACCCGACGAAGAGTTCCTTTGCCTTCGTCATGTCCCCCGAATTCACCCCGATGATGGAGGCCTATCGCGCTGCTGAGGATCTCAAAGAGCAGGTCGGTATCGAGACGGCGTTCGTCGTTGCGAACTACCTGCTTCCCGAGGAGTACGGCGACAACGCCTTCTTCGCGAATCGACGGGCCCAACAGGAAAAATACCTCGGCGAAATCAAGGACCGCTTCGAGACGCCGATGATGCTTGCGCCGTTGCGTCGGGACGAGCCAGTCGGATCGGATGAACTGAGCGCGTTCGGTGAGGAGCTTACTGGACTCTCAGAACTCCCGAAGAAACACGAGGAGGTGACGATCTCATGAGCGAAGTCCAATCAGACGGGGCAGCTGTTGAAGCCGAACTCCGGACGTTCATCGAGACGCTCACCGACTCCGAGACCTATCAACAGTTCAGTGAGGCCAGCGAGCTACTCAAAAACGATCCGGAGGCGTCGGCGTTGCTTCAGGAGTTCGAGCAAAAACAGCAACGGATGCAAGATGGAGAGTTCGACCAGTCGGTGATGAGCGAACTCAAAGAGCTTCAGACCGAGATCGCCGACAACGAGACCATCCAACGCCAGCAAGCTGCCCAGGAGGAGTTCACCGAACTGTTACAGGAGACCAACGATATAATCAGCGATCGGATCGGGCAGGAATTCGCTCGGTCTACCGGAGGTGGCTGCTGTTGAGCACCACCGAGAGCGACGTTTTGGCTGCCGCCGAAAGCCTCGGTGAGGCACTTGCCGACACGCACGCCGAATCGACGGAACCCGAATTCGAACCGCTACTGGAACAGTGCAATGAAGCGATCAGTAACACGACCGGTGTCGAGTACAGCGAGGTCTGCGAGACCAGCAGCGACTGTTGCTGATCTCTGAATCCGGGTAGGTAGGGTTCGTCATCGTTTGAAAACGAAACTCATATCGACAGCCTATTTTCGCCGGGAGCTATGCACGACAAACCGACTTAGCCGCGTTCAGATGGTAGTCTGTGGCGAATCGGGACAGCCATTTCCGATGTGATCGATCGTTCGGCGATTTTCCTCTCTTCTCCGGTATTGCTCGTCTCGCATCGACGATGAAATCCGGAAGTTGAGAGTAGCGCTCTCAATGTATGGAGAGCTATTACCGGCACGGTTGCAGTCGCTTAGGCTCAGTACCTCACAAAGCGGGTTAGGTGAACGGGCTGCTTGGTCGGTTGATGCAGCCGGACCAAGCAGCCAATGAACTCACAGAAGAGCNCTCAGTACCTCACAAAGCGGGTTAGGTGAACGGGCTGCTTGGTCGGTTGATGCAGCCGGACCAAGCAGCCAATGAACTCACAGAAGAGCAGGTGCTTAACTTTCTCGTCAACACTCTCGATGAGGAGATCGATATCGAACTCGGCGAGAATGCCGATCTCGATTCTGAGGACATCTGGGACGTCCTCGTCGGCGCAACAGCCGACGAGGACTCAGTCAGTCATCTCTGCAGGATCTCAGAGGAATCGCCCCACGCCAACACGATCCTCCACCACCTTCGGACGAAGTTCGAACTCGAAGAGCTCGAACGAGTCGGCAAGACACTCATCCAGCAGGATATCCTCGAACTGCTTCCGGATCGGCCGGTGGAGGTCGTCGCCGACCTCC
>NZ_AOMC01000152.1 GCF_000336695.1 Halococcus morrhuae DSM 1307
GGAACGACGACGTTCCACGGCTATGCCACGCTCTACGCTCGCGTACGTAACAAACGCTACACGCTGGCGGTGCGCCGTCTGACCGACGGCGACACCGCCAGCTCGATCCTCGCGGAACTACTCGGCGTGCTTGACGGCCTTGACCTCGAAGTCAAGGCCGTCTACCTCGACCGCGAGTTCTACGATACGTACTGTTTGACGCTACTCGCTGCCCACAACTACGCTTTCATCATGCCGATCGTGAAGTGGGGCGAGAAGATTCAGACCGAACTGAGTGAAGGCTGGAGCCGCGTGATCGANGCCCACAACTACGCTTTCATCATGCCGATCGTGAAGTGGGGCGAGAAGATTCAGACCGAACTGAGTGAAGGCTGGAGCCGCGTGATCGACCACGACCTCCAAGGTGAAATCGACGGTCACACGTGGACCGTCGATTTCCCGGTCTACATCGACTGTACGTACCAGCAAGGGAAATATGACGAAGAAGGTGTGGCGCGTCACGGCTACGCCGTCGACGCGCCGTTCATCGAGACGCCACGCCAAGCCAGGAAACACTACAGCCGTCGATTCGGTATCGAATCGACTTATCGTCTGTCCGAACGAAGTATTGCGATGACGACGACACAGAATCCGGCGGTGCGGTTTCTGTACGTGCTGATCAGCTTCCTCCTTCAGAATGCGTGGCGATATCTCCACTGGGAGTACGTGGCGTCGCCGCGCCGAGGCGCGCGACGCCTCTGGTCATGGCGATTCGACGAATTCCTTGGGATGGTACGGCGAGCAGCGGAGACGGCGCTCGCGGTGCGTCGCGCCGTCCCCGCAAACAAGCCTCCGGACGACCGCTTCGAGCGGTAATCCACCGACCGGGACCGCCCGCTCGGCGAGTGGCAACGCCGTCGCGTCGGCGGCGGAACGCCGCCGACTGCGACAGGTTCGATGCTCTCGGTGTCGAGCCGCCTTCCTCAGCAGTTGCTCGGCATCGATTTCTCCATCGGATTCACGTCTCAGAAGTAGTCAACTGGCGTGCTTTGTGAGGTACTGAGNCGCCTTCCTCAGCAGTTGCTCGGCATCGATTTCTCCATCGGATTCACGTCTCAGAAGTAGTCAACTGGCGTGCTTTGTGAGGTACTGAGTCTCGGTATCGACTGGCGCGACGCCATCGCTTTCGCTGCGACTGCCGGTGCGATGGTCGAATCGTTCGCCGTGACGGCGTAGTTGTGTCGTCGTACGGAGAGCTCACCACGGCGTACCGAAATATCATCGAGAGCTGCGGTACGTCGGACAGCGATGGCCGAAATCGAACATCGAGGTCCGAAATCGGTTTCCGAGCCACTGATTTCCTCGATTAGCGTTTTCACGCGCTCGACCGTCAATGGGGTATGCGAGCGTACAAGGCGAAGTCGGTCGAGCGTATCGAGCTTCCCGATCGCGAGGCGCGTGAGCGCCATCTCCATGAGGCGGGCTACAACGTTTTCAATCTCGATGCCGAGGCGGTGTTCGTCGATCTGCTGACCGACAGCGGAACGGGCGCGATGAGCGACGAACAGTGGGCGGCGATCCATCGCGGCGACGAGTCCTACGCCGGCAGCGAGAGTTTTCAGAATTTAGAGGCCGCAATCGAAGACGTGATGGGATTCTCGCGGATCGTCCCCGCTCACCAGGGTCGCGGTGCGGAGAACGTCCTCTACGGCGCGCTCGTCTCGGAGGGCGAGTACGTCCCGAACAACACCCACTTCGATACGACGCGGGCACATATCGTCAACGCCGGCGGCGAGCCCGTCGACTGCCCGATCGAGAGCGACCCCGGCGATCCCTTCCAGGGGAACCTCGACACCGAGGCGGTACGCGAACTCGCGAACGAGGTCGGTGCCGAGCGGATCCCGGCCGTCGTCGTCACGATCACGAATAATTCCTTGGCTGGTCAGCCCGTCAGCATCGCCAACCTCCGGGAAGCCCGTGCGGTCGCGGACGAGCTCGACGCACGGCTCGTGATCGACGCCTGCCGGTTCGCCGAGAACGCCTACTTCGTCGCCCAGCGCGAGGCCGAATTCGATGGCGAGAGCGTTGCCAGCATCGCCCGCGAGCAGCTCTCGATGGCCGACGCGATCGTGATGAGCGGGAAGAAGGACGGCCTCGCCAACGTCGGTGGGTTCGTCGGCGTCCGCGAGAACGACGACGAATTCTACGAGCAGGCCCGCCAGCGCGGCATCCTGTTCGAGGGGTTTTCGACCTACGGCGGGATGGCCGGTCGCGATCTCGAAGCGATGGCCGTCGGACTGCGCGAGGCGGTCGAGAGGCCATACATCGAATCGCGCGTCGAACAGGTCGCCGAACTCGGGACGCTCCTCCAGGAGGTCAGCGTCCCGATCCGGACCCCGACCGGCGGCCACGCGGTCTACGTCGATGCCGGCGAGTTCCTCCCCTCTATTCCACGTGAGGAATTCCCTGGGCAGGCGCTCGTCTGTGCGCTCTACGAGGAGGGTGGTGTGCGCGCCGTCGAACTCGGCGAGCTCGCCTTCCCCGGCGAGGATCGGGCCCAACTCGTCCGGCTCTGCCTCCCGCGACGGACCTACTTCCGCGATCACCTGGAACACGTCGCCGAGACGTTCGCGACGGTCGCCGACCGCCGCGAGGAGCTCCCGGGTTACGAGATCGTCGACGAGCCCGCGATGGCCGAACTCCGCCATTTCAGCGCCGAACTCCGGCCGCTCGACTGAATCCCCCAGCGACCGCGCTCACGAACCGCGAAGCAGGTGTGTTACGCCGGCAGTCTCGGCGATGACCCACGCGACGAACAGCCCGTAGCCGACGAGCAGCGCGTACGATTCGAGGGTGGTGATCGAGAGTTCGGTCCGGAGAACGGTAAAGAGGAGCACCGTCGCGAGTGTGAGCACGCCGAGCATCGGCACGGCGACGGCGAAGTCGATCGGCACGCTCCCGACGATCAGGACGCCGATCGGGATCGCCACGAGCAGGTCGAACGTGTTCGAGCCGAGCACGTTGCCGAGGCTGGTGGTGGAGTTGCCCGCACGGGCCGCACGCACGCTCACGAGTAGATCAGGCAGGCTCGTCGCCGCCGCGATGACGGTGACGCCAGCGAGGAACTCGGGGACGCCGAACGTGGTGCCGAGCGCCTCGACGCTGCCGACGAGCTGCTCGACGGCCACGAGGATGACGACCAGTCCGACGGCGAGCTTGCCCCAGGCGCGCCCGATATCGGTCTCGGTCCCGCCGACGGCGTCGTGATCGTTCACGTCCTGCCACTGGATGAATAGGTAGAGCCCGTAGAGCAACAGCGGGATCAGCGCGAGCGGGCGCGTGACCTGCCCGACGAGGCCGGTTCCCGTCGGGATGTAGATCACCGCGAGCGAGAACGTAACGACGAGCGTGGCGACCGCGAGCATGTAGAACTGCGCCTCCTTGTAGACGATCTCGCGGTTCGCGTCGAGATCCGAGTCGGTGGCGATGCCCGACAGCGCGGGGATCATCAACACGTTGAACACCGCCGAGCCGACGATCGCCCCGACGCCCATGTCGAAGGCACCGGCGAGCGCCGTGAACACGACGCTCGACAGTTCGGGAAAGCTCGATCCGACCGCGACGACGACCGAGCCCTGGACGACCGGCGGCAGGCCGTAGTGGGCGGCGAGCCGTTCGGCCGACTCCTCCAGCCAGCCGCTGCCGAACCAGATGAAACCGGTCGCGGCGACGATCACGAGGCCGTGGACGATCGGGCTGTCGGGGAGCACGCCACCGAGGACCATCGTGGGCCGTTCGACCACCCGCCGAATCAAGCCGTCGATAATCCGCGGCGAAAAGGACCTGCGAACTCAGTCGTCCGCTCGTGCTGCGTGCGCGTAGACGAACTCACGGAGGAGTTTCCCACCGAGGGCGGCGGCCTGTCCGTCGTCGCGGTCGTTGACCTCAACGACATCGAAGCCGACAGATCGGGGAGCGACCGCCCGGACGACCCGGCGCAGCCCGCGAGGGGTCAGTCCGAACGGCTCCATCGTCCCCGTGCCCGGCGCGAAGGCGGGATCGGCGGCGTCGATGTCGACGCTCAGATAGGCGTCGCCGTCGAACTCGGGTTCCCAATCGAGCACGTCCTCGGGCGGCACCACCGTGACGTCGTCGCGGTCGGCGCGCTCCCACTCGGCTTCGCTGCCGGTCCGCGCGCCGAGGACGATTACCTCGTCGACGACGTCGAGGGTGCGCCGGGTGACGGTCGCGTGGCTCAGTTCGTTGCCCGCGAACTCCTCGCGGAGATCGAGATGGGCGTCGAGACAGACGAAGACATCGGGGTCAGTTGCACGCACGCCCGCTGCGCTGACGGTGTGTTCGCCGCCGACGAGTAGCGGGAGGCGACCCTCGCCTTCGATGTCCGTGACCATCCCCTGGAGGAAGTCGAGATACTCGGCGGCGTCCTCCCAGGCGTCGAGATCGCCGGCGTCGTGGACGCCGAGATCGGTGAAGTGGATTCCCGTACGGTGATCGTAGTCGTCGAAGGTATGTGCGTGGTGGCGCACCTCGCGAGGACCGAATCGGGTGCCGGGCTGAAAGCTCGTCGAGACGTCGAGCGGTGCGCCCAGAAGGACGTAGTCGGCCGTTTCGCGCGCGTCGTTCGCGCCGGGAAAGCCCATTCAGACGATCTTTCGCTGCTCGTCCATCTCCAGATACTCGATCTCGTCGTCCGGCGAGAGCTCCGCGTCGCCGGGCGTCTTGATCGTGAACGTCTCGTAGGTGTCGAGATCCATCACCTGCGCGACGTCGTCGCTCTCGACGCTGACGACCTGGCCCTGTTTGCGCTGGATGATCGGTACCCAGACCTTCGCGTCGACGGGTTGGGTGAAGTTTCGCTTGTTGTCGTCGAAGACGCCCTTGCCCTCGACGCGTGCCTTCGCACTGCCGTGTTTGCCGGGTTTCGCCGTGCTGTAGGCGGTGATCTTGCACGGCGCGTCGTCGATCATCACGTAGCTTCCCTCGTCGAGCTCGCGGACCTGATTCTGTTGCCTAGCCATGTCCGCGATTGCTGACGGGGCTGTATAAACGGTTTGGATAGCCCGGATGCTATCGGGCGTTCTCGATGACCCGACCGACCCGTTTCAGTCCCTCCGCCAGCTCGTCGGTCGGCAGACCGAAACCCAGCCGGAAGCGATCGTCGAAGCCGAACAGGTCGCCGGGCGCGAGCACGACCGATTCCGCTTCGACCACCGTGCGACAGAACTCCCGGGAGTCGTCGAATTCTTCCGGAACCGTGGGAAAGGCGTTCACGCCGACGGGTTCGTACCAGTCGAGCCCGTATGCTGCGAGGAACTCGCCGACGCGCTCGCGATGGTCCCGCGCGAGCGCACGGTTCTCGTCGAGAATTGTATCCTCATCGGCGAGTGCCTGTCGGGCGACATGCTGACCGAAGATCGACGGCGAGATCGTCGTGTAATCCTTCCAGCGACGGGCGGTGTCGACGATTTCGGGCGGACCGGCGAGCCAGCCAAAGCGCAGTCCCGCCAGCCCGTGAGCCTTCGTCAGGCTCGTCGTACTGATCCCACGAGGCCCCAGACTCGCCACCGGCGGGAGGGGATCGTCGGCGAGCAGCCGGTACACCTCGTCACAGAGCAGATAAGCGTCGTTGTCAGCCGCGAGATCGGAGAGCGCGTCGATCGTGTCCTGTGAGTGGTATTTTCCGGTCGGGTTGTTCGGGTTGTTCACGACCACGAGCCGCGTGTTCGGCTCGATCGCGTCGGCGACGGCATCGGGATCGAGGTCCCACTCCGGAGGCGCCAGTTCGACCGTCGAGACGTCCGCGATCGAGCGGGGCAGCGCGTGCAGCGACTGGTAGGTCGGCGTGACGACGACCGCGTGATCCCCATCGTCGAGCGTCGCGAGCATGGCGAGGAGATTGGCCTCCTGGGTGCCGCAGGTGAACACCACCTCGTCGGCCGAGCGGCCGTAGCGTGCGGCGATCTCCTTTCGGAAGTCAGGATCGCCGTCGGTCGGAATCACGTAGCCGAGATCGCCCGGATCGGTGTCGAAGCGTGTGGCGGGAAGGCTTCTGATGCCGCTCTCGGCGAGCATGATATCGGCGTCGTGTTCGTACTTCCCGAACCAGCGTTCGAGCGCGAACGGTTCGATCTCCATAGCTCGGTTACAGCACCGAGAATGATAACGGTGTAGTACGGAAATGACTACAAACTCGTGACTCCATGACCGAATCACACCGCTACGGGGCACCCTATTTGCCCGAAGACAGCGTGCTCTCGCTCGAAGAATACCTCGCCATGCAGCGCGCCATCGGCGAGAAGACACGCTACAGGGTGCTTTCCGAACTCCTCGCCGAAAGCGAACTGAGCGCAACGGAACTCGCCGAGACACTCGAAATCCCCTCGAACCGGCTGCACTACCACCTCGACAAGCTCGAAACGGTGGGGCTGATCGCCAATCGGAAACGGAAGGAACGCGGCGCGGATGGGCTGTATTCGTACTACGCCGCGACGGCGCTCGGCGAAGCGATCATGACCCACGGGGTCGCCGAGTTACTCGCCGAGGAACGCGAACTGCTCGAACGATACGGATAGACCGACTTTTCATGCCGGCCGCCGACCACTCGGCATGGCAAAACAGCCACACCTGCTCGTCGAACCGGGCGATCTGAACGACGTCGCGCTGCTGCCGGGCGATCCGGGACGCGTCGATCGCATCGCGGGCCACTGCGAGGACGCGACTACGGTGGCCGAAAACCGCGAGTACAAGATCGTCAACGCGAGTTACGAGGGTACTCCCGTGACGATCTGCTCGACGGGCATCGGTTGTCCGTCGGCGGCGATCGCCGTCGAGGAGCTCTCGAACGTGGGCGTCGAGAGCGTCATTCGCGTCGGAACCACCGGCGCGCTCCAGCAGGAGATCGAAGTCGGTGACGTGGTGGTCGCGACCGGCGCGGCCAAAGACGAGGGGACGACGGGGCGCTACGAGCGCGATACCGTCCCCGCGGTGCCCGACTACGACGTGCTCTCGGGGCTGGTCGAAGCGTCGGAATCACGCGAGGAACCCGTCCACGTGGGCGCGATCGCCTCGGACGACGCTTTCTACGCCGAGACCGACGAATACATCGAATCGTGGGAACGGGCGGGCGTGCTCGCCGTCGAGATGGAGGCCGCGGCGATCTTCACGCTCGCGCGCCGGAAGGGCCTCCGCGCGGGCGCGCTCTGTACCGTCGACGGCAACCTCGTCGCGGGCACGCAGAAGGGTGAAACCGACGGTGAAGAACTCCCGGAAAAGGCGAAGGACAACGTCGAACGCGCCATCGCCATTGCACTCGACGCCGCGGTCGCGCTCTAACCGCCGCTGACCGGCGGGAACGCGGCGAGTTCGTCGCTCTCGTCGAGTTCCGTATCGAACCCGTCGCCGGCGGTGAAGGGGTCTTCGCCGTTATGGAGGAGGTTGATATGTTCGCGCAGTTCGCCGTCGTCGACGATCTCGTCTTCGAGCCTCGGGTGGCGATCGAACAGCGCCGCGAGCGCGTCGTCGAGCGTCGCGTTCGGCTCCGTCTCGATCGCGACCTCGCGCTCGCCGGCGGTCTCGGCGAGCGTGGCGAACAGTTTCCACTGCATACCCACGCCACGGTCGGCGACCACAAAGGGGTTCGCCTGGGCCCGGGTCGACAGGCCCGTCCGGCGCTACCGAACGCGGATGATGCCCGAGCGGAAGACGCGGTCGTTCGGGACGATGAACTCCTCGCCGTCGTTCTCGACGTGGGTGACGAGGACGTCCACCTCCTGGACGATGCCCGAGCGCCCGTCGATGCGGACCTCGTCGCCGATGGCGATCGGTTCGGCGAGCAGGAGATAGAAGCCGGCGGCGCTCGCGGCGAGGAGATCGCGGCAGGCGAGCCCGCCGAGGAAGACGAGCCCGAAGGCGTAGGCCCCGAGAAGGACCAGCAGGGCGACGTTCGAGATGCCGATCTGGCCGAGCGCGAGCAGCGCCGCGACGTAGATGATGCTGTATTTGACCAGCAGCGCGAGCAGCCCGATCTCGGGAAGTTTGACGCTGCGCAGTCGCTCGGAGACGAACACCTCGGCCTTGTCCGCGACGACGAGCCCGAACACGACCACCAGTGCGGCGACGAACAGCTGCGGGAGGAAGTTGATGAACTGGCGGAGATACACTCGCACGTCGAGCACGGCGGAGATGGTGAGCGCGAGCACGACGAACACGAGGACGACGAACAGCGCGAACAGCCCCGCGAGCATCGACACCGTCGATGTGCCGAGTCGACCGACGGTGCGCTCGAAGGCGGTGCCCTCGACGGCCTCGCCGACGCCGGCGGCCACGAGCATCCGTTCGCTCACCTGGCCGACGAGATAGGCGACGACCACGCCGACCACCAGCATGATGACGATCAACACGAGATCGAACCGGCCGTCCAGAAGGCTCTGGAGCAGCGCGCCGAAAGCCATCAGTACTCCTCCGGATCGAGTTCGAGAATCAGCTCGCCGCCTTTGAACGCCCGCACCAGCCGATCGCTCTCGCTCAACACGACCGCCGTCGCGTTCGTATCGCGCGTGATCGACGCCGCCGCCATGTGACGCGTCCCGAGCCCCTTCGGGATGTCGACGCCCTCGGCGTTCGGTTCGAGATAGCGATAGGCCGAGACGATCTTCCCCGAATCGCTGATGACGAACGCGCCGTCGAGCCTGGAGAACTCCTTCAACATGACGTTCACGATGGGATCGCCGACGTGAACGTGGGATTTCTCGAACGGGTTATATGAAAGAGGGCGGGACTTGTTCATCACCTTGCCGGCGTCACCGATGACGAACAGCGCGCCGACCGGCTTTCCCTTCTGCCCTTTCTGACCGAGTTCGACCGCCACGTCGACGACTGCGCTGATGACCGCCGGATCGGCGCGCGAGGTCGTGAAGAGATCGTAGACGCCCGAGCGGTCGAGATCGCCCACCCGCACCCGACAGACGCTGTCGATGGCGTCGTCGAACAGTTGCAGCGCGCAGACTACCTCGTCACCCTTGGTGAGAAAACCCTCCTCGGTCGCCCCCTCGACGCCGAAGCGGATGCGCTCTTTGGCCGCGACGAATTCGAGCGGGAGTTCGACGAACCGCTCGGCCCCGACGCCGTTGTCGCCGGCACAGACGACCACCGAGACGTCCTCGATCTCCCGACAGCGTTCGTAGTAGGCCTCGCTCGGCGAGAACAACAACACCGTCTCGACCCCCTCGACGAGTTCGTCGAGCAGGTCGCGTACGTTCGCCATTCGTATACCATAGCGCCAGCCGAACCCGCAAAAAGGTTGTGACAGCGGCGTTTCTCGGTCCGTGGTCGTATCACGATGCTCACCACTAAATTTCATCATCGACCACAGGTTTTTGAGTGCCGCGGCTAACGCATCGGTATGCAACGACGCCGAGTGCTCGTCGGCATGGGCAGCGGCTGCGCCGGGCTTCTGGCCGGCTGTCTCGGCGCTGGCGAGGGCAAATACGCACGGCGCATCGCGATCAACGGCTCTCCCACCGCAGCGGCGACCGAAGCAACCGGTACTGCCGAAGCTACCGGGGCCACCGAAACGACCGGAGCCACCGAATTCACCGAAACGACCGACGCACCGACGAGTCAGGGGCTCGTCCTGCTCGATCACGAGTTCTATCGGGACGGTTCGGGCGGCGTCCGCGGACGCACCGAAAACCGCGGCGACGTCGATCTCGATTTCATCGCGGCGCACGCCCGGTTTTTCGACCGCTCCGGCACCGACATCGGTCGCGCCTCCGATAGCCAGAGCGACTTCGCAGTCGGCGAGACGTGGGCGTTCGACGCACAGGCGCTCGACACCGATCCCGCGAACGTCGCGCGCTACCAGCTCGTACTCATCGACCAGCGCTCCTCAGAAGTCGATCCGTTCGCCAGCACGAGCTGAGTAATATAAGAGACCGTACTGACCCCGCCGAAGGCTTTTGCCTCGATGCACGAGTGCATCGAACATGGCCGTCCGTTCGCGTCTCGCGGCGCTTCGCTCGCGGCTCTCGCCGAGCATCGACACCAGCGCGGTCGAAGGCGTCGTCATCGGCGGGCTGTTCGGCGCGCTGCAAGCCGGTCTCGTCATGAGTCTCTATCGCACCGAGATGGTCTACGAGATCGGCGGCATCGTCGGTCTCTACTCGCTCAACGGCGGCTGGTACGTGCTGTTGGCGCTTGGGATCCTGTTCGGCATCCCGTTCGTCGCGTTCGTCTCGGGATCGATCAACTCCTTCGCCAACACGGTCATCATGCTCTCCTCGCGGAGTTCGGTGCTCCAGAAGCTGCTCGTCCCGCTGCTCAAGCGCTCGGCGCTCGGCGTCACCTGTGCCGGCGTGGGCCAGCTCTACGGGATCGCCGTCGGCGTGCTCTTCCAGCTGATCGCCATGCCGATCTGGCTCCGACTGGTGATGGGGCTATCGGTGCCGGCACCGTATCTCACCGTCGGCGGGATCGTCGGCGTCGTGGCATGGGCGCTCTACGGCGGGGCGATGGGGCTCGTCTACGGACTGATCCTCGAAAACTCCACGGGATAGGTCATACTGTCGGACGGAACTGATTGGAGATCCATGATGCGAAACACCGCCCATGCGATGGATCTCCACGATCCGGTCTTCACATACTTCCGTCCGACAGTATCAGGCGAGTCGGTCGCGGACCCAGCGGAGCGCGCTGCCGACCACACCGCCGACGGCCCCATCGAAACCGACGAGCATCGGGAGCACCACGAGCGTGGCGACGAGCGCGAACAGCGGCTGCCGGGAGAACACCGCCGAAATCGCCGGTGTGAACGCTCCGATGATCGTCGGTGTCTCGATGAAGACGAATCCCAGGAGTAGCCCCTGGCCCACCCCGAGACCGGCGAGGATGATCCCGCCGATGACTGCCGCGACGACGCCGTGAACGATCCCGCGCACCAGCCCGCCAGCAGCGTAGGCCGCGATGAACCCGCCGACGACGCCGCCGGTGACGAAGCCGAAAAACGGGATGATCGGGACGACCAGCGAGAGCAGTCCGATCAGAAACGTGGCAGCGATGCCGGCGTAGAGTGCCTTCTTGTCGATGGTGCCCGCGAGTGCCTCGATGCGTTCGGCGACGCCGGTTCGCACCGTCTGCACGCGCTCGCTCGTTCGCGATCGGATGCTCATGTCGATCTTTGCTACGCCTGACGCATAGTCGTCGTGACGGCGTGACGCGGTACTTTAAGTCCGTATCGAGTCGAGGATCGGGCCGCGCTCGTACGTCGAGAGATCGAAATGTCGCCCGCCACGGATCCAGTCGAATCCCATGAACGCGAGCGAGCCGCCGCCGGCCACGGCGCAGATAGCGAGGAGAATGCCCTCGGTGCTGCCGTAGGGTGACATCCCGTACACCATCGGCAGCAGGTACGAGGAAGACATTCCGATACCGATCAGCACGTCACCGGTGCCGACGAACTGATACCACGTGCCCCGAGGCTGCGCGCCGGCACCGCCGATGGCCATCAGAACACCACCGAAGACGAGCACGGTGTTCGTCGCGGCGGTCGCCGGATTTTCGAGAATCGTCGCACGGAAGGCGAAGAGGAATCCCAGATTGGCCACGATCATCCCGAGACCGAGCACCAGAAACCAGCGCCGCTTCATACGAACGTTTTCTGCCACGATAACAAGTAGCTTGTGCTGAACGATATCGGATTGATTTCGATGGTCAGCTACACGCAGGTTGATTCGATTTTGCGGTCAAGTTCACCGACCGCGAACGAGCGCAGTGAGTGAGCGGGCCAAGGAACCCCCGAAGGGGGTGACGCCGGCTTTTGGTCCAGATTTTGCCAGCGGAGCGAGCGCCAGCGAGCGGAGCGCAGCAAAAGGTGGATGCGCGGGACCGGATTTGAACCGAAGCCAGACGGTCCGGCTCGCTACGCTCGCCGGCTGCGACTGGCAGGGTTCAAATCGCTCCTGCTCGCTCACTCCGCCGCTCGCTGCGCTCGCGGCGTCGTTCACTGCGCGGGACCGGATTTGAACCGGCGGACCCCTACGGGACAGCGTCCTAAGCGCTGCGCCGTTTCCAAGCTTGGCTACCCGCGCGCAGTCTGCCTTCCGGCGAGTCGAAAAAGAACCTGTCGCTTACTGGCCCATCAGCCGACTCTTGATCGCGTCGGCCACGTCCTCGCCGTCGGTCTCGCCGAGGGGTTCGAGCTCGTCGCCGACGTGGAGATCGCCACCTTCGACGACGCTGACGCAGATTCCGCCGCGGTGGTTTTTGAGCGCACGGGCGACGCCCGACTCGTCGGCGACCTGCTCGACGTGGGCACACGGCGGGCGCGGGCGCGTCCCCTCGAAGATCGCTTCACCGATGCGGAACTCCTGATCGAGCAACTCTTGGACCGAAACGCCGCGCGTGACGATGTTGCGCCGGTGGCGACCGTCCGAGAGATCGATGTCGTACTCCTCGTGGATCTCCTCGATGGCCTCGCTCTCGATGAGCGTCACTTCGCACTCGTCCATGCCCGAGTAGTAGCCCGTGCCCATCATGTAGCGATCGCCGCGCAGCCCCTGGCGCTCGACCGCCTCGATCTCCTCGACGGTCTCCATCGGCGCAGAGCCCTCCGGCGTGGTGTAGATCGTCTCGACGGTGGCCATGCCTCCGGTTGGCGAGCGTGCTGGAAAATCCTTCGCTCCGAGTCCAGTGGGGCCGGGCGCGTCGAACGGGAACCGTCACAGAGTGGACCACGAACCCCTTTGTCGTCGGACGACCGAGAGATGGCATGGACCACGACGCCGACAGACCGCGTGGCGTCCTCTCGCCGGCCGATCGAGCGTTCCTCCGCGGCGAGACCGAGATGACACACGACCAGTCGCGCCGGAACGCCGAGGCACGCATCCGCAAGCGCATCGTCAACGCCATCGAGGACTTCACGCTGCTCGTCCACACGCTCAAACCGAAGGACAGAGAGGGGGTTTTCGACACCGTCGACGATCCGGCGTTCGTCGATGGCGTGCTCTCGATGCTCTCCTTTACCTATCTCGGATTGAAGGAGAGCGGGATGGATTTCGAGCGCGTGCTCGTCCCCGCCGTCCGCCGAGCCGAGGAGGTCCACGCCGCCGACACGCTGGGTAGCACCGCCGACGTCGCCGTCGATTTCGACGTCCGCGCCGAGTACGGAACCTCCGTGGCCGACACCGCCGACCGCATCCGCTCGGACACGCCAGTAACCCCCGAGGAGCTGTTCGCCGTCGCGATGGCCGACGATCCCGTCGTCTCCGAAGCGGAGACGATCCTCGTCCGGCTGCCCCACGGCACCGACGCCGACGACGGCGTCCTGGATCGACTCGCGAGCTATCTCGATGCCGGGCTCACTCACCGACCGCCGAACCGCGTCGAACTGACTCTATAATCCATTTTGGATTATTGTGTCGTCCGTTGTTGCGGTAGATTTATGCCGATTGCGAGACAAGAGGGAGTATGTTCGTTGCAGCGAACCGATTCACGGTCGCGGACGGCTACGGGGACGAGCTCGTCGAGCGCTTCACCGAGAGCTCCGAGGACATCGCCGAACAGCCGGGGTTCGTCAGATTCGACTTCCTGACGCCGCCCGAGGGCGGCAACACCTACATCGCACAGACCTACTGGGAATCGGAGGACGACTTCGAGGCGTGGACCGAGAGCGAGCAGTTCGCGAACGCCCACGGCGGCGATGCGCCGACGGAGATGTTCGAGGGCCATCCGACGCTCGAAACCTACGAGACGGCCATCACACACGAATAGCACACGTCACAACCGTCGCTTCTAACGCGACTGCAGCGATAACTGGATCATCCGTTCCAGCGGAAAACGTTCGCTCCACTCGCTGCCGTCGTGCTCTCAGCCCCGCCAGCGAACGCATCCCCCAGAAACGTTATTGGTATCGCCGGAGCAGTTCACATCGCTACCATGACCGACCCCACGGAGCCACCGGAACTCGGACGCGACGACGTACTGACGCTCGACGACGCACGATTCGTGGGCGAAAACGTCGCACTCGTCACCGGCGCTGGCTCGGGCATCGGCCGGGCAACGGCGCTCGCGCTCGCCCACAACGGGCTGACGGCCATGGCGACCGACATCGACGAGGACGGACTCGACGAGACGGTCGCCAAACACGACGAACTCGATCTCGACGGAACGGTCGAGACGGTCGCCGGCGATCTGACCGATGACGACGACATCGATCGCGTGGTCGATCGGGCAGCCGATTGCGGGCAGATCACCTTCCTCGCGAACATCGCGGGCCTGCAGACCGTGGCACCCATCGAGGAGTTCCCGATGGAGAAATACGACATGATGCAGGAGGCGATGCTCCGCGCGCCGCTCGCGCTGACGAAGGGCTGTCTCCCACACATGCGCGAGGGCGACGGCGGCGCAGTCGGCAACATGTGCTCGATCCACGGCCACTACGTCACGCGCGACAAGGTCGCCTACAACATGATGAAGTTCGGGCTCCGGGGGCTCACACAGTCGATCGCCGCCGAGGGCGACGGTGATGTCCGCGCCTTCTCCTTCTCGACGGCCTACGTGAAGACCCCGCTCGTCACGGACCAGATCGCCGACACCGCCGAGGAACGCGGGATCAGCGAACAGGAGGTCGTCGAGGACGTGATGCTCGGCGAGGCCAGAGTGAAGGAGATGATGGATCCGATCGAGGTGGCGAACGTCTTCACGATGGGCTTTTCCGAGCACGCGAACCACCTCGACGGCGGCGATCTGCTGTTCGACGGCGGCTACACGCTGACCTACTGACGGGCCGCAGCGAGCAGCTCCGCCGCCACGCTCACGACCTCGTCGGCGTCGATTCCTCGGAGGTGATCGTCACCGAGCAGGAGGCGCAGGCGCGGGCGACCGACGTCGATCGGCACTTTCTCCGTTTCGATGAGGCCGCCCTCTTCGAGACGCGTCTTCTTTCGCGAGAACGTCGCCCGGCTGGCGATGCCGACGCCTTCGCCCCAGGTGCTGATGTCGTACAGCAGCGCCTCGTTGCGGGCGGCCGCGAGCAGGCTGATGTCCACCTCGTCGAGATGGCCGTCCGCTTCGGCGAGTGCGATGCGCATGCGTTCGAAGTCGGCGGCCAGTTCTTCATCGAACTCCCGTTCGAGGCTCTCCTGGACGCGCGACAGCGGCGGCGTGCGGAGCCTGAACGATTCGGCGTCCGCCCAGCGGTCGGTGTACTCCTCGCGCGCCGCATCGACGAACGCCGCGTCGTCGGTGGCGAGCCCGGCGGTCCGTTCATCGGTGGTGACGAGCGAGACGACGCGCTCGTCGGTGACCAACAGCGGCCCGTCGAGGCGCTCGGCGCTCGTCCGCAGCGACAGACTCTCGTCGGCGACCAGATCGGCGATGACGCTCGCGTCGGTGAACTCACTCACCGACGCTTTGAGCACCGATTCGGTGGCCAGCAGGCGGACCGATGGTCCGTTCTCACGGTCGGCGAGCATCGCTACCAGTCCGTCGACGACCGTCGGCGAGGGGCCGACCGCGAGCACGTCCTCGGTGGCGTCGTCGAGAACCGTCCGGCAGACATCGGCGACGTTCCTTTCGATCAAGGGTGGCTGCATTGTGAGACTCATCCGGATGGGACAATGAACCGAAGCGACGTAACGAATGACTCTAGCTGTTTAACCCCCACTTCACCGTGGCCGTCGATCAACCGTCCTGCATCCGATCAGTAGAGCTTGAGCTCGATCCGGCGGCCGTCGGGGTCACGGACGTACGCCGCCCAGTCGCGCCCGTAGACGCCGAGGCGCTCGCGCGGCTCGTCGTCTTCGACCTCGATGCCGGCCTCGCGGAGTTCGTCGAGCAGCTGTTCGATCGCGTCGCGCGTGTCGGTCTCGTTCGAGCGCAGGAGGATACAGATGTGCTCGCCGTCGACGTCGAACGGTTCGTCGGTCGGGACGAGATGGAGATGTCGCCCGCCCGCGGCGACGGCGACGAACGGCACCTCGTCGCGTTCGAAACGCTCCCGATCGCGGATCGAGAGTCCGAGCAGATCGTGATAGAATTCGAGCGCCTCGTCGATATCGCGGACACGGATCGCGACGTGGTCGAGATCGACCGGTTCGAATGTCATGCAACCGATTGTGGCCAGCGGGGCAAAAGCCCGCTGCATGGGGTGGTGAACCGACCACGATCCGGGCGGTCGGGGTCCCGTTTCGCAACGACGTCACCCGGACAGCCGTGTGCCGTCTCGGCGAGCGCTGATCGAAAACGGGCGACGAAACGGCTTTGAGCGCGCCCGTCGTCCTCCCGGCCGTGACGCAGGTCTGTCTCGTCGGCGGGGACTGTGATATCCGCTACGAACTGCTCTCGCGCGAGACCGCCCGCCGCGCGCTCTCGACGTACGATCTCACCGAGCCGTACACGAACACGCTCTCGCTCACCACCGTGAGCCTCGGCGCAGCCGTCTCGCTGCTCAACGATCTGAACTGGTATCTCGTCCGCTTCGCGAGCGACGCGCTCGTCCGCGACCCATCGATCAGCGACACGGAATGGCTCTCGCGCCCGCTTGCCGAGGCGATCCGCGACGGACGGCTCCAGCCCGACGAGACCGGTGATACGTACAAACGCTACCCGATCGAGGACGGGGCGCTCGCCGCGCCATCGTTCGCCAGCGGACGCGACGCGTTCGACCACGAAAACGAACTCGTCGTCCGAATCACCGAGGACGAATACGAGGGCTGAGACTCACTCGCTCGTGGGCGAGCGGAGCACGCTCTCGATCGGCTCGTCGCCCGCCAGGATCTCGAAGGTCTCGCCGTGGGTGCTCGCCATGTCGATCGCCGTCACCAGCGTCCGCGCGACGTCGGCACGCGTGATCTCGCCGGGGTCGAGTTTCCTCGCCGCCCGGATCTCCCCGGTCGCGGGCTCGTCGGTCAGCGCGCCGGGTCGGACGATGGTGTACGTCAGCTCGCTCTCCTGCAGGCGATCGTCGGCCGCCTGCTTGGCGAGCAGGTAGTCGGTGAGCTCGTCGGGACCGGCCTCGGGATCGTCGGCGTTCATCGAACTGAGCATGACGAACCGCTCGACGCCCTCGGCCTCGGCGGCCTCGATCATTCCGATCGCACCGTCGCGGTCGACACCCTCGACGTCCTCGCCACCCGATCCCGCCGCGAAGACGATCGCGTCGTGGCCGGCGACCGCGTGCGCGACGTCCTCGGTCAGATCCGCGACGACCGTCTCGACGCCGAACGACTCCATCCCGTCGACCTGTGATTCGGCGCGCACCATCGCCGTCGTCTCGTGATCGCTGTCGCTCAGGAGTTCGGTGATATGCTGGCCGACCTGCCCATGTGCGCCCGCAACGAGAACGTTCATGGGCACCGTACGGCCCGCCGATCCCTAAATCGTCCGCTTCCTCGGGGTCAGTAGCCGCGTTCGATAAGATACTCCGCCAGCCCGGCGAGCAGTTCGTGTGCCTCGTTGTCCGGCAGCACGTCGAGCCGGGACTTGCCGCGCTCGACAAGATCGCGACTCAGCGTTCGCGCGTACTCGATGCTGCCGGCCTCTTCGAGCGTGGCGACGGCAGCGTTGATCTCGTCTTCGGTGACGGCATCGAGGTCGTCGGTCGCGACGAGTGATTCGACATCGACGCCCTGCTCGCGGGCGTGCAGCGTCACCGCCGTTCGCTTGCCCTCGACGAGATCGCTGCCGCGCTGTTTGCCCAGCTGTTCGCTCGGCACCGTCAGATCGAGCACGTCGTCGCGGATCTGGAACGCACGGCCGACATCGAGCCCGTACGCACCGAGCGCGTCGGCGGTCTCCTGATCCGCGCCGAGCAGGAGCGCCGGGATCCGCGCGGCCGCCGCGTAGAGCACCGCCGTCTTCTGCTCGACCATGTGGATGTACTCGTCGGTCGTGACCGCTCTGCGGCGCTCGAACTCGACGTCGAGCGACTGGCCCTCGCAGATGCGCGTGCAGGTCTGTGCGAGCTCCGAGAGCGCCTGTACCATGCGCTCGGGTCGGCCGCCGGTTTCGAGCATGAACTCGAAGGCCTTCGAGTAGAGCGTGTCGCCGGCGAGGATCGCCGTCTCGGTGTCGAATACCCGATGGACGGCCGGAACGCCACGCCGGAGGTCGTCGTCGTCCATGATGTCGTCGTGGATCAGCGTGAACGACTGGATCGTCTCGATGCTCGCCGCCGCCGCCATCAGATCGATCTCGTCGCTCCCGTCGAGCGTCGACATGGCCTCGTACCGTTCGTCGGTGACGTCGCCATCGAGCAGCGCTTCGGCGACCAGCAGCGTCACGACCGGCCGGAGCCGCTTGCCGCCGGCGTCGAGCAGATGACGCGAGGCACGGTAGAGCCGCTCTGGCTCTTCGATCGGCAGTCGCTCGTCGAACGCCGCGTTGACGAGCTCCCGCCGGCTCTCGACGGCCGCTTTCACCGCTGGCGCCGGCGCGCTCATTCCACCAGCGAGATGACGTTGCCGTTGCGCGTCGCGTGGAGGTCACGACCCATCCGGTAGCCCTGACTCTCGGCGAGGTCAACGTAGCGCGCGAGATGCTCCATGTCGTTGTGCGCGGGGATCACGTGCTGGGGCTGGATGGCATCGAGCATCTGGTAGTGACCCTCCTGGGACATGTGGCCCGACACGTGGACGTCGTCGTAGATGCGCGCACCCTGCATTCTGAGGAGCTGTTCGGACTGGTAGCGCTGGCCCTCGTTGGTCGGCTCGGGGATGATCCGTGCCGAGAAGATCACCTTGTCGCCCTCGTCGATCTGGTAGGGTGTCTCGCCGCGACCCATCCGAGTGAGCATCGCGCGCGGCTCACCCTGATGACCCGTGACGATCGGCAGGAAGTTCTCCTTGCCCTCGTTCATGATTCGCTTGAACGTCCGATCGACGGACTGGCGATGGCCGAACATGCCGAGGTCGTCGGGGAAGTCGACGAAGTCGAGGCGTTCGGCAGTGCCGGAGTATTTCTCCATCGATCGGCCCAGCAGCACGGGCTGGCGACCGATGTCCTTGGCGAACTCGACGATGGAGCTGACGCGGGCGATCTGGCTGGAGAAGGTGGTGGCGACGATCCCACCGTCGTAGTCCTCCATGCTGTAGAGGACGTCCTTGACGTGATTGCGCGCGTGTTGCTCGCTCGGGGTGCGGCCCTTGCGACCCGCGTTCGTGCAGTCCTCGATGTAACAGAGCACGCCCTCGCCCTCGCGGCCGATCTCGCGGAAGCGATCCATGTCGATCGGGTCGCCGATCACCGGCGTGTGGTCCATCCGCTTGTCGAGCCCGTAGATGATCGAGCCCTCCGGCGTGTGGAGCACGGGGTTGATCGCGTCGATGATCGAGTGGGTGACGTTGACGAACTCGAGTTCGAGCCCGTTGCCGATCGCCATCGAGTCGCCAGTGTCCATCTTGACGAGGTCGTTGTCGACGCTGAACTTCTCCTCCGATTCGACCTGCTGTTTGACCAGTTCGATCGTGAACGGCGTCGCCACAACGGGTGCGTCGTAACGATGGGCCAGTTTCGAGATGGCCCCGATGTGGTCGAGGTGGCCGTGGGTCGGGACGATGGCCTGGACCTCGCCGTCGAGGTCAGACATGACCCTGTCGTCGGGGATCGCGCCCATGTCGATCAGGTCGAGACTGTGCATTCGCTCGGTCTCGACGTTGTCGTGGATGAGCACCTTCGAGAGGTTGAGCCCCATGTCGAAGACGACGATGTCCTCGCCCGCCCGCACGGCCGTCATCTGCCGGCCCACTTCCTCGTAGCCGCCGATTGTCGCGATATCGATTTCCATAGTTGTTGCTCCCGAGCCGCCCGCGGAGTACATGAAGGACTGGCTGGCCGGTCACGTGACCCGCCCGCCCGCCCCGAACCGCACCCGGGGCGGTCTCTCGGATAGGTGGGGGTATGGGCAGGGGTGGTATAAACTCCGTGGGTCACTGCGCAGTGTAGAAACCGTCGCTCAGCCGACGCGCGTCCCGGGTGACTCGCCGTCGAGAAATGCCTCCAATCCGTCCAGCCCGAACACCGACGCCGGCGCATCCATGTCGAGCAGCGCCCGGACCTTCGCGGCCATTCCTCCGGTGACGTCGGTCGCGTCGCTCCCGCCGAGCGCCGCCCGGACCGTGGCGAACGACTCGATACGATCAATGACTCGGCCCTCTTCGTCGAACACGCCCGGAACGCCCGCACACAGTCCCACGCGTTCGGCGTCCAACTGTTCGGCGAGCTCCACGACGAGTTCGTCACCGCTCACGACCGTGACGCCAGCCCCCGTGTGAGCGATGACGTCCGCCTGCACCGTCGGCACGAACCCTTCGGAGAGCATTGTCTCGACCGGTGTCGACAGCGAGAGCTCGCCATCGCCGTCGCGCGCAGCGGTCGAGAGGGGGTGGACCGGCAGCGCAGGAACGTCGCGCTCCTGGAGGGCGGCGAGCACCGCGTCGTTCAGTCGTCGCATCGCGTCGTGGACCGCGAACGCACCGGCGACGTCGTGGCTCCCCGCTTCGCTGCTGATGCCGTGCTCGCTGGCGTGGTGATGGCCGAAACTCCCGCCGCCGTGGACGAGCACCAACTCTCCGTCGTAGTCCGTGATCGCTGCAGCCGCCCGGGCGAGATGTTCCTCGTCGAGCGTCTCCGGGCGCTGCTTGTCGGTGATGACGCTCCCGCCGAGCTTGAGAATCACGGTCATTCCGCTTCGCTCCATTCCCTGCCGTTTGCTCGTGGTTCGAAAGGCGCTTCGCGCCTTTCGTCATCTCGGAAGACCTGCGGTCTTCCGATGACTCTTCGAAGTGCCGAAGGCACTTCGAGATCACGAAACGGGTTCGCCGTTTCGAACGACTTCGCTCGCAAAGACAGCGTCATCCGTCCTCCCGGCGCACGCCCTCGAAGTCGAGTTCGGCGCGGAACGACTCGACGCAGCCCGGCGTGTAGCCGAGCGCCGTCCGACTGGCCTCGCTCTCGTCGAGCGCGACGATGCAGCCACCACCGCCCGCGCCGGTCAGTTTCGCGCCGTGTGCGCCCGCCTCGCGGGCGGCCCACACCATCGCGTCGAGCGAGCGCGACGAGACCCCGAGCGCACTCAGGAGGCCGTGATTGACGTCCATCAGCCGCCCGAGTTCGGCGATATCGCCTTCGTCGAGCGCGCGCTCGCCCCGGCGGACGAGATCGCCGATGGCTTCGACCGTATCGGCGGCGAAATCGTACTCCTCACGGAGTGCGCGCACGCCCGCGACCAGTTCGCCGGTGTCGCCCGCACCGCCGTCGTAGCCGATGACGAAGGGGAGATTCGGCGCGTCGAGCCGTCGGCAGTCGTCGCCCTCGACACGGACCGCCCCGCCCATCGCCGAGCAGAACGTGTCCGCGCGCGAGGCCTCGCCGCTCTGGACCTCGCGTTCGACTCGATAGGCGCGCTTGGCGAGCTCCTCCGTCGAGAGTTCGATCCCGAGTTCGCGCGTCGCGGCGTCGATGCCCGCGACCGCGACCGCTGCCGACGAACCGAGTCCCGCGCCGAGCGGGATGGCGCTCTCGATGGCCACGTCGAAGCCCACATCGGGCGAATCGGCCGCGTCACGAGCCTGTGCGACCGCACCGTCGACGTAGCCCGTCGCGGCCTGGACCAGCGACTGCGGGACGTCCACGTCGGGCGCACCGTCGCCGCCGTACTCGACGGTGAACCCATCGAGAGTGAGATCGCCGGCATCGACCCGAAGCCGACCGTCCGAGCGCGCCGACACCTCGACCGTCGCGCGGCGCTCGATGGCACAGGGCACTGCGGGTTCGCCGTAGACCACCGCGTGCTCGCCGAAGAGATAGACCTTCCCGGGGGCGCTTGAAACCGCCATGCGCGTTCTCTGCGGGCGAGCCTAACAGTCGTTGCGAATGCATCGGCTACCGTCCAATCGATTCTCGAAGTGATGAAAGAGTGCCGTAAGTCGCTATCGTCGAACGCCGGTCCGCCCGTGATCGGTTCTCAGATGCCTTCCTCGAAGTCCTCGAGCGCGTAGCCCGGATCGCCGCCGGTGCGGTCCACGGTTTCGTTGGCGAGCAGCCAATAGACGACCGAGAGTGCCCGTCGACCCTTGTTGTTCGTCGGCACGACGAGATCGACGTTGCTCACGGAGTTGTTCGAGTCACACATCGCGATCACCGGGATACCGACGGTGACGGCCTCCGTGACGGCCTGTGAGTCGCCGATCGGGTCGGTCACGACGAGCACGTCGGGCTCGATGTAGCCATCGTAGTCGGGATTCGTCAAGGTGCCCGGGATGAACCGTCCTGTCCGGGCGCGCGCACCGATCGCGTCGGCGAACTTCTCGGCCGGGAACCGACCGTATTGACGCGAGGAGGCGACGAGCACGTTCTCGGCGTCGTAGTTCGACAGGAAATCGGCCGCCGTGCGGACCCGCTCGTCGGTGCGCCCCACGTCGAGGACGTAGAGCCCGTCCGTTCGCACGCGGTGGATGAACCGCTCCATGTCCTGGGTCTTCTGCTGGGTGCCGATGTGAACGCCAGCGCCCAGATAGTCCTCGACGGGGATGAGGAGGTCGGCCTCCTCGTCGGCCATCACGTCCTCGTCGAAGGTTGGACCCGTGTCGGTGTCCGATTGGTCGTCGCTCGATTCGTCTCTGACGTCTGTGTCGGGGTCCTCGGCGGGATTCGCGCCGGCCTCGCCGGTCGGCTCCTCCTCGATCTCCGTTTCGGCCGCTTCGAGACCCTCTTCGTTGTCGCTCATGCGGTTTCCTCGATTCTGATGAGTTCGTTCAGTTTCGCTGTTCGCTCGCCGGCGACCGCGCCCGTCTTGATGAACGGGGCGTCGGTCGCCACGGCGAGGTGTGCGATCGTCGTGTCCTCTGTCTCGCCCGACCGGTGAGAGATCACCGGCGTGAGACCGTTCTCGACGGCGAGTTCGACGGCATCGACGGCGTCCGACAGCGTCCCGATCTGGTTGGGTTTGACGAGAATGGCGCTCGCCGAGTCGACCTCGATGCCGCGTTCGAGGCGCTCGACGTTCGTCACGAACAGATCGTCGCCACAGATCAGCGTCTCGTCGACCCGATCGGTGAGCTCGGCGAAGCCCGCGAAGTCCTCCTCGTCGAGTGGGTCCTCGACGTACGCGAGATCGTACTCGTCGGCGAGCTCGGCGACGTACTCGATCTGCTCGTCGGGCGTGCGCTCGGTATCGCTGTACTGATACACCCCGTCGTCGGCGTCGTACATCTCCGCCGCGGCCACGTCGAGGCCCATGCTGATCGCGAAGCCGACCTCGTCGGCCACCCTGTCGGTCGCTGCGGCGACGACCTCGAACGCCTCCTCGTCGTCGATGCTCGGTGCCCACGCGCCCTCGTCCCCCTTCGCGGCCGGCACGCCACGATCGGCGAGGATCTCGCCGACCGCCTCGTGGACCGCCGCGTTGGCGAAGACCGCATCGGTGGCGCTCGGCGCGCCGATCGGCACGGCGAGGAACTCCTGGATATCTGTCGCGTCGGCCGCGTGCTCGCCGCCGCCGATGACGTTGCCGAGCGGCGTGGGCAGCTCGTCGCCGCGGAACGCGCCGCCGAGATGCTGATACAGCGGCGCGCCGAGCGTGTCGGCGGCCGCCTTCGCTGCGGCCATCGAGATCGAAACGGCGCTGTTCGCGCCGATCGTCGAGAAATCGTCGGTGCCGTCGGCGGCGCGCAGCGCCGCGTCGATCGAGCGCTGATCGCCGGCGTATACCTGCCCCTCGATGCGCGGGACGGCGTGCTCGCGGGCGGCCGCGATCGCCTCACCGGCGGGCGGCGAAGTCGCCTCGTGAGCGCCCGTACTCGCCCCGCTCGGGGCAGCCGCCCGGCCGAACCCACCGGATTCGGTCGTGATCTCGGCCTCGACGGTCGCGTTGCCGCGCGAGTCGAGTATTTCGCGGAGGCGGATCTCGGTGACGAGCGTCATCGCTCACCCCGCTTGACGGTGAACGGCAACACGTCGGCGTCGTACTCCTCGGCCGCGATGAGGATCGGCTCGGTGCTCTCGGTCCCCACCAGCACGGGCGCGCCGTAGGCGATCTGGAGCGCTCGCGCACCGATGATGCGTGCCTTCTCGTAGCGGTTGTAGCGTTGGCTTGCCATCGACATCACTGATAGGGAGCCACGATGTCCACGAGGTCGGTGTGCGAGACGAGCATCCGCCGACAGCAGTGGCGGTCCACCCCGAGATCGTCGAGGACGTCGCTCGGATCCTCGCCCTCGTCGACGCGGGACTCGAACGCTTCCCAGTGCTCGCCGACGACGTTACCACACGTGAAACACCGGACCGGGACCATCATAACTATCGACCACCCATCAGCGGTAGGATTTCTGGTAGCGTGCCCGTGCGCCCGGACCGCCCCACTTCTTGGATTCGGACTGGCGGACGTCGTTGACCAGCAGCGACCGGTCGAACTCCATGTACGCGTCACGGAGTTCGGCATCGTTCGAGTGCTGCACCAGCGCGCGCGCGATCGCCGTCCGCACCGCGTCGGCCTGTCCGACCGTCCCGCCGCCGCGCACGTCGACCGAGATGTCGACGTCCTCGCGCTGCTCGTCGGCGATGCGGAACGGTTCGAGCATCTTCAGCCGCGCGAGCTCCGGTTCGGCGAGTTCGACGGGCTGTGCGTTGACGCGCACGCGACCCTCGCCGTCCGAGACGGTCGCGCGGGCGATGGCGGTCTTCTTCTTTCCTGATGTGTTCGTTACCATGAGTGTATCACCACGTGACGTTCGCGCCCAGGTTCTCGCTGACGTCGCCGAGCTGGACGAACTTGATGTTCGAGAGTCGATCCAACGACGTCCCATCCAGGATCTCGGCGTCGGCATCGAAGGGATCGCCGATGTAGACCCGGATCCCCTCGAACGCCTCGCGACCGCGCGGGCGCTTGTAGGGCAGCATGCCACGGATCGAGCGCTTCATGATGCGATCCGGGCGTTTCGGGTAGTACGGCCCGCTGTCGGAGCCGAGCTCGGCGCGCGTCTCGAAGACGTCCATCACGTCGTCGTCGCTGCCGGTGATGATTGCCTCCTCGGCGTTGACGATCGCGATCGTCTCGCCGTCGAGGGCGCGCTCGGCGACCTGACTGGCAACGCGACCGAGGATGCAGTCGCGCGCGTCGATCACGATGTCGGGCTCGAATTCGGCGCTCATCGGATCACCCGTACGTCGGCTCCCTCGGGATGCCGTTCGAGCGCGTCCTCGAGCGTGAGCGGTTCACCGACCTGTTCGATCTTCGTCTCGGCCGTGCCCGAGAAATCGACCGCCGCCACGGTGACGGGCTTTTCGAGCACGCCGCTGCCCAGCACCTTGCCGGGGACGACGACCGTCTCGTCTTCGTTCGCGTAGCGTTCGATCCGCCCGAGGTTCACCTCGGCGTACGTCCGCCGGGGCTTTTCGAGGCGGTCGGCCACCGTCTGCCAGACGGGGCTATCCCGTTCGCTGGCGGCCGACTGTAACTCGGCGATGAGACTCGTGAGTCTCGGGTTCGTTTTGTTCATAAGTTGTCTGAGAAACCATGCAGGGAGCAGGATTCGAACCTGCGAACTCCTACGAGACAGCGCCCTGAACGCTGCGCCGTTGACCTGACTTGGCTATCCCTGCACGCGAATTCGTTTTTCTCCCGTCCCCACAAACCAGTTTCGGTCGCCGACACACCGCTCGGCGTCGCCACCGCTGGCTCGCCGACCGTCGGCACGCGCGCTCGCGACTGGTTCGTGGGGCGATCGATCACAGTTGGACGGCCTCGCTGAGTTCGGTCGCGCGCGCGTCGAGCGAATCGACCGCCGCGAGCACCAGCTCCTCGACGCTCATCGAGCCGTCCGTCTCGACGTCGAAGACGAACGCGTTCGGCACGTCCTGCACGTCGAGTTCTTTCCCGGGATAGCGCTCGGTGAGGTCGTTGTCGAACTCCTCCGTGGGGATCAGCTCACCGTCGTCCTCGATCACGCCACGGAGGATGTTCGGCTCCTCGTCGGCGAACTCCTCGCGGTCGCCGACGACGTCCACAGTTTGAAGATGACGGTAGCCGACGGCCACGGCACCCTGATGTTTGGCGTGGCTCTTCCCGGTGTCGAGAACGGCGTCGGCCTCGACTTCGAGGCGCTGGTCGTCCTTGAGCTCGATGATGGGAACGTTCTGCTCGGCGGGTTCGACCATCGAGTCCATGCTCTGGAGATCGCCCGAGTAGGCCGTGTCGGGCCCCGACACGTCGAGGCCGAGGGTGACGCTCTCGCCCATCTCGAACTCGTCGGGCGGTGTGGCGAGGGGCACCATCCCCAGGCGATGGCCGATCTGCTCGTCGAACATCACCGAGGAGTTCTCGACCACCCGGACGGTGTCGATCGAGAGGGTCGGCACGTCCGCGACCATCGCTCGGCGGATGCCGTTGGCGAACGCGGGCGTGATCCCTCGCACGAGAAAGCGCGCCGCGCGTTCGTCGTGGTCGACGAACTCGACGTCGTACTCGGTGCTCATCGGTCAGAACCCGCTCGATTTGGGGGCGCGTGTCCCGTCGTGCGGGATCGGTGTGACGTCCTCGATACGGCCGATCTCGAGACCGGCGCGCGCGAGCGCTCGGATGGTCGCCTGTGCGCCCGGCCCCGGGCTCTGCTGGAGGTTGCCGCCGGGACCGCGGAGCTTGACGTGGACGCCCTCGATGCCCTGTGCGAGCACCTCCTCGGCGACGGTCTCGGCCATCTGCATCGCCGCGTACGGCGACGCCTCGTCACGGTTCTGCTTGACGACCGTACCGCCGCTCGACTTGGCGAGCGTCTCGGCACCGGTCTGATCCGTGACGGAGATGATGGTGTTGTTGAACGACGCGAAGACGTGGGCGACCGCCCAGCGATCCTCAGTCTCGTTGTCGGCGCTCATTCCTGCCCCTCCGCGCGTTCGGGATGCAGTTCGTCCGCCAGCGAGCTCGTCTCGTCGAAGGCCACGCTGTCTTCCTCGGTGGTGGCGACCTTCCGCGACGGTGCCGTCACCCGGCTCTCGCCGACGACGATATGTCCGTGCGAGACGAACTGACGGGCCTGTTTCGGCGTGTTCGCCAGCCCTTCGCGGTAGACCACAGTTTGAAGTCGGCGTTCGAGCACGTCGGTGATTTCGAGACTCAGCACGTCGTCGATGCTGTCGGTTTCCGAGAGGATGCCGAGCCGTCGGAGTCGGTCGAGGAACGCCTCGCCCTTGCGCTCGGCCTCGTCGGCGTCGCCCTGGGCGTCGCCGAGCAGTCGTCGTGCCTCCTGGCGGAAGCCACGAAGCTCGGACTGGGCGCGCCAGAGTTCCTCCTTGTTCGCCAGGCCGTAGCGCCCGATGAGGTTCGACTCCTCGGCGATGCGCTCGCCCTGGAAGGGGTGGTTCGGCGTCTCGTAGCCTTTGGTGTTGGAGCCGAGGGCCATTCTACTCGCCCTCCGCCTCCTCTTCCATCTCTTCTTGAAGCGCTTCGACGTTCACGCCGATGGTACCCTCCGAGCGGCCGGTGGATTTGGTGCGCTGACCGCGGACCTTCTGGCCGCGCTCGTGGCGCACGCCCTTGTATGAGCTGATCATCTGCATGCGGTTGATGTCCTGCTGCCGAGTGAGCGAGAGATCGTTGCCGACCTCGTGGCTCGACTCGCCCGTGAAGTAGTCGTTCGGGCGGTTGGTGAGCCACGCCGGTACGTCCGACGCGAACCCTTCGACGTGCTCGACGATCGATTCGACATCGTCGTCGTCGAGACGGCCGAGGGTCGCCGTGCGGTCGATCTCTGCCTGTTCGGCGATGATGCGAGCGGTGCGCCGGCCGACGCCGTTCATGCCGGTTAGCGCGCGCTCGACGCTTTTCGTCCCGTCGAGGTCGGTTTGGCCGATGCGGACGAAATAGCGGATGTCCTCCTCCTCTTCGTCCTCGGCCTGTGTGTCTGGGTCTTCTGCACTCATGGTGGGTGATTCGAGCGTCGTGGCGGGGATTCGAACCCCGGAGGCTGTGCGCCACAGAGTTAGCAACCCTGCGCCTTGGGCCAGACTTGGCTACCACGACCCGTTCGTAGTTGCGCCCTCCCGGACTCGGGGGCGATCCCCTACAGTACGTCGTATACACCCTATCCCGACCTGGGTATTTAAGAACAACGAACCGCCCCGATTCGGGCCCCCACCAGGTCCCAATCCTTATCGCTCGCGCAGGGCAGGATTCAGCATGAACGAATCCGACGTGCGCTCGCTGCTTGAGGAGGTCGAGGACCCCGATCTCGGCACGGACATCGTCTCGGGAAACCTCGTCAACGACGTCCGTATCGAGGACGACGTCGCCCACGTCTCGCTCGCGCTCGGCGCACCCTACTCGCCCACCGAGAGCGCCATCGCTGCCCGCGTGCGCGAGGTACTCGATGCGGAGGGGATCGAAAGCGAACTCACGGCAAACATCGAGCGCGAGGAGGAGGTGCTGCCGGGCGTGAAGAACGTCATCGCCGTCGCCTCGGGCAAGGGCGGCGTCGGGAAATCCACCGTCGCCGTGAACCTCGCGGCCGGCCTCTCCCAGCTCGGCGCGCGCGTCGGCCTGTTCGACGCCGACATCTACGGCCCGAACGTCCCGCGGATGGTCGGCTCCGACGAACGTCCGAAGGCCACCGCCGAGGAGCAGCTCATCCCGCCCGAAAAGTACGGGATGAAGCTGATGAGCATGGACTTCCTCGTGGGCGAGGACGATCCCGTCATCTGGCGCGGTCCGATGGTCCACAAGGTGCTCACCCAGCTGTTCGAGGACGTCGAATGGGGCGCACTCGATTACATGGTCGTCGACCTCCCGCCCGGCACTGGCGACACGCAGCTCCCCCTCCTCCAGAGCGTGCCGATCGCCGGTGCCGTCATCGTCACCACACCACAAGATGTCGCCGTCGACGATGCCCGCAAGGGATTGGAGATGTTCGGCAAGCACGAGACGCCGGTCCTGGGTATCGTCGAGAACATGAGCGGGTTCGTCTGTCCGGACTGTGGCAGCGAGCACGACCTCTTCGGACGGGGCGGCGGCCGCGAATTCGCCGCCGACGTCGACATGCCGTTTTTGGGCGAGATACCGCTTGATCCACGCGTGCGCGAGGGCGAGGATGGTGCACCGCTCGTCCTCGGCGAGGGTGACACCGCCGAGGCGCTGCGATCGTTCACCGAGACCACCGCGAACAACGTCGGCATCGTCCACCGCAACCGGCGGCGCGAATAGCTCAGACCGCCGCGACGCCCAGTTCCTCGAAGCTCCAGAGCCGGATCTTCGCCTCCACCAGATCGCGCTGCTCGCTCAGCTCGTTTTCGTCGAACTCCCGAATGACCCGCCGGCTTTCTCGCTGCATGCGCGCTTCGAGATCGGTTTGGTCGGGCTCGTCGCGTACGTCGTTGAGCAGCGCCTCGAAATCCTCGCGGATATCGAGGGAGGCACGGGCGGCGTTACAGCGCGCGAGCGGGTTGAGACCCATGTCGAGTACCAGCTCGCGGACGAGCTCCCAGTCGCTCGCGCAGAAGTGGATCGACACCTCGCCGACGATGTCGCGCCAGGCGATCGGTCCCGAGTTCTTCAGCAGTTGAACGGCTCGCGGGGGCAGATCGAGGCGCGTGGTGGTGTCGGGATCGCCGCAGAGACAGCAGGGTTGCCCGGTCTTGCCGGTGTACACGCTATCGGTAGGGGCTCCGGCGGAATGGGTCTTTCACCGTCGGACGAAGGGAATCGCTTAACAGCGCGCACAGGACACGACAGGTATGAACGACAGCGAGCGCCGACGGCTCGTGACGCGCAACACCGCCGAGGTCGTCACCGACGAGGAGCTCGACGACCTTCTTGAGAACGATCCGACGATCTACGTCGGCTACGCACCGACCGGCGAGATGCATATCGGCCACTTCACGACGATCCGCAAGCTCGCGGACTTCCTCCGGGCAGATCTCGACGTGAAAGTCCTGATCGCCGATCTCCACGCCCATTTGGACGACGAGAAGAGCCCCTTCGAGCTGCTCGACGCGCGCACGGCTTACTACCGCGAGGCGATCGAAGGGATGGTCGCGGCGGCCGGGGCCAGTCCTGATGAAATCGAGTTCGTCGAGGGTCGCGAGTTCGAACTCGATGCCGAATACTCGCTCGAACTGCTCAGGATGGCCGCCGACACCACCATCTCACGAGTGCAGCGCGCCGGCAGCGAGGTCGTCCGCCAGTCCGAGAACCCCAAACTGGGCGGCCTCATCTACCCGCTGATGCAGACCCTCGACATCGACGCGCTCGACGCCGACATCGCCTACGGGGGAATCGACCAGCGCGGCATCTACATGCTCAGTCGCGAGCTGTTCGCCGACCGGGGCGATGAACCACCGGTCTGTGTGTTCGCGCCGCTGCTGGCGGGACTTTCGGGCGGAAAGATGAGCGCCTCCGACGCGACCTCGAAAGTCAATCTCACCGACGACCCCGACACCGTAGCCGAGAAACTTCAAGGTGCGTACTGCCCGCAGGGCGAGGTCGAGGACAACGGCGTGCTCGAATACATGGACTACCTCGTCTTCCCGATCCTCGACGAACGCGGTGAGCCGTTCGAGATCGAGCGACCCGACGAGTACGGTGGCGATCTCACCTACGAGAGCTACGACGGGCTCGAAGACGACTTCGTGAGCGGCGACCTCCATCCACAGGACCTGAAAAACGCCGCCGCCGAGTACGTCTCGTCGGTCATCGACCCCGTTCGCGAACGGATCGATACCGATCGGCTGGCGACGGCCTACCCCGAGGCGTACGAGTAGCGACCGACTCTTCTCCCTCCTCTCTCCCTTCCCAATCCGCCGGTGACATGATACGCGACTCACGTCATTACTCTGGTTCTATGTAACCCGGGAACAGCATCGAAACTGGCTGACAGTCGGGGCCGGCATGTCCGGCCGTTTCGAGTCGCCGAACGACAGCCCACGGACCATTTATCCCCTGTAGACCCTATCCTCGGCCATGTACCGGGCGCGCGACGAACTCGCGAACGAGGAGTGGCTTGCCGAACTCGATACGGCGGCCGACGAGCTCTCGCTCGACGACAGGGCCCGCGAGCGCGCCGCCGACCTGTTCCTCTCGACGGTGCCCGAACGCGAGCGCTCGAAACGGGCGGTGCTGGCGGCGAGCCTCTACGCCGGCGCGCTCATCGCCGGCGATCGGCATTCCCAGTCGGCCGTCGCCGAGGCGGTCGGTGTCGCGCGGCTCACGGTCCAGAAACGCTGGCGGGACGTCCTCGAAGAAGCAGGTCTCGACCCGCCGGAGTGGTGATCAGCTCGGTCGCGGGCGACCCTCGCGCTCGGGCGTGAGGCTGCCGTGCTCGTCGATTTCGCCGTTGACGATGCGCGTGCTGGAGACGATACCGCCATCCTCGGCAGTGAGATGGTCGACGACTTCGATGTCGAGCGGGTCGAGATCGCGCTCGCGGCGGCGCTCGTTCACGCGCTTGCCGCCGGTTTCGGTCTCGGGCGAGACGACGAGTACGTCGAACCCCTCCTCGACGGCGATGCCGGTTGGCTCGCCGAGACGGCGGATCTCGTACGAACGATCGTGTTCGTCAGAGAGAGCGGACAGTTCATCGGCGAGATCCGCCCGTCGCTGCTCGAACGGACGAACATAGCGCTCCTCGTGTCGGGTTTCCTGAGCCAACTCGTCGCTCGTCAGCCCCACCGTGACGTCGCCACGCTCGAAGGCGTGCTCGAACAGCCGTCGATGGCCGTCGTGTATCGGATCGAACGTGCCGCCGAGCGCGACCTGCATACCCGTCAGAGATTCGCCCGTGGCTTAGGGATGTCGCTCCTTACCGCTCGTCGCTATCGGCCGCTTCGACGGGGATCGTCACCGGTTCGGAGCGTCTATCCTCGTTTCGGCGCTCGCGACGACGCGGCGCGAACAGCCCTTCGAGTTCGTCGCGGAACCGATCGATCGCGGCGTCGATCAGTTCGTCGGGTCGCGCGGCGGTGTAGGTCGGCTCCTCGCCGTCGTGGCGCTCGACGACCTGCTCGTCGTCGAACTCGTCGAGAACGCGCCGGACGGCAGCCGGATACAACCCTGTTCCGGTGGCGATCTCCTCGACGGTCGACTCCGGCTGTTGTCGGAGGTAGACGTACACTCGCGTGCGCGTGTCCGTATCGAGCGCCCGCGAGAGCAGATCGACGAGCCCCTCGTCCATCCGGTCGTCGACGACGTCCGCTCGCTGGCGGTCGAGTTCCGCACGGACGTCGTCGGGTTCGATCTCGTCGGTATCGTCGTCCATGTCCCAATGGAGTCGATCGCCGGGCAAAAGCCTTCCTCACAGCACGAGCGACCGACAGAGCGCGTCGAGACCCTCCTCGCGGAGGAGCCGGCGCTGTCTGGCTGCGCCGCTCTCGGCGGCCGCGACCGCACCGATACCGTCGATCCCGAGCCGATCAGACTCGCGCTCGACGAGCGTATCGAGGGTAATCGTTCCCGTCCCTTCGCGATCGACGAACGACGCGTCGTGGCCGTGCCGGAGCGCGCGCCACTTGTTCTCGTCGAGGAATTCCCGGCGGAGCCCGTCCGACGACCCACGACCGTCGGACCGGTAGGCCGCCCAGGGTTTCCTCTGTTCGTCGTACCGTTCGGCGAGATCCATCACGAGCGCGTGGACGTACTCGACGAACGCGAAGACGATCTCTGGATCCGCCTGACCGTCGGGCGCGCGCACCTCGACGGTGCCGTGGCCGGTGTGTGGGCGGACGTCGTACCAGAGTGCGCCACGGTCGTCGATGGAACCCAACTCGACCATCCGCTGCTCGAAGCGCTGGAACGCCGCGAAGCTCTCGAACGGCGTCGGCATCCCCGTATTCGGCAATCCCTCGAATATTTTCGCGCGCGCGGAGGCGAGTTCGGTGTCGAACCCGTTCCAGAACGGCGAGTTCGCCGACAGCGCCAGGATCACGGGGAGATACCAGCGCAGTTCGTTCGCGATCCACGTCGCCTTCTCCGCGTCGTCGACACCGACGTGGACGTGGATCCCCGCCGTCGTGTTCCGGAACTGTGGATAGCGAATCCGATCGAGCTGGGCGCGATAGCGCGGCTTCTCGGCGTGTTCGAGCTCGCGCCACTGGGCAGCGGGATGGAGGCCGGCCGCCGCGATACCGTAACCGTGGGCTGCGGCATGATCGACGAGCGCTTCGCGAACCGCGACGAACTGCTCGCGAGCATCCGCGAGATCCTCACAGATGGGCGTCTGGGTCTCGATGATGAACTTGAACAGCTCGTGGGCCAGCCGGTCGTCGAGGATCGCCGGCGGCTCCGTCTCGTAGACGAGTTCGTCGGTGCCCGCCGTGGGCCGCCCCGCATCGTCGACGATATAGAACTCCTCCTCGACGCCCAGCGTTCCCATCCGCGTGAAATTGTCGGCCGAACCCACGTCCATTGCGCCACAGCTACCCGCTCGGGCGGTTAAAAGCCCACCTTTTGCTGCGGTCGGTCGCGCGCGAGGCGCGCTCCCTCCCTGGCAAAATCTGGACCAAAAGCCGTCGTCACCCCCTCGTTTCACTCGGGGGATTCCTCGGCCCGCTCGCTCACTATCCCACTTTCAGTACCTCGTCCAGATTGACGACGTTATTTTCTGCTGATGATTAGGGTGAGCTTCTTGAGGCTCTCAGACAAACTCACGGCACCGTGAGTTCGTCTGTGAAAATCCTCGCACCGGGTCCTCTTCCAGTTATTTGTGCCATCTGCAAGGAAAGCGGTCTCATTGCTGTTCTCAACGAGGAGCTAGACTGGGACGAACAACGCTCTCAGCTCTCGCCTGGTCTGCGGCTCATGGCGTTGATCACGAACTGTCTGACCCGAGGGCAGCCGATGTATCGGCTGCCTGAATTCTTCCACGATACCGACACAGAGAACCTCTTTGGCGAAGGAATCTCGCCTGAAGATCTGAACGACCACACGCTTGGACGAGCGCTCGATAAGCTTTCTGACGCCGACCCAGGCACGGTCCTCGGGACCGTGCTGGTCGAAGCTGCTGCTCGCGAAGACGTTTCTACTGACGTGGTTCACGCCGATACCACTTCTTTCTCCGTTCACGGGCTCTACGAAACTGACGAAGACGCTGACGAGACGCTCTCTATCACGCATGGCTACAGCAAAGACCATCGGCCTGATCTCAAGCANGAAACTGACGAAGACGCTGACGAGACGCTCTCTATCACGCATGGCTACAGCAAAGACCATCGGCCTGATCTCAAGCAATTCCAAGTCGGCCTCGGTGTCAACCGGGCCGGCGTTCCCGTCGTCGGAGACATCCTCGACGGGAACACCTCTGACACTGCCTGGAACACTGACCTAATCGGCCGGCTCCGTCAGCGGCTCGCCGCTGACGAGCCTCCTGTCTATGTCGCCGATAGCAAGGTCGTGAACGAAGAATCGCTTGACCAAGCTGCTGCTGAAGGTATTTCCATCATCAGCCGACTTCCCCGCACCTACAACGCGGTCGATGCGCTCATCGACCGCGCGTGGGAGGTCAACGACTGGACCGATCTTGGGACGTTCGTCGACGATGAAGACGACGAAGACGCTGCCTCCTACCAAATCCAAACCTTCCAGAAACCCATCTCTGAACACGATATGCGGTGTGTCGTTGTCCACTCGTCCTCACTCGACGGACGNGAAACCCATCTCTGAACACGATATGCGGTGTGTCGTTGTCCACTCGTCCTCACTCGACGGACGTTCTGAACGACGCATCGACAACGACCTCGACAGCA
This sequence comes from Halococcus morrhuae DSM 1307, assembly GCF_000336695.1. GTDB lineage: Archaea > Halobacteriota > Halobacteria > Halobacteriales > Halococcaceae > Halococcus > Halococcus morrhuae. Next base: position 34,714 of record NZ_AOMC01000152.1, read on the forward strand.
CTGAGGAAGACCTTGAGGACGCGGTCGGTCAGCTGACCGACCGCTCGTTCGCCTGTGAACCCGACGCCCAGGAAGCGTGGGAGACATGGCTCGACGATCACGACGACCCCTACTTCGAATTCGAAGCAGAGGTCGTCGAAACCGAGGAGAAGAAAAGCCGCGACAAACCGGGACGACCACCGAAGGAGTGGGATCCGTACGAAACCGTGTACAAGATCGCCGCCAGCGTCCAACGGGACGCGGCNGGACGACCACCGAAGGAGTGGGATCCGTACGAAACCGTGTACAAGATCGCCGCCAGCGTCCAACGGGACGCGGCGGCGATCGCCCACCGCAAGAAGCGCGCCAGCTGTTTCGTGGTCGTCACGTCGTTGGACGATACAGAAGAGTGGCCAGCAGAGCGGGTACTGCGGGAGTACAAGGAGCAACAGGCGGTTGAGCGTCGATTTCCAGTGCTCAAAGACCCGAAGCGCGTCGGGCCGGTCTACCTCGACCGGCCCGACCGCGTCGAAGCTTTGGGCTACGTGCTACTGATGGCGTTACTCGTCTATTCCCTGATTGAACGACGCGCACGCGAGGCATNCTCGACCGGCCCGACCGCGTCGAAGCTTTGGGCTACGTGCTACTGATGGCGTTACTCGTCTATTCCCTGATTGAACGACGCGCACGCGAGGCATTGAAGGACGCGGATGAACCCATGGATCTGGCCGGTGGGCCGACGAGTTTTCGGCCCACCGGCCGACGCGTCTTGGAACGCTTCGAAAACGTGCTTGTGATGCAAACTGACGGCGAACGAGAGCTCCCAGNGACGAGTTTTCGGCCCACCGGCCGACGCGTCTTGGAACGCTTCGAAAACGTGCTTGTGATGCAAACTGACGGCGAACGAGAGCTCCCAGTCAATGACAATCTCCCGAGACGGGTGCTTGACTTGCTCGATCTAAGTGTTGCTGCGTATGGAATCGAGCCAGAGGTGTGAACGCGGCCAGAGAGGCAGACCTCTCTGGCTCGCGCGTTTGTTTCGGTAGTTATCTTGATTCAATCACTTATCGATAGTTGTGTCGTAATATATTAGATAATCGCTTACTTGATTCGTATGAAATAGACGTCTGAATCACGCCGATTCCGCAAAATAACTCATGAGATCGGAATCAGGTACTGAAAGAGGGCACTATCGTTCGCTCGCGGTACGATCGCTCACCTTCCGCTACCGCAAACCACACAGCACCGCAGAAGCCCTCACTCGCTCCCTCCGGAAGAGCGAAGCTCTTCCGTGCTCTCGTTCGCTTCGCTCACGAGAACTCCGGTCGCTCGTTCGCCCTTCATCCACCAGGCACCGGACCGCAACCGCCGCCGCTACTGCGTCACGATCTCGATTTCGTGGCCATCCGAATCCTTCGTGAAGGCGTACTGGTGGTCACAGGATTCGGGATCGCGGTAGTCCGCCGCGCCGCGGGTCATGAGCGTGTCCCAGGCGTCGTCGAGGTCGTCGGCGCGCACCGCGACGTGGCCCCAGGCGTCGCCCAGCTCGTAGGAGCGGTCGTCGTAGTTGTAGGTGAGTTCGACGCTCATTGCTTCCTCGGGCGCGTCGATTGGCTCGACGAAGTAGTTCGCGAAGGAATCGGCCTCCCAGCGGCCCTCAGGGCGCTCGTCGTACTCGAACTTCCGGGTCCAAAAGCCGATCTGCTCGTCCGCGTCGGTGACGCGCATCATCGTGTGGTCGATGCTCCATTTCGCCCCGTGGTCGCGCTGGACGATCTCGATCTCGTGGCCGTCGGGGTCCTCGACGAACGCGTAGCGCCCGCCACAGGATTCGGGATCGCGATAGTCCGCGACACCCTCGTCCATCAGCTCGTCGTAGGCGGCTTCGAGTTCGCCCTCGGGAACTCTGACCGCGATGTGGCCCCACGCATCGCCGAGCTCGTACGAGCGCCCGTCGTGGTTGTAGGTGAGTTCGAGGAGGGCGGCGTCCTCGTGGGCGTCTTCAGGGCCCATGAAGACGTTCGTGAACGTGTCGGCCTCCATCCGACCCTTCTCCTCGTAATCGAAATGCTTCCCGTACCAGTCGATCGATTCGTCGAGGTCTTCGACCCGCATCATCGTGTGATCGAGCAGTGCGTCCATGGGCTGCCGTACCCGTCGCGCGGGCAAAAGACTACGGGACCGTCCGCCGCAGCGCGGGCCAATAACACCACCACGCGAGCGCGAGCGCCAGAACCGGCCCGAGCGGGATCGCCAGCCGACCGGTCCGCAGGAAGCCGACGGCGAGGCCCAGATGGCTCACGCCGGCAAGGACGAGCAGCCCACCCGTCACGCGCCGATCCTCGCGACCGAGAACACCACCGACAGCGCTGGCCAGCGCGCCGAGATAGAGCAACACGCTCGTCGGCCACGCGCGCAGGAATCCGGGCAGCGCGGCGAACCCGCCGGCGAACCGGAGGTAGTCGGTGAGCGGCGTGAGATGCAGCGGCGTCGTGTTCGCGAGCCCGAACGGGAAGACGAACGTGAGCACGGCCCCGGTGACGATCGTCCACGGGACGAGCCCGAGTACGACCACGGCGAGCAGTCGTCGCCGGGCGGAGACACGAGCCATCAGCGGCGCGCGACGATACGGAGGACGTCCTCGTCGCGGAGCTGGTGGTCCGTCCCGACCTGCTGGTCGTCGTGTTTCGCACTCGGACCGGACACGCGCGCGAAGCGGAATCGGTCTTCCAGCTCCCCGCCGAGTTTCTCGCAGGCATCGCCGACGGTCTGACCGGCTTTCAGGATCAACGGCTCCTCGTAGTCCGTCCCGCGACCGGGCTTGTCCATGTAGATGCGAATGAGTCCCAGCGCCTCCCAGATCCGATCGGTGAGCGCGTCGAGACCTCTCCCTTCTGCGGCGCTGATGAAGATCGCCTCCTCGGGATCGATCTCCTCCGCACGGAGCTCCTCGTTCACGGTATCGAGATAGTCGGGCTCGATGAGATCGGCCTTGTTCACGGTGACCAGCGAGGGGAGATACACCCGGTTGTCGAGGATCCCATCGAGCAGCCCGTCGAGATCGACGGATTCGGTGATGGCGACGTCGGCGTTGACGTAGCCACGCTCGCGGAGCACTTCGCGGACGGTGTTGTCCGCCAGCGCCACGTCCGGACCGGTCGTGACGTCGATACCGCCCTTACCCTTCGGCGTGATACGGACCTTCGGGGGCCGGCTGTCGAGACGGATCTTGTTCTCGTAGAGTTCGCGCGCGAGCGGTGCGTACCGCTCGATCTCGAACACCGAGAGAACGAACACGACGAGGTCGGCGGTCCGGATCACCGAGAGCACCTCTCGACCGCCACCGCGACCGCCCGCCGCGCCCTCGATCAGCCCGGGCACGTCGAGCAGCTGGATGTTGGCTCCCTTGTGTTTGAGCATGCCGGGGTTCACGTCGAGTGTCGTGAACTCGTAGGAGCCCACCTCGCTTTCGGCGTTCGTGAGTGCATTCAAAAGGGTGGATTTGCCCGCGCTCGGCATGCCGACGAGTGCCACCGTCGCGTCGCCGGTCTGCTCGACCGAGTAGCCCTGGCCACCGCCGGCGGAGGACTGGTTTTCGAGCTTCTCCTTTTTCTCGGCGAGTTTCGACTTCAGCCGCCCGATGTGGGCCTCCGTGGACTTGTTGTACGGCGTCTCCGCTATCTCTTCACGGAGATCCTCGATCTCGTCTTCAAGCCCCATCGCGTAGCCCTGGGTGGCGGGCGTCGAAAAGTCCTTCACATCCGCTCGCCGATACTGTCGGTCGGAACTCGATACGTTTCTTTCGCTACGATCGGGAGACAGCGAAGCACTCGACGACGCGTGGTGGGTATTTCCGGCCGACAGTCGAAAAGCAATCCTTAACCTCGCGGCGACGATTCTCCGGGTATGGCTGGAACCATCGAAGCGCTCGTTCCCGGCGGGGAGGCCGATCCCGGCCCGCCCCTGGGTCCGGAGCTCGGCCCGACGCCGGTGAACGTCCAGGAGGTAGTGGCGGAGATCAACGATCAGACCGACGCTTTCGACGGGATGGAAGTCCCCATCACCGTCGACTACGAGGACGACGGCGCGTTCTCGATCTCGGTCGGTGTGCCGCCGACCGCGGCGCTCGTCAAGGACACGGCGGGCTTCGAGACGGGCAGCGGCGAACCCCAGAAGGACTTCGTCGCCGACATCAGCGTCGAGGAGGTCAAACAGGTCGCCGAGCAGAAAGGCCCCGATCTGCTGGCCTACGGCACCAAAAGCGCCGCCAAGGAAGTCGCCGGCACCTGCGTCTCGCTCGGCGTGACCATCGACGGCGAGGATGCACGCACCTTCGACGACCGCGTCGACGACGGGCAGTACGACGACGTGCTCGCGGAAGCATAACGACGCGAGCGTCGCGCGGGGCGCGCTGGCGTCCCTCGTTGTTCTCTCACAGTCGTAATGCGCACGAACGACCAGCTCGTTCCAGTATCACATATCCGAACGATACCGGTAGGTTTAGGCATCGTTCCGGAGTAGGCCCGCGGGCATGTCAGAAGAGTACGAAACCGAACGCGAACTGAGCCGTGATGCGGTCGCCGATATCTTCGAGAGCTTCGCCGAGGAGCTGCGAAGCGATGGCGAACTCACTCTCGCCGTCGGCGGCGAGCACGTCCGCATCGATCCGACCGACCCCTGCGAGTTCGAGGTCGAAGTCGAGGAGGAGTCGCCGCGATTCGGCGCGGCCGAGCGAACCGTCGAGTTCGAGCTGGAGTGGACGCGACAGGACGACGAACCCGATCTCGTCGAGTAGTCGGTTTGCTTCGACGAGTTTAAACGGACACGGCGGTGGTTTTACGACGAGACAGGCGTCGCCTGTTTCACGCCGTAGCAGCCGTGAAGGCGTACTACGGAGGTGGAAAATGGCAGATCAGGACATAGAGGAGGCCGTGACACGCGCACTCGACGAGGCCCCACCGCGAAACTTCGGTGAGACGGTGGACCTTGCTGTCAACCTGCGCGATCTCGACCTCGACGATCCATCGAACCGCGTCGACGAGAGCATCGTTCTTCCGGAAGGCACCGGCCAGGAGACCCACATCGTCGTCTTCGCCGAGGGCGAAACCGCCCTCCGCGCCGAGGAGGTCGCCGACGACGTCCTCGACGGTGACGAGCTCGAAGAGCTCGGGGATGACGACGACGAAGCGAAGGATCTGGCCGGCGAGACGAACTTCTTCATCGCCGAGGCCGACATGATGCAGGATATCGGTCGGTATCTCGGGACGGTGCTGGGCCCACGTGGGAAGATGCCCACGCCGCTCCAGCCCGACGACGACGTCGTCGAGACGATCAATCGGATGAAGAACACCGTGCAGCTCAGAAGCCGCGATCGGCGGACGTTCCACACACGAGTGGGCGCGGCAGACATGAGCGCCGACGGGATCGCCGACAACATCGACGTCATCGTCCGGCGGCTCGAAGCCAACCTCGAAAAGGGTCCCCTCAACATCGACACGATGTACGTGAAAACGACGATGGGACCGTCCGTGGAGGTGGCCTGATGTCCGCCGAGGGCGACCATCAGACCGAGACGGTTCCCGACTGGAAGCGCGAGGAGGTCGCCGATCTCGCCGAGCTCATCGACACGTACGAGAGCGTTGGCATCGTCTCCATCGCGGGGATCCCGAGCCGGCAGCTTCAGGCGATGCGCCGGGACCTGCACGGCTCGGCCGAGCTCCGCGTCGCGCGCAACACACTACTGGTGCGCGCACTTGATGACGCCGACGACGGCGTCGAGGAGCTGACCGACGAGGTCGACGGACAGGTCGGACTCATCGGTGCCGACGCCAACCCGTTCGGTCTCTACCGGGAGCTCGAAGCCTCGAAGACCCCGGCACCGATCAACGCCGGCGAGGTCGCACCCAACCCGATCGAGATCCCCGAGGGCGACACCGGGATCGACCCGGGGCCGTTCGTCGGCGAGCTCCAGCAGGTCGGCGCAGCCGCGCGGATCATGGACGGCTCGATCCAGGTCACCGAGGACTCGACGGTTCTCGAGGAGGGCGAGGAAGTCTCGCAGACCCTCGCGAACGTGCTCGGCGAGCTCGAGATCGAGCCCAAGGAAGTGGGCCTCGATCTCAGAAGCGTCTACGCCGACGGCATCCTGTTCGAGCCCGACGAGCTGGCCATCGACATCGACGAGTACCGGGCGGACGTCGAGGCGGCCGCCGCCGCCGGGCGGAACCTCTCGGTCAACGCAGCCTACCCGACCGCAGAGACCGCCGGGACGCTGCTCGGCAAGGGCAGCACCGAGGCAAAGAGCCTCGGCCTGGAGGCGGCAATCGCCAGCCCGGCCCTCGCCGACGATCTCGTGAGCCGCGCGGACGCGCAGATGCGTGCGCTCGCGGCCAACATCGACGACGAGGAGGCCCTGCCCGAGGAGCTCCGCGGTGTCACGGCCCCTGCCGAGACGGGCGACGACGAATCGAGCGACGACCAATCGGCCGACACCGAGTCCGAACCCGATGCTGACGCCGACGACGAGGACGATGATGATGACGACGGCGACGCGAGCGAGGGTCTCGGCGAAATGTTCGGCTGAAAAACACCACTGATACAACAATGGAATACGTTTACGCAGCACTCATCCTGAACGAGACGGACGAAGAGATCAACGAAGCAAACGTCACGGACATCCTCGACGCGGCCGGTGCGGACGTCGAGGAGTCACGCGTGAAGGCACTCGTGGCCGCCCTCGAAGACGTCGACATCGAGGATGCCGTCGAGCAGGCCGCCGCAGTGCCCGCGGGCGGCGCTGGCGGTGCCGGTGGCGCAGCGGCCGGCGGCGAGGCCGACACCGACGAGGCCGAAGAGGAAGCCGACGAGGCCGAAGAGGAAGCCGAAGCGGACGACGATGAAGACGACGACGCTGGCGGCGAGGGCCTCGGCGAGCTGTTCGGCTAAGCAGCCCCCCCCCCCTCTCGACTCACCCACTTCTCGATTTATTCGTCGTGGATAGCGGTGCGAGCGTTTACGTCGGATGACGCAGCCATCCCATAGCGGATGATGTCGCTGGCCGAGAGCGTGGTGTTCGCCCCCGAATCTGCACTCCCGGCGCTCGGGTTCGTCGCCGGCGGGATCGCGCTCGGGACAGTGAGTGGTCTCGTGCCCGGGCTGCACGCGAACAACTTCGCGCTGCTGTTGGCGGCGGCCGCACCGCAGGTGCCGGGGCCAGCACTGTTCGTCGGGGCGGCGATGTTGGCTGCCGGCGTCACGCATACCTTTCTCGACGTGGTGCCGACGCTCGCGCTCGGCGTTCCCGATGCGGCGATGGCCGCGTCGGCACTGCCGGGTCATCGGCTCGTGATCGCGGGGCGCGGGCGCGAGGCGTTGCGGCTGTCGGCGCTCGGGAGTGCGCTCGCTGTCGTTCTCGCCGTTCCGCTCGCGCTCCCGATGACGGAGCTAATGGTGGCTGTGTATCCGATGGTGCGGGCACGGCTGCCGCTCGTGCTGGCCGGGATCGTGCTCTTTCTCGTCGTCACCGAACGATCGAATCCGGCGCGCATCGGTGGGTTGCTCTCGTTTCTCCTGAGTGCCGGATTGGGCTGGCTGACGCTCGATATCGAGCCGAGTGCGCCGCTCGCGAGCGGTGGGATGTTGATGCCGCTGTTCGCGGGGCTGTTCGGTGCGCCGGTGTTGATCGAGGCGATCGACGGGGCTGGGGTGCCCGAGCAGGCCGATGCGGCGGTGACGACGCCCCGGCGAACGATCGGACTGACGGCGCTCGTCGGGACGGTGTCGGGTGCGATCGTGGGCTATCTGCCGGGTGTGTCGGCGGCCGTCGCAGCGACGGTGACGCTGCCCGCGGTTCCGAACGACGACGGTGCGCGTGGATTTCTGGTCGCGACGAGCGGCGTCAACACCAGCAACACGATCTTCGCCCTGTTCGCGCTCGTCGCGCTCGGATCGCCCCGCACGGGAGTGTTGGTCGCGCTCGATTCGTCCGGCGTGCCGCTCGATCTCCCGCTCTTGCTGGCAGGAGTCGGCCTTGCCGCTGGCGTCGGGTTCGTGCTCGTGCCGCTCGTCGGCGATCGGTATCTGCGGACGGTCGGGCGGGTCGATTACACGTATCTCTCAGTCGGCGTGCTCTGCTTGCTGGTCGTGCTCGCGTACCTCTTTTCGGGGTTCATCGGCATCGGCGCGTTCTGTGCGAGCGCGCTGGTCGGGTTGGTGCCCGCGATGCTCGGCACGCGCCGCGTGCATCTGATGGGTGTGTTGATGGGGCCGCTGATGCTGGGAATCTGAGCGGTGCTGTCGGCGGTTGGTGGTCTATGGCAGTGCGGTTGCGGGTGGCGGGTGGTACGGTAGCGGTGGGATTTGCGGTAGCGGTAGCTGTGCGGTGCGGTTGCGGGAGGAGTGCCACGCGGCTGCGATGGCGTTCATCGCAGCCGCACGGGGAGGGGCGGGGGCTTGAGCGCGGGCCGGGCCACGCGCCCGGCGCGCGCAATGCGTTGCGGTTGCGGCCTGGTGGAAATGAAAAGGGCGAGGCGCGCCGCGAAGGCGCGCCGAGGGCTTTCAGGGGAAGCGTCCGTTCTTCTCGGCGGCGTCAAGCACGCGCTGGATGGCGATGACGTAGGCGGCGGTGCGCAGGGTGGGGAGGTCGCGGTCTTCGTAGGCGTTGATGAGTGCTGCGAAGGCGTTCTCGATGACGGCTTCGAGCTCGTTGTTGACGCGTTCTTCGGTCCAGTGGAAGCGCTGGCGGTTCTGCACCCATTCGAAGTAGGAGACGGTGACGCCGCCGGCGTTGGCGAGGATGTCCGGGAGGACGTAGACGTCGCGGTCGGCGAGCACGTCGTCGGCAGCGGGCGTGAGCGGGCCGTTGGCAGCCTCGATGACGATGTCGGCGGCGAGCTCCTCGGCGGTTTCTTCGTCGATAGCGTTTTCGAGCGCTGCCGGGATGAGGAGATCGACGTCGAGCGTCAGCAGTTCCTCGTTGGTGAGCTCTTTCGTGCTCGGGTAGTCGGCGACGCAGCCGGTTTCGGTCTTGTGGTCGCTGACCGCGTCGGCGTCGAGCCCGTTCGGGTCGTAGATCGCGCCGCTGGAGTCGGAGACCGAGACGATGTTCGCGCCGCGGTCTTCGAGCAGTTTGGCGGCGATCGCGCCGGCGTTGCCGTAGCCCTGGACGGCGACCGATGCGCCGTCCATCTCGATGTCGAGGTAGTCGAAGGCCTCGCGGGCGGTGAGCATCACCGAGCGGCCCGTCGCCTCGACGCGGCCCTCGCTGCCGCCGGCGTCGAGCGATTTGCCGGTGACGACGCCAGGGGCGGTGACGTCTTCGAGCTGTTCGTAGGTGTCCTTGAACCAGTTCATCTCGCGCTGGCCGGTGTTGACGTCCGGTGCGGGGATATCGCGATCCGGGCCGACAAGCGGGCGGAGTTCGGTGGCGAACGCGCGCGTGATGCTTTCGAGCTCCGTCTCGGAGTAGTCGTGCGGGTCGATGACGATGCCGCCCTTGCCGCCACCGAAGGGGACGTCGACGAGCGCGCACTTGTAGGCCATCCAGCCCGAGAGCGCCTTCACTTCGTCGCGCGAGACGTTCGGATGGTAGCGGATCCCACCCTTGTACGGGCCGCGATCGCCGTTGAACTGCGAGCGAAAGGCGGTGAGCGTCGTGAGCGAGCCGTCGTCGCGTTCGACCGAGAGGGTGGTTTCGAGCATGCGCTCGGGCTGTTTGAGCCGTTCGAGCTCGCCGTCAGAGAGATCGAGAAAGCCCGCAGCCTCGTCGAGCTGCGTCCGGAAGCTCTCGAAGGGGTTGACTGTCTCTGTCATACATCCGCCTTGCAGAGATGGCTGTTAAGAGCGTCGCATTCCCCCGGAGTTGTCGGTCCAACTATCGTTATGGATCGTCGGTGCGAGCGCGGTCGAGGACGCGCTCGGCCTGGGCGATCAGCGGCGCGTCGATCATCTCGCCGTCGACGCGGAAGACGCCCCGACCCTCGGCGTCGGCCTCCGCTTTCGCGTCGAGCACGCGCTCGGCCCACGCGATGCGCTCGTCGGCCGGCGTGTAGGCGTCGTTGATGACCGCGACCTGTGCAGGGTGGATGGCGAGCTTGCCGTCGTAGCCGAGATCGAGCGCGAGTTCGGCGTCCTCGCGGAGGTGCTCGGTCGCGTCGATGTCGGTCACGAGCGTATCGATGGCGTCGACGCCGGCCGCGCTCGCCGTGAGCACGGTCCGTTCGCGCGCGTAGAGCACTTCCGTTCCCGCGTCGGTGCGCCGGGCACCGAGATCGGCGGCGAGGTCTTCGGCTCCGAAACAGACCGCCGTCGTGGCGTCGGCCGCGGCGATGGTGTCGGCGGCGAGCACGCCGGCAGCGGTCTCGATCAGCGCGAACACGGGGTAGGCAGCGTCGTGTGCAGCGATCGCGTCGGCGAGCGCCGCGACGTCCTCGCCACGCTCGACTTTCGGAAGCATCAGCGCGTCGAGGCGTGGATCGCCGTCGAGAATGACATCGAGATCGGCGTCGTATTCCCACGTAACGCGAACGCAGACTTCACAGTCGGGGTCGAACCCGGTCGTGAGTAGGTCGGCGAGTGCGTCGCGCGCCTCGTCCATCCGAGCGGGCGCGACCGCGTCTTCGAGATCGAAGACGACGACGTCGGCACCGCTGTCGGGGGCTTTCCTGCACATTTCCGGGCGATCGGCCGGTGTGAAGAGGACGCTTCGTCTGGCCATGCCGAACGGAGACGGGCGCGTGGTTTGAATCTACGGCCAGAGACCGCGGACCTCGTGAGCCGCGGCGACGCGCCGGAGACCGACGATGTAGGCTGCCTCGCGCCACGTCACGTCGTCGTGGGCCGTGTATGCCCCACGAACGTCGTTCCAGGCGGTCAGCATCTCGCTTTCCAACTCCTCGTTGACCTCTTCGAGCGTCCACGCGCGACGGTTGATGTCCTGCAGCCACTCGAAGTAGGAGACCGTGACGCCGCCGGCGTTGGCGAGGATATCCGGAATGAGAGGGATCCCGCGCTCGGCGAAGATCTCGTCGGCGCGCGTCGTCGTCGGGCCGTTCGCCCCCTCAACGATGAGGTCGGCTTGGACATCGTCGGCGTTGTCGACGGTGAGAACGTTGCCGAGGGCGGCGGGAACCACGACGTCGACGTCGAGTTCGAGCAGTTCGTCGTTCGCGAGGCTCTCGGGCGCATCGTAGCCCGAGACCATCCCTGGCTGTTCCTCGTGGGAGATGACGTCGTGCGTGTCGAACCCGTCCGGATCGCGGATGGCCCCGTTGACGTCGGCGAGGGCGACGACGTTCGCGCCGAACTCGTCGAGCAGGCGGGCGGCGTTCGCGCCGACGCTTCCGAAGCCCTGAATCGCGACCGTCGTCTCCTCGATTTCGTTGTCGTAGTGATCGATGGCCTCGCGGGCGATCACGGCGACGCTCCGACCGGGGGCCTCCTCGCGGCCGTAGCTCCCGCCGATCACGGGCGGTTTGCCGGTGACGACGCCGGGATGGCTCTCGCCCTCCTGCATCGAGTAGGAGTCCATGAACCACGCCATCGTCTGGGCGTTGGTGCCCATGTCGGGGGCCGGAATGTCTCGCATCGGACCGACGACGTCGCGCAGTTCCTCGGCGAGGCGGCGGGTGAGACGCTCGTTTTCCCGCTCGCTCAGTGCCTTCGGGTTGGCGACGACGCCGCCCTTGCCGCCGCCGAAGGGGATGTCCATCACCGCGCACTTCCAGGTCATCCACATCGAGAGCCCGACGCACTCCTCGGCGGTCACGTCGGGGTGATAGCGCAGTCCACCCTTGAACGGTCCGCGCGCACTGTCGTGGTGGGCGCGATAGCCGGTGAAGATCCGCATCTCGCCGTCGTCCATCTCGATCGGTACGGAGACCTGGTGGACGGATTTTGGGTGTTTGAGCCGCTCGACGACGCCGGGATCGACGTCGATGTGTGACGCCGCACGATCGAGCTGGTGGCGGGCGGTCTCGGCGGCGGTTTCGGGCGGGTCCTCGGACTCGGTTGGAGCTGTCGTCGTCATGATGGAATGGGTGTTCGCCGCCGGCCGATCGGGACGGCATCGGCGACCGTGCCGTAGCCGTTGGACGTCCGGCCCTATAGATATTGGTATAACTGCATCGGCAGCGCCATCATTTGCGAGCAGCGACCGATGGCTTTTGCCCCCGGCGCGCGAGCGTCCGTCCATGACGGGGCGTTACTACGAGGGATTCACCGAGGGCGAAACGATCGAGCACGACAAGCGGCGGACGGTGACGGAGGGCGACAACCAGCGGTTCTGCGACATGACGATGAACCAACAGCCGCTCCACCTCGACAGCGAGTTCGCCGCCGAGACGGAGTTCGGCGAGCGGCTCGTCAACGGGCTGTACACGCTCTCGCTGGCCGTGGGACTGACGATCCCCGACACCTCCGACGGTACCATCGTCGCCAACCTCTCGTACGACGATGTCGAGCATCCACGACCGGTCTTTCACGGCGATACGATCCACGCGCGCTCGACGGTCGTCGAGAAGCGCGAGACCAGCGACGGCGAGCGCGGAGTCGTCACGATGCACGTCGAGACGTTCAACCAGGACGACGAGCTCGTCTGTGCGTTCGATCGGACCGTGCTCTCGCTGAAACGCCCGACAGAATGAGTTCGGAATCGGCACCACCGAAAAGAATATAGTACGGTGGTGTATCATACCCATCGACGTGAACGGAGCGACGGCGGGCGATTCGATGACCGAAATCACCGGCCGTCCTCGCCGACCATACAAACGAAATCATGACACAGGACAAGCCATATCGAAGCGTGGCTCTCGTCGCGCTGGTGGTGCTCGCCGCGGTCGTCGGCGGCATCGCCACCGCGGGGACGGTCGCCGCCCAGGACGGCGACAACGCCACGAACGCGAGCACGAGCGAGGAGGAGTTCTACAGCCCATCCGGCGGTGAACCGCTGAACGTCCGCTTCAGGGACGGCGCGGCGAACACCGTCGAGTCGATCGCCGAGGGCGTACTCAATCTCAACATCGTCTACGGGCTGTTCGACGGCCCCTACGACGTCGAGATCAGCGCGCCCGGCCTCAGCGACGAGCAGATCGAGGAGGCGACCTTCGACGAGTCGGGATACGACTCGCAGGAGCTCGACCGAACGGACATCGTCGGGATGGATATCTCCGGTCTGCCGGCCGGCAACTACGAGTTCACCGTGAGCGTTGCCGACGGTGAGGCCGAGCAGACGGTCCCCCTCGAAGTCACCGGCGACGACGGCGCAGTGGCGAACGAATCGGCCGATGCAGCGAACGAAACGACCGAGACGGCAAACGAGTCGGCCGACGGGGCGAACGCGTCGGCAAACGAAACGACGACCGGCGCGACGAACGAGACGACCGCGAACGCGTCGGCGAACGAAACGTCGAACGCGACGACGGCCAACGCGACGGGCGAGACCGAGATCGGCACCGCGACGGCAACCGGGGCTGACGCCAACACCACGATCACGGCCGTCCCGAGTGCGCCGAACACCAGCGCCAACCACACGGTCTCGACGGTCGTCGGCGCGGATGCGGCGGGCAACCTGAGCGAGCTCACGATCAACTACGGCGAGAGCAACGCCTCGATCGGCCTCGTCGGCGGCAGCATCTCTACCGCCACGCTCGGCGGCCAGAGCGTCGTCAACAACACGACCGCGCCGACGATCGGTGCTCAGGGCCAGAACCTCACCATCGGCTTCGACGGCACGGTCGACGCGAGCGAGGGCGACCGGCTGAACGTCACCTTCGGCGGCGTCACCAACCCGCCCGAGGCCGGCGACTACACGGTCGGCGTCGCGGTCAACAACGGGAGCAGCCAGAACACGACGTTGACCGTCGGCGAGAACGCGACGGCGGGCGCGGCGACCGAAACCGAGATGGGCAGCGGATCGGCGGCCGCGACGAGCGGCAACGCCTCGATCACGGCCGATCCCTCGGCAGCCGGCAACGAGAGCACCAACCACACGGCGTCGATCGTCGCCGGGCCGAACGCGACGGGCAACCTGAGTGAGCTCACGATCGACTACGGCGAGAGCAACGCCTCGATCGGCCTCGTCGGCGGCAGTATCACTACTGCGACGCTCGGCGGTCAGAGCGTCGTCAACAACACGACCGCGCCGACGATCGGTGCCCAGGGTCGAAATCTCACCGTCGGCTTCGACGGCACGATCTCCGTCAGCGAGGGCGACCGGCTCAGCATGACCTACGGCGGCGTCACCAACCCGCCCGAGGCGGGCAACTACACAGTCTCGATGACGCTCAACAACGGCAGCGTCCGGAACGCGACGCTCGAGATCACCGAATCGACCGCGCCCGCCACGACCGCCGGCGGCGGAGCCGACACCGCAGCGACCGACGGCGGAGCGACGACGGCAACCGGCGGCGAGACCGCAGCCGGCACCGCCGGTGAAACGGGCGGCGGACAGGCGACCGAAGCGGGCGGTCCGGGCTTCGGCATCGCCGTCGCGGTCGTCGCGCTGCTCGGTGCGGCGCTGCTTGCAACGCGACGCAGCTGATCACAACTTTTCGACGAACGTTTTTCTCGGCGAAAACGGATCGGAGACGGGATCGCTTGTGAGGTCAGCGCTGTTCGGTACCACCGACGAACACCGACTCGTGAAGGCGGCGCGTAATGGTATCGAGCAGTGATTTGAGATTTACTGTGTCGGCGCGATTGTACGAAACCAGCGTGTCGAGGGCGTCCTCGTCGCCACGTTCGTATGCATGCCAGAGCCGGACTGCGTCCCGCCCGGAGATATCCGGTCGGTCGCGCTCGATCGAGCGGCCGACGTCCTCCATCTCGTCGCCCGCACCCGTCATCGCNACATGACGTCGAGATGTGGCTGCGCGATGTCGAGATCGAACGAGCGTTCGAGGAAGGGAACGTCGAAGCGCTTGCCGTTGAACGATACCAGCAGATCGGCGGCGTCGAGTTCGCGTCGGACGGCCTCTCGTGTGAGATTTTCGCCGCGGACGAGCGTGGTCGTCTCGCCGGCACGGTGAAAACTGACGGTCGTCACGTCGCTGTGGCGAGCGTCCAGACCGGTGGTTTCGATATCGAAAAAGCAGGCGTTCCCGCGGAAGTTCTCGTAGAGCCGCCAGCGACTGCCCGAGGGGAAAGCACGGTCGAAAAACGCCGCATCGCCGGCCGCGAGGCGGTCGCGGGCGCGGTCGATGTAGTCGATGATGTTGTCGCCCTGCACGTCGCCGACGGACGACGGTTCGAAGTCGTCCCAGTGGGTGATCCCCTCGCGCCAGAGCCGGCGCTCGGTCTTCTCGCCGACGCCGCGCACGGGCACGAAGCTGTTCTCGATGCGCACGTGGATACAAGGCGACGGTGACGCCTAAGCGTTGCTCATGGAGCGTGCGGGCGCGCAGCGGGCGGCGACCTGGCCGGCAGTGCGCATTTCCGTCCGGCCCGCCAACCGGAAGTGATGTCACACACGAAAGTGAACTACGGAGAGACCGAGACGACGTACGGAATGCACTTCCTCCGAGAACCGCTCGACTGCGAGGCTCATGGTGTGACCGTCGTCGACGCCGAACCTGGCTGGGAGGGCCCGGAGCACGAACACGGCGACGAGGACCACGAGGAAGTGTATCTCCTCGTCGAGGGCGAGGCGACCATGACCGTCGAGGGCGAGGAGCTGTCGCTCGAAAGCGGTGACGCGGTTCGGGTCGCGCCCGGCGCGACGCGACAGGTGACGAACGGCGACACCGAAAGTCAGTTCGTCATCACCGGCGCGCCGTAATCATCGAAACCGGTATCCACAGTCAGAGTCGTTCACGACCGTGAACGAGACGCATTTTCGGAAGTTAGAGCGGATGTATCAGCGTGCGCCCATCAACGCCGACGAGGAGACGAACCTCACCGTCGCCGAGGGCACGGCGACGCTCGACGTCCCGGTTTCCTCGGAGAGCCATCATCCGCTCGGCGCGGTCCACGGCGCGGTATATTTCAAAGCGCTCGACGACGCGGCGTTCTTCGCGGCCAACTCGCTCGTCGAGGACGTCTTCGTGCTCACGACGAACTTCACCATCCATCTCGAACGCCCCGTTTCCGACGGTACGATCCACGCCGAGGGGCGCGTCGTCAACGACAATCCCAACCAACTGATCGCCGAGGCGGTCGCCCACGACGACGCCGGCAACGAACTCGCGCGTGGCTCCGGCGTCTTCCAGCGAAGCAACAGCGAACTCACCGCCGATATCGGCTACGAGTGAGCGATCACAGCGCTCGATACCGGTGATTCAGAGGATCGTACCGTGTTTCTTGTCGGGCAGCGATTTGTCGATCCCCTCGTAGAATTCGAACCGGGCGGCGAGCTCCTCGCGAAGCTCGCTCGGCGGGACGATGTCGTCGATGACGACCTCGCTCGCCATCCGGTGAGCATCGATGTCCTCGCGATACTCCTCACGGAGTTCGGCCTCGCGTGCGGCGCGCTCGTCGTCGTCCTCGATATCGTCGAGGCGGTTTCGATAGACGGCGTTGATCGCCGCTTCGGGACCCATGATGGCGATCTCACCCGACGGGAGCGCGAGCGTCGATTCGGGCTCGTAGGCCGGTCCGGACATGGCGTAGATGCCCGCGCCGTAGGCCTTCCTGACGACGACGCACTGCTTTGGTACTGTCGCCGAGGAGGTCGCGTAGATCATCTTCTTGCCCTGTTCGAGGATGCCCTCCTTTTCGACCCCCGAGCCGGCCATGAACCCCGGCGTGTCGCAGAGATAGAGCAGCGGGATGTTGTAGGCGTCACAGGTCCAGATGAACTCGGCGGCCTTCTCGGCGGCGTCGGGGAAGATCGCGCCCGCGCGCTGGGCCGGCTGGTTCGCGACGATCCCCACCGGTCGGCCGTCGATGCGCGAGAACGCCGTGACGATCTCCGGGCCGTACTGCTCGCGGAGTTCGAGCACCGAACCCTGATCGGCGACGCGATCGATGAGTTCGTGCATGTCGTAGCCGCGGTTCGGACGCTCGGGCACGACCGAATCGATGCCGGCGGGCGAGCGCGACGGCGGGCGCGAGTCGGATCGCGGGGGTTTCTCGTCGGAGTTGTCCGGCAGATAGGTGACGAGTTGAGCGACGAGTTCACGGGCGTGCTCTTCGTCCTCGGCCACGAGATCTGCACTGCCGGATTCGGCGGCGTGGACCTGCGCACCACCCAGCTCCTGGAGGTCGATCTCCTCACCGGTGACCATCTCCACCATCCGCGGGGAGGCGATGGCCATCGCGCTCATCCCCTCGACCATCACCGTGAAATCGGCGAACACGGGCGTGTAGGCCGCGCCCGCGATGCAGGGGCCGTAGAGCACGCAGATCTGTGGCACGCGCCCCGAGAGCATCGAGTGGTTGTAGTAATATTTGCCGATGCCTTCGCGATTGGCGAAGAATCCGGTCTGTTGATCGATGCGCCCGCCCGACGAATCCATCAGATAGAGGACCGGCTTGCCGGTCTTGAGCGCGCGCTGCTGCATGCGGAGGAACTTCTCGACGCCCTTTCCGGCCATCGAGCCGGCCTTCACGGTGAAGTCGTTGGCCATCGCGTGGAGCGTCCGTCCCTCGAACTCGGCGGCCCCCGTGAGCAGCCCGTCGGCCGGCAATTGGTCCTCGCTGTCGAAGTTGGCGAACTTGCCGTCCTCGAAGGCGAACCCGTCGTCGAACCAGAGATCGAGGCGATCGCGGACGAACAGTTTGCCCTGATCGTCCAGGCGGTCCTTGTACTTCTCCGGTCCCCCCTGCTCGATGTCGGCGATCTCCTCGCGAAGGAGTTCCTCGCGCTCGGTCGGCCCGTCCGTGGTCGACGCCCGTGATCCGCCCGCTCCGTTCGTTGCGGATCGATCGTCGCTCGCCGGCGGGTCGGCGGTCGTCGCGGGCGCGTCACCGTCGCCGACGTACACCTCGATCGCCGTCCCGGTGTGTTCGGCCAGCGCGCTGCCGATGACGCGTGCCTCCTCGTCGCTCGCCCCCTCGCCGATGCGGATCTCCATACCGATACTGTGCAATAATTGCGGAAAGACTTTTCCATGTCGTCGACCCGACCGGATCGAACGCGGACGGCGAAACGGTTTGTCCATCGGCCGTGTCGGTACCGACGAATGACGGGCGACAAGCGCGCCATCAGGGACGGTTACGACGCGATCGTCGACGAGTATCTGGCCCATCGCACGAGCGAGCACGCCGATCGACCCCATCTCGACTGGCTATGCGACCGGCTCGCCGACGGCGCACGGGTTCTCGACGCCGGCTGTGGCGCGGGCGTGCCGGTCGCCGAGCGCTTGGCCGACGATCACGACGTGGTCGGCATCGATCTCTCGCGTGAACAGCTCCGCCGTGCCCGCGAGGACATCGAGCAGGCGGGGTTCGTTCAGGGCGACATGAGCGCACTCGGATTCGCCGACGACAGTTTCGACGCGATCTGTGCGCTCTTCTCGTTGATCCACGTCCCGCTCGACGAACACGCCCGCGTCGCGGCGGCGTTCCATCGCGTGCTGCGACCCGGCGGACTCGCCGTGGCCACCGTCGGCGGCGACGAGGGCTGGAACGGCAACAACCCCGATTGGCTGGAGACGGGCGTCGAGATGCGCTGGAGTTTCCCCGACACCGAGACGAGCGCACGCCAGTTCGCCGACGCTGGGTTCGAAATCCGCGAAACACGATCGATCGAGGACAGTACGTTCGAACTGTTGTTCGCCGAAAATCGCGAGAACTAGCCGTCGAGCGTCGCTTCGAGCCGGTCGATCAGCGCCTCGTTGCCGACGTGAACCGGAACCCGCCCGTGGAGTCCGTCGGGTTCGACGTCGAGCAGCGAGCGATCGCCGTCGGAGGAGCGTCCACCGGCCGATTCGACGATGTACGCGATCGGGTAGCCCTCGAACTGGAGGCGGAGTTTCCCCTCGGGAGCCGAGTCGAGTGCCGGATAGGCGAAAATCCCGCCGTAGGTGAGCACCTGGTTCACGTCGCCGATCATCGCGCCGCCGTAGCGGAGCTTGAGCGACGAATCCGATTCGATCTCGCGAGCGTAGTCGGTGAACTCGTCCGTCCAGTCGGGCACACGTCCACCAAATCCGTAGACGGTCGGCGCGTCGGGCAGCGAGACGTCTTCGCTCACCGTGTGGCGCTCGCCGTCCTCGACGACGGACTCGGTCGCGGTGCCGTCGACGGCGGTCACCATCGTCGTGATCGGACCGTAGAGCGTGTAGGCCGCCCCGACGAGATCGTGGCCGCTGGCTGGGAGCTGGGCGTCGTAGATCCCGACGATCGTCCCCATCGTGTTGTTCGGCTTGATGTTCGAGGAGCCGTCGAGCGGATCGACCGCGACCGAGAGCCCCGACCCGTCGCCGACGACTTCCTCGCGTTCCTCGCTCGCGTAGCTCCCGACACCGTCGATCGCGAGCAGGCGCTCTTCCAGGAGCTGGTCGGCGTGGACGTCCGCCGCGAGCTGCTCCTCGCCGCTCGGGTTCTCACCCTCCTGGTACTCGCGCCGGCCGACGAGCCCCGCGCGGATCTCGGGGGCCGTCTCGGCGATCGTCGTGAAGACCGCCTCGATGGTGTCCATCACGAGAGCGCGGCGTCGACGGACCGTCCCTCGTGGATGACCGCTTCGAGCGCATCGAGCAGCTGCGTCGGGTTCTCGCGCTGCCAGATGTTCCGGCCGACGGCGAGTCCCGCACCGCCGGCGTCCATCACGGCCTTGACGTTCTTGAGGAACGCCTCGTCGGAGACCTTGGAGCCGCCGGACATGACGACCTTCGCGCCGTTCTCCCCGCCGGCGGCCTGGACGGTGTGTTCCATCGCCTCGCGGCTACCGGGGGATTTGACCTTCGCTACGTCGGCACCGAGTTCGAGCGCCTCGCGTGCGGCGTAGGCGATCGTGTCGGCGTCGGAGGCGTTTCTGAGCCCCTGGCCACGGGGGTACGACCACATCACCATCGGGATATCGTGTTCGCGGGCGGCCTCCTGGGCGTCACGGAACTCTTCGGCCATCTCGATCTCGCTGTTCGAGCCGCCGTAGAGGGTGAACCCCACGGCGTCGGCACCGATGTCGGCGGCGTAGTCGACCGTACAGTTTACCGCACTGTCGGGCTCGCCCATCCAGAGGTTCGAGGTGCCGTTGAGCTTCGTCAGCAGCGAGACGTCGTCTTCGTAGGAGGGGTAGTAGCCCTCGGCGAGCCCCTTCTGGACGGCGACCGAGGTGACGGCGTCGTGGGTCGCCACGTCGAAGACGGTCTCGGGAGCCATCCGTTCGGGATGCTCGGTGAAGTCAGAGGGACCGTGTTCGAGACCGTGATCGTAGGCGAGAATCAGGATCTTGCCGTCGCGTGCGAGCGGCGAGTCTTCGAGCGAGAGCATATTCGAATTGTCCACCGACAGCGACAAATAGTTTGCGTGAGAGCAGCGCCCGCCGGGGACGACCGCCGAGAACACGCAGACTATAAACATGGCTCCCCCAGAGCGGACGGACAATGAGCACCGGCATCACGATGGCCTCGATGTCCTCCTATGCGATCTTGGGCTGTGGCAGCGTGGGCTACGCCGTCGCCGAGGAGCTCGTCGACGAGGACAAGGACGTCCTCATCGTCGACGTCGACGAGAGCCGCGTCGAGGCCCTCCGTGACCAGGACATGAACGCCAAGACCGCCGACATCGCCGACGAGGGGGTGCCCGAGGCGGTCGCCGATCGGGACGTACTGCTCGTGCTGTCGACGGATATCGAGGCCAACGAGGCGGCCATCGCCAACGTCCGCGCCCGCGGCGACGAACAGTTCGTCATCGCACGCGCCTCGGATCCGGTCACTGCCGACGAGCTCCGCGAGGCGGGTGCCGACGCCGTCATCAACCCCTCGACGGTGATCGCCGACGCCGCGCTGCGCGCGCTCGAAACCGGCGAGCTCGAACACAAGGCGGGTCTGCTCGCCGACGTGCTCGACGGTACCGAGCATCGTCTGGCCATCCTCGCCAACGACAACCCTGGCCCGGACTCGATCGCCAGCGCGGTCGCGCTCCGGGCGATCGCCGACGCGCGCGGCATCGAAGCGGACATCCTCTACGAGGGCGAGATCGGCCACCAGGAGGACCGCGCGTTCGTCAACCTCATCGGCGTCGACCTGCAGGCGCGCGCCGACGTCGACTTCGAGCAGTACGACACGCTCGCGCTCGTCGATCACGCCCAGTCGATGGAGGAGACGATCGACCGCCCGATCGACGTCCTCATCGACCACCACGAGCCCGACGGCGACTACGAGGCGGCCTTCTCGGACGTGCGCGCGAACGTCTCCTCGACGTCGACGATCATGACGAAATATGTCCAGGAGTTCGATCTCGGCCTCGACGACACCGTCGCGACCGCGCTGCTCTACGGCATCCGCGCCGAAACGCTCGACTTCAAGCGGGACACGACGCCGGCCGATCTGACCGCCGCCTCCTATCTCTACCCGTTCGCCGACCACGACACTCTCGAACAGGTCGAATCGCCGTCGATGTCGCCCGAAACGCTCGACGTGCTCGCCGAGGCGATCGGCAACCGCGAGGTCAACGGCTCGTATCTCGTCTCGAACGCCGGCTACATCCACGATCGCGACGCGCTCGCACAGGCCGCCCAGCAGCTCCTGAACCTGGAAGGGGTGAGCACGACCGCCGTCTTCGCCATCGACGACGAGCGCATCACGCTGTCGGCGCGCTCGAAGGACATCCGCATCAACATCCGCAACGTGCTCGAAAGCGCCTTCGAGGAACACGGCGAGACGGTCGGCCACTCGACGGACGCGACGGTCTCGATCCCGCTGGGCATCTTCACCGGCATCGAGACGACCGACGACAACCGCGAAACGCTGCTGGCGCTCACAAAACAGGCCGTCCGGCGAAAGCTCTTCGACGCACTCGGCGTCGACGACAACGGAAATTAGACTCAGACCGCAGCTTCGTTTTCCGTCTCCTCGCTCGGTTCGCGCAGGCGCTCGATCGCCTCGGTGACGAGAACGATATCACCAACCGACCGCACCCACCGGAACGGGACGACGACGCCGCTGGCAGTGCGCGCACGCCCGGCTAGCAGTTCGCGGTTCAGTCCGCCGACCGCCAGGCCGGTGACGATTTCGCGATCGAGATCGAGGCGGACGTCCTCGACCTCGCCGACGAACAGACCGTTGTTCGAGTAGACCTCACGGCCGACGAGCGAGTCGATTTCGGCTTCCGTCGCATCCATACGCGAACGTACGCCGACGGGGACTTAACTGTTGGCGAGTTCGACCGGCTACGACTCGGCGAAGGGGTTGTACGCACCGTTGATATCCCACTCGTGGATGCAGTGGCTGCGACCGCTCTCGACGATCCGCCAGTTGTCGGTCGCCTCGTCCCAGACGTCACGACGACCGCAGCGTTCGCATTCGCGCTCGTCGGGCGGGGTAGCTGTCTCGTTCATGCGAGCCGTTCGCGTCCATGCACATCAACCCCACGAACGGGAGCGGACGGTCATCAGAAATCGGGCAGATCGTCCGGCGCGTCGTAATCGGCCTCCCAGTCGATGTACTCCTCCTTGAGCACCTCACAGACGAGCTGGCCGAGCTCGGTGAGTCCGGCATTGATCGAGGAGACCGCGCCCCACGAGTCGAGATCCGGATGGAGATCGCGCTCCTTCCAGTCCTCGGGCAGGCCGGGGGCATGGTAGCCGACCCGGTCGGCGAAGTCGTCCCAGAAGAAATCGAAGCGATCGACGAGCCCGAGATCGCGAACGATAGCAAACTCGCGTTCGTCCATCTCGGTGTCGGCCGCCCAGTGCTCGAACGCCTCGTCCCACGCGCCGGCGTGGAGGAAGGATTCGAGTTCGTCGCGGCGATACTCGTCGCCGCCGACGTCGGCGTCCTCGTAGGCGTCGGCGTCGACGCCGGCTTCGAGCGTCGGCGGTGGCGGCGTCTCGACGGCGAGACTCATACGGAGCGATGGCGGCCGGCGCTGATAAAGCGTTTCCCGTCGCCGTCGCGCGAACGTTGCCACGAGCCCGCAGTCTTTTGACCGGCCGGCCACAACCGATCGCGATGAGTGACGGCGAGGCGGTCGACGAAACAGGACGACCGGACATCGCGGTGCTCGTGTCCGCCGACGGGGCGGCCGATGTCGTCGAGACGATCCGGGCCGCCGGCGGCGTCGCCGGAACCGCCACCGCGGAAACGGTCGCCGGAACCGATCTCGTGATAGCGCCCGCCGGCGATGCGATCGCCGAGCTCGCTACAGCGGACGTTTCCACACCTGTCTTGCCGATCGCCGACGATCTCCGTCCCGAAACCGCCAAACGGCTTCTCGACGGACGGTATACGGTCGCGGAGCGGCCGCTCGTCGCCGTCGAGACCGCTGGCGGGGCCGCTCACGCTCTCTTCGACGTCACCCTGGCGACGGCGGCCGCGGCGACGATCTCCGAGTTCTCGCTCAATCGGCCGGATCGGAGCACATCGATCGCCCGATTTCGTGCCGACGGTGTAGTCGTCACGACGCCAGCGGGCAGTCGTGGCTACGCTCACACGGTCGGCGGACCGATCGTCGCCCCCGGGAGCGACGTGCTGACCGCCGTCCCGATCTCGCCCTTTGCGACCGACCCCAATCACTGGGTCGTGCCGCTGGCTGGGCTTTCGCTCACCGTCGAGCGCGACGACGCCGACGTGGAGCTGCTGGTCGATGGGCGGACGGTCGAGACGGTCGAGCCGGGAGCGACGGTGGAGCTGGCGCGCGCCGGAACGCTACCGATCGTCTCGTTGCCCGATGGCGACCGGGAATGAGAAACCTTCTAATGGAGTCGCGTTGGACGATACCCTATGAATCCGCTCTCGCTGTTCGGCCCGGTCGATGCCGTGCTCGGTAGCGGCGAGCCACCGCTGATCGTCTACGTGCTCGTCGTCCTCGCCGTGTTGAACCTTGCGACGCGTGCGCTTTCGCACCGCTCGAACGTCTCGCAGGCGGACGAAGGCGGTGCCGACGCCATCGAGCAGCATCCCGCCCACATCGCCACCACCATCCTGCTCATCCTCGGCTCGTTCTACCTCGGCACCGTCGAACTCCACTCGGGGATGGTGCTGTCGGTGCTCGTCGTTGGGATGTTCGTCACCGACTTCTTCGAGCTCGAAGCCAGACGCGTCGAGGTGCGCAACGACCGCGAGATCGGCCAGCCGAAGGCAGCCGTCGCCGCCTCCGTGCTCGTCGTGCTCTATGCGGCCTACCTCAGCGTCTTCTTCGTCATCGCCCCGCTGTGGAACGCGGTCGTCTGAGACGACGCAATCGATCGAACCACCGGTCGAGAACTGTTTTGCAACGCCGTCGGGATGAGCTGTTTCTACTCTTCGCTTAACGAGCCGCGGTCAGCACGCGCCCGTGCGTGGCCCAAGCGGGCTCTGGAGCACAGCGAGCGCAGACTCGTGAGAGCTACGCTCTGATAGTGGATGAGCAGCGGGTGGAACGAGCGGAGCGATTCGGCTGGGAGATGTGACTGTCATGATGTGGTTGACGGTAGACTGGTAGCCGAACCATCTGTGTTCTCAACGAATCAGATTGGTTCTGTAAGCCGGACGACAAACACCTGCAGGACGATCTCAGGCCTGGAAGCTAGTGCGTCATCAGACCATCGAGAGTAGTGAGGGCATCCGCAATCGCTGCTCGTAGAACGTCGCGACCGACAGAAAATGCAGTATCGAATCAGTTCGACGAGCGGCGGTCGCGCAGCGCGGCACGGGCCTGCCGGCCGGCCGGGATGAGCACCCAGAAGGTGATCGCGCCGAAGATGGCGAACCAGAACAGCGCCTCGCGCAGGGTCAGCGCGATGTTGCCGTAGATCGCGGGATCGGTCGGAACCTCGGCGATGAGCTGCGTGCTCTCGAACCCCTCGGTCGTGTACCAGCCGGAGAAGACCATCCAGCCGAACAGCCCGCCACAGAGGGTGGCGAGCCCCTTGACGAATTCGTCACTCATTGTCCGAATCTCCACCGCTGTCGTCTTGAGCCTTTCCCATCCCCTCGGTGCGAAAGCGCGTGCCGAGGACGTAGATGCCGGCTCCGAGCGCAATGAAACCGATACCGACGAGCGCGCTCACGAGTGTGAACAGACTCCCGCCGGCGTCCGCGAGCCCGATCGTCTCGAACAGTACCGAGAGCGGTCCGGCACCGCCGGTGGCGGCGTCGAGAAAGCCGAATCCCAAAATGACGCAGACGATCGCCAGCAGCGTCGAGAACACCGTCACCGCCTTGTAGGCGCGCAGCGGGACGACGATCTCGCGCGACTCGCTCGCGCCCTCGCTGTCGTCGCTCACCGCGGTGGCCGCAGCCGGTAGTACCGCCGGTTGAGCTCGAACATGTAGCCCTCACGCATCGCCTTCAGAATACCGTAGGTGATGAACCCGGCCACGAACGGCAGGAGGAACGTCAGGTCGAACAGCAGGTGGACGTTCACCCACGCCGGCCAGAGGTTCTTGATCGACAGACCGCTGATCATCACGGCGAAGACGACGCCGAAGACGCCGACGGCCGACCAGAACGGCTGCTCGACGGGCCGGCGCGCGCTCCCCTTGTTCAGGAACGGTACGAGGGCGATGAACCCGACGACGACCAGGTTGGCGAGCACGCCGTAGGTGGCGTCCTTCATCAGCTTCTGGCCGCCGAGGATGGCGAGATCGGGGTTCAGCGGCCCGAGTTTCAGCAGGCCGAACGACCAGTAGAGATACCAGTCGGGCAGGATGATCGCCGGCGTCGTCGACGGATCGGCCGGCGCGCCGAGATGCGGCGGCAGCGCGGCCGCCAGAAAGAGGATCAGGCCGACGAAGAAGCTCGTCAGCGAGAGGTTGCGGATCATCTCGTGGGGCCACGTCGGGAACGCGAGCACGTCACGCTCGACGTAGCTCGATTCCGTTCGCAGATCCTGATCCTCGCGCCGAGAGCGCTCGAAATACTCGTAGGTGAGTCGTGAGAGCCCCTGGCGGCGCTCCTTACGTTCGCGCCACGTCGGCGTCTCGTCGTCCGGCGCGACGATGCCCGCACCGTCGGCGGCGACCTCCTCGGTGGCGTCGTTTCTCTCGTCGGTGTCGGTAGTGTCTGTCATTGTACTAGTGTGGCTCCGCGATCCCCTGCATCCAAACGATCCCGATGTGGACGGCGATCAGCGACGTCACGACGAACGGCAACAGGAAGACGTGTAACAGATACATCCGCATGAGCGTCGCCTGTCCGAGCGCGAACCCGCCGAAGATCAGCTGGGCGACCCACTCGCCGATCAGCGGGATCGAGAGACTCATCTCGACGCCGATCTGGCCCGCCCAGTAGGCGAGCTGGTCCCACGTCAGCAGGTAGCCCGTGTAACCGAACACCATCGTCAGGCTGATCAGAACGATGCCGAGGATCCAGTTGAGCTCGCGCGGCTCCTTGTACGCGCCGGTGAAATACACCCGCAGCATGTGGAGGAAGACGGCGGCGGTCATCACCTGCGCCGCCCACCGGTGGAGGCTCCGGAGGAAGAACCCGAAGTTGAGATCGGTCATGATCATCGTCAGCGCGTTGTAGGCTGCCGACGGATCACCGGCGGTCGATGGGGCGTAATAGAACCCGAGCAGCGCGCCCGAGAGCGCGGCGACGACGTACGCGATCGTCGAGAAGCTCCCGAGCGCATATAACGGGTACCAGTACCAGAACTTGTTGTCGAGGTTGTACTGCTCGGTGTGGCTCTTCGGCATCTGGAGGTTGACCTTGTAGTAGAGGTTCTCCAGGACTTCGAGATAGTCGACGATGCGCAGGCGCTTGTCGAGCCACATCAACACCGTGAGATACGTGCTCTCGATCGGTGTCAGCTCCTTCTGTTCCATCCAGCCCGCGTGATCGTGTTCGTCGGGGCGTTCGAGGCTCATGCGCTGCTCTCCCCGCCGCTACTGCCACTACTACCGCCGCTTTCCCCGCTGTCCTCCGGTCGCGGAAGCGAGGTGAACTGAAGCTTCACGGGGTTGAACGGGTCGTACACCGACTGGTGGCAGGGACAGTAGACGTCGTTCGCACCGCCGAACTTCGCGCTCTGGGCCGAGGACTTGAACCCCGGCACACAACAGAAGTGGGTACACTTGTTCAGCCACGCGATGAACCCCTTCTCGGTGCTCGCCTTGACCCACTCGGGGTGGTCGCTCTCCTTCGCGAGATCCTCGATGCGCGTGCTCCTGAGGATCTGTATCGGGGCCGTCTCCTGGGGCGGGAGATCCTCCGATCGCCAGCGACCCATCGCCGGCTTGCCGAGCCCGTCCTTGCCGATGTCGTTGCCCCACGATTCGTAGTCGTCAAAATCGCTGACTTTGAGCTTGTCACCGGCGCTCAGATCGCTCATCCAGTCGTAGCTCGTCGAGGCCGACTCGGAGACGCGGAAGAAGTTGTCCTGATCGGCGTCGGGCGCGATGCCGGCGTACGTCTGGACGCCACAGTACTGGAACCACTCGCTGGAGTAGGTGATGCCGCCGAGCTGCGTCTCCGCGATCTTCACCTCCTCGTTGTCGACCGTCTTCGTCTTCACTTCCGGCCAGACGCCCTTCAGATAGCCGTCCGAGTCGATCTCGATCGGTATCTGTGGCATTCCGCGCGGTGCCGGGCCGGCGATGTTCTCGATACCGAAATACTGCGTCGCCCCGCCACCGGAGCCCGAGGAGGTGGTGGCGTATTTGATCCCGGTCGCACCGGTGATGCCGGTCGCGCCGAGCGCCGATGCACCGACGACGCCCTTCACGAACCGTCTGCGTCCCGATTCAGCCGGATAGCTGTCTTCGTCTTCTGGCATTGTTATTTCTTGTAATACGGATAGACCGCTCGTTTCACACTGTCCCACATCCCGCCACCGGCCATGCTCGTCCCCTCCATCTGCTCCTCGCGGATGTAGAGGTCCTCCCACTTGCGCCGGCGCTTCTTGACGATCATCACGTCCGGGAGGAACTCCTTGCGGTAGAGCAGGAGGACGAACGCGAGGTCGACGAAGACGACCGCCAACACCGCGCCGAGATACATGTTGCCGACCTCCCTGGTCCCCCAGCCGTTGATCAGTCCGTAGGCAAACAGACCGACGAACACGACCTCGACGATGGTGAGCAACACGATGGCGACGGCCGCGGCGGTGCTCTCTCTGGCCGGTTCGTAACGGTGAATATCGCCGTATGTACTGCCTGACGTGGACATTTCAGTTTCCTCCCTTCGCGTTCGGTGATTCGCCGTATTTCACGGCGAAGAACGTGTAGACCAGCGACAGCACCATCATCAGGATGGTGGCGATCCCGACGAAGTGCGCCTGGAAGGGAACACCCATCTCCTCGGGGCTCGGCTCCTCCGCCCCGCCGCCACCGCTGCTACCACCGCTCGAACCGACCTGAATGGTCCCGACCATCCCCGCCGACTCGTGCGGTACACAGACGTACTCTTGCGCGCCGGCCTCCTGGAAGGCGGGTGTCGTGTAGCTGAACCCCTTGTCCTCGATCGGCTCGTGGCCCCAGTCGCCGTTGCTCGGGCTCACGTTGTGTCCGTCCGACTCCCAGACGAACTTCACCTTGCCACCCGTCGGGAGCGAGAGCGTCTCGGGTTCGAACTTCAGCGAGCCGCCGGGGCCGACCTTTACCGTCTTCGTCGGGCCACCGCCGCCCCCACCGCCCCCGCCGGCACTTTGATTGCCGCCACCGCTTTGGTTGCCACCGCCGCCGGAGGCGTTGCCACCCCCACCGGAAGCGTTCCCGCCGCCACCGCCGGACGCATTGTCCTGCTGTGCGGCGGCGGTCCCGCTGGCGGCGGCTGAACCACCTGCCGCGGCGCTTGCTGCCAGCAGAAAATCCCGCCTGTTCATGTGTATCCACACTCTGGACTGGCTTCGCATAAGTCCACCGGATGCGGGTATCGCGCCTCAGACGGAGGAGGCCGAATCGTCCAGCTCGTCCGTCTGTGGGTCGTCGTCGGTGCCCTCGACGGCGGAAGCGTCGGCCGGCTTGCGATAGCGCTCGGGGAGAAAATCGGGACGCTCGTCGGAGCCGATGCCGACCGCACGCAGCCGGTCGCGATACTCCTCCGAACGGAACTTGTCGGAGAGCCGCGCGTTCGCCACCTGGACGAACAACAGGAGGGCGAAGAGGACGAACACGATCCCGGCGACCGGCGCGAACAGCGTCTCGACGGGGAAGAACACCCACGCAACGATGAGTCCAAGCCCCGCCAGCAGCTGGGCGACGGCGACGAGCTGGAGCATCCAGTTGCCGAGCTCGCCGCCACCCTCAGGGACCGCCGACGGCTCCGGCAGTAGCTCCCCCTCCGGCGGTTCCGCGACGTCGTAGTCGTCCATCGAGCAGAGCGCGACGGTCGGTTTGACGTCCCGCAACACGGTGCCACGCCCCTCGACGCTACCGTCGGGGTAGACGACGGCGTAGCCCTCGTCGGAGTAGGCGAGCAGTCCGTCCTCGACGCCTTCGAGCCTGGCGAAGACGTCCCGTTCAGCGATGCGGTTTCTGAGATCGGCCTCGACGCGCGCGAGGAGTGCATCGCCGGTGATCCAGGAGTCGGCATCGAAGGCCGCCTCCCACTCGTCGGCGCTCATCTGGGCCATGTCGGTCGGCCCGAAATCGTCGAAATCGTACGTCTCATCGACCCGCTGGCGGAGCTGATCGGTCGATTCCGCCGCGTCTGCGTCGGTCGCTGCGGATTCACCCTCGTTCCCGGTGTCGGCTCCCTCACCGACAGCGGTACGGCTGTCGGCGTCGGTGCCGCTCTCATCTGCACGCTCGTCTCCCTCGTCCGCCGTGGGTCGGGAGTCGGCCATCGTCTCTCGTACGTCACCGACCGGGTTAGGCTTTCCGACCGCCAGCGCACGGGTTTCGGCAGCCTTTAGCGCCCGCGACGGCGATCTTCGCCATGTTCGGGCTGACCGACGCGACGGTGGCGACGATCGTCGCGATACTGGTCACGGCGAGCTTTCCCTGCTTTCTCTACGGTGCGTGGATCATGATCGACACCGAGAAGGTGACGTGGGGCGTACTCGTCTACCATCTCAAGTTCATCGTCACCGGACTGACGCTCACGACCGTGCCGCTGCTGGTCTGGATGCTCCCTCGCCTGTTCGGCCAGCTCGGCGGTGCATCCGCCCTGCACGCCTTTCTCGGGCTGCAGGCCTACGCGCTGCTCGCCTTCGCCTTCACGGGGATCGTCCGCATCTTCCGGGCGAAACGGAAATACAACCTCTATCACGACTACGACGAGGACGTCCTGCTCTCGGAGATCGGCTCCGATCGGATGGACCACTGGCGGACCCGGCTGCGCATCGGCGTCTTCGGCTACGTGATCCTCTGGCTGCTGGCCTATTTCGTCGGCATCGCTCGTTACGTTCTCGCCTATCTCGTCTGACGAACGTCACACCGTCCGACCTCCATCGGACGGTGGATGCCACGTGCAGCCCCGCCGGCTGCGTCTCGTCGCTCGACCCCCACACAAAAACCACCGTCGATCGTTCGTTCGTTTTGCGACGAAACGACACGGAACCGTCCGAAACGACCTACGTCCACTCCTCACCGCTGGCGAGATCGGTCGACGAATCCACCTTCGACGACGGACAGATATCTTCGAGCACACAGTCCCCACACTCCGGGTTGCGCGCCGTGCAGGTCGCCCGCCCGTGGTCGATGAACAGATGCGTGAACGCCTGCCAGTGTTCGGTGGGGACGAACTCCATCAGATCCTCCTCGATGCGCTCGGGTCGCTGCTCCTCGGTGAGTCCGAGCCGGCGCGTCAGCCGCTGGACGTGCGTGTCGACGACGATTCCCTCGACCACGTCGTAGCCGTGCTGGAGGACGACGTTCGCGGTCTTCCGGCCGACCCCCGGCAGTTCGGTGAGTTCGCCCATCGTGTCGGGAACTTCTCCGTCGTGCTCCTCGACGACGAGCTGGGCCGACTCACGGATGTAGCTCGCCTTGTTGTTGTAGTAGGTGATCGAGTTCAGCGCCTCGGCGAGCTCCTCCTGGGGTGCGTTCGCGAACGCTTCCGGCGAGGGGTAGCTCTCGAAGAGCTCGTCGGTAGTCTCGTTGACCCGCGCATCGGTACACTGTGCGGAGAGAACCACCGCGACGAGCAGTTCGAACCGGTTCGAGAAATCGAGCGAGATGGTCGTATCGGGATACTCCGCGTCGAGGCGGTCGATGACGGCAGTGGCCTGTGCCTCGCGCGAGTCGAGCGGCGTGCCCATGCGCGGCCTCCGACCGAGCGCGGTTTGAGGCGTTCGATCGGGGTCGACAGCCCCGGCCACACATCGCTTGCTCAGAACAGGACGATCGGCCAGACGAATCGGAACAGCAGGATGATCAGGACGGTGAGAACGGCCGTCATCAACAGATTGAGCACTATCCCGGCCCGGAGCATGTGCGACTGTTTCATCCGGCCGCTGCCGAAGACGATGGCGTTCGGCGGCGTCGCCACCGGGAGCGCGAAGGCGAAGCTCGCCGCGATCGCGCCGCTGACCGCGAGGACGATGCCGGTCTCGACCGGTGTGATCCCGAAGGTCGACGCGAACACCCCGCCCGTACCGATGAGCAGCGGGACGATGATCGTCGAGGTAGCGGTGTTGCTCGTCATCTCGGTGAGGAAGATCACCAGCACGACGACGACGCCGATGACGAGGACGGCGGGCTGGTTCGCCAGCGATCCGAAGATCGTGTCGGCGAGCCACTCGGTCGCACCGGTCTCGGCGAACGCGTCGGCGAGCGAGATGCCGCCGCCGAACAGGAGGATCGTCCCCCAGTCGATATCGACGAGATCGTCCCACTCGACGGTGTCGGCGAGCACGAGCGCCGGGATCGCGTACAGCCCGACCATCACGTAGTAAAGCAGCCCCTGGTGGCCCGAAACGCCGAAAATCGTCGGGCCGTCGCCGCCAAACAGCGTCGTGAACACGCGCGGCGGAAGCACACCCTCGAAGAGGATGTCGAGCCCACCGACGACCCACAGCCCGGCCGTGGTGGCGAAGATCCACGCCACGCGCCGTCCGCGCGTACTCAACGAACCCTCCTCTTCGAGGTACTCTTCCGCTTGTGCTCTGGCCTCGCTCACGTCCGAAACTTCGGGCGGGTAGAGCACGAAGGTGAGCACGTACCAGACGATCGGCAGCGTGACGATCACGACCGGCATGCCGACGAGCAGCCAGTCGAAGAAGGTGAGACTGTAGTTCGACAGCGAGGCGAGCTGGGCGGCGACCACCGCGTTCGGCGGTGTCCCGATGAGCGTGCCGACGCCGCCGACGCTCGCGCCGTAGGCCGTTCCCAGGAGGGTGGCGATCTGCATGTTCGAGAACGAGGCCGCCTCGTCGTCCTGGTCCTGGATCTCGTCGCGACCGATGACCTGCGCGAGCACGCCGAGCGCGATCGGCGTCATCATCGCGGTCGTCGCCGTGTTCGAGACCCACATCGAGAGGAAGGCGGTCGCGAGCATGATGGCGAGAATCAACAGGCGCGCCGAGGAGCCGAGCCGGGCCATCATCCAGAGCGCGATGCGGCGGTCGATGTTGTACTTCTGAAGCGCGTTGGCGATCATGAAGCCCGCGATAAAGAGGAAGATGAGGTGGTCGGCAAAGCCCGTGAGCGCCGGGTCGATGTCGTCGTAGACCCCGAACGCGGTGAGCAGAACGGGTATCGACAGCGCCGTCACGGGCAGGGGCAGCGCGCCCGTCACCCAGAGCGTTCCTGCGAAGAAGGTGGTGGCGATGGCGTACTGGCCGCGGATCGAGAGCCCGGCGGGCGTCGGTGCGTTGGCGATCAGCGCCGTCCCGGCGATGGCGATGGCGAACAGCAACAGTCGTCCAGCGGTCGTGTCTCGGCTCGGAAGGTTCACGATGAAAAATCCGGGATATTCTCCGCTTAACGGTTTTCATTCCCGACATCGACGCGACCGTCCGCAGCGGTCGCGAACCGCACGGCGCTCCCGCGTTCCGGGACGTTTATTCGCGCGTCGCTCGCCACACGGGTATGAAAGCCACTGCGCGGGCACACCCGATCCAGGGGCTCGTGAAGTACCACGGGATGCGCGACGACGAACTCAGACTCCCCTACCACGACTCGATAAGCGTCTGTACCGCGCCGAGCAGCACCACGACGACCGTGGCGTTCGACGAATCGCTCGACGAGGATCGCTACGTCATCGACGGCGAAACGGTCGACGGGCGGGGTCGCGAGCGCATCGAAGCGGTCGTCTCGCACGTGCGCGAGCGTGCGGGAGTCAGTGAACCCGTGCGTTTCGAGAGCGAAAACGACTTTCCGACGAACGTGG
Source organism: Halococcus morrhuae DSM 1307 (assembly GCF_000336695.1). GTDB lineage: Archaea > Halobacteriota > Halobacteria > Halobacteriales > Halococcaceae > Halococcus > Halococcus morrhuae. Next base: position 67,989 of record NZ_AOMC01000152.1, read on the forward strand.
GATTCGGCTCTTCGTCGTCTGGTTTCGCGGCGGCGGCGCGGGCGCTCTGTGCGGCAGCGGAGCTCGACCTCTCGCTGCCCGAAATCTCGACGGTCGCGCGGCGCGGATCAGCCTCGGCCGCACGCGCGGTGACGGGTGGGTTTTCGGATCTCCACGCCGGGCTGAACGATACCGACTGTCGCTCCGAGCGCATCGAGAGCGAGCTCGAAGACGATCTCCGGATCGTGAGCGCGCTCGTGCCCGCGTACAAGGAAACCGAGGAGGCCCACCGTGAGGCCGCCGACAGCCACATGTTCGAGGCGCGCCTCGCGCACGTCCACGGTCAGCTCGCCGAGATGCGCGACGCGCTTCGGGAGGGCGATTTCGATCGGACGTTCGAACTCGCCGAACACGACTCGCTCTCGCTCGCCGCGACGACGATGACCGGCCCCTCCGGCTGGGTCTACTGGCAGCCCGCGACGCTCGAGATCTTCGACGTGGTGCGCGATCTCCGTGAATCGGGCGTTCCGGCCTACTTCTCGACCGATACCGGCGCGAGCGTCTACGTCAATACGACGGCCGAACACGTCGAACGCGTCGAGAGCGCCGTCGCCGACTGCGGCGTCGAAACCCGAACGTGGGAGGTCGGTGGCCCCGCGCGCGTGCTCGACGAGTCGGAAGCCTTGTTCTAAATCATCGGCCACAGCTACGTAGTTGCGGTGGCGCGCGGGAGCGCACCGAAGGTGCGCGACTCGTGCGAGGGATGAGCGAGTGAGTGCAGCGAACGAGCGAATCGGCTGGGGAGGCTGTGGTGCGGTACGATTCGGTGGCGGAAGGTCAGGTGTTGAACCGCGAGCGAGGCCGCAGGCCGAGCGAGCGGGAGTTTTTAGTCCAGGTTTTTGCGAACCCGCGAGCGGAGCGAGCGGGTAAAGTAAAAAAGTGGGAGCTGAGTCGGTTGGGAAGGGTGTGGCCTGCGGTCCTCAGTTGCAACGCGTGAGTGTGGAACTTTGGCTATAGCGACCTGTGTGAAAAACGATGTGATGCCGACGAGCAGGAACACGATTCGGGAAAAGGAACACCTGAAGAGCCGCATTCTCAAGCCATTTAACCGACGATCCCCTACGGTGAACGATGCGAATTGCCGTTCTCGGGGCCGGCTACGCCGGTCTCACGCTCGCTCGCCAGCTGGAGAAGGAGCTGCCCGAATCGGCCGAGCTGGTCGTCGTCAACGACCGCCCGGAACACCTCGTCCAGCACGAACTCCATCGGGTCGTGCGTCGGCCGGCACTCGCCGACGAGATCACGGTCGGGCTCGACAATGCCCTCGACCGTGCGACCGTCCGCGTCGCGCGCGTCACGGATGTCGACCACGAGCAGGGTGTCGCCGAACTCGACGACGGCCGGCTGGAGTACGACGTCGCGGCCGTCTGTCTCGGTGCCGAAACGGCGTTTCACGACCTGCCCGGCGTCGAGGAGCACGCCACCCCACTCAAGCGACTGCCCGACGCCGCCCGCATCCGCGAGGAGTTTCTCGATCTCGATGCCGGCGGGCGGGTCGTCGTCGGCGGTGCGGGGCTCTCGGGCGTGCAGGTGGCGGGCGAGCTGACCGCGCTCGCGCGCGAGGAGGAGATCGACCGCGAGGTGCTCCTGCTCGAACGCCTCGACAGCGTCACGCCGAACTTCCCGGCGGCGTTCCAGGAGGCGGTCCGCGAGGAGCTCGAAAGTCGGGACGTGGTCGTGCGGACGGGCCGGGCCGTCGAGCGTGCCACCGACGAGACGATCGAGTGCGAGCACGAGACGATCGACTACGATCAGTTCCTCTGGACTGGCGGCATCCGCGGGCCGGGCGCACTCTCCGGCGAGCGACCGATCGTCTCCGACACGCTCGAACTCGGCGGCGACACGTTCGTCGTTGGCGACGCCGGGCGGGTTACGGACGCCGACGGGGCGGCGGTGCCCGCGAGCGCCGCGGCCGCCGTACGCGAGGCACACAGCGTCGCCGGGAGCATCGTCGATATCGTCGAACACGACGGGTCGGCCGAGATGTTCGATCCGCGGCCGGAGCGGTTCAGGTTCGACGCGCCGGGCTGGCTCGTCAGCGTCGGCGACGGCGCGGTGGCACAGGTCGGGCCGACCGTCTTCCGCGGAACGGCGGCGAAAGCGATGAAGACCACCGTCGGCGCGGGCTATCTCTCCTCGGTCGGCGCGATCGCGAACGCCGCCGATCTCGTTCGCGAGGAGCTCGCAGGCGACTGACGACGACTATCGAGGGTATTATAGGCCGCACGCCGGCTGATTGAGATATGACCAGACGCGTCGCGCTGACCGTGGTGCTCGCAGCCATGCTATTGCTCGCGGGCTGTTCACAGCTCGCAACGGCTCCGAACGAGGCCGGCGAGACGACCACCGTCGAATCGAACGCGACCACGACCGACGTGACCGAGACGGCGCAAACGGCGACGGCGACCCGAGCGCCGACGCCGACGATCCAGGGACAGGTGGCGACCACGACGGCATCGTCGACACCGACCGCGACGGCCACGCCATCGCCGACGGCCACGGCGACGTCGACCGCAACGGCAACTCCGACACCGACTGCAGCAGCCACGCCGACGACGACCGACACGCAGACATCGACCGGCGAGGCGAAGTACGTCGTCATCATCGGCGGCGAGCCCGACGAGAAGGTGAACTACCGGATGACGGTCACGGGCTCGATCGAGCGTCGCGGGCAGAGCTACGGCGCGCCGATCGACGACAGCGGCGTGACGCAGGACCCCGATCTCGACATCATCTCCGGCTCGACCGTCGCCGGGCGGCTCGGCGGTGGCGGTGACGCCTACCGGATCACCGGCGAGATCACGGACTTCGAGGGCGGGGACGACGTCGAAGTGTACGTCGATGGTGAGGAGACCGACGTCGATTCTGAGTAGCGACGGCGCGTGCTGTTTTTGCTCTGAGAGCCGTTCGATACGCCGCGCTGATGGGTATGAAACGAGAGACGGACGCCCGAGGTTGCCCGGCGTTCCAGCACGGGGAAGCCCGCGTGCCTCCTCCACCCCGCGACCCGTCGAGCGATGGCTGTCCGGCGGTCCGCTGCTCGCTTCCGCGCCTGACGGACTGCCGCCGACTAACCGCGGCCGGTCGTCCCTGCGGACGAACGCCCGCGGACCGCCGCCCCCGACGGACGAGGCTTCGACGTTGGCTTGCGGGGCCCGTGCCGGTCTGTCCGGACGCGCCCAGGGTTCGGTCCCCGCTGAAGACCGTGGTGCGGGTGGAGAGCAGGGCCTAACTGCCCGACCTAGTCCGGTTTGAGATAGCCAACTCCCGCATAAGGACTTTTCGTTCCACCGTTTGCTGCACTCAGTCGCTCCCTTCGGTCGCTCCTTCGCTGTCTTCGCGCGGCTCCGCCGCGTGAATGGCCCGAGGCGCTCCGCGCCTCGCTGGCAAAATCTGGACCAAAAGCCTCGTCGTTCCCTCGTCTCGCGGCTTCGCCGCTCGACATTCGAGGTCGTTCGAGAGGCGCAAAGCGCCTCTCGTGATGACGAGACGGCTTCGCCGTCTCGAACCACGCTTCGCGCCTCGCTTCGGTCACTTCTCGGCCCGCTCACTCGCGCTGCTCGTTCGCGGTACAAAATCACTACACGTTCCGCAAGCCGCTCCGCAACCGCACCGCCGAAGCCCTCGCATCCCTTCGGGATGCTCGCCCTTCATCCACCAGGACGCGTTCTCTCGGCCAGCAGCCACAGTGCACAGACGCCAGAAGAGGCCACTTCTTCAGCTGCCCAGCCAACTGTGGCAAGAATCTATACGAGTGCAAGCGCGCGAGCGTACCAAGCACCGCTGGCCGGAACCACGAGCGAGACGAGCGCCAGCAGCCAGCGATGGAACTCGATAAGTGAGGTGGTCGACAGTTGGAAGACGGTGCTCTCGGGCACCGTCAGGCTCCAGACGAGCGAGACGCCGGCGATCACCAGGCCGAACACGAGCGCGACGCCGGCGGCGGTCGCGGGAGCGGTCCGTCCCGAGCGACCGGCGGCGAGAACGATCACCGTCACCGCGGCGAACAGCCCGCCGACAAGCGGGTTGACTGCCCCGTCGCCGTAGTAGATGCCGATCGCGCCGGCGTCGGCACCGAGATAGGGCGCGAGAAGCGCCAGCAAAACGAGACCACAGCCGACGATGCCGACAAGCGGGGCAACCCGCGACCCGTCCATACCCACGTTTCGATCGGCGGCGTCTTAATCGCCCCGTTCGAGCACGAACCAAAGAGCCACGTAGCTCCGCGCCAACCGACCGACATGGGACTCGGCAACACGGCGAAGAAGCTCCAGCGGGTGGCCGACATGGCCGAAACGCTCTACGAGAAGGTCGACGAACTCCGCTCGCAGGTCAACGATGTCAAGGCACACGTCGAGACGACGAGCGAGCGCGTCGAGCGCATCGAGCGCGATCTCGACGACCAGCGCGCCATCCTGGATGCCCTGGCGCGCGAGCAGGACATCGACGTCGATTCGCTGCTCGCCGGGGCAGCCATCGATGAGGCCGAACCCAGTCACGCGACCGATACCGGATCAACGGCCGACGACGCCGACGGAACGACTGCGACTGGAGAATAACCACACGTTCGCCGCTATTTCGGTTCTTCTGATCGGCCCGTTCAGCAGAGTCGCTGGTGTTCGACCTTCATACAGCGATCCTCGACGACCTGCCGGCCGTCAGCCTCGGCACGATCGGTCGCCTCCTCGTCGCGAATGCCGAGCTGCGTCCAGATGACGGGCGAATCCTCGCGATCGAGCGCCGCATCGATGATCCCACTCACCTCGTCGCTCGGTCGAAACACATCGACGATGTCGATCTCCTCGTCGACGTCCGCGAGCGAGTCGGCGGCCTCGCGGTCGAAGATCTCGTCGGCATGAGGGTTCACGGGGATCACCTCGTAGCCGTGTTCGCGAAGGTAGCGGGGAATCTCGTGGGCATCTTTGCCCGGCGTCGACGAACAGCCGACGACCGCCACGGTCTCGTGATCGAGGATCGCCCGGAGCTCGTCGTCGTCAGTGACTGGCATAGTAGTGATAGGCCGCCAGCGAGGAAAAGAACACCGGCCTACAGGGCGACCGCGAGCCGGCCGACGACGAACGCGCCGCCCGCGAGGAACATCGCGTAGCTCAGATGTTCCTGGCCCGCAGTGGGGTCACTGAAGCTCTCGACGGCGGCGACGGCCATGACCAGATCGGCGATCGCGACGACGGCGAGATACGGCCAACCGAACGTCGCCTGCAGGTAGGGCAGTGGACTGGCGAGCAGCGCGATCGCGAGCAAACCGGCGGCGAGCCAGAGCGCCGGGCGCTTGCCGATGGCGATCGGCAATGTATGGAGCCCCTCGCGGCGATCACCGGCGACGTCCTCGACGTCCTTGACGATCTCGCGGGCGACCGTCGACAGCGCCGCGAGCGCGAACAGCACGACGACCGCCTCGGTGATCCGCCCGACGGCCGCCGCGCCGAACAGGAACGTGCTCCCGCCGAGATAGCCGACGACGAGGTTGCCGACGCCGGGCAGCCCCTTGAACAGTTCCGTGTAGGCGACGAGCGCGATGAGGTTGACGACGGCGATGGCGATGGCGACGAACGGGAGGGCAAGTGCGAACACGACGGCACCGCCGAACAGCAGCACGCTGAACCACAGCGCCGCCCGGGGCGTGACCGCACCCCGAGGAATCGGACGATCGGGCTCGTTGATCCGGTCGATCTCGCGATCGAAGTAGTCGTTCATCGCGTTGCCCGCGGCGGTGGCGAGAACAGTCGCACCGACGGCCGCAGCGACCGCGACCGACGCGTCGAGACCACCGGCGACGAACGCGCCGATGAACGTGAGCATCCCCGCGGCGACGGCGTTGACGGGTCTGGTGAGTTCGAGCAGGCCGCGAGAACGCTCGCCGGACATGGCCCTTCTCCCGGCGGTGTGCGCATAAATGGCGCGAAACGCGACGACCGGGGGATTTAACTACGACTCGGCGCAACCGATGGCTACGGGCGCTTAGCTCAGTTTGGACAGAGTACTTGGCTTCGGACCAAGCTGTCGCGGGTTCAAATCCTGCAGCGCCCATGTTTTACCACAACCGAAGCGAGGAGTGTGAACCGCAGGGAGTTCGTTCGAGACGAAGGAAAATTGCCGATTCAGTAGCTGTCGTAGACGGTCTTGATGATCGTGAAGTAGTCCATCCCCTCCTCGCCCTGCTCGCGGTAGGTCTCGCTGGAGGAGGCGTTCATCCCGCCGAAGGGCACGTGGAGTTCGAGCCCCGTCGTGGCCTCGTTGACCTTCACGATGCCGAAGTCGATCTCGTCGACGAACCGGTTGGCTTCACTGTGATCGTTGGTGACGATCCCTGCGGCGAGCCCGTACTCGACGTCGTTGGCGAGTTCGATCGCCTCGTCGAGATCGGAGAACGTCATGATCCCGGCGAACGGGCCGAAGACCTCCTCCTGCATCACGGTCGCGTCGGAATCGAGCCCCGTGACGACCGTCGGCTCAACGAAGTGGCCGTCCTCATACTCGCTGCCCTCGGGCTGGCCGCCGCCGTACTCGACCGTTGCACCCTCCTCTTTGGCGGTCTCGATGTAGTCGAGGGTGGTTCCGAGTTCGCTCTCCGAAACCTTCGGTCCCATCCCAGGGTCCTCGACGGAGTGGCCGATCTCGACACCCTCGGCGTAGTCGACGAGCGCGTCGACGAACTCCTCCTCGATCGATTCGTCGACGAGCACGCGCTCGGTCGCGGTACAGGCCTGACCGGTGACGCCGAAGGCACCGCCGCCGACGATCCGGGCGGCCTCCTCGATGTCGGCGCTCTCGGTCACGACCGTCGGGTTCTTCGAGCCGAGCTCGGTCTGGACGCGCTTGTGCGCGTCGGTGGCCTGCTCGTAGATCATGTCGCCGACCTGTCGACTGCCCGTGAAGGAGACCGCATCGACGGCCTCGTGCTGGATGATCGGCTGGCCGACCGCCTCGCCGCTCCCGGTGAGGACGTTGACGACGCCGTCGGGCACGCCAGCGGCCTCGGCGGCCTCGTCCATGCACTCGACGACCTTCAGATAGACCGTCGGCGCATCGCCCGAGAGCTTACAGACGACGGTGTTGCCCGTCGCGAGCGCCGGGGCCATCTTCCAGGCGGGGATCGCGATGGGGTAGTTCCAGGGCGTGATCAGCCCGGCGACGCCCATCGGCTCGCGCACGGTGTAGAGGTTCTGGCCCTGTGCGCTCGGGTTGTAGCTCTCGCCGGCGTAGTCCATCGCGCGCTCGGCGTAGTAGTAGAAGATGTTGACCGCACGACCGACCTCGCCGGAGGCCTCCGAGAGCGTCTTCCCCTCCTCGCTCGCGAGCGTTTCGGCGAGCTCGTCACGACGCTGATCCATCCGTTTAGCCGTCTCGCGCAGGAACTTCCCGCGCGCGGGACCGGGCGTGTCGGCCCACTCGTCCTGCGCGGCCGCAGCCGCCTCGACGGCCCCGTTGGCGTCCGCCTCGCTCGATTGCTGGACCTCGGCGACGACCTGGGTCGTGTCCGACGGGTTGCGCACCTCGAAGGTGCTGCCCGTCTCGCTCGCGCGCCACTCACCGTCGACGTAGTTCTCGTAGGTATCTGCCATCTCCGGATGACTACGGGACCAGGGTATACCGTTCTTTCGGCTTCGATAGCAAGCCCCACCCCGTGAAACTTTGTGGGCGGCCCACCACGATCCACTATGCGCTACTACCGCACGATCGAGGACGGGGCGGCGCGACTCGTCGCCCGCGACGGCGAGAAGGCCTACGATCTCACGGCCGCGCGCGAGGGGCTCGACTCGTTCGCCGCGCTGGCGAACGTCGCCGACGTGCTCGGCACGGGGATCGACGACGTCGTGGAGGGATTGACTGCGGACGCGCCGCTGCTCGACGCCGATTCGGTCGCCGCGCGCGCGACGATGCCCGCTGTTCCCGACGAGGTGTGGGCCGCCGGCGTCACCTACCAGGTGAGTAGCGACGCCCGCGAGGAGGAGAGCGGTCGCGGCGAGATCTATCAAGACGTATTCGAGGGCGATCGACCGGAACTGTTCTTCAAAGCCACCGCCTCGCGAACCGTAGGTCCGGGCGAGAAAGTGGGAATCCGCGGTGATTCCGACTGGGACGTGCCCGAACCCGAACTCGCGGTCGTCGTCCACCGGGGCGACATCGTCGGCTACACCGTCGGCAACGACATGAGCAGCCGCTCGATCGAGGGCGATAATCCACTGTATCTCCCACAGGCTAAAATCTACGACCGCTGCTGTGCCATCGGGCCCGCGATCGCCTCGCCCGAAACCGTCGGCGACCCGCAGGATCTCGAACTCTCGATGCGGATCGAACGCGACGACGAGGTCATGTTCGACGACAGCACCTCGACCTCCCAGCTCGTGCGCTCGCCTGAGGAACTCGTCTCGTATCTGAATCGCCACAACGCGACGCCCGAACTCGCCGTCCTGCTCACGGGCACGTCGCTGGTTCCCGAAGAGTTCACGCTCGAAGCCGACGACGAGATCGCCATCGGAATCGAGAACGTCGGTCGTCTCGAAAACGAGGTAACGACGGTTTAGCTCAGAACGAAACCGTGTCGACGTCGTCTTCGGTCCCGAGATAGACGTCGTCGACCATATCGAGGAAGATCCCGTGTTCGAGCACGCCGGGGATCTGCTCGATGTCGCGGGCGGTCCCGCTGGTGTCGTCGAGCCCGCCGAAGTCGCAGTCGATGACGAGGTTGCCGTTCGCGGTGAACAGGGGGCCATCCTTGCGCTCGGCCATTCGGAGTTCGGGGTCGCCGCCGACAGCCCGAAGGTCCTCGGCGACGACTTCGCGCGCATCGGGCATGACCTCTACTGGGACAGGGTAGTCGAGCGGGTCGGTGGCCTTCTCCTCATCGGTGGCGATCACCAGGCGATCGGCCATCGCGTCGATGATCTTCTCACGGGCGTGTGCGCCGCCGCCGCCCTTGATGACCGTTGGCTCCTCTTCTGAATACTGATCCGCGCCGTCGATCGTCACGTCGAGTTCGGTCACTTCGTCGAGATTGACGAGCGGGATGCCCACTTCCTTGGCGAGTTCGTGGCTCTGGAGCGACGTGGCGACGCCGCGGACGCCCTCCAGCTCACCCTCACGGAGCAGCCGCCCGATCTCGGCGACCGCCCACGCGGTCGTGCTCCCGGTGCCGAGACCGACGTCCATCCCGCTCTCGACGACTTCTTGCGTGGTGCGCTCGCCACCCCGTCGCCGGCGCTCGTCGAAGACGCCATCGGTGCCGCTCTTGATGCGCCGCGGTGAGGGAATGATGGCGATCCGTTCGCGGATCTCCGAGTCGTCCGTCTCGACGCCCGCCGCGTCGAGTTGCTCGCGGGCGTTTTCGACAACCTCGTCCTCGGTTGCGGCCCAGACGTGAACGTCGTTCTCGTCGTCGATGAATTCCTTTGCCATGGTTAGTCCTCCTCGTCGGCGAGCGGTCCGACCGGGTCGACGTCGTCCTCGTCGCGGAGATCGTGACGCGCCTCGTTGTCGACCCGCCCGTGCAGGCGTTCGCTCCTGATACCCTCGTCCTCGCCGAAGGGGTGCTCACCGAAGCCGTGACGCATCATCGCGATGGCTCGGTAGGCGTGGCGTTGGTTGCCACGTGATTTGAACAGTTCGGTGACCGACTGGCTGATGACGGGGATGGGGGTTTCGCCCTTGTACGCCTCGCTCACGAGCCAGTTGACCTCGCCGGTGTCCTCGATGTAGTTCGGGATCTCGTCGAAATCCGGGACGTCCTCCTGCTGATCCTCCTTGCGCAGCCCCTTCTCCATCAGTTCGACCAGCCAGCTCTCGATGACCGCGCCGTTCGACCAGTTGTGGAAGAGGTCGGCCATGTCGAGATCGAACTGGCCCGCTTCCAGCAGCTCGACGCCCTCGGCGATCGACTGGAGCATGCCGAACTCGATACCGTTGTGAACGAGTTTAACGAAGTGACCGCTACCCGGCGGGCCGACGTGGAGCAGTCCGCCGTCGACCGAGAGCAGGTCGAGATACGGCTCGGCGATCTCGAACCCCTCCTCCTTACCCCCGACCATGAAGCAAGCTCCCTCGCTCGCGCGCGGCGGGCCACCGCTGGTGCCCGTATCGAGATAATAAATTCCCTGCTCCCACGCGCGCTCCTCGCGGCGGATCGAGTCGCGCCAGAAGGAGTTGCCGCCGTCCATCACGACGTCGCCCTCCACCAGATGATCGAGCAGGTCGTCGAGTTCGTCGTCGATCATCGGGCCGGCGGGCAGCGAGAGGTAGATCACCCGCGGCGCGTCGAGCTCGTCGACGAGCGTGTCGTACGCGCCCGCGTCGTGGACTTCGACGCCCTCCTCTTCGAGCTCCGGACGATCGGCCGTATCGAAGCCGACCACGCGAACGTCCTTCTCGACGGCCTGTTTCGCGAGATTGCCGCCGATCTTTCCCAATCCGACGATGCCGAGTTCGAGATCAGTGTCTGACATGAATAGGTCCTGCTGAGCCGCTGTCGTTCCATCGCCACGATCCGCTCGATCGCGTGCCGTTCGTCACTCACCTCACAGCACGAGAGTATAGAACTGTCGCCTGCATTCGTCGGCCCGTCCGAGTCACTAAACGTAGTCGGCGTAGACGTCCCACGACGGGTCCGCGGCGGGTGGTTCGATCCGCTCGCCGTCGACGTACGCCCCGCTGCCCTCGGAAACCTCCCCGACGACGGCCGCGGTCGTCCCGCGGGATTCGAGCGCATCGAGAACGGGATCAACTCCGGAAGAATCGACCGCGATCAGGAGCGAGCCGGCGCTGGTCGCCGCCCAGGGATCGATGTCGAGATATTCGCAGACGGGCTCGACACCGGGACGCATCGGCACACGCTCGCGATCGATGTCGAAGCGCACGCCGGTGCTCGCGGTCATCTCGCAGAGCGCGCCCCGCAGGCCGCCCTCGGTCACGTCGTGCATCGCCGTCACCGGGCCGGCGGCCGCGGCCGCGAGCGCGTCGCGCACGGCCCGCGCGTCGTCGAGGCGCTCGCGGGCCGTATCGAGCGTCGACTCGGGCAGCTCCATCTCGTCGCCGAACAGCGTCGTCAGCAGGCCGACCGCCTCGACCGCCGGACCGGTCGTCAGAAGGAGCGTGTCGCCGGGGCGCGCGCCGTCCGGGCGAACGATCTCGTCCCGATCGCCGACACCCATCACCGTCGCGCCGCCGACCCAGGGGAACGAACAGCCCTCGTAGCGGGCGGTGTGGCCCGCGACGACGCTCGCACCCAGATCACTGGCCTCACGGTCGAACGCCTGCCAGAAGGTGGCGAACTCCGCGTCGGTCATCGACGGCGGAAGCGTGAAATCGAGCGAGAGATACGCCGGCGGGAGCCCCGAGACCGCGACGTCGGCACAGACAACTTCGAAGGCGAACCGACCCGCGCGCTCGAAGCCGAGCTCCGGAAGAACGGAGATGGGATCGGTGGCGACGACCAGCGAGCGCTCGCCGAGATCGACGACCCCGAAGTCGACGCCGTGCTGTGGGCCGAGCACGACTTCCTCGCGCTCGGCACCGAGATGCGGGTAGATGTGTTCGTCGAAGAAGGCACCGTCGACTTTGCCGTATGCTGGCATGACGGCGTTACTCGCTACCGATAAAAACGGTGTTCGGTTCGGGTCGGACCGGTTCAGTTGCCGACGTTGGTGGCGCGCTCGACGACGTCGGGACTGTAGAGCTCTTCGAGCTCGTCGTGCTGGTCCGGGCGGTGCTCGTAGACGTCCTGAAAGAGGCTGACGGGCGTCATCGACGCCTGATAGGTCGCCTCGTCCCACATTCGGTCGTTCGCGACGTCGACCGAGATGCCGTCGATCTCGATGGTCGCGGCGCGCTCCATCGCGATCGCACCCGTGCCGGCGTCGCGGGCCTCCTCGAACTNCCGAGATGCCGTCGATCTCGATGGTCGCGGCGCGCTCCATCGCGATCGCACCCGTGCCGGCGTCGCGGGCCTCCTCGAACTGCTCCATCGAGTCGACAATGTCGTCCATGCTCGGGACATACTCGACCATGTCGAGCAGCTCCTCGCTGAGTTCCTCCTCGTCGAGGTGACGTTCGTCGTTCCCGACCGTGAGCGTGTAGCCGTCGCCGTCTTCGGACAGCGAGAGCCGATCGCCCGTGTAGACCTCTTTGTCACCATCGCTTTCGAGGGCGACCTGCTGGCTGCCGTCGTCGAGCAGCCACGAGCCCGTCGCCGGCGGCAGCCCGGACTTGTTGGCCTCGACCACTTGGCCGGGAGTGAGCGACCAGATGCCGAGCATCCCCTTGGCCTGGTTGGCGGTCATGCGCTCGCGGTAACCCTCGACATCGCGGATGTCGTCGTAGGGGCCGTCGACCGAGATCAACCCCGCCGCGCTCGCACCGCGCGAAGTGTTGTGCCGGAGTTCCGGCCACGCCGGCAGGTTGCCCGTGGGCGTGATCGCGCGCATGTCCTTCGTGTAGTCGACCTCGCCGTCGACCAGCATGAACAGCCGTTCGAGGTTGTTCGTGGGTTTGCCCATNGCATGTCCTTCGTGTAGTCGACCTCGCCGTCGACCAGCATGAACAGCCGTTCGAGGTTGTTCGTGGGTTTGCCCATCTCCTCGCGCAGCTCACCCATCGCGAGCTCCGCAGCACCCGATTCGACGATCACCGACATCGCCAGGCTCCCCTCTTCGAGCCCGTGCTCGTGCTCGACGATCGTGATGAACTCGTCGGCTTTCTTCCAGTCGTCGATCCCACCCACCTCGGGGATCACGAACCCATCCAGGTTCTCGACGGCCCCTTTTTCCGGGTCGGCGATCGACAGCATCCGCTTGAGCCCCTGATGGCGCGTCTCGGGGCTGTCGCGATGCCAGACCACCCGCGGGTGGATCTCGCCGGGGAACTCGTCACCGTTCTCCGAGAGCACCTCGACGATGTTCGCTGCACCCTCGTCGCGCATCGACGGTGCGGTCGCGTCCTCGTTGTCCGGCACCCACACGTCCGGTGCCTGCATTCCGCGCAGCTCGCTCGCGCTGCGGATCATCTTCGCCGAATCATCCTCACCTTCGACCGCCGTCGGCGAGGTGAAAAACGTCCGCACGAACTGTCGCTCGTGGAGTCGCTTGTCGTGTTCTTTTTGTGTCATATCAGTAGATGGCTGTATCGCCGCCGGGCGTCGCTGGCTGGCTATACATGCATTCGCTGCCACGTCGCATGGACAGTTACCCAGTGGACCGATGGGGTACTGTCTGTTTCGATCCGACGACGCGAACGCCGTTCGTGGCGTTCAGTCGTCGTCGCCGTCGGCCTCGGCCGTCAGCGGATCACGTTCGTCCTCGGAGAAGCCCTCCGACCCCTCGATGCGCGAGCGCGCCTCGGGGTCGAACTCCATCTCGATCTCCTGGAACTTGTCGACGAAGGAGAGCTCGTGATGGCTCTCGGTCTCGTGGCCGAGATACTTCTCCTCCAGGTCGAACTGACCCTGCTCGGCGTTCTCCGCGAGGTTCTTCATGTCCTCGTAGGCGGCGTGCGCCCCCGAATGCAGCGCGAACAGCGTGATGAACAGGTAGCTGTAGCCCAGATCACCGAGTTCCTGGAACGTGAGCGGATCGTCCTGTTCGGACCACGCGAACGAACTGGAGTAGTTGAACGCCAGATCGAGCTCCGGATGGGTCTCGTGGATCGTCTCGGCGTAGTCGACGGCGTCCTCACGGCTCGGATCGGGCATCTCGGGCCAGACGATGTCGACGCCGGCGTCGGCGTACAGCCGGCCGCGTTCGAGATGTTCCTCCCAGTCGCCGTTCGCCGAGCCGTAGGCGTCCGTGCGCGCGATGATCACCGTGTCGTCGCTCTGCTTGGCGTCGACGGCCGCCTCGAAGCGCGCCTGTGCGTCCTCGCGCGAGACGATCTGCTTGCCCGCGATGTGGCCACAGCGCTTCGGCGTCACCTGATCCTCGATGTGGATCGCCGCGACGCCGGCCTTCTCGTACTCGCGGACGGCGCGCCGGACGTTGTGGATGCCACCGTAGCCGGTGTCGCAGTCGGCGATCACCGGGAGATTGGTGGCCTCGACCATTCGTTTGGCGTTCTCGACCATTTCGGTCATCGTGACCATCTCCAGGTCGGGGAAGCCGAACTGGCCCAGAACGGTCGAATAGCCGCTCATGTAGGCGGCGTCGTGGTCGGCCATCTCCGCGAGCCGGGCGTCGAGGGCGTGATACATCCCCGGTGCGAAGACGTAGTCCTGTTTGTCCAGCATTTCGCGCAGCTCGCGGGCTGCGGGGTTGTCGACGTCCTTCGTGAAGACGTCCGTGTCTCCGATGAGTTCCGTTGGCGTTGGCATGGTTGGTCTCGTGGCGGCGAGCGGACCCCAGGCGGGGACGGCGCGACCCGCTCGCCGACCGCATCGGCACCGACAGCGAGGAGGGTAAAAACTGTTATGATCTTTCATGATAATATTCATTAGATACTTTCTCGATGCGGAAGGCATCTAGCAGATATAAATGTCGGACGGTAGCATGGGGTAGGGCGATGGACCAAAAGGTGATCGACGGAGAGGCGCGGCCGGCACGGATGCCCGGACTTTTTCGTCCCGTCGACCGAGGGCCGGACATGCACAGGGCGCTGCGTGCGATCACCGGCGGCCTCGTCGGGACGATGGTGTTGGGCGGATTCCTGCTCGTTCTCGACACACAGGCGCGGGGCACGCTGTCGGTCGCAGCCGTCGTCGGCCGTTTTCTCGGCATCGATGGCCGGCCACTGATCGCCATCGCGCTGTTCGCGATCGTCACCGTCGTCGTCTGGCCGGCGCTGTTCGTCGCCATCGAGGAGTATCTCCCGTTCGGTCCCGACCCCGCAGCCCAGGCGGTGGCCTTCGCCGCCGTCATCGGGATCGTGTTCGTCGTCGTCGGCCGGGGCTCGATCACGGGGCCGATCCTCGTCATCTACGTCGGCTTTTCCGTGCTCGCCCATCTCGCCTACGGTTTCGCGTTCGGCAGCATCTACGGTCGGCTCGCTGGCTGAACGGTTGGCGATGAAACCGGTCAAACCAACGGGTGAACTTACGTTTATACACGGGGGCCGAGTAGGCGAGCCATGGTTCCGGATCGACGACCGGCAGCTGTGGAGGAACGGCCATGATCGGAGGTGGTGTCGTGCTGGCGATCATCGCCGTTCTGCTGGTTGCACTCGGGACACGGTTCCTGCAAACCAAGGGCTGGTCATCGCCGATCCCACGCCCCGACGGCGGCTATCTCTCCGGCGGCGAAACCGACACCGAACACGCCGAGAAACAGTCGGGCCTGTTGCGCTGGCTGACGACCGTCGACCACAAGGACATCGGCATCCTCTATCTCGTCTTCGGCACCGTGGCGGCGCTGTGGGGCGGTACGGAGGCGATGATGATCCGGACCGAACTGCTGACGCCGACGGCCGACGTCTGGACCGCAGCCACCTACAACGGTCTGTTCACCACCCACGGCATCACGATGCTGTTTTTCTTCGTCACACCCGTCTTCTTCGGCATCGCCAACTACTTCCTGCCGCTCTTGCTCGATGCCGACGACATGGCGTTCCCGCGGATCAACGCCATCGCCTTCTGGATGCTGCCGCCGTCGCTGCTGCTCTCGCGGGCGGGACTGCCCGCCGATGCGCTCGGCAAACTCCTCTCGACGGTCGGCGTGAAGATCCCGTTTCTCGAAGCGCTCCATCCCCCGGAGACCGGCTGGACGCTGTACGCACCGCTCTCGATTCAGAGCGGAAACCCGCAGGTCGACCTACTCCTCCTGGGCCTGCATCTGAGCGGTATTGCAACCACCCTCGGCGCGATCAACTTCATCATCACCGTCGTCTCCGAGCGCGGCGACGACATCGGCTGGCCCGACATCGACATCTTCAGCTGGACGATGCTCTCGACCAGCGGCATCGTCCTGTTCGCCTTCCCCCTGCTCGGCAGCGCCGTCATCATGATGCTGCTCGATCGCAACTTCGGGACGACGTTCTATCTCGTCGAGGGCGGTGGCCCCATCCTCTGGCAACATCTGTTCTGGTTCTTCGGCCACCCGGAGGTGTACATCATCTTTCTGCCGGCCACGGGGCTGGTGAGCACGATCCTCCCGAAGTTCTCCTCGCGCAAACTGTTCGGCTTCAAGTTCATCGTCTACTCGACGCTGGCCATCGGCGTGCTCTCCTTCGGCGTCTGGGCACACCACATGTTCTCGACCGGCATCGACCCGCGCGTGCGGGCGAGTTTCATGTTCGTCTCGCTCGCGATCGCCGTCCCGAGCGCCGTCAAGGTGTTCAACTGGATCTCGACGATGTACGACGGCCGGATCCGTCTGACCGCGCCGATGATCTTCGCCGTCGGCTCGATCGGGACGTTCATCCTCGGCGGCGTCACGGGCGTCTTCCTGGCGGCGATCCCCATCGATCTCGTGGTGCACGACACCTACTTCGTCGTCGGCCACTTCCACTTCATCGTCATGGGAATCATCCCGATGATGATGTTCGCGGCGAGCTACTACTGGTATCCGATCATCACGGGGCGAATGTACGACACGCTCCTCGCACGGCTGCAGGCGGTGCTCACCATCATCGGCGTCCCGATAACGTTCGGCTCGATGCTCATCATGGGCGCGCTCGGCCTGCCACGGCGATACGCCAACTACCCAGAACAGTTCGCCATGCTCCAACAGGTCGCCTCCGTCGGCGCGTTCATCATCGGCATCGGCGTGTTGCTCTGGCTGTGGAACATGGTGCAGTCCTATCGCGTCGGCCCGCGCGTCCGCGACGCCGACGTCTGGAAGCTCAAACGCGACGACGCCTTCACCCGGGAGTGGCAGTGGTTCGAGCAGAAACTCGCCGACCGCTACGGCACCGACGGCGGCGAATCAGACGACGACTGAATCAGGACTCCTCGGAGACGCCGCCGAGCACGCTCGAAATCCGTTCACGCCACTCCTCGATCTCCTCGACGTCCGACCGGAGCTCCGCGACCGACTCCTGGGTCGTATCGATGGCACCCTCGGTGTCGTCGATGTTCTCGTCGAGCGCCGCGATGTCGTCGGCGTTCGTCTCGACGGCCGCGTCGAGGCGCTCGATGGCCGCTTCGGTCTCGCTCGTCCGCTCGTCGAGCGCCGCGAGCTCGTCCTCGATCGTCGCGACCTGATCGGTCAGATCCTCGATGAGCTGGCGGGCCGGTCCGTTTTCATCGATGAACTCCTCCAGCGCATCGGTGTAGGCTTCGAGATCGCTGATCCGCGACTGGAGATGGGTGAGACGCACCTCGCTTCCGGCGTCGTCGGTGTCGAGTTCCTCGGCGAGTAGCTCGCGATCGGCCGCCGAGAGGTCGTCATCGCGGAGTTCGGCCGCCAGCGCCGCCCCGACGGTGCCCTCGGTGATGCCGCCATCGCCCGTATCGGCCTCGCCGTCGCGTGGCTGGCCACCTGCCGTGTTCGTTCCGCCGGATTCTCCGGCCCCGTCCGCCGCAGCCGCCTCGGCTCCCGAGATGTCGACCTCCTCGATGGCATCGTCGCCATCGGGATCCGCAACGTCGCGATCGCCGGCGATGACGTCGCGGGCGGCCTGACTGCTGTCGCGACCCGACGTGGCGGCCGAATCCTCGGTGTCGTCGCCATCCGATCCGTCGGTAGCGGGTTCGGGAGCGGTGTCGTCGGTATCGGTTCCACCCTCGGCGTCGGCCACTTCGGTAGTCGATGTCTCGCCGTCGGAGTTGCCGATCTCGACCGTCGGATCGGTCATGAACCGTTCGGGGTCGTGATCGTCGGTTCGCACGCCGTAGACGGTTCGATACTCCTCGTCGGCCGCGAGGCGGTGCTCGAAGACCGCGCTGTCGCCCTCGACGGTCCAGTCGTCGCCACCGTAGTCGGGATGGAAGCCGAGATCCGCCGCCGGAACGCCCTCGGGGATGGTATCGACCAGTCGGACCATCGCCTCGTCGTCGCGCTCCGAACGGAGGCGGAAGTCGACCGTCGGGACGGGGAACTCGTCGGTCTCGTACGATTTCGTGAGCGTGATCCCGTCCTCGGTGATCGTCCGTCCATCCGTGTCAGAATCACTCATACCGAACGATCGGCCACGATCCTCTTAAACGTTCAGCGCCGTATCACCGGTTCTCAGAGTTCGATGCGATCGCCGATTTCGGCAATTTCGAGATCCGAGGGATAATCGTAGCTTCGAGCGTGGTGAGACAGCGCCGTCGGGTCGGCCGTCAGTCCCTTCCACATGTCCCAGTGCGTCGGGACGAGTCGGTCGATTCGGAGCTGTCCGGCGGCTTCGACGATCTCGTTTTCGTCGCAGTACCAGCGTTTTTCGGTCAGTTCGCCGGTCTGTTTGTCGGGAAGCAGCCCGGTCGAACCGAACGCGAGCACGCCGAGGTCGATGTCGTGGCGCTTGCCGACGGGTTCGAGGCTCGCGTCGGGTTTCGTATCGCCGCCGTGGAAGAAGGTCCCCGCCGGGTGATCGACGACGTAGCTCACCGGCTGGGTGGCGTCGGGATCGTGTGCCGTCTCGACCGTGACGGTGAATTCACCGAGTTCGACGGTGTCTTCGACCGCCAGTTCGACGAGCTGATCGGCTGCAACGTCCCACTCGTCGGTCCAGGATTCCCCCTCGCGCGCGACCGCGATGCTGTCGGCAGGGCCGTAGAACGTGGCGTCGGTGCGTTCGAGAATCGGAGCCTGCGAGGGGCCGTGGACGTGATCGGTGTGTTCGTGCGTGGCGAAGATCGCGTCGGCTGTCCTGACGTCGCTCGGCGCGAACGGGACGGGGATCATGCGCACGGTTCGTGGCGGGTCGCCCGTACCGAGATAGGGGTCGATGAACAGTGTCGTCGCGCCGTCCGTGATCGCGAAGCCGTTGCAGCCGAGATACCAGAGCGCGACGCCGTCGGGATCGGCGGCGTCGATCTCGCGGACGAGCCAGTCGTCCCAGTCGCTATGGACCATACCGACACCGGGCGAGCGAGTCGCCTAAAACTCCCGGTCCGCCCGGATCAGACCGGGAACCGTGAGATACGATGATCGCCACGGACGCAGCGCCCGCGGCGGTCGTGGCCGTGGCGTTCGAGATGGATGCCGTCGAGACCGGCGTTCCACGCCGCACCGACGTCGTGGGGCCCGTCGCCGACGAGGACGCCGTCGTCGCCGGTGACACCCATTCGCTCGATCGCCAGACGGACGGGTTCGGGATCGGGTTTCCAGCCCAGGTCGCTCGTACAGCAGACGACCGTCTCGAACCGGCCGTGCAGATCGAGTTCGGAGAGAACCGGCTCGACGAGATAGCGCTGGCAGTGGGTGACGATCCCGACCGGGACGTCGAGCGACGCGAGGAACGCGGCGGCGTCGTCGTAGACGAAGGTCGCCGCCGCGCGGGCGCTCGGGTCTTCGATCGCGTGGAGCGTCGACCAGAAGCGCTCGGCGTCGAGACCCCACTCACGGAGCTGTTCGTCGCGGAACCCGCCGAGACCGTTCCAGAGCGTGTGTGCCTCGCGGTCGTCGAAGCTGTAGCCGAGGCGCTCGCCGACGCGGTCGAACAGCCGACGGACGTACGTCCATTCGACGTCGACGAGCGTGCCGTCGAGGTCGCACAGCCAGAAATCGTACTGGGGTAGCTCCATCGGACTTATCGGGTACGCGCGCGCGATCCTCATAGCTGTTCTGCCGGCAGCACGCGTCGGTTCTCAGCGTGCGTCGTCGAAATGCTCGGCCATCTGGATGTCCTGATCGGTGACGCCGCCCTCCTCGTGGCTCGTCAGCGCGATCGCAACCTCGTCGTAGCGGATCGTGATTTCGGGATGGTGGAACTCCTCGTCGGCGATCTCGGCGGCCTCGCTCGCGAATTCGACCCCGTCGAGATACTCGTCGAACTCGTAGGTACGGACGATCTCGTCGCCCTCGTGATGCCATCCCTCCGGCGCGCGGTCGTCGATCTCCTCGTCGGACAGGACGTCTGCCATGGTCGGAGATGGAAGAGGAGAGGAATAAACGTTGGCCGTTGGGGTGCAACGACCGACATACGTCGGACGGAGAGGGGGCATGGCGGTAGGTATATCCGTTCAGGCGGGCGAGTACGAAACGTATCAGTGTCGCAGTTCATTACGATCACAAACCGACCCCGACAGGGGAACACCACTCAGATATGGAGGATACGGACAAATACCTGATCCATGCGGACGTCACCGCCGACGGGGTCGTCGAGCGCAACGACGTCGTCGGTGCGATCTTCGGCCAGACGGAGGGACTCTTGGGCACCGATCTCGACTTACGGACGCTCCAACAGTCCTCGAAGGTCGGCCGGATCGACGTCAGCATCAATTCGCAGAACGGCCAGTCGTTCGGTCGCATCACCATCGCCAGCGGGCTCGACAGGGTCGAGACTGCGATTCTCGCTGCATCGCTCGAAACGATCGATCGCATCGGCCCCTGTCGTTCGACGGTCGACGTCGAGCGCATCGAGGACGTCAGGGCTGCAAAGCGCCGCGAGGTCGTCGAGCGTGCGAAAGGGCTCCTGGGGGCCTTCGAGGAGAGCACGATGAGCTCGGCCGAACTCGTCGAACAGGTCCGCGAGAGCGCACGCACCGGCGAAGTCGCCGAGTACGAAGGATTACCGGCCGGCCCACGGGTGGCCGACGGCGACGCGATCACCGTCGTCGAGGGGCGCGCGGACGTACTCGTTCTCCTCGAATACGGCATCAAGAACGCCATCGCCGTCGAGGGGACCAACGTGCCCGACGCGGTCGCGGCGCTCACGACCGAGCGCACGACGACGGCGTTTCTCGACGGCGACCGCGGCGGCGATCTCATCCTGAAGGAGCTCGCCCAGGTCGGCGAGGTGGAGTACGTCGCGGTCGCTCCCGCGGGCAAGAGCGTCGAGGACCTCTCGCGCGAGGAGGTCCACGAGGCGCTGCGCGGGAAGGTCGCCCACGAGCTCGTCGCCGAGGCGGGCAACCCCCGCGAGGCCGTCGCCGCGACCGACGGCAGCGCACGACCCGCGCCCGCGACCGACCGCATCGCACCCGCGACGGCCGAGCCAACAGTTTCGGAACCGGGAGAAACGACGACCACCGAGGGCGAGCCATCACCCGCTCGCCCACCCCCGACGGACGCCGGGAGCGTACCATCCGACACGGCAGCCGTCGAGTCGGCCGTCGAACCGACCGGCGAGCCATCGGTCGAACCGACCGAATCGATCGGTGGAAACGAAGTCGAGGGCGACGAGAGCGAGAGTTCGGAGGAGGTAACCGAAGGGGGCGACGGTACCGACGAACCGGCGACGCTCGGCGCACACGTTCGGAACATCATCGACGACGAAACCGATCAGGCACGGCTGCTCGACGGCGATTTTACCGTCATTGCGACCATCGAGGCCGCGGAGACGTTCGACGCCATCGCGGAGGCGTCAGCGGTGCCCGTGGCGGTGGTGATCGACGGCGAACTCGATCAGCGCGTGCTCGACGTGGCTGCCCAACGCGGTGTCGAGCAGATCGTCGCGCGCTCGACCGGCGAGTTCGTCAAACGGCCGACCGACGTGCGCGTGCGGACCGCCGATCAACTTCGATCGTCGGACTGATACACCATCGCCACGCCGTCGCCGTGTTCGTAGTGGTCCGGGAGGAAACGATCGACTCGGAAGCCGTGGCGCTCGTAAAACCGTCGCGCGCGCTCGTCGTCCGCGCGTGCGGTGAGCCGACAGTCGTCGCCGTCGTCGAGGATGGCCTTCAGCAGCGCCGAGCCGCGGCCCGCGTTGCGGTGGCCGGGCGCGACGGCGAGTTCGGCAAGATGTGTCGGATCGCTGCTGACCGCGAGCGCGTAGCCGACTGCCGTGTGACCCGAAACGAGCACGCGTCCCGGCCCATTGATCGCCGTTTCGAGCAATTCGGGCCAGGTCGATGCGAGCGATGCCGATTGGATGGCGAGCAGGCGGGGGCGGTCGGCGGGCGTCGCCGGCCTGATCCGGTGGCTCATAGCGCCGCGAGACCGGTGGCCGCGGCGAGCGCTGCACAGACCAGCGCGGCCGCGAGCGTGGCGAGGAAGTTCACCGTCTGATTGCCGATACGGCGATCGGCGAACGCGAGACCGGCGAGCGCCCCGGCAAACAGCTCGCCGACTGCTCGATTCTCAAAGCGTGCACCGAGCAGGCTGTCGACGACCATGCCGGCGACGCCCGCGAGCGTGATCGCGATCGCGCCCGCCAGCGAGAACGGGAGGAAGAGGAGGCCGAGCACGGCGATGAGCAGCGCGCCGAACAGGCCGGCGACGGCACCCTGCCACGTCACGCCGCCGTCGGTGCCCGGTGGGACTGGTTCGAGCGTCGTGATGAGCCGCGGCGTGTCGAACAGCCCGCCGATCTCGCTCGACAGCGTGTCGGCCATCGCTGCGGCGAGCGAGCCGGCGAAGGCGAACACGAAGGGGCTGTCCGTGAGCGGCAGCATCGGGCTCGCGGCGTAGCCCAAGACGGCACCGAGCGCGACCGCGGAGTTCGCGAGCACGTTGGCGCTGCCGCGCGCGCCGTCGTTGCCCTCGGCGAGCCCGCGTTTTCGTTTCCGATCGTAGCGGAACTTGCCGGCGAGCCCGCCGCCGCCGAAGAAGGTGATGAGCAGCGCGAACCAGCCGAACCCGCCGAGAACGACCATCAGCAGTCCCGCGAGCACGCCCGTCACCATCCCGGTGATCGACGCGGTGTCGAGCGCGTAGGCGAGCGCACCGAAGCCAGCGGTGACGAGGAGTGCGAGCGCGATACCGACCGGGGCGATCGTCGGTTCGAGCGCGGCGAGCAGCCAGAGCAGCAAGCCCATCGAGAACAGCACGAGCGGGTCGTCGCGGACGAACAGCGCGAGGCGAACCAGCGCGCCGAGCAACGCTGCGCTCGCGGCGAAAAAGACCGCGAGTGCGGGCGTCGGTGCCGGGGCGGCGAGTCCGACGACGAGCTGGCCGAGCACGCCGGCGAACGTCCCGCCGACGGTGAACGCGACCGTGGCGGCGACGGGTTCGTGTCGGCGCTGGCGGACCGCCGCCTCGGCGAGGTTGCCACCGGAGAGCACGAGGACGCTTGCGACGAAGACGAAAACCGGCATGCCGAACAGGGGGACGAACAGCGCGAGGCCGGCCGCCGCAAGCGCGAAGCCCGCCAGCCCGTAGAGCGCGCGCTCCTCGTGATCGCCGGGCCGGGCGAACAGTTCGAAGGCCGGCCCGTCATCGACGACGAACGCCGCGAGCGCGGCGACGACCACGAAGGGAGCGGCGGCGGCCGGTCCCAACAGCGGGGCGGCGAGCGAGAGCGCGCCGACGAGCGCGAACGCGCCCGCCCGCCGGAGAGGCCACGTCACTGCCCGTCGTTTCCCCGATAGCTACTTAACGCTCCCGAAGCCGCCAGCGACCGCCCGTCAGCCATCCCCAACCGAAATCAACCCCGTGGCGCGCGATGAATCCGGCCGGAGGCCGGAGAACGTGCGAGGGATGAGCACCACAGCGAGCGAAGCGAGCGAGGAGCGCAGTCGGTTGGGGAGGTATGTGGGCTGTGCGGGGCGGGTGCGGTCCTTCATTGTCGTCTGCATTCGGTTGTCGCTACTGCGATAACCCACTCAAAAACGGATCCCGAGAGCGATCGATGATCGTTCGTCGACGAAACGTGAAGGCTTAGGTGAATCAACCGCTCCGTTCCACCGTGGGACTGTACGACCGCTATCTCGCCACTCGTATTCGCCGCACCGAGGCCCCGCTGCCGGGCTGTGTCGCGGTCGTCATCGCCGAGCGCGATCTGCTCGAAGACGGTGCCTATCGAACGGTCGAGGAGTTCTTCGAGTGGGCCTTCGAGTACGACGCCGACTGCGTGCTGGTCTACGTGAGCGTGCTCGATACGGGCGCGGTGCCGGCCATCCGCCGGGTGTTCGAGCGCTGTGACGCCCCGCGCGAGCTCGCCGTTCGCGGCCCGGATGACGACGAGCGCGCCGACGCACCGATCAACGTGAGCATCGGTCTCGGCGGCAAACACGAGTTCGCGGCGGCCGTTCGTGGCGCGGCCACCGCCGTCGAGGCCGGTACGCTCGCACCCGAGGAGATCGACGCCGAGACGATCGAGGAGCGACTCGTCTTTCCGACCGCCCCCGATCTCGTCATCAAGACTGGTGCCGAACGGCTCTCGGACTTCATGATCTGGCAGTCGGTCTACTCCGAACTGTACTTCACCGACGTGAACTGGCGGGATTTCCGCAAACGCGAGTATCTCCGCGCGCTGCGGGATTATCAGAACCGACAGCGCCGCTACGGGCAGTAACTCGGATAGCTGTCGTTGACTCAGTCGGCCGTTGTCGGTTCAGTCTCGTTCGTGTTGCTCTCGACACCGTCGAGTTCGCCGCGCGGGAGATACTCGCGAAAGCGCTCGACGATAGCGCGTGCCTCGTCGAGTTCCGCACCACCCACTGCACGGACCAGTGCGAGCGCGCGGCGCGCGCGGGTGCGACGCCACGACTGTTCACGGGATTCGTAGGTGCGGATCGCGCGCAGAAAGTCCTTCTTCGCGAAGGCGGGCCAGTAGGGAGTGCAGAAGAAGACTGCCGCCTCGTTGCCGTTGGCGTGCCACGGCAGGAAGTTCGAGGTGCGCTCGTCCCCTCCCGTGCGGATGATGAGGTCCACGTCGCGGGCAGGACCGGCGTAGAGGCGACGCTCGATCGTTTCGGCGTCGATGTCGGCTGGAGTAGTATCACCGGTTTCGACCGTGCGCGCGACGTCGCGGGCCGCGCTCAGCAGTTCGGCGCGGCCGCCGTAGGCGAGCGCGATGTTGAGCTGGAGCGCGTCGTAGTCGGCGGTCTTCGTCTCGGCGTAGTCGATGGCGTCGCGGAGATCGTCGGGCAGCCGGTCGGTCTCGCCGATGGCGCGGATCCGCACTTCGCGTTCGTGGACGCGCTCGGCGTCGGCGAACTCGCGGAGTTTCTCTTCGAGCAGCGAGAAGAGGTGGTCGCGCTCGTCGGCCGAGCGGTCGAAGTTCTCCGTCGAGAACGTGTAGAGGGTGAGCTCCTCGACGCCGATCTGTGCACACCAGTCGAGCACCGCCTCGGTGGTTTCGGCACCGGCACGGTGGCCGTCGGCGGCGTCCTGGCCGTGTTCGTTCGCGTAGCGTCGGTTGCCGTCCTGGATGACGGCGACGTGTGTGGGTGCGCCGTCGATCTCGCGTTCGAGAAGGCGCTCGTAGGCTCGATTCAGCAGGCTGTGCGTGCGCGAAGCCATTCGTAGCTCATAACTGGGGGGCTGAAATGAATCTTCTGGCACGCGGACGGATCGTGTGACGGCGGGACATGCCGGGCGGCCATTGCGCAGGTTTTTATGTTACCGGTGCATCCCATCGAGTGCAATGGCGTCAGGTACGGTTGACTTCTTCAACGACACGGGCGGCTATGGGTTCATCGAAAGCGACGACGCGGACGAGGACGTCTTCTTCCATATGGAAGACGTCGGCGGCCCCGACTTGGAGGAAGGACAGGAGGTAGAGTTCGACATCGTGCAGGCTGACAAGGGACCGCGGGCGGAGAACCTGGAGCGGCTGTAAACATGGCCGAAGGACAAGTGGACTTCTTCAACGACACGGGGGGCTACGGCTTCATCGAGACCGACGAAGCCGACGAGGACGTCTTCTTCCACATGGAAGACGTCGGCGGCCCCGACCTCGAAGAAGGCCAAGACGTCGAGTTCGACATCGTGCAGGCCGACAAGGGCCCGCGCGCCGAGAACCTCGAACGACTGTAAACGACAGACGACTTTTCGGCTCCTCGGCGCAGCGGCGACCGGGGAGCGTATCTTTATCGGGTGCGAGCGACGGGTATGAGCGAGACGCTCGACGACGAGCTCAGGCGACGGACCGAAGCGCTGCTCGAACCCGGAGAGATCGAGTTACAGGGGCTGATCGTCCACACCGAGTACGATTCGAACCAGGAGAGCATGCTCCACCGTGCGACCATCGAGGTCGGCAACACGATCGCCGCCCACGCCGAGGCCGACGACACCTACGTCTACTCCGGCACCGACGACCCCGATTTCGGCCTCAATCAGCATCAGGGACTCACCATCGAGAACGACGAGTTCGTCTGGGAGTGCCAGCAGCTCCTCCGCGAGGGAACCTACGACGTCGTGTTCTATTACGAGGCGAGCGCCGACCACGAGGCTATCGTCGACGATCTCCAGGCGGAGGGCTACACGGTAACCGGCGTTCCGGAGTAGCGGGGCGTTTATGGCCGCCGCGAGCCGAGAGTCGGTATGACGAACGCGGACGCGCCGGTCGCGCTCAACGAGCGCGAGCGCGCCATCATCAACGCTTTCCAGGGGGGTTTTCCCGTCGTCGAACGCCCGTTCGAGCCGGCCGCACGCGCCCTCACCGAACGCGGCATTGACATTACTGCCGACGAACTGCGCGATGAAATCCGACGACTCGACGAGGAGGGAACGCTCTCACGATTTGGCGCACTCATCGACGCCGAGGCGATCGGCGGGACGGCGACTCTGGTGGCGATGCACGCGCCCGAGGAGCGCTTCGACGAGATCGCCGAGCAGGTGAACGCCCACCGCGAGGTCGCGCACAACTACGAGCGCGAGCATCCCCATCTCAATATGTGGTTCGTCGTCTCGGTCGCCGGCGAGGCGCGAAGCACCTCGGATGCGAGCGGTGGAACCGCGAGCGAGAACGTCGAAGGGGTACTCACGGCCATCGAGAACGAGACCGGACAGGAGACCTACAACCTCCCGAAACAGCGCGAGTTCCGCGTCGAGGCGAAGTTCCTGCTCGACGGGCCGATTTCGGATGGCGACCTCGATCTGTCGGAGCCCGGTCCCGACGTCGAACCCAGTGGACGGGGATCGCTGACGCCGGCCGAGCGCGATCTCGTCATCGAACTTCAGGGCGGATTGCCGCTCACCGAGACACCCTACGCGGACGTCGCCGGCGCGATTGGCCAGGACGTCGAGTGGGTCGTCGAGACGATCAACCGGTTTCTCGCGGAGGGGAAACTCCGGCGCGTCGGCGTCGTGCCGAACCACTACGCGCTCGGCTACACCGAGAACGGCATGACAGTCTGGGACGTGCCCGACGAACTCATCTCGGAGGTGGGACCGGCGATCGCCGAACTGGAGTTCGTCACTCACTGTTACGAGCGCCCGCGCCACGAGGGCGTCTGGCCGTACGACTTCTTCGCGATGACGCACGGCCGCTCCGAAGCGGAGAGCGAGCGCCGGATCGAGCAGGTGCGAGAACGGATGGGCGACTTCTTCGACGTCGGTGACGAGGACTGGGACACGCTGTTCTCGACGCGCATCCTGAAGAAGACGGGCATCAGGATGGACGAGCGCGTCGCAGCGAACACCGACGCAGCATCCGAGGAAAACGAATTGTGAATCGTCACCGTCCAGTGTGCAGTGCGGTCGAAGTACTTCGACCGCGAGCGAGGTCCGACAGGACGAGCGAGCGGCCTTTTTTGGACCAGATTTTTTGGCGGGGTTTGAGGCGAGCGCAGCGAGTCGAGGACCCCGCCAAAAAAGGTGGGAGTGAATGATTCCGCTGCTGCACGACTTCAGCGAGGAAGCAGTACTGATCTTCGGTGGCGGGCCGGTCGGCGCGCGCAAGGCCCGCCGGTTTGCGCGCGAGGCACGGGTCGTAGTGGTGAGTCCGGCGTTCGCCGACGCCGAGTTCGGCGATGCGGAGCGCGTGCGTGCCGCGCCATCGCCCGACGACGTCTCCGAGTGGTTCGAGCGGATCGAGCCGGCGCTCGCGGTCGCGGCGACGAGCGACGAAGCGGTGAACGACGCCGTGGCACGGGTCGCGCGTGAGCGCGGAACCCTCCGTAATCGGGCCGATCGAAGCGGTGGGGCCGGCGAGCGGAGCCATCTCGACGTGACCGTGCCGGCGACGGTCCGTGACGATCCCGTCCTCCTAGCGATCGCCACCGGAGGAACGAGTCCGGCGCTCAGTCGATATCTGCGCGAGCGCTTCGAGGAGGAGTTCGCCGACGCGGGCGCGATGGCGACGCTCACGGGGGAGCTACGCGAGCAGTTGCGCGAGGACACGCCGGCCGAACAGCGCCGGGCGGCCGTCCGGGCGGTCGTGCGCTCCGATCGGGTTTGGAAGGCTTTAGGTGATGGAACCCATACCCCGGATCAAGAGGCCCAATCGGTGATCAGCGACGTGCTCTCGGGGATGAACGAACGATGACTGTCGCCACGGGGATCATTTCCGGCGTGAGCATCGCCCATCAACGCGCGAGCGTCGAACAGATCGAGACGGCCTGTGCCCGGGACGAGCGCGATCTCGTCGAGGCACTGCTCGATCACGAGGGCGTTCGCGAGGCGTTCTCGCTCCAGACGTGTAATCGTGCGGAGCTGTACGTCGTCGCCGACGATCCCGACCACGGCCGCGAGAGTCTTTCGTCGATCGTCGCCGACAGTCCCGACGAAGTCGTCCGCGAGCTCGGCCACGAGGAGAGCCTCCGCCATCTCATGCGGGTTGCCTGCGGGCTGGAATCGCTCGTGCTCGGCGAGGACCAGATCCTCGGCCAGTTGCAGGACGCCTACACGAACGCCCGCGCGGTCGGCGGGATCGGCCCGATCTTCGAGGAGGGCATCCAGAAGGCCATCCACGTCGGCGAGCGCGCACGCACCGAGACCGCCATCGACGAGGGCGTGGTCTCGCTCGGCAGCGCCGCCGCACGGCTCGCCGACGAGGAGCGAACGCTCGCCGACGCCACGGGGCTGGTCGTCGGCGCGGGCGAGATGGGGACGCTCGCCGCCCAGTCGCTCGATCGCTCGGTCGCACAGCTGTTCGTCGCCAACCGTACCGAGGAAAAGGCCGCTCACGTCGCCGACCAGATCGAGGCCGACGGCGCGGCGCTCGATCTCGACGACCTTCCCGAGGCGCTCTCGCTCGCCGACGTCGTCGTCTCGGCGACGAGTAGCCCCGTCCCCGTGCTCGATCGCGAAGCGCTCGCAACCGCCGGCGAAACCCTGCTCATCGACATCGCCCAGCCACGCGACGCGACACAGGCCGCCGCCGAACTCCCGAACGTCACCCACTACGATCTCGACGCGCTCGAATCCGTCACGGAGGCGACGCGCGAACGCCGACAGGAGGCCGCCGAGCGCGTCGAGGCGATGATCGACCGCGAGTTCGACAACCTGCTCGCCCGCTACAAGCGCCAGCGCGCCGACGCCGTCATCGCTGCGATGTACGAGAACGCCGAACGGATGAAAGAACGCGAGCTCTCGCGGGCGCTCTCGAAGCTCGACACCGACGGGATGACCGACGACCAGCGCGCCGTCGTCGAATCGCTCGCCGACACGCTCGTGAGCCAGCTGCTCGCCGCACCCACCAAGAGCCTGCGCGACGCCGCCGAAGTCGACGACTGGGCGACGATCAACAGCGCGCTCCGGCTGTTCGACCCGTCGTTCGACGCCGACGACACGCCGGCGACCCTCGGCACGAACGACGTTCCTCAAGAAACGCAGTACGCGCTCGCCTCGGCCGTCCGCGAACATCTCGACGACTAACAACCCCACTTTTTTAGACGGGGTCCTCCCTCGCGCCTGCGGCGCTCGGTCGAACCCCGTCCAAAAACCTGGACTAAAAACGTCTGCTCGCTCACGTTCGTTCGCTCGCAGTGAACCGCGCTCGTTCCACTCGCGCGGAGAGCAACGCCACCTACGACGCACCGCAACCGCCGAAGCCCTCGGCGCGCTCCGCGCGCCTCGCCCTTCATCCGCCAGGAAACCGCGGCCGCACCCGCACGGCGGCCGCACCGCACCCGCCCCGTGGCTGCCGGCCGCACATCGCTTTCGCTAAAGTGATGCCTGCTGCACGTCCAACGATGACATGGGCATCGACGAACCCGATATCGATCCTGAACGCTTTCTCGACGACATCGAAATGCGCATCGGCGAGATCGTCGCCGTCGAGGCGTTCCCCGAAGCCAGAAAGGACGTCTACAAGCTCGACGTGGAGTTCGGCAACGAGACACTCCGATCGGCCGCCGGGTTGACGATGTACGAGCGCGAGGAACTGCTCGGCCGGCAGGTGGTCGCGGTCGTGAACCTCGGCACGGTCTCGATCGCAGGCTTCGAGAGCCAATGTCTCGTGACCGGTGTCGACGGCGACGAGGGCGTGATCCACCTCCAGCCGGAGCGCCCGGTCGAAAACGGCACGCGCGTCTACTGAGGCAAAGCAGGTCGCGCATGGCGATTCGACTCGACAACCCTTATTCGTGGTTCACCGATAGGACGGGTATGCAGACCCACATCGTGCCGGTCGGCTTCGATTACGACCGGCTCATCGCGCCGCTCGTCCGGGACAAACGCGACGTCGACAGGGTAATTCTCCTCGAAGGCGCGGTCGGGAGCGAGGCGAACGTCGAATACTCGCGCAAGCTCGCGGCAAAGCTCGAACAGGATTTCACGAACCTGCTCGGCGCGGAGACCGAGCGGTTCGTCGTCGAGGACGTCTACGACTACGACGGGGCCTTCGAGCAGGCCTACGCGCTCATCAACGACGAGCTCGACGCCGGCCACGGGGTCTGGGCGAACGTCAGCGCGATGCCCCGAACCGTGAGCTTCGCCTTCGCCACCGCCGCCCACTCGATCGGCGTCGAGCGAAGCGAGGACCGCGAACGCATCCACACCTACTACACGATCCCCGAGAAATACCTCGAAACCGAACTCGCCGAGGAACTCCGCCAGCAGATCGACCTGCTCGCCGATCTCGACGATGACGACGAGCGTATCGACGAACGGCTCCAAAGCGCGCGGGACCTGCTTGCGGAGTTCGACGAGCGCGGGACGACGATCGGCGCGAAGGCGATCGACGGCGAACACATCCTCGAAATCCCCGTGGCGTCGTTCTCGAACGTCAAACCGTTTGAAGAACTCATTCTGTTCAAACTCGGCGAGGACAGTCCCTTCGAGAGCGTCTCGGAGCTCGCCCAGGCGCTCGCGCGCGAACTGAGCGAGGAGTACACCGACAGTTTCCGCTCGAAGGTCATCTACAACGTCGACAGACTCGGTCCGGGCGGCAAGGGGTACATCGAGCAGGACGCCCACGGGAAATCCCACCGGACGCGCCTTTCGCGTATCGGCGAACTCTGGGTGCGTTCGCACGCCGACAGGGAGACGTGAGCGGAGTGAGCCGGCGGATCGGACTGTCGTCGATCAGCCCCACTCCAGCCCGCGCGGCGACGACGGCGGGGTGAGTGGGCTCGTCGGGAGGCCTCCACTCGGGTTCGGGTCGTTGTACGCCCGCGGGGCAACGTCGTTCGGACCATCGGGGTAGAACAGTGACGCGAGCGCGTGAATATGCTCGCGACCGACGCCGAGTTCGAACTGTCCACCGCCGTACATCGAAATATTGTTCTCTCGACAGTGATCGATGGTGTCGAGCACGGACTCTATTGAACCGAACCGTGAGGGTTTGATATTGAGCCAGTCAGGTTCCCAAGAGAGTTCTTCGACCGTCTCGACGCCCTGGATCGGGTAGTCCCACGTCACGCGCGCCTCGTGACCCGCGAACAGCTCTCGTGTCTCGTCGGTCAGCGCCGGGTCCTCGATGAGCGCCTCGGGAAACCCCTGGATGATCCGCTCGTAGAGGTCGGGATCGGGTGGCTGATCGACCATCGTTCCGTGATACTGGCCCTTGAGATCGAGAATCCGAACGGCATCGGTCGCGGCCAGCCGTTCGACGACATCGGCGGACCAGTCCGACGTGGGATCGAGTTTGAACTCGAGCGCCGAGTTCCGATCGAGCCAGTCGTCGACGCGCTCGCCGGTCGGTGGCTCCGCCAGCCGTGTGCTCACGACGAACCGAACGGGATCGTACGATCGACCGAGGCGGTTGGCGAGGTTCGTCCCGGCCTGTTTCAGCGCGAGATCGAGCGCTGCGCTCTCGAACGCCCACCGACGGTAGTCGTGCGCGGTCGGCTGGTCGGGTTCGTCGTCGGGGAAGAGGTCGATTTCGGCCAGCCGCTCAGAGAACGAGTCAAGCGTGTAGTCGCCCGCAACGGGGAACGTCTCCGTCGAGTCACGGAGCGCGTAGTGGACTTCGTTGTCGTAGATAACGTCCTCACCCTGTCCGGTCTCGCCGTCGCCGTGCAGCGAGACGACGGTCGTCGTTCGGGTGAAGCCGCTCGACGTGTCCCGTTCGCGGTGGGCCAGCTCGTAGCCATTGATTGTGAGATCGAGATCGGCAACCCGGTCGTAGAGCATGCCTGCGGTACGCCCACCGACTATTTAAATCCGCCTCGGGCCGAGCGGTTGCCGGCGACGACGCACTCAGGCCCGTGCTTCGAGCTTCTTCACCCGCGTTGCGAGCGCGAGAAAGGTCGCGAGCAGCGTCAGCGCGAGCGCGCCCGCCGCGACGTACTGGTGGGCGGGCACGACGTGCTCGATGACGCCATCGACGATCGGCTGGATGGGAAGTGTCGTGTGGTGGTACGTGCCGACGACGGGGACGAAGTAATCCACGAGATCATTGAGGCCGTACCACGCGAGCGCGACGGCGACCGCCCACACGGGAAAATCGGAATAGCGGTGGATCACGAACCCTTCGAGCGCCATCGCGAGATGGCTGAAGAAGAGGAAGAGGTAGAGCCACAGCGGGGTGCTCGCGAGGAACGCATCCTGAAAGACGAGCAGGGTGTAGGGGGTCCAGAGCCCGAGCTTGAGACAGCCGAAGAAGGCGAGCGCGTCAAGCCACTCCCTGGAGTGGCCGAGCTTCCAGCCCGCGATCGATAGCGCGATGAACAACGTCGCCACCGGGCTATCGGGGACGAACGGCCACGCGAGAGCGGGTTCGAGACCGAACTGGAACCGGTAGTACCAGAAGCCAAAGGCCGTGCCAGCGAGGTTGATCGCGACGACGAGCCAGCCGAGCCGTAGCCCCAGATCCTCGATCGCTTTCGGCACCGGCGCGACGTACCGCGGCAGCGCCTCGCGGTCGGGCACCGCCCCGTCGAGCAGGCGACGGAGCGGGCCGACCCGTCGTTCGGCCATTGGCCGAGGGTCGGCCGGCCGCGACAAAACGGTGCTGATCGGTCGAGGAGGGAACGACACACGATGACGAGCGAAGAGGGAGAGCCGTTCGTCGACCGTTCGATGATCACGGCTTCAGTTGAATCACAAACAAAAACGACATCTAAGACTAGCTTTTCAACCACATACATCGTCGTCCAGTGAAATGTATCAAAGACGGGTGTTAAGTGGGTCCGGATCCAACCCGAAACATGGCCGATGAGACGGATTTGGAGGAGCTGAAACGCGGTACCGAACTCGTCAAGCGCGGGTTCGCGCGGATGCAGCAGGGCGGCGTCATCATGGACGTCGTCAACGCCGAACAGGCCCGCATCGCCGAGGACGCGGGTGCGGTCGCCGTGATGGCGCTCGAAGCCGTGCCGGCCGACATCAGAAAGCGCGGCGGCGTCGCACGCATGGCCGACCCCGCCGACATCACCGAGATCATCGAGGAGGTCTCGCTCCCGGTGATGGGGAAATCACGGATCGGTCACACCAAAGAGGCACAGATCCTCGAAGCCACGGGTGTCGACATGATCGACGAGTCCGAAGTGCTGACGCCCGCCGACGACGACTACCACATCGACAAGCGCGAGTTCACCGCGCCGTTCGTCTGTGGCGCGCGCGATCTCGGCGAGGCCCTCAGAAGAATCGGCGAGGGCGCGGCGATGATCCGGACGAAGGGTGAGGCGGGCACCGGCGACGTGAATCAGGCCGTCTTCCACCAGCGCAACATCCGCGGCGCGATCCGCAAGCTGGAGGGAATGACTCACGAGGAGCGCGAGGCCTACGCCCGCGAGATCGAGGCCCCGGCCGAACTGGTCCACGAGACCGCCGACGCCGGCCGTCTCCCGGTCGTGAACTTCGCCGCCGGCGGCATCGCGACGCCCGCCGACGCCGCGCTCATGATGCATCACGACTGTGACGGGATCTTCGTCGGCTCGGGTATCTTCGGTGCCGAGAACCCCGAAGCGATGGGCGAGGCGATCGTCGAGGCGACCAACAGCTGGGACGATCCCGAGAAACTCGCGGCCATCGCGACGAACGCCGGCTCGGGCATGAAGGGCGACGCGAACGCCGACCTCCCCGAGGAAGAGAAGCTCCAGGGTCGCGGCGTCTGAACGGTCGATTTTTCACACGCTCGATTCCTCTACGCGCGCGTTCGTGCCGGAAGGAAGACGTAACAGACGACCGCGAGCGCCGTGAGCGCCGCGAGCACGACGAACGATTCGTCGGCGAGTCCGGCGTCGAAGAAGAGTCCGACCACGGTCGAGCCGGTCGCAGCGATCAGGAAGAACGTCGTGCGGAAGAACCCCCAGGCCGTGCCCTGGACCGCGCTCGGGACGACGGCGATGATGTAGGCGTTACTCACCGGGTTGATCGCGAGCCGCGAGCCGAGCAGGACCGTGAGCAACGCGACAGGGACGATTCCCTGGACGAACGGCAGCGCGAGCAGCGGGAGCACGCCGAAGCCGGCGGTCGCGAGCAACACCGTGCGATCGCCGTAGTAATCGGCGGCGTTGCCGGCGACCAACTGGGCGAGCGCCCCGCCGACGAAGAAGAGCGCGAACAGGGCGGCGGCGCGCTCCTGGGAGAACCCCTTGACCGCGATGAAGTAGGTCGGCAGAAACGAGGTCAGCCCCTGCATCACGAACAGCGAGAGCGTGGCGGCGCTCACCGCCGTCACCGTGCGCCGCGAGACCGCGGTCCAGAGCGCGCGCAGGAGACCGCGAACCGAGGGGCGACCCGACGGGCTGGCGGTCGGCGTGCGCCGCGAAAGCACTCGTCGGATGGCGATGGCGACGGCGAGGTAGGGGATCGCGAGCAACACGACGGTCGTCTGCCAGCCCAGCGGGCCGACAAGCACGCTGGCGGCGAACGGCAACAGCGCCGAGCCGACGCTGCCCGCCGCGAGCGTGAGGCCGATGGCGGTGCCGTCGTGCTCGCCGAACGTCGCCGAGAGGGCGGTCCCGCGCGCCGGACCGTACAGTCCGGTTCCGAAACCGAACAGCGCACACCCGCCGAGAAACAGCACGAACGTCGGCGCGAGACTCACCGCGACGACTGCGACCGCCGAGACCGCGAGACTCGTCCCGAGCAGCGCGCGCTCGCCGAAGCGGTCGGTCAGCATGCCGGCCGGGAACTGCATCAGCGCGTAGGCCGCCCAGACGGTCGTGACCGCCACGCCCGCCGTCGCGTTCGAGACCGCGAAGAACTCCTTGACCTGCGGGAGGATCGCCGGAAAGAGATAGCGCCCGCCGAGCACCGTCAGCCAGCCGGCGGCCACGACTGCGAGCGTCCAGCCGCGCCCGTCGCCGCGCAGCACCCGGCTCGTCCGTCGCACGCGGTTTCTGAGCGATTCGAACGACGCCTCCATTCGGCCTCAACTGGGAGAGATCGCCGTATGAACGTGGTGATACGGCTGTCGCGATGAACGGCAACGGGTGGGGAAGAATATTTCTGTGTTGCATCCGATGAGGAAATCGGAGAAATGAGCGATGAGGATGGCGGCGAAGCCGACTGGTCGAGCAAACGCCGTCAGATCGCGTATCAGGAATCGCGTGCGGCGTTGAACGCCCAACAGGCAGCTCTCACGCAGATCGACAACAAGGCCATCGAGAACGTCAGGATCACGGCGATACTGCTCGGTGTGTTCGTCTCCGCCGTCAAAATCTCCGGCTTCAGTTTCGAACCGATCACTGGTATCATCGGTGGGGTCGCCCTCGCTATCTCGTTGGGCGCAGGCATCTTCACGTACAACGAAACGGATCCGTATCTCGGGCTGAATCAGGACTACATCGACGAACTGATCGCCGACGAGTTCACGCGAAGCGAGACGTGGGAGAAGGATCTCCCGGAGCTCCTCGCCGGGTTCGTTGACGATAACGCGGACGACATCGAGTTCAACGGCGCGGCACTAACCGTCGCACAGACGTGTCTGTTCGTTGGTGTCGTCCTCGTTGCACTATCCGCAGTCATTTAGTATGTGGAGTGGCTTACGTTCGAGTATGGCGAAGAGCAAAGAGGAACTGGAGCGATACGGGCAACGGAGCAAACAGACCCCGGCTCTGTTCACCAAGCTCTTCCGACGAGGCGACAGCGAACGCGACGATAGCGACTGAATCCCCTCTTGTTTCGCGTCCGATTCACCGTGGCACACGAGACACGTCTTGAGACGGCAGTCAAACGTTCGCGGCGAAATCCGGATCGAGAACTACGCTAGCGGCGTCCGCTCGACCACGGTGCCGTCGGCGGTCGGATACTGCTCGACGATCTCGCCCCTGTTCACGTCGCCCTCGTCGATCATCTCCTCGAGGAGCCACCAGGCGAGTTCGACGTGTTCGGATTTCTGGCTGTAGAACTGCTCGGGAACGCCGAGCTCCGCCAGTCGGTCGCCGCTCTCCCAGGCCTTGCCGTAGACGAGGGTGCCGTCGTCGGTCACCTCGTCGAACTCGCGCCTGATGACCTTCGCCATCCGCTTCAAGCGGTTGCGGTGCTGGGCGGCGTCCTTGAACACGCTCGTACAGAAGTAGACCTTCTCGTGGTCGCCCATCGCATCGAGGATGTCGTGGGAGCCCTCGACGGCGCTCATGTGGCCTTCGCGGCGCTCGAAGCCCTGCTCCTGCATCCGTTCGTAGTTGCCATCGCTCATCTCGAATTCGTTGATGTTGCAGAAGTCGGCCGCGCCCTCGTCGAGGAACTCGATGAACTCCTCCTCGGCGCGGATGCCCGGAATCTCGAACGCCGGGGTGAGTCCTTCCTCGCGCGCGATGTAGAGGATCTCCTCCCATTCGGTGCCGTGCATGTCTCCCCACAGTTCGTAGGGCGGATGGAAGCGGATCTCGTCGAGACCCGCTTCGGAGAGCCGGCGCATGTTCTCGCGCCCGCCGGTGATGCCCGTGTAGAGGTGCGTGTGGTGGTCCGCGCCGAACTCGTCTTTGAGCATCGAGAGATAGCGGCAGGTCTTCGCCATCGCTTCTTGGGGCTCGCCGCCGGTGATCGACGTTCCCAGTGCCTCCATCCGGTGGGCCTCCTCGATCACGTCGCTGTCGTCCTCGACGAGGCGCTCGTTGGCGTAGACGTCGGTGACGTTTTTCCGGTTCTCGCCGAGCGGACAGTAAAAGCAGTCGCGCTGGTCGCAGTAGCCGTAGACGAACAGCACCATCTTCCCACCCTTGGCGCACTGTTCACAGCCCTTCGAAATCATTCGTTGAAACGACTGGGGGCGCAGTCCTGAAAAGACGTACGACTCGGATCGGCTCTCGGGAGCAGCAGTACCGCACGCACTTTCGGATCGACTGTCGCTACCGTGGCTGCCGAGGGACCCGACAGTCGGGAACGACTGCTACTCCCGATATCGATCGGGCAGTCGGTGACTCAACACCATCTCCTCGCGGAAGCGTCGCGCGTCGGTTCGGTCGTCGGAGTCGTTGCGAGTGATCTCGGGCACCATCGGCGCGCCGGTGTTCTCGATATCCGTGTACATCTGTTGTCCTGCGAACGACGGCGACGGGTGCGCCATCGTTCGACACGAACCACTGATCCGGGCCGCCCCAATAAATGTAATGATAGAACATGTAATACTACTCCTGTGTGGGTTAGGACGTATTAGGAGCGTGGCGGCCAGCACCGAAAGCAGTTAACGGCGGGTCGCGTAGCCGGCCGCATGCTGCTGGTGCTGTGCATCGATCTCGACGACGACCTCGGACGGAAGGCCGGCGTCGAGACACCCGTCGTGGGCAGGGAGGCCGTCGAGAGCGCCGCCGTCGCGCTCGCCACGACCGATCCGGAGGACTCCGACTCGAACGTACTCTTCGAGGGGTTGCACATCCACGACGACATCACCGACGAGCAGGTCGAAGTCGCGGCCGTCACCGGCGTCGAGAGCGGCGGCGTCGCGGCCAACAGGAAGGTCGGCGAGGAGATCGACCACATCCTCGCGGGGCTGACCACCGGCGAGGACGTTCACGCACTGGTGGTCACCGACGGCGCACAAGACGAATCGGTGATCCCGGTGATCCGTTCGCGACTGCCGATCGACGGCGTCCAGCGGGTCGTCGTCCGCCAGGCACAGAACCTGGAGTCGATGTACTACACGATGAAGCAGGTGCTCGACGACCCCGAGACGAGGGGGACGATCCTCGTCCCGCTCGGCATCCTCCTGCTCATCTACCCGCTCGCCGAGATCGCCGGCCAGCTCGGCGTGCCCGGCGCGGCGGTGTTCGGTCTCATCTCGGCGCTGCTCGGGCTCTACGTTCTCTTTCGCGGGCTTGGCCTCGAACGCGCCATCGACGAGGCTGTCGCACGGGCGCGACGCGGCCTCTACGCCGGCCGGGTGATGCTCATCACGACGGTGGTCGCGGCGGCGCTGCTCGCCATCGGCGGCGTCCGCGGGATGACGACGTTCGACGCCCACAGCGTCGCGGCGGCGCTCAGCCCCGTCGAGACGGTCGCCGCCTTCATCGTCGGCGCGACGCCCTGGTTCGCGGCCGCGGGCATCACCAGCAGCGTCGGCCGCATCACCGACACCTATCTCGCCGAGCGCTTTCGCTGGCGGTATCTCAACGCACCGTTCTACGTGCTCGCCATCGCGGCCGTTCTCTACGCGGTCAGCGCGTTCCTCCTCGGCGAGGTTGGGCTGACCTACATGGCGGTCGCGCTCACCGCCGGCACGCTGTTGGGGCTCGCCAGCACGCTCGCGTTCGCCATCGTCGAATCACGCTTCCCGAGCACTCCGGAACCGGTCTGAGGGCCGTCCTCGTCGGATGATGGCGACCGTCACCGGAGTGGGCAATGGAAAGGGACTTATCCGGCCGCCGAGAGCGAATTTGCATGGATGCAATCGTACTCGCCGGAGGCTACGCGACACGTCTCTGGCCGATTACGAAACACCGCCCGAAGATGTTCCTGCCGGTCGGCGGGGCTGACGTCATCGACCGGATCTTCGACGAACTGGAGACCGACGACCGTATCGAGGACGTCTACGTGAGCACGAACGAGCGCTTCGCCCCGGAGTTCGAGCGCCACATCGCGGAGAGCGGGTTCACGAAACCGCGCCTCAGCGTCGAGGAGACCACCGACGAGGACGAGAAGTTCGGCGTCGTCGGTGCGCTCGCCCAGCTCGTCGAGCGCGAGGGGATCGACGACGACCTGCTGGTGATCGCCGGCGACAACCTCATCAGCTTCCCGCTCAGCGACTTCGTCGACGAGTTCGAATCCCGCGGCGCGCCGACGATCGCGGCCTACGACGTCGGCTCGAAGGAGCGCGCGAGCTCCTATGGCCTGGTCGAGCTCGACGGCGATCAGGTCGTCGACTTCCAGGAAAAACCCGACGAACCGAACAGCACCCTCGTCTCGATCGCCTGCTACGCCTTCCCCGCCGAAGCGCTCGCCTTCGATGAGTATCTCGCGGGCGACAACAACCCCGACGAGCCGGGCTGGTTCATCCAGTGGCTCCAGGCGACCCGCGCGGTCTACGCCTACACCTTCGACGGCGCGTGGTTCGACATCGGCACGCCCGAGAGCTATCTCGAAACCGTCGCGTGGGCGCTCGACGGCGATGCCGCGATCGACGCCGAGGCCACGGTCGAAAACAGCGAGATCGGCAGCGGCGTCCACGTCATGGGCGGTGCAGTCGTGCGGAATTCGACGATCGAGCGCTCGGTCGTCTTCCCGAATACCACCGTCGAGGACTGCACGGTACGGGACTCGATCCTGGACGAGGAAGTCGATGTCGCCGGCACCGACCTCACGGACGCGCTCGTCGGCGCGCACACGAAACTGCCCGACGGCGACTGACGCTCGCCGATACGGACACGGCTGACCGTAGCCCTCTTTTGCACCGCCGTCCTCGCACGGGTATGGCATCGCGTTCGACGAAACTCGTCACGGGTATCGCACTGCTGATCGCCGTCTCGTTCGCCGTCCACTACGCGCTGTTCGGGTCGCTCCCGGTCGGCAAGCCCGCGCTGCTCGACAGCGACGAATAGCTCGTCAGGAATCGCCGAGCCACGCATCGGTGATGCGCAACCGCCCGCGCACGCCGTCCCATTCGGTTTCGTACTCGAGCTTCAGCGGCCGCTCCATCTGCGGGCCATCGGTCACGAGCGTCTCGAACCCGCCACCCTCGCCGAGGAGGTGGACGCCGTAGTCGTCGTTGAGCCCTTCGAGTTCGTCGAAGGCCTCGGCGTCGAGCGTGCGTCCGAGCCAGGACTCGTCGAGGCCGGCAGCCGCCACGGCGATCACACGGATCTCGAAGCCGGCAGCGAGCATCGCGTCGGCGAGCGCTCGGGGATCGCGCTGCCAGAGCGGGGCGAACAGGTCGATGTCGAGGCGTTCACACATCGCCTCGATCCGGCTGGTCTGGAACTCGCTCTCGATTGCACCCGCGACGACGCCCGTGAGTCCGCCATCGATGTCGGCGTCGAGCTCACGCAGTGCGCGTTCGAGCGGTTCGAGCTCGGCATCGCCGCGCGCACTGGAATCGGTTCCCTCGTGGCCGCTCGACTCGACTTCGAGCAGTTCGATGCCGATGCTCTCGGCGGCCAGCCCCGCGAGCTCGGTCGCCGGGACGTGATAGAGAAACGAGTCCTCGTCGGGATGGACGGTGACAAGCCGAGCGACCGACAGTCCGTCGTCGAGCGCGCGATGGAGCGCCCACGCCGAGTCCTTCCCGCCGGAGAACAGGCTCACCCACGCCATGCCAGAGGTATCGTGCCGTCGGCTAAACGCGCTCCGATCCGGGCGGCGTCGTGGACCCGAACGTTCAGGAGCCCGCACGAGTTACGTGGGGGCGATGAACGGACATCGTTCGGGGAAACGCCCGCTGCTCGCCGCCGCGCTGGCGCTGCTCTACCCGGGACTCGGCCATCTCTACCTGCGCGAGTGGCTGCGTGCGCTCACCTGGTTCGGGCTGACGTTCGCGACCGTCGCGATCGCACTGCCGGCCTCGGCGATCCCCGAGACCAGTGCGGGGTTCAGCCTCGATGCGGTCATGCAGGCGAGCGAGGCGCTCCCGATGGAGGCCGAGATCGCGATCTTCGTCCTCTTCGTGCTCAACACGATCGACGCCTACCGCATCGCCCGGGGCTCCCGAACCAAGCAATCGACCGTCGCCGACGGCAAGCAGCGCTGTCCGAACTGCGGGCGCGAGACCGACGCCGATCTCGAGTTCTGCCAGTGGTGTACCGAGCCGCTCGCGGCCGACGAATGAGCGCGGGATAGAAGCGCGTCGAGAGTCAAGAAAAGATATGGGCTATGCCTGTCCCGTCTGTGAGACGCCGCAGGCCGACGCACGCCACCTCGCTAACCACCTCGCGTTCACCGCGCTGCTCGGCGACGACGAGCACGAGTCATGGCTCGACGAGCACGCACCGGGCTGGGAGCAATCCGGCGAGGACGAGCTCGCCGAACGAGTCGAGGAGGGTGCTGCGGAGGTCGAGTTCCCCCAGGTCTTCGAGGACACGACCGGTCACGACCA
Organism: Halococcus morrhuae DSM 1307; assembly: GCF_000336695.1. Lineage (GTDB taxonomy): Archaea > Halobacteriota > Halobacteria > Halobacteriales > Halococcaceae > Halococcus > Halococcus morrhuae. The sequence continues at coordinate 109,521 of NZ_AOMC01000152.1, forward strand.
TCACCACGGCGACGAGCCGCGATCGGGCGAACTGTTCGACGATCGACCAACGCGCGGGCCGTCGAAGGAGGGGAGCCTCGACGCCGAGACCGCCGCCGCGGTCGAGCAAGCGCGCGCGATGACCGAGGACACACGTGACGAGAACGAGACGGCTGGTGGGAATGCAGCGGGCGACGAGAGCGATGAAAGCAACGATGGCAACGCGGACGAAAACGAGTAACCGTCCGCCGGGCGAACCGCTCGTATGCACACGGTTGGACGGTTCGCGCCCAGTACCGAGGAAGCCGCCCGCGAGCGCTACGAGGCGCTCGGTCCGACGGCTCAGACCGTCGTTCGGGAGGTCGCGACCGCGATGGAGTTCGACAAACCGGAATACGACGAGCGCGTGACGAGCACGGTCGTCGAGCGGGCGCGCAACGCACTATTCGCGTCCGGGCTCGAAGTCTCGGTCAGCCAGCGCGAGGCCTTCGACGACTGGCAGACTGAACATTCCGAATACGAGATCCACGTCATCGGCAACGAGAACGTCCCCCGGATCGCCTGGCACGCCGCACCCTTTTCGGAACAGGCCGTCGCAGCGACGTTCGCAAACGAGGAGCGCGCGGCCATCGAAACCCTGCGCCGGCAGGCGTTCGGCCGGCTCTATCGCGATCTCGTCGAATAGAATTCCGGATCAGCCAGGGAGGAAGACGTTGAGAACGGCGACGACGATGCCGGCGAGCCCCATCCGGATGCCGGCGATATACCAGCGCTGGCGGGAGATCGAGGCCATGTACGCCCCGAACGAGAAGAGGATCCCGACGGCCATCGCGACGGAGACGAGCGTCGCCTGGAGCAGCGAGAAAGCCGTGCCCTCGAACAGGAACGGCGTGAGCGGGACGATGAGCCCGAGTAGTGGGCCGAGACCGCTCATGAGTGCGTTGACGACCTGATTGCTCATCTTGTCGCGTTCGATGCGGGTATCGCTCAGATCGGCGAGCATCGCCTCCTCGGTCTCCTGGATCTCGGCGCGCATCTCCGCGCGCTCGATCTCCCAGACGCTCCAGACCCCGGAGGTGGTGAGACCGACGGCCGCTGCGAGACCGAGGCTGATCACCGTGAGTCCGTCGGAGATGCCCGAGAGATAGGCTCCGACGGTGACGCCGACGCCGGTGAGCGCGCCGTCGAAACCATTTGAAACGAAATACCGGCGGGCGATCGGGCCCACCATGTCGGTGTCGATCCGGTCGGTCAACGACGTTTCGTCGTCGGCCATCAGTCCTGTGCCGTCGGGCTGTCTTCGACGATGTACTCGCCGCAGGCGACCCGATCGACCGAGTGGATTCGTGCGCCGGTGTCCTCGACCGTCGCGTTCACCGTCTCGAAATCGATATCCGTGCCTTCGATGGTGAACTTGATGTTACGGACCTCCTCGTCCATCTCCAGGAGCACGGCGTTGACGCCATCGACGCCATCCAGATCGGCGATCTCGTCGGCGACCGCAAGCATGGTCGGCTCGTGGGGCTTGAGAACGTCGATGACGAGTTGGCGAATGGTGGCCATCCCGCATTCGTACGATGCAGGGCGGTAAGGGTGTGTTGGTATGTCGTCCGTCCGGTCAACGATCGGTTCGATTCAGTCGAGGATTCGATCGAAGAGGGGCGGTCGCTTAGGCCGACGAGTCGTCGGCCTCGTCCTCGCCGTCGATATCGACGTCCTCGAAGTCGGCGTCAACGTACTCCTCGTCGTCACCGTCGCCGCCAGCGCCACCCATGTCGCCCATGCCACCGGGGCCGGCACCCGCCGTGCCTGCCCCGCCAGCGCCGCCCGCACCGCCGGCGGCCTGCTGTGCGGCCTCCTGCTGTTCGTACATCTGCTTGCCGATCTCCTGAAGCTCCGTCGAGAGCTCCTCGGTGGCGTCCTGGAGCTCCTCGGTCGTCGCGTCCTCGTCCTCCAGAACTGCTTCGACGTCCTCGATGGCATCCTCGATGTCAGCCCGGAGGTCGTCTTCGACTTCCTCCTCGTTCTCCTCTAGGAGCGAGTTCGCGCGCTGGACCGAGCTCTCGGCCTCGTTGCGCGCCTCGATGCGCTCGCGGCGCTGCTCGTCCTCCTCGGCGTACTCCTCGGCCTCCTCCTGCATGCGGTCGATCTCGTCGTCCGAGAGCCCCGCACCGCCCTCGATGGTGATCTCCTCGGAGTTGCCCGAGCCCTGGTCGTGGGCCTCGACGTTGACGATGCCGTTCTCGTCGATGTTGAACGTCACCTCGATCTGGGGCGTTCCGGCGGGCGCGGGCGGGATACCCGAGAGCTGGAACTCGCCGAGGAGTTCGTTCTCGTCGGCGATCTCGCGCTCACCCTGGAACACGCGTACCTGAACCTGGGTCTGATTCGCGGCCGCGGTCGTGAACACCTTCGACTCCTCGGTCGGGATCGTCGTGTTCTTGTCGATGAGACGCTCGAAGAGGCCACCCTTGACCTCGATGCCCAGCGAAAGCGGCGTCACGTCGAGCAGCACGATATCGTCGACGTCGCCCGCGAGCACGCCGCCCTGGATGGCCGCGCCGAGGGCGACGGCCTCGTCGGGGTTGACGTTCTTCTGGGGGTCCTGACCGACGATCTCCGAGACCTGTTCTTGGACCTGAGGCATCCGCGTCGACCCGCCGACGAGGATCACCTCGTCGATGTCGTCGGCGTCGTAGTCCGCGTCGTCGAGCGCTTGCTGGGTCGGGTCGACAGTTCTGTCGATCAGGTCGGAGGTAAGCGACTCGAACGTCGCGCGAGTGAGTTTCTCCTCCAGATGGACTGGTCCCGAATCCGTCGCGGTGATGAACGGGAGGTTGATCGTCGTCTCCTTCCGGTTGGAGAGTTCGATCTTGGCCTCCTCGGCGGCGTCCTTCAGCCGCTGGAGCGCCTGGCGGTCCTCGCGGAGATCGAAGCCGTGCTCTGACTCGAACTCCTCGGCGAGGTGGTCGATGATGGCCTCGTCCCAGTCGTCGCCACCGAGGTCGTTGTCGCCGTTCGTGGCGACGACCTCGTAGACGCCGCCACCGAGATCGAGAACGGAGACGTCGAAGGTCCCCCCACCGAGATCGTAGACCATGACGGTCTGGTCGGAGTCGTCGTCGAGCCCGTAGGCCATCGACGCCGCGGTCGGCTCGTTGATGATGCGCTCGACGTCGAAACCGGCGATCTCGCCGGCGTCCTTCGTCGCCTGGCGCTGGCTGTCGGAGAAGTAGGCGGGGACGGTGATCACGGCTTTCTCGATCTCGTCGCCGAGATACTCCTCGGCGTCGCGCTTGATCTTGCCGAGGATGAGCGCCGAGATCTCTTCGGGCGTGTAGTCCTCGCCGTCGATCTCGACGGTGTGGTCCTCGCCGATGAACCGTTTGATCGACTCCACAGTTCGATCGGGGTTCTGGATCGCCTGGTTCTTCGCGGGTTTGCCGACGAGACGCTCGTCGTCGGTGAACGCCACCACGGAGGGTGTGGTGCGGTCGCCCTCGCCGTTGACGATGATCTCAGGATCGCTGCCTTCCATCACTGCGAACGCCGAGTTCGTCGTCCCGAGGTCGATACCGAGGATCTTGTTGCTCGCCATTGTTGGCCCCAACTATCGCTTTGGGCCGGTTAAAAGTTGCTAGATACGCCGACTCATCCCACCGCGCGCTGGTCTCCCCTGCTGCGGTTTTCGGGCCATCCCTGCTTGCGACCCACGGCGTATAAATCGGACCGCAACACGACCGCTCGTCCGACCCAGCGGAAAGGGCCAAGCCGCTCGCCGCCCTCGATCGGGTATGGTTGTCGCGCTCGCGATGGAGTGGCGAGAGCTCCTGTTCGCCAACTGGCCCGTGGATCCTGACATCGTCTCGGCACACCTCCCCGACGCGCTCGCCGTCGATAGCCACGACGGCAGCGCCTGGCTCTCGGTCGTGCCGTTCACCAACGCCGCCGTCCGCCCGCGCCGGCTGCCGAGCCGACTCGGGATCGACCTCCCCGAACTCAACCTCCGCACCTACGTCACCGTCGATGGCACGCCCAGCGTCTACTTCTTCAGCCTCGACGCCGAGGGACTCCTCGGCGTGATCGGCGCACGACTGTTCCATCACCTCCCGTACTACTACGCACGCATGCGCCACGGGCGCGACGGAAACGGCCGCAACCGCTTCGAGAGCCGACGCCTGCATCCCGGAGCCAGACCCGTGGAGTTCCAGGCGAGCTACGAGCCTGCCGGCGAACGACTCGATCCATCACCCGACTCGCTGGCGACGTTCCTCACCAAGCGCTACCGGTTCGACACCGAAGCGCCGGACGGGAGCGTTCGCTACTCGAACGTGAACCACGATCCCTGGTCGCTGTATCCCGCCGACGTGACGATCGAGGAAAATTTTCTCTTTCGCGCGAACGGGTTCGCCGATCCGCCCGGGGAGCCGGTCTGTTACTACAGCCCCGGCGTCGACATCACCGCGTCGCCGAGTCGAGCACGGGACGACGCTACTCGCTGACGGTGATCTGTGCCGGGCGGAGCACCTTCTCACCCATCTCGTAGCCCGGACGATAGAGCTCGGCGATCGTGTCTTCGGGCTGGTCGCTGTCGACGCGCAGCATGACCTCGTGGCGCTGCGGATCGACCGCATCGCCCGCGTCGGGTTCGATCGCCGTGACGTTCTCCTCGTCGAGGATCCGGTCGAACTCCTCCAGCGTGCTCTCGACGCCCGGGCGGATGTCCGCGTCCTCGTCCTGCGAGAGCGCCCGCGAGAGATTGTCGCGCACGTCGAGCAGACGCCCGACGAGGTCCTCGGTGGCGCGCTCGCGCAGTTCCTCCTGCTGGCGCTCGGTGCGCTGCTTGTAGTTCTGGAAGTCCGCCTGTTTGCGCGTCAGTTTCGATTCGAGCTCGTCGATCTCTTCGTCCCGTTCCTCGACGCTCCGCTCGGCGTCCGCGGCGCGCGCGCGCAGCGTACGCACCTCGTCTGCGAGTTCGTCGGTCGTCGCCTCCTCGATGCGCGCTTCGAGGCTCTCGAACCCCTCTTCGTCCTCGGTCACGCCGTCGGTGCCCGCGTCCTCGTCGTCGACTGGCGCTTCGGCGGCCGACTCGTCGACCCCGACGTCGTTGTCGCTCATGCTCGAACCGAGTCGATACACGGACAAAAGGATTCAGAAAGCCGCTGCGCAGCGGCGAGCGGATGGACAGCGATTAACGACGCGCACCCGTACGGCGGCCGTGGCGGACGTCACGCTCAGCTTCGAGGACGGCACCATCCGCGTCGCGGGCGGTGCCGATCTCGATCTCCCCGTCGAACGCGATCCGCGATCGAAGACCGGTCGTGCGCCCGCCGTGCGCTACGCGGCGCTGGTCGCGGCGCTCGACGGTCGCGACGTCGACTACGATGACCGTGTGCTGGCTGCGCCGGCGCTCGACGGTCGCGACGTCGACTACGATGACCGTGTGCTGGCTGCGCCGGCGCTCGACGTCGCCTCGGCGTACGAACTCCGAGAATATCAGCAGACGGCGCTCGACGCGTGGCGGGCGAACGACGACCGGGGCTGTCTCGAACTCCCGACGGGCAGCGGGAAGACCGTCATCGGCATCGAAGCCATCGAGAAATTGAGGACCGCGGCGCTGGTCGTCGTCCCCACGATCGATCTTCTGGAGCAGTGGCGACGCGAGCTCGAAACCGAGTTCGGGATCCCGATCGGCCAGCTCGGCGGCGGCGAGCAGCGTGTCGAGGCGCTCACCGTCGCGACCTACGATTCGGCGTACCTGCGTGCCGAGGACATCGGCGATCGCTTCGGGCTCGTCGTCTTCGACGAAGTCCACCACCTCGGCAGTGAAGGATATCGCGACATCGCTCGCCTGCTCGCCGCACCCGCCAGACTGGGTCTGACGGCGACCTTCGAGCGACCCGACGGCGCACACGAGGCCATCGAGGCACTCTGTGGCCCGCTCGTCCACCGCATCGCGCCCGACGAGCTCGCCGGCGACCACCTCGCGGCCTACGACATCAAGCGACTCGACGTCGCGCTCTCCGACGAGGAACGGGCGGAGTACGACGAACATCGCGAGACGTTCACGAACTATCTCGCACAGTCGAACCTCGACATGCGAAGCGGCAGCGACTACCGAAAGCTCGTCATGCGTTCGGGCTCCGATCCGGCGGCGCGCGAGGCGCTGCTCGCGAACCAGCGCGCCCGTGAGGTGATGATGAACGCCGACGCCAAGGTCGCAACCCTCGCCGACCTGCTCGATCGCCACCAGGGGGATCGGATCATCGTCTTCACCGCGCACAACGACTTGGTCTATCGCCTCTCGGAACGGTTCCTCCTGCCGGCGATCACCCACCAGACGGGGGCGAGCGAGCGCCGCGAGATACTCGAAAAGTTCCGAAGCGGGAGCTACTCGCGGGTCGTCACGGCGAACGTCCTGGACGAGGGCGTCGACGTGCCGGACGCGAACGTCGCGATCGTCCTCTCGGGTAGCGGTTCCGAACGGGAGTTCACTCAGCGCCTCGGCCGGGTGTTACGCCCGACCGAGGACGGCGGGCGGGCGCTGCTCTACGAGGTCGTCACCGAAGCGACCGCCGAGGAGCGCGTCGCCGAGCGCCGACACTGAGGACGAGGGCGTTTTGGCCATCGCCGCCCGAACGACCCTGTGCTCACGAAGGACCTCCTCCGGGTGTCGCGGGCGGGCGGTGGCTACCACCCGCAGTTCACAGCCAGGGAAGATCGCCCGCTCGCGGCACGGGTCATCGGGGTCTATCAGGGCCACGTCGGCCGGTCGCGCGCCGATCTCGACGACGCGCTCGCGGCTCTCGAAGGGGAGGCCGACGATTTCAAACTCGTTCGCGGGTTCGCCAAACTCCTGGAGCGCGAGGCGACCTTCGAGACGCGCAGCGAGCTGGCCCCCGAGCGTGCCCGGAGCACGGCGTTCGCGGCTGCCGAATCCGTTGGCGTCGTGACCGAAGACGACCGCGAGCGCGCGCTGTCGCGGGCCGCCGATCGGCTCGATGCCACGTCGGGGACGGTTGCGGGCTCGCTGTACGCCGATCTCGACGAGCGACAGATTCTCGTCGACCTCGACGTTCCCTGGGATCCCGAGGAGCTCTGCGCCCAGTACGACCTCTCGCTGGCACAGACAGCTCTGTTCGACGCGACCGAGCTGCGCGTGCGGAGTTCCGATCCGAAGGCGCTCGTCTCGGCGGTCAAACGGCTGCGACTGCTCTACGAGATCCGGAAGACGGGCGAGTCGGGGGCGGCACTCTCCGAGCGGGAAGTCCACGTGACGGGCCCCGATAGCCTCTTTCGCCGGACGAGGCGCTACGGCACTCGATTCGCCCGACTGCTCAGGAGCGTCACGAAAGCGGGCGAGTGGGAGCTCGCGGCGACGATCGACGACCGCGGGACCGAGCGCGAACTCCGGCTCACACAGGCCGATCTCCAGCCGCCGGGAACCGAGCCGGTGGTCGAAATCGACTACGACAGCCAGGTGGAGGCCGACTTCGCCGCGCGGTTCGACGCGCTCGATCTCGACTGGGAGCTCACCCGCGAGCCCGAGCCGCTCGAAACCGGCGCGCGGGTGATGATCCCTGATTTCGCCTTCGAGTGGCAGCATGGGGTTCCCGATGTCGCCGCCAGTGACTCGGAAGCAGGGAAGACGACGACTTCCCGTGATTTTCGTGTCTTCTTCGAGATCATGGGGTTCTGGACGCCAGACTACGTCCAGAAGAAGCTCGGCCAGATCGAGGGCCTGGAGGCGGTCGAGCTCGTCGTCGCGGTCGACGAGTCGCTCGGCGTCGGCGAGGAGCTCGAAGCCCGTGATGCCCGTGCGATCCCGTACACCGGATCGGTGCGGGTGCGTGACGTCCGCGATGCACTCCGAGAGTACGAGAACCGATTGAACGCGGAGAGTGCGGCGGCGCTGCCCGACGAGCTCGTCCCGGAGGACGACGCGATCTCGCTGGCGGCGCTCGCCGCCGAGCATGGCGTGAGCGAGAGCGCTATCGAGGAGAAACGGTTTCCCGAACACGAACTGGTCGGCCGAACGCTCGTTCGCCCGTCCGTTCTCTCGGCGCTCGACGCCGATATCGAACCGGAGATGGCGTTCTCGACGGTCGAAGAACGGATCGCCGAGGCGGGGATCGACGACGCGAGCGCGGTGCTTTCATGGCTCGGCTATCGCGTGGAGTGGGAAGGATTGAGCGGTGGGACGGTGCGCGAGAAGGACTGAGTCATCCGTTTCGTTCCGTGTCGATGCATTGGACCGATCGTCTCGATAGCACTGTCCCGCTCCCTCGCCGTTTTTTAGATAGTACTAATCCTATACTTAGACAGAAACAACTAAATGGATGGATAGCTCGTGTCCAATCGAAATGGTCGACGAACGATCGGCTGCCCACACCGCGGCGTGGGCGTCACTGCGAGGGGTATCATGCCATCGATGAACGAAGACGACGCGGCGTCGATGACCGAGCAGCTCGAAACCAGGCTGGTCGATTCCATCGAAGACCACGAGGGCGTCTCGCGCCGCACGGTGCTTGGCGGTCTCGCTCTCGCCGGTGGCTCGGCCATCACGGGCATCGGAGCCGCGCAATCGGGCAACGAAAGCGGCGGCAACGCGACCGCCGGCCACGATGCCAGCTTCGGGACGCCCGGGAAATACACCGAGAAGAATTTCGATCCACACGGCTATCTCCGTGAGTTCAACACCGGCGACTCGACAAACAAGCGTGACGCGATCTTCGGCAAGAAGGACGATCTGAACGCCGGGGTCTCACAGGAGAACGGACAGACCGTTCGCGAGTTCAACCTCACCGCGGTCCCCGAAGAGATCGAGATCGCCCCCGGCGTCACCTTCCCCTCGTGGATGTACAACGGGCAGGTTCCTGCGCCGACGCTCCGTGTCGAAGAGGGCGATCTCATTCGGATCAATTTCACGAACGGGTTCGCCGATATGGCGCACACGATCCACCCACACGTCCAGAACCTCAACCCGGCAATGGACGGGGTGCCACAGAACGGACCCGGGGCGATCAAACCCGGCGAGACGTTCACCTACGAGTGGCAGGCCCGACCCGCCGGCACCCATCTCTACCACTGCCACATGCTCCCGCTGAAGGCGCACATTCACCGGGGCATGTACGGTACGATCATCATCGACCCGAAACCCGAGAACGTCCGGGAGAACCCTCGGGATTACATCGATTATCACGGACCGATCACCGACGAGGTGCGTGAGATGGCCGTCGAGCGCGCGAAGAGTCGGAACATGATCTCACACGCCGACTACGTTCCCGACGGCTACGACGATATCGACGAGATGGTGATAATGATGAACGGCTTCGATACCAACTTCGATGCCGACAACGAAGTCTACGCGGCCAACACCCGCGCGTTCGCCTACGCACCGGCGAAGACGGAAAAGTACAACGGCGAGTGGGAAGGCGGCAAGACGAAACATCCCATCGAGATCAAGAAGAACAACCTCCAGCGAGTGCACGTGATTCAGACGCTCGAATACGACTTCATCAACTCGTTCCACACCCACTCACAGTTCTTCGATTACTACGACGCCGGGACGACGCTGTTCCCGAACCGGAGCACCATCGACACCGTGATGATGTGTCAGGCCCAGCGCGGCCTGTTCGAGATCGACTACAGCGACCACCAGCCGGGACTGTTCATGTTCCACGGCCACCAGTCCGAGTTCGCCGAGCAGGGCTGGATGAGTTTCTTCGAGGTGACCGAATGACGGGCGCACCGAAATCCGACGGCGGCGTTGCACGACGGCAGAAACAGCCCTTCGGCCTTCCACGGTGGGTCATGGGAGTCATCCCGATCGTGTTGCTCGTGCTGCTCGTCGGCGGGTTCGTGATGACGACACCGTTGGCCGGGCTTCAAACCGGTGAGCCTCTTCCGGACGTGGGAATCAGCCAGACGTCGCTGCCGAACGACCACACGATCCGTCTCCAAGTGACGAACAACGCCCCCGAACCGATAACGATCTCACAGGTTCGGATCGACGAGGCCAACTGGGGCTTCTCGATGAGCGGGGGTGACAACACGCTCGCCCCGCGCGAAAGCGCCACGATCGACATTCCCTACAACTGGATGGAGGGATACGACTACGACGTGGGGCTGATAGCGGCTGACGGGACGACGTTCCCGGTAACCATCGAAGCGGCCCAACTGACGACCGGGCTGACCGGACAGGTCGTCGGGACGCTCGCGTTCGTCGGGTTCCTGATCGGCGTCGTTCCCATCGCGCTCGGAATGTTGTGGTTCCCGTTCATGCAGTCGATGAGCGAGAAGTGGCTCAACGCCGTGCTCGCGTTCTCAGCCGGCGTGCTCGGCTTCCTCATCTTCGACGCCGGCTTCGACGTGTTCGAAAGCGCCGGGGACGTGCCATCGGTCTTCTCGGGATCGATGATCGCCGTCCTCGGGATCGCCGGGTCGTGGCTGGNTCTTCCTCATCTTCGACGCCGGCTTCGACGTGTTCGAAAGCGCCGGGGACGTGCCATCGGTCTTCTCGGGATCGATGATCGCCGTCCTCGGGATCGCCGGGTCGTGGCTGGTGCTGCAGGCGATCATGGACTGGCGAAACGACGGTGAGGAGTCACGGCTCTCGATCGCGTACTCGGCGGGGCTCGCGATCGGACTGCACAACCTCGCGGAGGGGCTGGCCATCGGCACCGCGTTCGCCACGGGCCGCTCCGCGCTGGGCGTGTTCCTCATCATCGGGTTCATGATCCACAACGTCTCGGAGGGGCCGGTGGTCGTCGCGCCGCTTGCGGACGGCGAACGGCCGCCAATGAGACACTTCGTGGCGCTCGGACTGCTCGCAGGCGCACCCGCCATCCTCGGCGGGTGAATCGGGAGTCTCTCCCAATCGCCGCTGTTGAGCACGCTGTTCCTCGCGATCGGGATCGGCGCGCTGTTGCAGGTCGTCGTCGACATCGTCGACATGGTCCGTCGTTCGGGATCGATCCGCTCCGCACCGAACATGCTGGGATTCGCCATCGGCCTCGTGTTCATGTACGGGACGAGCCTGTTCGCAGGCTGATCCACCATGACCGAGGACGGTTCCACACGACGGGCGTTCCTCCGCGGCAGTGGAGGAATCCTTGCCGTTGCGATGGCCGGTTGTGTCGGAAGTTCCAGTCAGGGCGACTCGAACACGAAATCGGTCGGAATGACTGATGAACTGAAGTTCGACCCGGAGACGGTACACGTCTCCGTCGGGACGACGGTCGTCTGGAAGAACTCGACCGACGCGAGCCACACCGTGACGGCCTACGAGGACGAAATTCCAGACGATACTGCGTACTTCGCCAGCGGCGGCGCGGACTCCGAGCAAGCAGCGCGGGAGAACGTCGACGACGGGTTGCTCCGTCCCGACGAGCAGTACAAACACACGTTCGAGCAGGCAGGTCAGTACGGCTACTTCTGTATCCCGCACGAACGCTCGAAGATGCTCTGTTGATCGTAGTTGGATAGCGTGATTGATTGGTCGCGTCGGAAAATCGTTCAGAACCGTCTGGGCAGTCGCTGAAACGAAGTCGTAGCTGACTCCTTGAAGGAATGGGGACTGATTGATGAACGTGAACGAGTCCCCGATTGAGGTTACGGTCACGATACACTTCGTTCTGACTATTGATCCAACTGAACAGTACCCACTTGCTGCCTTCGCGGAGTTTCTGACCGAGCAGCGTCTCGAATCGACGCTGCTCGAAGCGATCATCGAAAGCCTCAACGACGTACTCGTTGAGGCGTATTGTGGCGAAAAACACGCACAGGGAAACGGAACCAACCGATTCCAACGCTCGACAACGAAGATTCGCACGGCGGTTACTACCGTCGGCGAGCACGAGTTCTCCCTTAGCTACGTCGAAGACACTGCGGCAACTGACGACGAGAACGCTCACTTCCGCCCCATCGAACAATTCGTCGATTTCAACGGAAAGAAGCGATATCAGCAGGATATCGCTGCGCGAACAGTCGATCTTGCGACGGCTCNCAATTCGTCGATTTCAACGGAAAGAAGCGATATCAGCAGGATATCGCTGCGCGAACAGTCGATCTTGCGACGGCTCTCTCCTACCGTGATGCAGCCACACATGCCGAGGACCTCGAAAGGACGCCCTCGAAGGACACCATCCGCGATCGCGTGACCGAGTGCGGCAGGAAACTCACAGAGTTCGTTTCCAGCCGCATTGCCGGGTCTGAAGCTGAAACGGTCATCCCTGACGGAACCAACTGTTACAGTCAGGACGAACTGATTTCGAAACCGTGCAACGGGCTATTCCACTCAGCGTGCTCGCCGTCGCCGTCTTCGTCGGCGACGGCAGGCGCGTCTGGATCCTCCACGTGTTCTTTGGCAAGTTCTCGATANGTCGCAAACGTTCCATACCGCAAGAAGGCGTCCAATTCCCCTGAACTCAGCGGTAGAATCGCCGGACGGAACCGGCGATCAACAGAGCACTCGAAGATGGTCGGCACGGTCGTCGTCGAGGAGTAGCCGGCAGTTACCCGACGTCGGACATCGAACCGTAGCGGGACACCGATGTGAGCGATGGTTCCTCGAATCACGATCACCTCGATCGGGCTATCGCACCAATATCGTCAGGAGTACCAGCTACGGCGACGCGTTCGATTCGGCGGGACGGATATCACGATAGAACGCGACCCCGTAGGTCATCGAGAACGCGCCGACGACGCCGGTGAGCACGAGGAACACCACTGCGGCCACGGCGATGACGCCGAGCGAGGGCGTCTGCACGCCACCGGTCGCCGGGAACGTCCCGACCAGACCAAGCACTGCCCCGAACGCGCCGAAAACACCGCTGATGAGCATGACGACGAGCATGTAGCCGAGCGTACTGAGTTTGTGACTGCGAACCGCCCCCACGCTACGCTTGAACCCATCCACAGCGCCGAGATCGTCGATCACGATCGCCTGGCCGAAGAACTGGATGAAGAAGAACAGCACGAAGTACAGCAGGAACGCCACCAGGACGATGGCGGCGATGACGAGGACCGCGGCTCCACCGACTGCATCACCGCTTGCGGAAACGACGGCAAAACCGCCGATAGCGCCGATGACGAACAGCGCGATGACGTACACCACACCCAGCCCCATCATGATGAGAAGGGCACCGAGCATGGAGACGTAGTTCGCTTTGCCGGCACGCACGAACGTCCCGAGGCTCGTCGTTCCCGTGACGGCTTCGTTGCCCATGCCGATGATGCCGCCGAAAAAGAACGGATAGAGCAGTAGCAAGAGCAACGAGAGCAGTCCGGAAGCGATCACGATGGCGGGTGAATCGACCGACTGCATGAATATCTGTGGCAGTTGGACGAGTCCGAGCACCAACGCGACGACGATGAGGATCGGATTGCGGATCACTGCGGCGATCGACCGACGTCCTGCGGATATCGCACCCATGTCAGCATCGAATGTCGAGGGCCGCCAAATACTTTGTTACCGACACCGAGCAACGACAGAAAGTCGCTGCTGAGTCATCGACCTCGAACACCTCTATCTCGAAACTCCTGCCGAGCCTGCTCATCGTCGTCTCGCTCGTCAGCAGCATGGTTCTAGTGGGGCGGTCCGGTCACTCTCCATCGATCAGTTCACGACGTCGACCCTTCGGCACCTGTGAGCGGAGCTCGCCGTCGATGAACAGACCGACACCGAGCGGTTCGCGCTCGCCGGCGAGGTCGTGGGCCGCGATCAGATAGCCCCAGTCGCCGTCCCAGTCGATGGGTTGGTCCTCGCCGGCGACGAACCGCCGCGCTTCGGCATCGGCCAACTCGACGACGTTTTTCTCGGCGTGTCGCCCGAAGCGCTGGACTGCGTTCGTGGTCGGTTTCCAGTGCTCCTGGCGCGTGCGGAGAAACGTCATCCCGAGCGCCTCGGCTTCGAGCGGGCTCGCTACTGCGCCACGAAACGCCCAGAGCTTTCCCCCACCTTTCTCCCAGAACGAGTAGTTCTCAAAGATTTCGGGGGCGACCGCGTAGCGTTCGTCCCAGAAATCGAGGACTTCCTGGCGCGTGGCTCGGCCCTCGACGACGCGCTCGTCGGCGGTAGCGGGCAGGCGGTCAAGCTGCGAACCGTCGTTCGTTCGGTCGCTCATCCGCCGACCTCCACCTTCGCGCAGAAAAAGCCGCCCGTATCGTTCAGGTGGGGGTAGATCCGTTTGGCCTTCCGCACGCTCTCGTCGAACGCTTCGCCCTGCCACTCGGTGACGCCGGGGCGGGTTTCGAGATCACAGGAGAACTCGACGAGTCGGCAGTCCTCGGCCGAAAGAACGCTGTCGAGCACGGCCTCGTTCTCCTCGGGCGCGAACGTACAGGTCGAGTACACCACGCTCCCTCCGGAACGGGTCGCCTGCACCGCCCGCCGGAGGATCGATTCCTGCGTTGCGGCGATGGAGTCGATATATTCGAGCGACCACTCGTCGAGCGCGTCCGGGTTCTTCCGGATCGTCCCCTCGCACGAACACGGCGCGTCCACGAGCGCGCGATCGAACGCGTCGAAGTCGAACGGCTTGAGCGAGTAGTTCCGTGCATCGCGGTTCGTCACCGCCATCGAGGTGACGCCGAGGCGTTCAGCGTTGAATCGGAGTGCCGAGAGCCGGCCCAAACTCCGATCGTTCGCGACGATCGTCCCCTCGTCGCCGGCGAGTGCGGCGAGCTGGGTTGCCTTCCCGCCGGGGGCTGCACAGGCCGCCCAGACGCGCTCACCGGGATCGGGATCACAGACGAGCGCCGGCAGGGTCGAGACCTCCTCCTGACCGTGCAGCCAGCCGTGATAGGCCCCCCACGTCCGCCCCGGGCTGGTCGAATCGAGTCTGAGAAGTCCCGGATGCCACTCGACGGGCTCGTACTCCACACCCTCGTCGTCGAGTGCGTCCATCGCTCGCTCGGGCGTCGCCTTGATCCCATTCACCCGGACGACCGACGGGAGCGGGCGCTCGCAGGCCGCACGGAACGCCGAGAAATCGTCGACGAGCGATTCGTACCGTTCGAGAACGTCCATTAGGGAACCATCCGTCCGGGGTCGCTTGTCGATTTCGGAGTCGGGGGAGCCTTAAGGTGCCCCGTGATGAAGATGCCAGCATGGCACATGTCGACGTTGCAGCGGACGATATCGAACTCGACGAACCGACGCTCGTCGAGGGGCTGCCTGGCGTCGGGCTGGTTGGCAAGATCGTCGCCGACCACCTCGTCGATGCCTTCGAGATGGACTACTACGCCGGCATCCACTGCAGCGGCGTCCCGGAGGTCGGCGTCTATCGCGGCGAGCGCTCCGCCCTCAGACCGCCCGTGCGCCTCCACGCCGACGCCGAACGAGACCTCCTCGTGCTCCAGAGCGACGTCCCGGTCTCACCGAGCGAGGCGACCGAGTTTGCCACCTGCATCACCGGCTGGCTCGCCGACAACGACGTCACCCCGCTCTACCTCAGCGGCCTGCCCGACCAGTCCGACGAGGTACCCGAAGTCTACGGGATATCGACCGGCGCGGGCAACGACCTGCTCGACGACGCCGGCATCGTCCCGCCCGCCGAGGGCGGTCTCGTGAGCGGCCCGACCGGCGCGCTGCTCTATCACGCCGAGCAAACCGACCTCACGAGCGTCGGCCTCATCGCCGAGACCAACCCGCAGTTCCCCGATCCCGAAGCCGCCCGCGCGATCCTCGAACACGGCATCGAACCGCTCACCGGCATCGGGATCGACACGTCCGATCTCGTCGAACAGGCTGAGGAGATCCAGGAAGCCCGCGAACGCCTCGCCGAACGAATGCACCAGGCCGACGAGGAGAGCTCACAGGCCGAGCCGATCCGGATGTTCCAATAGTACCTTTTTACTGCGGGGGGTCGCGCTCGCTTCGCTCGCTTGACCCCCGCTTGCAAAAAGCTACGCTAAAAACACCCGCTCGTTCGCTTCGCTCACTCGCGGTGAACCGCGCTCGCTACGCTCGCGCGGACACTTTGTTCTCCGCAAACCGTACCGCACAGCACCGCTGAAGCCCTCGGCGCGCTCACTACGTTCGCTACTCGCTCCCTTCGGTCGCTCGCGTGCCTCGCCCTTCATCCGCCAGGACCGCACCGCAACCGCACCGACCGCACCGACCGCACCGCCGGCGGCTGGCGGCCGTTTCAGCGCTCGGTCGTCACTTCGCAGCCGTCCTCGGTGACGATGACGGTGTGCTCTTTCTGACTGACGAGATTGCCCGCGCTCTCCTTGAGTACGGGATAGCTGTGGACGACGTTCTGGCGTTCGAGCCGGCGCAGCGCCATCTCCGGCCGATCGACGTCGAGCCAGCGCGTCGCGAACGGGAGCGTTCGGAACTGGTCGGTAATCTGATCGAGCGCCTCGCGTGCGTCGCGGTTCCTGACCGAGCGTTCGTTTTCGAGCGCGAAGATCTCCGCCTCGTTACCCTCGCCGACCTTGCCGCTGCCGTCGGTGGCGAACGGCTCGATGGCGACCACGTCGCCGGCTTCGAGCTCGACGCTCTGGCTCACCGCGCGGTTCGGGATGTTCGGCGGCGTGTGCTGTTCCCAGTGGGCGAGCCCGTGCCCGGTGAGATTGACGACCGGGTTATAGCCGTAGTCGTCGATGACCTCCTCGATGCGTGCACCGATCTCGCCCGTGCTAACACCGTCCTCGACGAGTTCGAGCGCGGCCTCCAGCGCGGCTTCTGGCGCTTCGGCGAGGTCGGAATTGCCCGAGAGATCGACGGTGACGGCCGTATCGGCGAGCCAGCCATCGACGTGGACGCCGATGTCGAGGTTCACCATCTCCTCGCCGAATGTGGTATCCTCGTCGATGCTCGGCGTCGCGTGGGCGGCCTCCTCGTCGATCGAGATGTTGACCGGGAAGGCCGGCTCGCCACCCAGTTCCCGCGTGCGCTCCTCGGCCCACCGGGCGATTTCGAGGTGGCTCACGCCGACCTCGACGCGCTCTGCGGCCTCGTCGCGCACCTGTGCGAGGATCTCGCCCGCCTCGCGACATTTCTCGTGCTCCTCGTCCGAGAGGTCCACGTCGCTCATACCGTCTGGTGGGGCGTTCGGGCCAAAGGTCTGCCGTTCTCAGAAATCGGTGCTCGTCTGCATCGCCGCCGAGTTGTACGCGCTCCCCGTCTGCCCTGACTCGTCGAGAACGATGACGCCGGCCGTGGAGCCCGTCAGCCTCTCGAACTCGTCGATGGCGTTCGCCGCGGCGTCCGTGGGGTGTTCGCCGTCTTCGAGCCGTCGCACCGCCTCCCGCGCGAGCGTCGTCCGGGCGATGTCCTCGCCGGCACCGGTCGCGCTCGCCCCGCCGGCCGGCGAGGCGTAGAACCCACAGCCGATCTGTGGCACGTCGCCGACCCTGCCGGCGAGGGCGAACCACCGCCCGCCAGTCGAGGTCGCGGCCGCGACGTGCCCCTCGTCGACGGCGACCGCACCGACCGTGTCCGCCCCGCCGAACCGCTCGCGCACCCACTCGACGCGCTCTCCGATCTCGTCCGTCTCGGGCGGGTCGGCAGCCCTAAAGCGCTCGCGCGTGCGCTCGGTCGTGAGCTCTTCCGGCACAATGCCGAACCCCTCGGCGAACGAGACGGCGTGCTCGCCCGCGAGAAGCACGTGCGGCGTCTCCTCCATGATGTGGCGAGCGACGCCGACCGCGTGGCGAACCCCGGGCATCGAACAGGCCGCACCCGCCTCCCGCTCGTCGGTCATGATCCCGGCATCGGTTCTGACGACCCCGTCGGCCTGGATCGCCCCGCCGATCCCGGCGTTGAATCGTGGGTCCGCTTCGAGGATATCGATCGCGCTCACGACGGCGTCGACCGGCGTCGTCGCGTCCGCCCCGATGGCGGCGGCCTCGTCGAGAACCGACTGTCGTCGATCGGGTTCGTCCGGTTCGTCGCCCGCACCGCCGTGAACGATGAGCTGCATGGTCCGTGACGCGGCAGCAACCGGCATAACGCTCCCGAACCCATCCTCAACGGACGTTTGCGAAAGACAGGCCTTTTGGTACGGCCGGGCGAATCTTCAGTATGTCTTATGAACGGGTCGACGTTCCGAGCGCGGGCGAGCAGATAACCAGCGACGACAGCGAGCTCAACGTACCCGACGATCCCGTCGTTCCCATCATCCACGGCGACGGCATCGGGACCGACGTCGCCCCGGCCGCCCAGCGGGTACTCGGCGCAGCCGCCGAAGCCACCGGCCGTGATATCCACTGGATGCGCATCTACGCCGGCGAATCCGCCCGCGAGCGCTACGACGAGAACCTTCCCGACGACACGCTCGACGCGCTGCGCGAGTTCAAGGTCGGCATCAAGGGCCCGTTGACGACGCCCGTCGGCGCAGGCTACCGAAGCCTCAACGTCGCCCTGCGCAAACGACTCGAGCTCTACACGAACATGCGGCCGACCTACCACATCAAGGGCGTCCCCTCCCCCGTGAAGGACCCCGACGCGATGGACATGGTCAACTTCCGGGAGAACACCGAGGACGTCTACGCCGGCATCGAGTGGGAGGCCGGCACCGACGAGGCCGAGCGAGTGCGCGAGTTCGTCGAAGAGGAGATGGGCTTCACCGAATCGATCCACGAGGGACCCGTCGGTATCGGCATCAAGCCCATCTCGGAGTTCGGCACGAAACGGCTCGTCCGCCAGGCCATCGACTACGCGCTCGAAAACAGCCGCGAATCGGTGACGCTGGTCCACAAGGGTAACATCATGAAGTTCACCGAGGGCACCTTCCGCGACTGGGGCTACGAGGTCGCCCGCGAGGAGTACGGCGAGAACGTGATCACCGAGGACACGCTCTGGGACGAGCGCGACGGCGAAGCGCCCGACGCCGACGTGGTCGTCAACGACCGCATCGCCGACAACATGCTCCAGCAGATCCTCACCCGAACGGGCGAGTACGACGTCCTCGCGATGCCGAACCTCAACGGGGACTACCTCTCTGACGCCGCCGGCGCACAGATCGGTGGTCTCGGCATCGCTCCCGGCGCGAACATCGGCGACGGCCGCCTGCTCGCCGAACCCGTCCACGGCAGCGCGCCGAAATACGCCGGTCAGGACAAGGTCAACCCGACCGCGATGATCCTCTCGGGGCGCATCATGCTCGACCAGCTCGGCTGGAACGACGCCGCCGACCTGATCTACGACGGCGTCGAGGACGCAATCTCCTCGAAGAAGGTCACCTACGACATCCACCGCCAGATCGACGGCGGCGAGAAACTCGCCACCAGCGAGTTCGCCGATGTCGTCGTCGACAGCATCGAAGACAACGCCTGAATCGGCGCTACGACAGCCATCCCCGGATTTTTGCGACGTACTGCGGCGTTCGATAGATGATTCGTCCGAGCCCGACGACGAACCCCACCACCGCTCCTGCAACGACCACCCACTCGACGGTCGTCGGGACCGCTCCGGGAAGGAGCTGTGTGACGATCAGTACGACGACGGCGAGCAGCCAGATGGCGTAGAGCGCGAGAGCCATCTTCGTACCGGTGCGCCTGAGCGTTCGGTTCATACGTCCCACCGGAGAACGACCGAAATAATCGTTTCGTAGAGCCGTCGTTTCTCACTCCGCCCAGTCGGGGTTCTCCCTTGGCGGACTGAAGACATCGATGCCGCGGACGATGTCCTCGCCACGGTTCTCGACGCCGTGGGACTCCCCGCCGGCGAGCACGTAGCTGTCGCCCGGGCCGAGTTCGCGCTCCTCGCCGTCCAGGAGGAAAGTCAGGGTTCCCGCGACGAGATAGCCGGTCTGTTCGTGGGGATGGCTGTGTGGCGGGACGCTCGCACCTGGTTCGACCGCGAACCGCTGAACGCTCATTGCCTCGCCGCTGGCCAGCATCGCGAGGTGGACGCCGTCGATCGCCTCGGTCGATTCGCGTTCGGTGCCGATGAGTTCCATGACCGCTACTCGTTCCGTGGCTACCTAAAGGTTCAACAGGGTCGATATGCAAATTCGAGCATGTACGCGGTCGTCGGCTGCAGTGACTGTGGGAGCTTCTGGGTCGTCGAGGGTCGCCCGGAGACGACGAGCTGTCCCGGCTGTCGCACGCGCCACCGCTTCGAGCGCCTCACGAAGTTCGCCGAGACCGACACTGCCGACGCGGCCCGCCAGGCCCGGACCGCACTGCTGGCCGATCGCAGCGAGTACGCGCCCGACGATCTGGACTCGTTCACCGCGCTCGAATCGCGTGCCGAGAGCGGTGGAATGAGCGACGACGAATATCTCGAACGATCGGGGCTCGACGCCGAAACGGTGCGCGAGGCGGGCGAGCGCGCGACCGAAGGTGGCGAGGGGAGTGGAAGCCAGAGCCGAATGGATATCGTTCGTGCGGCGCTCGCCGATCTCGATCGCCCGACCGAAGAGGAGATCGTCACATATGCGCGCGAACATGGCGTTCCCACGGAGTTCACTGAACGTGCACTCGAAAAACTCGTTCGTCGGGGTGCGGCGAGCGAACATCAGGGACGATATCGCTCGCTCTGATAATTATTCGACCGCTTCGGCGAGTGCGACCGCTTCATCGGTCGAACCCTCGGTCACGAGCGCGTGGGTGGTTGCCCCGTCGGTCCAGACGACCACCGTCCGGTCGTCCATCGTCGCCGCGGTCGCGTCCGTTCCGTCGACTGCGACGCTCGTTCCGTTCAACCGCTCGTAGGGAACCTGCTCGCCGTCGGTCGTGACGAGCGTGGCGTTCGTCGCGCCGTCCGCGTACTGCTGGGCGACGATCGTTCCGTCGCCGGTCCCCGCGACGGTCGCTTCCTGAAACTCGAACCCGTCGGCGGCGAGCGTCGGGAGATCACCGTCGACGGCCTCGTTCGTGGCGTCGAAACCGTCGTAGCTCTCGGTCGTGCTCGCGGTGCGGTCGGCCGGCGGCGCGAACGTGCTCTCGTGGACGCTCGCGTTGAAGCGCTGATCGTCGTAGCGCACGGTCGTCGTGTTCACCCCGTCGGTGACGCGCGCTTTGAGCAGTCGCGAGTCGTTCGTCGCGACCCACATCGTCCCCTCGGCGTCGACGCTCTCGTTGTCGTGGCTGAGCGAAACGACGTACGCCTCGGTTCCGTCGACGGTTTCGGTGCCGGTCCGGGTCGCGCTGAGGTTCGCCGCGGCCGCCTCCATCTTCTCGGCTCCTGGAGCCGAGTCGTTGGCGTCGAACGTCGCCGCGCGCTCCCGGGCCGCCTCACAGAGCTCGCTCGCATTTTCCGAGCCGTTCTCGACGGTCCACGCACGCTGGAGCGTGGGCGAATCGACCCACGCGACGCTGCCGTTGGTGCCCATCGCTACCGTTCGGCCGTCCGTCGTGATCGCGACGCGTGCGCCCTCGTCGTCGGCGAGCGCGTACTCGACGGTACCGGTGTGGTTCGCGCTCGCGTTCGACACCGTGACGTCGGCGCTACCGGTGAGCGTTTCGGCGCTTTCGTACTTCTCGTGAGTATCCTCGAGAATCGCTTCACCGGACGGACCGTCGGTCGACTGGGCGAACGCCACGCCGCCGACGACTGCCCCCACGACGCAGAGCAGCACGAGGGCGATGGCGGGCGAGACGCGCCCACGGGTTCCGGAATCGTCCATTGCCAATCTTTGGCACTGGACGAGTAAATACCCACGGTCGCGGCCCAAATCACCCGTTCGTCCGCCCCGATGTCGAGCGACGACATCTTCATTGGGCCGAGTCCGCTAACGTTCGCCAGTGAGTTCCACAGCCGAGACGCCGTCGGCCGACGACCGGGTGGTCCGACTCGCGGACGTACGGAAGACCTACGACCTCGGCGGCACGGTCGAGGCGCTCGCCGGCGTCTCGCTCGCGCTCGCTGCGGGCTCGTACACGGCGGTGATGGGGCCGAGCGGCTCCGGAAAGAGCACACTCCTCAATCTCGTCGGCGCACTCGACACACCGACCGAGGGCCGGGTCACGGTCGCCGGCCACGACGTCGGGAGGGATTCGGAGGCCGAACGCGCCGGGATCCGGGGAACGGAGATCGGCTTCGTCTTCCAGACGTTCAACCTCATGCCGCGCCTGGACGCGATCGAGAACGTCGCCCTCCCCCTCCTGTTCGACGACTGGCCACGCGAGCGCCGCCGCGAGCGCACCCGCGAACTTCTCTCACTCGTGGGACTCGGCGACCGTCGCGACCACCGCCCGAACGAACTCTCCGGAGGACAGCGCCAGCGTGTCGCCATCGCCAGAGCGCTCGCACCCGATCCTGCGGTCGTGCTCGCCGACGAACCGACCGGCAACATCGACACCGAGACCGGAGCGGAGATCATGGGGCTGCTCGACGACGTGAACGCCCGCGGCAACACCGTTCTCCTGGTGACTCACGAACGAACGATCGCCGAGCACGCAGACCGGATCGTTCACATCCGTGATGGGCTCATCGAGTCGATCGAACAGCTCGACGGGGCGGGACGGAACGCGTAGATGGACGCCAGCGAGACGCTGCGGATGGCCGGACGGTCGATCCGCTCGCACAAACTCCGCTCGGCGCTCACGGTGATCGGCGTGGTCATCGGGATCGCGTCGGTCGTGACCTTCGCCTCGGTCGGCGCGAGCGTCGAGGCCGACATCGTGAGCGAGGTCGGTTCGTCGAGCGCGAGCAACGTCTACGTGCTCCCGACGCCCGCCGGCGATGACGACGGCGGACCGGGCTTCGGCGGGGTCAGCCAGCCCGTGTTCACCGAACACGACATCGATCAGTTGGAGAACACACTGGGTGTGCGGCAGGTCCTACCGCGCGGAAACGTTCGCGTGAGCGCACTCACTCACGCCAACGACACGATTTCGAGAAACCAGATCACTGCCACGACGCCCGCCTCGTTCCCCCAGGACGCGATCGTCGACGGCCGGGCCTTTCGCTCGGGTGCTGAGGAGGCCGTCGTCAGCCGCTCGGCCAGACAGGCCTTCGAGGAGAACCTCTCGGTCGGCGATCGACTCTCGATCGAATCGGAGGACGGTAACGAGACGACCGTCGACGTCGTCGGCGTCGTCAACCGGACGGCCGGCCAGCTGCCCTTTGCCTCCTTCGCCGGCCAGCCGCGGTTCTACGTGCCGACCGACCCGTTCTACGAGCGCACCCTGGAAAGCCCGGCCGTCGGCGCGAGCCAGCGCGCCTATCCCCAGCTCACGGTCGTCGCCGACCCCGCACGGGTGAGCACCGTGAAGGGAAGCGTCCAGAACTATCTCGACGGGTCGGATGCTGCCGAACTGAAGCCCGAATCGGTCGAGCTGACGGCGCAGACGAGCGGCGACTTCGTCGAGGAGATCCAGAAGATCGTCGGCCAGGTCACGCGGTTCGTCACGGCGATCGCGGTGATCGCGCTCGTCGTCGCCGCCATCGGCATCGCCAACATCATGCTCGTCAGCGTCGCCGAGCGCACCCGCGAGATCGGGATCATGAAAGCCGTCGGCGCGCGCAACCGCGACGTGATGGGACTCTTTCTCGCCGAGGCCACGATTCTGGGCGCTGTGGGGGCCGTCGTCGGACTCCCGCTCGGGATCGCGGTGAGCTACGGCGCGACGATCTACGCCGAGGTAGCGTTCACGCCGGCCTACGGCTGGTTCGCGATCGCCGTGGCCGTTGGGATCCTCGTCGGCGTCGTCGCTGGCCTCTATCCGGCGTGGCGCGCGGCACGCGTCGATCCGATCGACGCGCTTCGCTACGAGTAATCAGGGATCGTTTTTGTGGTACTCGACCGGGACGACGTCCTCGTCGCCCTCGTGGTCGGCGTTCAGATCGACCTCGTCTTTCAGTTCCGGACGCACCTCGGAGCCGAGACGTTCGGCGAGTTTCTCGATCTCTTCGTCGTCGAGTTCCGCGTCGGGATCGGGCAGGTCGAGGTCGCCGACGAACCGCTCGGGCCGCAGCGCGACGCCCGATTCGGGCTGTGTGAATGCGTCGTCGTAGATGACCATCTCCGTCTCGCCGTCCGGCGTGACGCGGATCGCTGGCTCGCCGGGAATCGAATCGACGTACTTCTGCTGGAGCGCCGTGACGACCAGATCCGGGTCGAGGACGACGCGTTCGATCTCGGTCATGGCGTCCCCGTTTCTCGCTCCTGATTTATGTCGTCACCGGCCGCGGCCCGACCTACCGCCCGAGTTCAGCGTGCGCGCTGGAGAGATGCCGGGAGGCGAGCGCCCCCATGAGGGACAGTTCGCCCGCGAGCGCGCCCGCAGCGATCACCTCGGCGAGACGGTCGGCGTTCGCACCCGGCGGGTCGCCGCTGCCGCGCAGGCCGAGCACGGAGAGTCCCTCGGACTGGGTCGGCAGTTTCGTCCCGCCGCCCACGGTGCCGACCTCCAGGCTCGCGAGCGAGACGCTCGCGTACAGTTCGTCCTCGCGGGCCTCGACGGTCGTGATGGCGTTCGCCCCCTCGACGACCTGCGCGGCGTCCTGGCCGGTCGCCAGGAACGCGGCGGCGACGACGTTCGCGGCGTGGGCGTTGAAGCCCAGACTCCCCGCCTTGGCCGATCCAATGAGGTTCTTCCTGGTGTTGAGTTCCGTGATCGCCTCGGGAGTGGCGTGCAGGTGCTCCTCGACGACGTCGTTCGGAATTCGGACGTCGGCAGTCACGCTCCTACCCCGCCCTTCGACGGCGTTGATCGCGGCGGGTTTCTTGTCGGTACAGAGGTTTCCGGAGAGCGCGACGAGCTCGGCGGTCGTCTCGCTCTCGACGACCTCACAGGCCTCGCCGGTGGCGATCGTCGCCATGTTCATCCCCATCGCGTCCTTCGTGTCGTAGCCGAATCGGAGGAAGACCGAGTCGCCGACCGCGTAGGGCGTGACGTCGACGAGTTCGCCGTGGCTCGTCGTCGATTCGGCGGCGTTGGCGAGCGCGTCGCGGTTGTCGCGCACCCACTCGACGACCGCCTCGGCCTCGACGATGTCGGTCACTCGAAAGACCGGTGCGCGCGTCATCGCCCGCTTGGTGACTCTGGCGTTCGCACCGTCGGCCGCCCGGAGCACCGCACAGCCGCGGTTGACCGAGGCGACGAGCGCGCCCTCGGTGGTCGCGAGCGGGAGGTATTTCTCGCTGTCCGCGCGCTCGCCAGCGACCGGTAGCGGGCCGGCGACGCCGAGCGGGATCTGTACCGTGCCGATCATGTTCTCGATGTTCGGCTCGGCGTCGGCGGCGTCGATGGCGTACTCGCCGACCGTATCGAGGGTCGTTCCCGCGTCGTCCGCCACCAGTTGCCGGCGTGCGGTGGCGGCGGTGTCGGCATCGGCGTGCGCTTCCAGTTCGTGCAGGGCGATCTCGCCGTCCCTGACGCGGTCGACGAGCTCCGCGGCGTCGCTCATGGCTCACCCCTCGGCTGGACGGTTCTAACCAGTTCCGCTATCCCGAAGCGTTTTCGCGCCCGCCGTGCCTCCCAAAACCATGACCGACCCTGCCGATCTCGTGCTCACGAACGCGGAGATCCACACGCTCGCCACCCCCGACACGACCGCCGAGGCGCTCGCGGTGCGCGACGGCGAGATCGTCCGCGTGGACTCGGCCTACGAGATCGACTTCCTCGACGGCGTCGATACGACCACGATCGACCTCGACGGCCGTGTCCTCCTTCCGGGATTCATCGACGCCCACACCCACATGACGGCGGTCGGCAAGCGTCTCGTCCACACCGATCTCGCGGACGCCGATTCCCGCGATGAAGCGGTCTCGCTGCTCGCCGAGCGCGCCGACGCGACCGATCGCGAGTGGATCCTCGGCTACGGCTACGACGAGAGCGACTGGGGGAGTTCACGCTATCTCGATCGGCCGGATTTGGACGACGTGAGCACCGATCGGCCGGTGGTGGCGTTCCGCGAGGACATGCACACCGCCGGTGTTAACAGTGTCGTCCTGGACCGACTCGGAAGACGACTGCCCGACGGGGATGTCCGAATCGAGAACGGCGATCCCACGGGCGTGATCGTCGAGGATGCGCTCGGCCCAGTCCGTGACGCCATCGCTCCCGATCGAGCGGAGACGCGCGAACTGCTGCTCGCAGCCCAGGAATACGCCAACGAACGCGGCGTCACGGGGGTGCATGACATGGTTCGGCAGTCACACGCACCGCGGGCCTACCGCGATCTCGATCTGGAGGACGAACTCGCCGTGCGCGTGCGCCTCAACTACTGGTCGGATCACCTCGACGCGCTCGGCGAGGTCGGACTGGCGACCGATCACGGCAGCGAGTTCGTCCGCACGGGCGCGATCAAGACGTTCACCGACGGCAGCTTCGGCGGCCGGACGGCGAAACTCGCCGAACCATACGCCGACGCGCCCGACACGACGGGCCAGTGGGTCGTCCCGCCCACCGATCTCGACGATCTCACCGAGCGCGTCGACGACGCCGGTTTCCAGATGACCGCCCACGCCATCGGCGACGCGGCCATCGACGCCGTACTCGACGCCTACGAACGGATCGACGCCGACGAGGCGCGCCACCGCATCGAACACCTCGAACTCCCCTCGGAGAAGGCGATCGAACGCCTCGCCGAGCTGGGTGCCGTCGCGTCGGTCCAGCCGAACTTCCTGAAATGGGCCGGTGAGGATGGCCTCTACGACGCCCGCCTCGGCACCGAGCGGCGGGCGCGCTCGAATCCCATTCGGGACCTGCTCGACGCCGGCATCCCCCTCGCCTTCGGCAGCGACTGCATGCCGCTCGACCCGCTGTTCGGCATCGAGCAGGTCGTCGCCGCGCCGGACGAGCGCCAGCGCCTCACCGTGACCGAGGCGTTGCGCGCGTACACCGCGGGTGCCGCGTACGCCGGCTTCGACGAGGAGCGGCTTGGAACGATCGAACCGGGCAGGAGGGCCGACTTCGTCGTTCTCGATCGCTCGCCGTGGGAAGCTTCGGACATCGCGGCCATCGACGTGGCGATGACGGTCGTCGACGGTGCGATCGTTCACGACGCGCGCTGATCGTCGATCGCCGGTCATCGATTATCGATTAACTAACTATTTTCGATTGTGTGTCCTGCCGGACAGTCAAAAGTATGCTGAACGCTGTTTGAAGTGAAAATCTTTTCAAAGACGGGTACTGGTGGCTAGCGCTGACGGAGAACGGGAACCATGCCAGAACTCGAAACCACATCCCTCGAAACAGAACTCAGCCTCTTCAAATATGACAATCTGGAGCGGCTGCCGTCACAGTACCGCGATCTTGCCGAATCCGAGCGCTCGAAACGGATCGCCGCGGCCCGCGACGAGCTCGGCGACGACGTGCTGGTGCTCGGTCACAACTATCAGCGCCGGGAGATCGTCGAGCACGCCGATTTCATCGGCGATTCCTACGCGCTCTCGCAGCGCGCCGCCGAATCGGATGCCGACTACGTCGTCTTCTGTGGCGTGACCTTCATGGCCGAGTCCGCGGACATCATCACCGACGACGACCAGACCGTGTTGCTCCCGTCGATGGAGGCGTCGTGCCCGATGGCCGGAATGGCCGAGGCGCTCCAGGTCGACGCCGCGTGGGCCGAGATCACCGCGGCCGCGCCCGACGAGACAATTATCCCGGTGACGTACATGAACTCATATGCCGACCTGAAGGCGTTCTGCGCCGATCAGGGCGGGCTGGTCTGTACCTCCTCGAACGCCCACCGCGCCTTCGAGTGGGCCTTCGAGCGCGGCGACAAAGTGCTCTTCCTCCCGGACAAACACCTCGGCGAGAACACCGCCCACAGACTCGGGATGGCGGACGACACGGCCGTCTGGGACCCGTGGGACCCCGAAGGAAAGGACGCCGACGAAGTAGCCGACGCCGACATCGTGCTCTGGGAGGGGTACTGCCAGGTTCACGAGCGATTCCGCAAAGACCACGTCACACAGGTCCGCGACGAGCATCCCGACGCGAACGTGGTCGTCCATCCCGAGTGCCGGCGCGGGGTGGTCGAGGCCGCCGACGTGGTGGGCTCGACGAGTACGATCACCGACACGGTGGCCGACGCCGACGCGGGCGAGACGTGGGCCATCGGCACCGAGATCCACCTCGCGAACCACCTCGCACGGTGGCATCCCGCGGTCGAGGTGATCCCGCTCTGTGGCGACGCGTGCATGGACTGCAACGCGATGCGCCAGATCGACCCCAACTACCTGACGTGGGTGCTCGACGGGCTCCGCGAGGGCCAGGAGCGAAACGTCATCGAGGTCGCTCCCGGGGAGAAAGAGCGCGCCGCCGTGGCGCTCGATAGGATGCTGGAGATCTGAGATGGCTGACGAATCCGATCCGACGACGGCCGACGTGCTGGTGGTCGGCAGCGGCGTCGCGGGCTGTGCGGCGGCGCTCGGGGCGGCGCGTGCGGGCAAGGACGTGCTGGTGGCGACGAAGGCCGAACGGCCGAAGGACGCGACGAGCTGGTGGGCGCAGGGCGGCGTCGCCGTCTCGCGGAGTGATGCCGAGGGGTTCAAACAGGATATCATCGCGGCGAGCGACGACACGGCCGACCCCGACGCGGTCGACGTCTTGGTCGAGAACGCGAACGAGGCAGTGCGCGACGTGCTGATCGAGACGCTCGACGTGCCGTTCGACACCACCGGAGACGATCCCGACGCGTTCGACTACGGCCGGGAGGCCGCCCACGGCGAGCGCCGTATCCTCCACGTGAACGCGAGCACCGGCCGGCACGTCCTCGGTCCCTTCCTCTCCCATCTCGACGACCACCCGAACGTCACCCTCCGTGAGGACACCGCGGCGCTCGATCTCCTCACGCGCGAGGGCCGCGTCCACGGCGCGCTCTGCGAACACGATGGCGATTGCGAGCCGATCTACGCCGGATCGACCGTGCTCGCGACGGGCGGTATCGGCGCGCTCTACGGACGATCGACCAATCCCAGCGGGGCGACCGGCGACGGGATCGCGATGGGCGCGCTCGCCGGCGCGGACGTGGCGGACATGGAGTACGTCCAGTTCCATCCGACGGTCTACGCCGGCGACGAGCCATTCCTGTTGAGCGAGGCGCTCCGCGGTGAGGGTGCGGTCCTGAGAAACGCCGACGGGGGACGGTTCATGCCCGAGCACCATCCCGACGCCGAGCTCGCACCGCGCGACGTGGTCGCCCGCGCCGTCGCTGCCGAACGCGAGCGGACGGGCGAAGTTCTGCTCGACGTTTCGCCGCTCGATTTCGAAACCGAATTTCCGGATCTCGCGGCGAACTGCGACGAGCGCGACGTCGACTACCGAACGGGGATCCCGGTCGCGCCGGCCGAGCACTTTCTCTGTGGCGGCATCACGGTCGACTCCCGTGGGCGGACGAGCCTCGACCGACTGTTCGCCGTCGGTGAGTGCTCCCGAACGGGCATCCACGGGGCGAACCGGCTGGCCTCGACGAGCCTGCTCGAAGGGCTGGTCTGGGGGCTGCGCGCCGGACGGACCGCCGCCGCGAGCGGGACCGACCCCGAGATCGTCGATGCGCCCGACCTGCGCGATAGCGATCCCGCGCTTCCGGCGGCGTTCGCGGCGGAGAAGTTCACCCGCCTTCGTGAGGTGATAGACGAATTCGTCGGTCTCTCTCGGACCCCCGATGGGCTCCGCCGAGCGAGCGCGGCCATCCGGCGGCTCAAGGGCGAGGTCGATGCCTACGTCCGCACCCGTACCTCGCGTGAGCTCTACGAACTCCGTGCGGCGACCGTGACGGCGCTGCTGATCGTCCGGGCCGCACGCGAGAACACCGATTCCCGTGGCTGTCATCATCTCGTCGACACTGCCGACGAACCCGAGGTCCATGCCGATTGATCGCAGCCGCATCGAGCGCTGGCTGCGCGAGGATCTCAGCCATCACGACGTGACAAACCACGTCCCGGGCGAGACCGCTGGGAGATTGGTCGTCACGGAGGACGGCGTCGCCGCGGGCATCGAAACGGCCGCGGCCGTCTTCGACCATCTCGGCGTCGAGACGGAGACGCTTGTCGACACTGGCGAACGTGTCGAGGCGGGCCAGCGAGTGCTGGCGGTTGACGGGCCAGCACGGGAAATCCTCCGCGGCGAGCGCGTCGCGGTCAACGTCGCGGGCCACGCCTCGGGGATCGCGACCCGAACGCATGCGGCCGTCGACGCTGCCCGCGAGGCAAGCGAGGCTCGACGAGTTGTGGACGATGGAACGGCGAACAGCCGGGAGATCGGCGACGGGGTACGGATCGCCGGCACGCGCAAGACGACGCCCGGTCTCAGAGGGATCGAAAAGCGCGCCATCGTCGCGGGCGGCGGCGACACGCACCGCCTCGACTGCTCGCAGATGGTGATGGTGAAGGAGAATCACATCGCCGAGATGGGCTTCGAGAGCGCCATCGCACACTTCCGCGAGCGCGCGTCGTTCGCCACGAAGATCGAAGTCGAGGTCGAACGCCCCGCGGACGGTCGCCGGGCCGCAGATGCCGGCGCTGACATCGTTCTCTTCGATAACCTCGCACCGGACGCGGTCGCCGAGGGTGTCGCGAAACTGCCCGACGACACGCTCGCGGAGGCCAGCGGCGGCATCACGATCGAAACGGTGCCCGAGTACGCTGCTACCGGCGTCGACGTCATTTCACTGGGCTCGCTCACCCACTCGGCCCCGGCGCTCGATTACTCGTTTCGGACGGGCTGAGGCCGTTTCTCTCGCTGAGCGAGAGCAGGACGGGCCTCAGTCGAGAAGTGAATGACCAGTCATCGCCGCGGGAACCTCGATCCCGCAGCGTTCGAGCACGGTCGGTGCGAGATCGGACAGTTCGCCGCCGTCCCGAATGTGCTTCCCGCCGCCGCCGTCGGCGGCGAGGAAGACGATCGGCACGGGGTTCGTCGTGTGCGTCGTGTCCGGATCGTCGGGCGTACCCATGTCGTCGGCGTTGCCGTGATCGGCGGTCATGAGCACGCCGGCCCCCGCCTCGCGGCAGGTTTCGACCAGTCTGGCCAGCTGCGTGTCGACGGTCTCGACGGCCTCGACGGCCGCCGCGAAATCGCCCGTGTGGCCCACCATGTCCGCGTTCGCGTAGTTGAGCACGAGCACGTCCGGGTCCTCCGATTCGATAACGCTGATGGCCGTGTCGGTCACTTCGACGGCGCTCATCGACGGCTGCTGGTCGTAGGTCGGCACGTCGGGGCTCGCGATGATCTCCCGGTGCTCGCCGTCGAACTCGACCTCGCGCCCGCCGTTCAGGAAGTAGGTCACGTGGGGGTACTTCTCGGATTCGGCGATTCGCAGTTGGGTCTTCCCGTGTGCCGCGAGCACCTCACCGAGCGTGTCGGCGGGCTCGTGGGGTGCGAACGCGACCGGGAACAAGAAGGTCTCGTCGTACTCCGTCAGCGTCACGAGCTCGACTTCGGGTGGAGTAGTTTCGGCACCCCACTCCGGCCGCGTATCGGTGAGCATGCGGACGAGTTGGCGCGCGCGGTCGGCGCGGAAGTTGAAGAAGAGGACGCTGTCGCCGTCTCGAACCATGCGTTGTGCTGCGCCCTCGATCAGCGTCGGCTCGACGAACTCGTCGGTGTCGCCGCGCTCGTAGGACTCTTCGACCGCTTCGACGGCCGTCGGAGCCGTGTGATCGGCCTCGCGCTCGACGATGGCGTCGTAGGCTCGCTTCGTGCGCGCCCAGTTCTCGTCCCGATCCATCGCGTAGTAGCGCCCAGAGACGGTGGCCACGTCGCCCGTCCCGCACCGCTCGATCACACCCTCCAGATCCGTGAGATACTCGACGGCGCTTTTGGGGGGTGTGTCCCGTCCGTCGGTAAAGGCGTGCGTGATCGCCTCGACACCCCGCTCGGCGGCGATCTCGATGAGCGCGTGGAGATGGCGCTGGTCGGAGTGGACGCCGCCGTCGCTCACCAGTCCCATCAGGTGGACGCGCCCGTCGTTCGCCGCGGCGTGGCCGAACGCCTCCTCGATGGCGTCATTACCACTGAGTTCGCCGTTCTCGACCGCCCGCGTGATGCGGGTGTAGCTCTGGTCGATGACCCGACCCGCGCCGATCGTGAGATGGCCGACCTCGCTGTTGCCCATCTGTCCCGCTGGGAGGCCGACCGCCCGCCCCGAGGTGTCGAGGGTGCCGCTCGCGCCGCGGTCGGTGAGATCGTCCATCGTCGGCGTGTCGGCCTCACGAACTGCGTCGAGTCGGTCGTGATCGCCGAGTCCCCAGCCGTCGAGCACGACGAGTGCCGCCTGCATACCCCGATTTTCGCCGGCGATGCGTAACTACCCTTCGCACTTGTCGGTTTCATTCGGCCGCCGAATCGGCCTTCTGCATCTCGACGTCCACGTCCGATTCGGCGACACCGACACGGGCGAACTGCGTCCGGAGGTGCTCTTTCGCGCCATCGACGGCCTGCTCGCGCGTCTCGAAGCCGTGGGCGACGGGCGACTCGAAGGCGACGTTCACGGTCGAATCGTTGATCTGCTGGCGCTGGCCGCCGGATTCGACCTCGTAGAAGGAGTCACAAACCCAGACGTACGGCGCGTCCTCGTCGGGCGCGCCGCTGAAGGCGGGGGCTTCCTCCCCGCGCTCGTAGAGCGTGCCGGTGAGTGCCGTGCCGCCGGCACGGCCCCGGATCAAGAGCATACTGTCGCTACCCGCCCGGCGACCAAAACCTCGGTGTTCACCGCCCGCGGCGGAGCACTTAACAACTTACCCGTGGTACCATTTCACATGGAAAAACGGCTGCTCGTCCCGATCGACGGCTCCGAGCAGGCGTGGACCGCGCTCGACCACGCCACGACCGAGCATCCTGGGGCAGCACTCACGCTGCTCTACGTCATCAACCCCGTCGGCGGCACCGCCGGCGTGAGCGCGGGCGCACAGATCGCCGACGTGGGCCACGGCGAGGAGTGGTACGAGGCCGCGGAACAGCGCGCCGAAGCCCTGTTCGAGCGTGCCCGCGAATGCATCGGCAAGCGCGAGATCGAGACCGAGACGACTGTCGGTCGGCCCGCCCGCGCCATCGCCGCGTTCGCCGAGGAGAACCCCATCGACGCGATCGTGATGGGGAGCCACGGCCGCGACGGCGTCTCGCGGATCGTCCTCGGGAGCGTCGCCGAGACCGTCGTCCGGCGCTCGCCGGTACCGGTGACGGTCGTCCGCTGACTTTCCTGTCTTCCATCGGCGACCGCGAGCCACCCGTCCGGCTCGTCAGTCGGCGAGCCAGTCGGCGAAGCTGCTGTCGCCGATGATCGTCTCGGATTGGCGGTCGATGTACGCCCGCTGCATGCCGTGGACGGCCGCTTCGAAATCGTCGCCGTCGTCGAGGCGTTCCCTGACCTCGTGGCGCTTCCAGCGCGCTGGCGTCACCTCGTGGCGGGCGCGCTGGCGCAACGGCCAGAGGTATTTCGCGGCCTCGCTCTCGGAGAGACCGCGCGATTCGAGCCCGTCCTTCGCGTGGGCAAATAGGTCGGAATAGAGTTCGTCGTACGACCGCGTCTCGCGGCCGTCGTTGGTGATCCAGACGAGATCGGCGTCGAGCCCGTCGTGCATCGCCGCGTAGAAGTTGCCGTGGGCGTCCTGCCAGTCGAGGTTCGCCACCGGATGCTCGCGCCGGGTCAGACTCTCCATCAGCCCGGCGAAGATCGCCTGAAAGGCGATGGTGTCTCGCACCGTTGGCTGGCCGCCGATCGGTCGGAACTCGATGCGGGCGTTCGCCGAGGACTTGCTCGCACCCTCGAAGACCGGTCGCACCCAGCGCCAGTAGGTGCCGTGTTTCTGGCGGAAGGTGGCGAAGGCGTCGTCGAACCGGTTCGACTCCTCGATCGGCATCGGCACGATCGTGTCGTCGGCCGCGATGCGATCGACGGCCTCTTCGGCCGAATCGAAGTCGTGCGGGAAGCGAACCTTTCCGGTGCCGCCGTCGGGGTTGAGAATGGCCTCGAAGACGTGGATGCGGTGGCTCATCCAGCCGTCGTCGAGGATCGCCTCGGGGGCGGCGTCGTCGTAGAGACTCGGCGGGAAAAACGGCGAGTTGACGCCAAGGGCGAGCAGCGGTCCCGCGATCCGCAGCGCGTAGGTGAAATATTCGGGCAGGTCCGCGGCGTGGGCGACCTGATAGTGGGGCTGGATCGAGGTGATCAGACTTTCGGGCATCACCGTGTTCGCCGACAACGAGACGTGTGGCGCGTCGACGTTCATCCCGACAGCATCCGCGCCGGCGGTGTTGGCCATCGCGTGATAGCGGACCGAGTCGCTCATGTTCGAGGCGATGCGCACCTCGCGGTCGGTGATCGAGCCGGTGAGATAGTCGCGTGCCTGCTCGCCCTCCGAGGGGATCGTCCACATGCCGTCGCTGACGAGTCGCAGGTCCGCCGATGCGACGCAGTCGAGGGCCGTGCGGAGGCGGGCGCTGACTTCGGCCTCCTGGGCGGCGAGCCCGTGTGGGTTGAGCGGCTGCGGACTCGTGCGCATCTCGGCGTTGTGCAGCCCGAGCTCCTTCTCGAACCCGATGTATTCGAGCAGGCGACGTGGCACCCGCGCCAGCGCGCTCGTCTCGCGATCCACCCCATAGAACTCGTATTCGAGCCCGATGATCGCCTGCGGGTTGTCGAACGTGCCGGCGTCGAGTTCGCGCTTGATCACCTCGGCTTCGTCCTCGGCGCGAGCGTGGAACTCCTCGCCATCGACGGCGAGCACGTCCTCGACCCGCCCCGCGAGATCCGAGCCAGACATGCCTCGCCGTGTGCGAGCGAACGACTTTAACTTCGCGACTGAGGGAAAACGATCGCCCTCGACTACTGCCTTCCGACTATCGAGCCGAACCTCGGCTCGAACCGTGTCGACCCGTCAGAGCCATTGACCCAGCCACTCGACGTGATCGGCCATCTCCCGGGTGGAGAGATACGTGTCGATGCGCCTGATTGCCCGGACGAACTCGCCCGGCGATCGGCCCTGGTTGCTGTATCTGATAATTCCGGCGTGTTCCATCTCACGACCCAACACGGCGAAATCGTCGTCGTTCGTCAGGATGATTCGTCCCCGCTGGCGACACTCCGCGAGATGTGCTTCGTCGGCGAGCCCTCGTTCGTACTCGTCGCCCACTGTCTCGACGGCGTAGCCCTCGGCTTCGAGTGCCGTGACGATCGCGCTATCGACGTGTTCGTCGGCGCGAAAGGAGAGACTCATTCGTCACTGCTCGATCGTTTCGGGCGCTTTCGACTCGCGGCGCAGCTGTTCGTCGCGCTCGCGTCGGCGCTCGCGCGCGGCGTTCATCTCGTCGATGTGCTCGTAGTAGTACGCGAGCGCGGCGTACACCTCCGCGAGCGTGATGTCGAGCTGATCGACGACGTGTTCGGGCGTCCGACCGTGATCGAGCACTCGCTCGGCGATGTCGAGCACCGCGATCCGACGACCATCGAGGCGAGCCTTCCCGCCGAGCACGCCCTCGGTCTTCACGATCTCGGCCATGTCACCCTTCATCGCTCCCGGGAGATAAGCCTCCGGGCCCGACGTTCCGTTGGTTCGCCCGTTACAGCACGCCCATCTCGGTCAGTCGCTCCGGGAGATACGTGTCGGTGACGAAGTCCAGCCCCCGGGAGGCGAGCGCCTGCTGTTCGGCCTTCTTCCCGATGTCGAGCTGGAGCTCGATCTGCTCGCGCCAGTAGTCGGTCTGGAAGCGGGGATCGCTGAGCTCGCTTTCGAGGGCGTTGATATCCGAATCCGCCAGCGGATCGGTCGGGAGATCGTACTCGACGATATCCGTGGGTTGGATCCCGACGAACTTCGCTTCGGGCGTGGCGAGATAGTCCGAGAGGTGGGCTGACTTGATCGAACCGTAGGCCACCGAACCGTAGATCCGATAGGACCACGGGTCGCCGTCAGTGAACACCACGACGGGGAGATCGAGCTCGTTGTGGAGGCGTTTGGTGATCCGCCGGGTCGCGCGGGCGGGCTGGCCCTTGAGGTGGACGACGATCGTGCCGTAGTCGTCGTCGAACCCGTTCTCGACGAGTCTGTCGCGCATCCCACCCGTCTCGACGCAGAGGATGAACTCGGCGTCGTGATCCAGGAACTCGATCGTGTCCGGGTTGTTCGGGATCTGGTAGCCACCCTCGCCGACGTCCTTCTGGCAATGGATCTCGCGCTC
This sequence comes from Halococcus morrhuae DSM 1307, assembly GCF_000336695.1. Classification (GTDB taxonomy): domain Archaea; phylum Halobacteriota; class Halobacteria; order Halobacteriales; family Halococcaceae; genus Halococcus; species Halococcus morrhuae. Next base: position 145,530 of record NZ_AOMC01000152.1, read on the forward strand.
GCCGCGGCGCGTCTGTTCGCGGAGATAGAGCGGGCCCATCAGCGTGGCCCCCGACTCCTCCGGGCGCATGTGGAAGTCCTCACGGGTCACCTCCGAGACGATTTCGAGGTCCTCGACGAGCTGGTTCGACTCGTCCTGATCCGAGAACTGTGCCTCCTCGTTGTCCCAGCTCTCCGAGAGATAGTAGAGCTCACGCAGCGTCGACGAGCGATCCTCGCCGAGCTGGTCGGCGAGGAAGTCGATCGTGTAGATCGCCTTGAGGAGCTTGCGCGCGCCGCGAACCGAGTTCGCGCTGCGCGTGCTCGTGCGATCGCCGTAGACCCAGACGTCACTGTTCTCGTCGTACTCGATGTTGGATTTCGTCCGCGTCGGCAGCTCCATCTCCGGGATCTGGCCGGCGGCGAACTGGTCGTAGAAGTCGGCGGCGAGATCGATGAGTCGCTCGCGTGCCGAATCGTCGCTGTCGGATCTGTCGGTGCTCATTGTTGTGCAGCTATGTGTTGACGGTGAGTTTCGCGCTCTCGATGCCGGTCACGTCGAGATCGTAGTCGCTCTCGTCGGCGAGCTCGTACTGCAGGACGCTGTCGTCGTCGCTGCCGACCTCCGGCGACCACTTGATGAACCACTCGCCGTCCATCTCGACGACGCGTGCGCCGTCGGAGACGCTCGTCGGTTCGGCCGAGACGATCTCGGTCAGTTCGGGCGATGCGCTGGTCCCGCTGTTGTTCTCGACGACGAGCTCGACGTGGGAGTTCTCGATGCGGCGCTCGACGAGGACGTTGTTCATGATGCGCGCGAGCGAGTCGTCGATCTTCAGCTCCTCGCGCTCGGTGACGGTCGCGAGCTTGTCGGCCATCTCGGGGAGGATCGAGCCGAGGACGTCCTGTTTCTCCTGACGCTGTTGCATCGAGCGACGCTTGTTCAGATAGCTCTTCAGCTCGCGGGCGGCCTCGCGGACGGCGAGTTCGATCTCGTCCTCGATCGCCGGGATGTTGGCGATGGCGTCCTTCGACTCGCTCGTGAAGGGCACGTTCGTCGAGGCGACGTGGATCATGATCACCGCCGGTCCGTTGGGCATGCCCGAGCCGCCGGGCTGGTCGAGCCCGTAGTTGCGCCAGCCGATCCCCTTGAGAACGTCGGTGGTCGCACAGGCCCCTCGCTGGTAGACCAGTGGAACCCGGTTCGCAAAGCGGAGCAGCTCGACGCTCCCCTCGGCGGGGAGATCGCCGCCGTAGGCGATGCCGGCCTCGACGATGAACGGATCACCGCCGTGGACGCCCGCGTCGCGCGTCGCCGAGGCGTAGAAGTCGGCGTCGAATTCCTTTTCCAGCCCCGAGCGCACGAGATCGGCCGTGATCGGCGAGAGACAGTCCGTCGGCGGTGCGATGATGTCCGTCTCGCTCATCGCGCTCAGGAGAGCACTCGCGGTATCACGATCGTCGGCGACGGCGGCGACGTTCGGCGGATCGTCGGGTACCGTCCGCGCGACGCTCCAGAGCGCGTCCGCGACGTTCTCGCGTGCGGTCTCGCCGAAGGAGACGTCCTCGCGCTCGGCGGTCATCGCGGCGGCGCGCTCGACGTATTCTTCGAGCGTCTCCCGTCGCAGTCGGTCGCGCACTTGACCCTCGCCGTCGAACTTCGCCGCCAGTCGCTCGGCGAACGACTCGATGACGCCGTCGTCCTTGCGCGTGCTCGTCGCCTCGTCAGTTAGCGTGTAGAGATCGGCCGTCCGATCGTCGCGGACGATCGTCCAGGCCGCGGCGACGGCCTTCTCCTGTACTGTGTCGCCGAACGTCGTTCCCGTCTCGTCGGTCGTCGCCACGGCAGCGTGCTCGACGAGCGTCGCGAGTTCGTGATGCGCGAGCCGGTCGTGGTCACGGATGGCGTCGGCGACGCGGCCGGCGAACTCGTCGGTGGCCGCTTGTCCCTTGTTCGCCACTGCTTCCGTGACAGCCGCCTCGATGTCCGCCTCGTGGGTCGCCGGCGTCCGCCACGCCATCTCGCGGCCGTAGTGGCGGTCGGTGAACGCCGCGATGACGTTGGTCGCCGTCTTCGTGCCGACGCGGGTGAACTCCCCCTGGAGGAACCCCGAGACGCTGTAGGAGTCGGTCGCTTCGAGCATCTTGAGCAGCGTGCCGAGCTCGACACCGTGGGGATGGGGACGGATCTCCTCGGTTTCGGCGGGGAGCTGATCGGTCGCGCGCTCGGCCTTGAACTCGCCGTTTGGCTCGCGGAGCTCGATGCGAGCATGAGGATTGACGACCGCGGTGTGTTTCACGTAGTCCCTGAGCTGACCGCGTGCGCGCATGTTTGCCTCCATCTCCAGTTCGATGCGCGTGCCGTGGGTCCGATCCCAGGTCGTCGTCTCGTCGACGGAGACCTCGGGCTCGTTCGAGTCGGTGTCGATGATGAGTTCGAAATATTTCGCCTCGCCACCCTGCGTCCGGCTGGTGATCTTCGCGGGTTTGCCGCTGGTGAGCTGTGAGTAGAGCACCGCCGCCGAGATACCGATCCCCTGCTGACCGCGGGCCTGCTCGCGTTTGTGAAAGCGCGAGCCATAGAGCAGTTTCCCGAACACCTTGGGGAGTTCCTCGGTCGTGATGCCGGGGCCGTTGTCCTCGACAACGAGGCGGTAGTAGTCGCCGACCTCCTCGATCTCGATGTAGATGTCGGGGAGATGGCCGGCTTCCTCGGCGGCGTCGAGCGCGTTGTCGACGGCCTCCTTGACGGCGGTGACGAGCCCTCGGGCCCCGCTGTCGAACCCGAGCATATGCTTGTTCTTCTCGAAGAACTCGGCGATGGAGATCGAACGCTGGCTCGCCGCCAGCTCGTCGGCGACCCCCTCGTCGTCAAGCGTCGACTGGAGGGATGGCATTACCCGGCGTATTCGAGCGACGGTTAAAACGACCGCGGTAGCAGGGTGGAAGTGGAGGTGTCGCTGGGGGAGTCGAACCGAATACGTGCCCGTCGGCCATCGTATTGGACGAATCCGTTCGCCTCCACCGTGCTCTCGGCCGCGCGCGTGCGGGAGACTTATCACCGCGGGACCGCTAGCAATCGATAGCTTATATATGCCCCAGGACGAGTACGGAGCCGGTCAGATACAGGTCTTAGAAGGGCTACAGGCGGTACGAAAACGCCCGGCGATGTATATCGGTTCGACGGACGCGCGTGGTCTCCATCATCTGGTGTACGAGGTCGTCGACAACGCCATCGACGAGGCGCTCGCCGGCCACTGCGATTCGATCTCGGTCACGGTCCACGACGACGAGCACCCCTCGGTGAGCGTGACCGACGATGGCCGTGGGATCCCGGTCGACGAGCACGAGGACGGCAAATCCGCCCTCGAAGTGATCATGACCGTGCTCCACGCCGGCGGGAAGTTCGACAAGGAGTCCTACCAGGTTTCGGGTGGGCTTCACGGCGTCGGCATCTCCGTGGTGAACGCGCTCTCGAAGTGGGTCGAGGTGACCGTCAAGCGCGACGGCGCGGTCTGGGAGCAACGCTTCGACCACGGCGAGCCCGACGGCGATCTCGAACGGGTTCGTGATCTCCGCGAGGACGAATCGACCGGCACGAAACTCCAGTTCTGGCCCGACGAGGCGGTCTTCACCGATACGACGTTCGACGCCTCGACGCTCGCCAACCGGCTGCGCGAACTCGCCTTCCTCAACTCCGGCGTCGAGATCGAACTCGACGACGAACGCGACGGGAGCCGCGAACGGTTCCGCTACGACGGCGGCATCCGCGAGTTCGTCGTCTATCTCAACGAGACCAAGAGCGCCCTCCACGAGGACGTCATCTACTTCGACGACGCCGCCACCGTCGAGGACGGCGAGATATCCGTCGAGATCGCACTCCAGGCGACCGACGAGCTTCAGGGCTCGATCCACGCCTTCGCCAACAACATCAACACCCGCGAGGGCGGCACCCATCTCACCGGGTTCAAGACCGCGCTCACGCGGGTCGTCAACGATTACGCGAGCGAGCACGGGCTCCTGAAACCGCTCGACGACGAGAACCTCACGGGCAGCGACATCCGCGAGGGGCTCACGGCGGTGATCTCGATCAAACACCCCGACCCGCAGTTCGAGGGCCAGACCAAGACCAAACTCGGCAACAGCGAGGTCCGTGGCGTCGTCGAGAGCGCCGTCCACGAACAGCTGAACACCTACTTCGAGGAACATCCCGACACCGCCGAGGCGGTCATCGGTAAAGCAGTCGAGGCCGCCAAAGCCCGCCGCGCGGCCAAGAAGGCCGAGGAGCTCACCCGCCGGAAGTCGGCGCTCGAATCCACGGCGCTCCCGGGCAAGCTCGCCGACTGTCAGAGCCGCGATCCGAAGGACTCCGAACTGTTCATCGTCGAGGGCGACTCGGCCGGCGGCAGCGCCAAACAGGGCCGCGACCGCGAGTTCCAGGCCATCCTTCCCCTGTTCGGCAAGGTGCTGAACGTCGAGAAACACCGGTTGGATCGCATTCTCGAAAACGAGAAGATTCGCAACCTCATCACCGCCATCGGCGCGGGCGTCGACGAGGAGTTCGACGTCGAGGAGACGCGCTATCACAAGATCATCATCATGACCGATGCGGACGTCGACGGCGCGCACATCCGCACGCTCTATCTCACCCTGCTCTATCGGTATCTCACGCCGCTGATCGAGGCTGGCTACGTCTATGCCGCCCAACCACCGCTCTACCGGGTTCGCAACGGCGGCGAAACCTACGATGCGATGACCGAAGCAGAACGCGACGAGATCGTCGAGGAGCAATGCGGTGGCACGCCCGATCAGGTCCAGCGGTTCAAAGGACTGGGTGAGATGAACCCCGAGCAGCTCTGGGAGACGACGATGAACCCCGAAAACCGTATCCTGAAGCAGATCACCCTGGAGGACGCCGCCGCCGCGGACAAGATGTTCAACGTCCTGATGGGTGACGCCGTCGAACCCCGCCGGGAGTTCATCAAGAGCCACGCGACCGATGCCGATTGGGTAGACATCTAACCGTGTACCGTTCCAGTTCGGGCTGCTCGGAAACGCTTCGCTCTCGCGCTACTCACAAAAAGCGACGCCAAGAACACCCGCTCGCTCCCTGCGGTCGCTCGCGATACGGTTGCTGGTGCGGCCGCAACTACTCCGCACAGCACCCCAGAAGCCCTCGGCCCGCTACGCGGGCCTCGCCCTTCATCCACCAGGAACAGTCCCACAACCACATCGACACGGCCACACCGCAGCCGCACCGCCACAGCGCGGTAGCCGCGCTGTAACCCCGTTTCAGTATCACCGATAGCTACACCACATGAGTTCAGACATCCCCCAACCAGGATCGAACGCGGCCGCGAACGTCGATTCGGTCCGCATCGAAGACGAGATGGAACAGTCGTATATCGACTACGCGATGAGCGTCATCGCCGGGCGCGCGCTGCCCGACGTCCGTGACGGTCTCAAACCCGTCCACCGGCGCATCCTCTACGCGATGCACGAGGAGGGCGTCACCAGCGGATCGGGCCATCGGAAGTCCTCCTCGGTCGTGGGCGATACGATGGGTGATTACCACCCGCACGGCGATTCGGCGATCTACGACGCGCTCGCCAGGCTGGCCCAGGACTTCTCGATGCGCGCGCCGCTGGTCGACGGGCAGGGTAACTTCGGTTCCGTCGACGGCGATCCGCCAGCCGCGATGCGCTACACCGAGGCGCGGATGAGCTCCATCGCCGAGAAGTTGCTCTCCGATATCGAGAAGGACACCGTCGATTTCACGCCGAACTACGACGACCGCCTCGAAGAGCCGGACGTCCTCCCGTCGGCGTTCCCGAACCTGCTCGTCAACGGCTCCTCGGGCATCGCGGTCGGGATGAGCACGAACGTCCCGCCGCACAACCTGGGAGAGGTAATCGACGCGACGATCCACCTAATCGAGAACCCCGACTGCACTGTCGAGGATCTGATGGAGCACGTGAAGGGGCCGGATTTCCCCACCGGAGCGGAGATCGTCGGCCGCGAGGCGATCCACTCGGCGTACACCACCGGTCGCGGTCGCGTGCGGATGCGCGCGAGCTACGAGATCGAGGAGATGGGCAATCGTGAGCGCATCGTTATCACCGAACTGCCCTACCAGCAGAACAAGGCCAAACTCGTCGAGCACATCGCCGAGCTCGTCAACGACGGGACGCTCGACGGCGTGAGCGATCTCCGCGACGAGTCCGACCGCGACGGCATCCGCATCGTCGTCGAACTCAAGCGCGGCGCACTCACGGACGTCGTCGAGAACCAGCTGCTCGAACACTGCCTCGAAAAGACGTTCGGCGTCATCAATCTCGCGCTGGTCGACGGCGAACCGCAGGTGCTCGATCTGAAAGAACTCATCAGCCACTACCTGAAGCACCGCCGCGAGGTCGTTCGGCGACGTTCCCAGCACGACCTCGACGAGGCCGAGGAGCGCGCCCACATCCTCTCCGGGCGGCTGACGGCGCTCGAAAACGCCGACGACGTCGTCGAACTGATCCGCGAGGCCGACGACCGCGACGGGGCCAAGAGCGCTCTCAGGGAGGTCTACGAGTTCTCCGAGCGACAGGCCGACCACATCGTCCGGATGCAGTTGGGGAGCCTGACGGCGCTCGAAGCCGAGGAGATCGAAACCGAGTACGAGAACGTCGAGAGCGAGATCGACCGCCTCGAAACCATCCTCGCGAGCGACGCCGAGCTCGATCGCGTCATCACCGACGAACTGCGCGCGGTCCAGGACGAGTACGCCGACGACCGCCGGACGCGGATCGTCGAGGACTACGGCACCGTCACGCACGAGGACCTCATCCCCGACGAGGAGGTCGTCGTCGTGATGACCGAGAACGACTACATCAAGCGGATGCCAGCCGGCCAGTTCGATCCCCAGGGTCGCGGCGGCAAGGGGATCATCGGCACGAAACTGAAGGACGGCGACCGCGTCTCGGCGGTGTTCCGGGCGAACACTCACGACTACCTCCTCACGTTCACCAACCAAGGCTACGTCTACCGCCTCAAGGTCTACGAGGTGCCCGAGATGGGCCGGACCGCCCGCGGGAAATCCGCGATCAACCTCGTCGATCTCGACGACGGCGAAGCCATCACCGCCGTCGTGGCGACCGACGACCTCACCGACGAGGAGTGTCTCACGATGGTCACGCGCGATGGCTACGTCAAGCGGACCTGCGCGAGCGAGTTCGAGAACATCCACTCGGGCGGGCTGATCGCCACCCGACTGGAGGACGGCGACGAACTCGTCGACGTCGCAGTCACCGATGACGACGGCGACCTGCTGATCGGCACCCAACGGGGGATGGCGATCCGCTTCCCGAAGGAGGAGGCCCGAGAGATGGGGCGGAGCGCCCGCGGCGTCAACGGCGTCGATCTCCAGGGTGACGACGCGGTCGCAGGGGTCGTCACCGCCACCGACGACGCCGACCTCCTCACCGTCACCGAGAACGGCTACGGCAAGCGCACACCGATGAGCGAGTACAGCACCCAGTCACGCTACGGTAAGGGACTGAAGGACATCAAGACGAACGAGCGCAACGGTCGCGTCACCGCCATCGAGAGCGCGACCGCCGACGACGATCTCGTGGCGATGAGCGACACCGGACAGATCATGCGCACGCCCGTCGGCGATATCTCGACCGTCGGCCGGAACACGATGGGCGTGACGATCATGGCGCTCGAAGACGGCGACGGTATCGCCTGTATCGACGTGCTCGAAACGTAGCTCAGACGATCTCGTTGTCTCGCAGCAGGTCCGCGAGCACGTGTACGAAGAAAACGGATTCGGTGAGTCTCTCGGCCGGACGGCTCACCCGCCGCGCGAGCGCGATCAGCGCGCCGCCGATGAGGACGTGACTCAGCAGTCGGAGGCTGGCCATCTCGCCCGTTCCCTCGAAGAGGTTTTCTTGATCGACGAACACGCGCTTCGGATCCCGGAGACAGTCGGTGAGATGGTGCCAGTCGCCGACGCGCAGTCGGGCGAGCACGAAGTGATCGAGATCGATGAGTACGCCGAGTCCCAGACCATACGCCGCGAGCGCTGCCAGTCGACGGGGCGAGCGCCCGTCGGTGCGTGTGAGAACCCACCCAACGACGGGGATGCTGAGCAGGAAATGCTCTCCGGATTTCATTCGCCCGCCCCCAGGCGGTAGGTCGGGCCGTCGTCGGTGTCCTGAATCTCGACGCCGAGCGCCTCCAGTTCGGTCCGGAGCTCGTCGGCGCGCTCGTAGTCGCCCGCCTCACGGGCCGACTCGCGCACGTCGAGCAGGAGTTCGACCAGCTCGTCGGCGATGCCGACCTCGCCCGTTGCTCCCTCCGCAAAGCTCAGGCCGAGTACCCCTTCGCCGAACTCCTCGAACGTCTCGACCGCCCGCTTGAGCGCCCGATAGTCGTGTTCGTCCTCGGCGTCGAGCCGGGAGTTGATCACCGTCGCGAGTTCGAGCAGCGCCGCGAGCGCGCCCCTGGTGTTGAAATCGTCGTTCATCGCGGTCGTGAAGGCCTCGCGCGTGTCGTCGACGGCATCGCGCAATCGCCCATCCTCGACTTTCGTCCGTGCGTCGGGCCCGTCGAGCGCCGCGACCGCCCGTTCGTGAGTGCGTTCGAGGCGTTCGGCGCGTTCGACGGCTTCCTGGATCGCCGATTCACTGTAGGTCTGCGTGCTGTTGTAGCTGCCCGACAGCAGGAAGGTGCGGATCGCGTTCAGGCCGTAGTCGGCGAGCGCCTCGTCGACAGTGATGAAGTTGCCGAGGCTCGAGCTCATCTTCTCGTCGTCCATCGCGAAGAGGTCGGCGTGGAGCCAGTAGTTGCTGAACGTCTCGCCCGTCGCGGCCTCGCTCTGTGCGCGCTCGTTCTCGTGGTGGGGGAAGACGAGGTCGCGCCCGCCGACGTGGATGTCGATGGTCTTGTCGAGATGGGCCATGCTCATCGCCGAGCACTCGATATGCCAGCCCGGTCGGCCCTCGCCCCACGGCGATTCCCAGGTTTGCCCGGACGACGGCTCGACGCTCTCGTCGTGGCGATGCTCGGCGACGGCCTCGGGCGAGACGCCGCCGGCCTTCCAGAGCGCGAAGTCGGCCGGATGGCGTTTCTCGCTTCGCTCGTCGGGTTCGCCCTGTGATTCGATTTCGTCGAGGCGCTGATTCGAAAGTTCGCCATACGATTCGAAACTCCCCACGTCGAAATAGACGGAGCCGTTCGACTCGTAGGCGTGCCCGCCCTCGACGAGTCGCTCGACGAGATCGATGATCTCGGGGATATGCTCGGAAACGCGCGGGTAGACCTCCGCACGCTTCAGATTGAGCGCGCGCATATCGTCGAGCGTCTTCTCGACGAACCCGCGTGCGACCGCGTTCTCGGAGTCGCCGAGGTCGTTCTCTCCTACTCGGGCGACGATCTTCTCGTTCACATCGGTAAAATTCTCGACGTGGCGCACCGCGTAGCCCAGAAATTCGAGCCAGCGGTGCATCACGTCGACGTGGACCCACGTGCGCGCGTGGCCGAGATGAGCGCGGTCCGAGACCGTCAGGCCACAGTAGTACAAGAGTACGGAATCGGGGTCCTGTGGCTCGAACGGTTCGCGCTCGCCGGTGAGGGTGTTCTCCACGCGCAGCGTCATCGTCCCATCTACGCGGGCCAGCGCTTCAATCCGTCGGAGTCGTCACAACTCCCCCGAGCGCCTCTTCGACGACCCGCACCGCGTCGGGACCCGCCCGCCGACCCACAACGACGAGAAGTCCGTCGCCGGCGACGCCCGCGGCCGTCACGTCGATTCTCTCGACGGCCAGCCGATCCAGGACGTGCGCGAGCGCTCGGGCATCGACTTCCCCGGTGGCGAGCACGCCCGTCAGCGATCCCAAATCGGGCACGAGCGCACGGCCGCCGACCGCAAGCAGTGCCTCGTTTTCGTCGCTCGTCCCGCTTTCCATTTCGGCCATATCCACCGCACCGAGACCGCTCTGCATCGTCACGCGGGCGTCGTGCGAATCGGATTCGTGATCGGGCAACTCCTCGGCGTAGCGCCGCAGCGCAGCGGCCACTGGATCGAGATCGCCGACGTCGAGGAATCGTGCGGCAGCGGTGTAGTTGAGCACGCCCGCCCGGAGCGCCTCGAACACGAATGGGTTTCGACGCACCGCGCGTCTGGTGTCGGCGGCGAGAGTCATGCATCGGAATGAATGACCGGCAACGAAAAGAACAGCGAACCGAAATCACGAACGATCTGCCTGCGTCGAAACTGCAAATCCTAACTCAAATGAGAGACCGCAACCGCACCGCCACTGCCCACACCCTCCCCAGCCGATTCGCTCGTTCGTTTCACTCACTCGCTCATCCACCGTCAGAGCGAAGCTCTGACGAGCCTGCACTCGCTGCGCTCGTGCAGACCTCGCGCGAGTCGTGCCTTCGGCACTCCCGCGCGCCGACCGTAACCGCCCTGTTCGTCGGTTCTATGGCGGAGTGGATCATCTCGAGAGCGAGGAGGCGAAGCCACTAAACCGGTCGCACCCGTCGGTTTCGGTATGCCGGCACTGGTCATCGTCGCCCACGGCTCGCACCTGAACCCCGGCTCGCACGACCCGACCTTCACCCACGCCGACACCGTGCGCGCGGCGGGGGCCTTCGACGAGGTGCGCGAGGCGTTCTGGAAGGAGGAACCCTCCTTCCGTGAGGTGCTGCGGACCGTCGAGAGCGAGGAGGTGTACGTCGTGCCGCTGTTCGTGAGCGAGGGCTATTTTACTGAAGAAGTCATCCCGCGCGAGCTCCGCCTGGAGGACTGGGACGTCTCGCTGTGGAATTCCGACGGGACGGACGCCGACACGGCCACTCTCACGGCCGCCGACGTCGATAAAACGATTCACTACTGCGGTCCGGTCGGCACCCATCCCGCCATGTCCGACGTCATCGTCCAGCGTGCCGAGTCAGTAACCCAAAATCCGGATGTGGGCGAGGGGTTCGGTCTCGCGGTCGTCGGTCACGGCACGAACCGCAACGAGAACTCGGCGAAGGCGATCGAATATCACGCCGATCGCGTCCGCGAGATGGACCGGTTCGACGAGGTCGGTGCACTATTCATGGACGAGGAGCCCGAGGTCGACGACGTGACCGACTACTTCGAGAGCGAGGACGTCGTCGTCGTGCCGCTGTTCGTCGCCGATGGCTACCACACCCAGGAGGACATCCCCGAGGACATGGGGCTGACCGACGACTACCGCGAGGGCTACGAAACCCCCACCGAGGTCGAGGGCCACCGCATCTGGTACGCCGGCGCGGTCGGGACCGAACCGCTCATGGCCGACGTGCTGCTCGAACGCGCCGCCGACGCCGGTGCGGACGTCGACGAGGCGCTCGACATCGTCCGCAAACGGACCGCCACGCCGGCGGCCGGTGATTGATGAACGACTCCCAACTACGGGCGCTCCGCGAGGCCGCCGCCGACGGCGTCGCCTGCGATGGGCTATCGGCCTCGCGGGACGACGCAGGCTATACCTTCGTGACGCCGGAGGTGAGCCATGACGGTCTGAACGAGGACGAGTTCGACGCGCTCGCGACCGAGAACCCCTGGTTCGTCTCGAACTGGCACTTCTGGCGCGCGACGAGCGAGACGAACGAGGCGTTCCTCCGCTGGGTCGAACACGCGAGCGAACTCGGCGTGCGCGAACGCTACGAGACGCTCGTCGACGGTCTCACGCGCGAGTGGGGCCAACTGCTCGTCACTGCGACGCTCGGCACCGACGGCGAGCGCAGCTACGAACTCCGCCATACGGCCGACGCGGCCACTGCCGTCGCGGAGCTCGACAGCTACCACGACCCGCGCGAAGCACGGGAGATCAGCACGCTCGACGACGACGGCGACTATCGCCCGCTGAAGACCGCACCCACCCTTCGAGCGGGCTGGCGCTTCGCCGATCTCGACGCTCGCGATCTCGTGCGCACGGTGGAGTTCTTCTATCCGGCGACGGTCGCGAACTGGTATCGCGAGCGGACCGGCGAGCTGGACGTCAGCCACTTCCGGGAGACCGCCGAGCGCCAGACGGGGATCTACGGCGTGATCGACGACCTCGATGTCGATAGCGTCGAAAACCTGGCCGAGGCCTGCTGTGTCGACTCGCAGTGCCTCAAACGCCGCGAGTGGGACGAGGACGAAGAGACGCCTCTCGACGCACCCCGTGGCGACGGCGAGTTCCCCTGTCGGGAGCCGTGTTCGCTCGTCGTCGCCGCCGCCCGACAGTTCGCCGTTCTCGAAGGCGAAGAGACGCGCACCTACGAGCTCGAACTGACGCCCAGCGAGCGCTCGCAGTTGGGGGACCTGGTCGATGCGGTCGCCGACGGACGCGTCGACGAGATCCGCGAGGCCGACGTCGGCGATGGCGCGAACCGATATCGGGCGCGCTACCTCCGGGCGAAGCGACTCGCCGACGGCGAGTTCGAGGGTCTGCGCGAGAAGCGCTGAGTCAGGAGAGCAGGAGATAGCCAGCGACGACGAGCCCGGCGAGAACGGCGACCGCACCGATATACATGGCGACACCCTCGACGAACAGCAGCGCGATCCCCAGCAGGATCACCACCGCCGTGGCACCGAGCAGTCCCGAACTGTCGAGACCGCCCGCATTGCTCGATCGTGACATGCCCCCGGTGCTCGATCGTGTTCTCCCGGTCGATCGCGATCGTGTCGCGCCGCCCGACGACCGTGTCGGGGAGCTCGTCGGGCCGGCATCGACGGTGTCGTCGGTGCGTTCGATGAGCGATTCGTCGATCTCGACGCGCTGCTTTCCGGCGGCCGGTTCGATCGCGACCTCGACCTCCTCAGTCTGGCTGCCGTAGGCGGTGGCGACGGTGAGATAGCCCGTGACGGGGCCGCTCTCGTGGACGCGGATCGGAACCCGCACTGTCGCGCCCGGACGGACGTAGTGGTTACTCGTCGGGATCGAGGCGATCTCCGAGAGCGCGTCGTCGAGACGGAGGTGGACGTGGGTCGCCTCGCCGTGGTTATCGAGCTCGACGACGAACGAATCCGAACTCGCGAACGTCGCCGGCAGCTCGACGGCGTGGAGCTCCGCACGGTTGAGATGGACCGAGAGCGTCCCCGAAGCGGTCGACTCAGCCATATTCAGGCCGGCGCGTCCTCGCGCATGTCCGGTGGGAGCAGGTTCGGAATCCCCTCCTCGATCGGATACTCCTCGCCACACTCAGAACAGACGAGTCGGCCTTCGAGCACCTCGTCGTCGGTTCGCTGGATGACTTCGAGTTCGAGCTCCTGCTTGTCCATCGGACAGCGCACGATCTCCATCAGCGACTCCTTCATCGTCGCTCGCCCCAATTCATGCGCGAGACGACGACCGGCGGTGATAAAAGCGTGGCGCTCGCCCAGCGGCGGTCGCGGGGTGGCGCGGGGTGGTTGCGGGGTGGCCGCACCGCGGTGCGGCTCGTGGCCGCGGCTGCGGTGCCATGCTCTCCTGGTGGATGAAGGGCGAGGCGCGTGGCACGAGCGAAGCGAGTGCCGCGACCGAAGGGAGCGCGCCGAGGGCTTCGGCGGAGGCGGTACTGTGCGGTGTCGTCTACGCGAGCGGGTCCTCGCGGACGACCGTCTGCTCACGGCCCGGTCCGACGCCGACAGCGTAGATCGGGACGTCGAGTTCCTCGCTGATGTAATCCAGATACGCGCGTGCGTTTGTCGGCAGCGCGTCGTAGCCCTCGTCGGCGATCGCATCCCAGTCGGCGTCGTCCCAGCCGTCGAAGCGACGGAAGGACGCTTCGCAGTCGGCCCATCGTTCGGTCGTTGCCGGTAGCGTGAGTCGCTCCTCATCCTCGACCGTGTAGGCGTGGCCGACCCGCACCTCGTCGAGCCCGGCGAGCGTGTCGATATGGTTGACGACGAGTCCCGTGAACCCGTTTGCGCGCGTCGAATGGCGGAGCATCGGCATGTCGAGCCAGCCGATGCGTCGCGGTCGACCCGTGACAGTACCATATTCACCGCCGGCCTCGCGGAGTTCCGTGGCGAGTGCCTCGTCGCCGCGCTCGGTGTCCTCGTCGTAGTCGGGTGTCTGGCCGACCACGCCACCGAGTTCGGTGGGGAGGGGGCCGGTGCCGACCCGCGAGAGGTAGGCCTTGGCGATCCCGACGATCTCGCCGTCGCCGACGATCCCCGGTCCGAGTCCCGTGCCGGTGCAGGTCCCGCCGGCCGTGGGGTTCGAGGAGGTCACGTAGGGGTAGTTGCCGTGATCGATGTCGAGGATCGTCCCCTGTGCGCCCTCGAAGAGCACGTCCTCGCCATCGTCGATGCGATCGGCGAGGAAGGTTCCAGCATCGACGGTCATGTTCTCCTCGGCGAGTCGCTCGCCGAAACTCGAATACTGGTCGTAGAGCGTGTCGACGTCGAACGCCTCGCCCGTCTCGACGCCGAAAACCTCCTCAGCGAGTGCGCGTTTCTGCGGGACGACGTATTCGAGGCGTTCGCGCAGCACGTCGGTGTCGAGCAGGTCGCCGATCCGGATGCCGCGCCGGCCAGCCTTGTCCTCGTAGGTCGGGCCGATGCCGCGACCGGTGGTGGCGACGTCGAAGTCGCTCTCGCTTTTGACGTCCTCCTCGATGCCGTCGAGAACGCGATGATAGGGGAAGATGACGTGCGCGCGGCGGGCGACCCGGACGTCGGGATCGACGCCACGCTCCTGTAGCGCGTCGAGCTCCTCGAACAGCGTCTCGGGATTGACGACGCAGCCGTTGCCGAGTACGTTCGTCGTCCCGCGGATGGCACCGCTCGGTACCAGCGAGAGCTTGTACTCCTCGCCGTCGTGGACGACGGTGTGGCCGGCGTTGTCGCCGCCCTGATACCGACAGACCACGCTGGCCGATTCGCTCCAGCGGTCGGCCATTCCGCCCTTGCCCTCGTCGCCGAGCTGTGCGCCGACGATGGTGACTGTCATGTCCTTCGGTTCCGACCTTCCGGGTAAACCGATTTCGATGTGCCGGCAGCCACGGCGGTGACGTCGAACACCACTCGATGGTATTCATCGTCATTCGGTGTCGAGGGCCAGAAAGTATATGATACATGGCCCCCGATACCCGGGATAGCGAATCCGGTGACGACAGAGCGATCGGTCCGTGTCGTGCCACCGTGACGAAATTTTCCGACCGGAACGCTGAGGAGTAACGTTTAAACCCCTCACGCACGAGTTAACAAATGCCATGATAGACCGACTTGAGAAAGAGGTCGATATGCTGGAACGCCATCTGCAGGTGCTGCGGATGGTCATCGAGAGCGAACCGATCGGCATCGTGAAGATGTCCAACGAGACGGGCTACCCCCATCACAAGGTGCGCTACTCGCTGCGCGTTCTCGAAGAGGAATCGCTCATCGAGCCGTCGAGCCAGGGTGCGATCACGACCGAACGTACCGAGGAGTTCGTCGACGAGCTCGACGGGAAGGTCGACGCAATCGTCGAGAAACTCTCGGGGATGAAGATCAGCGATACGGCCGAAGCCACCTCGTAGCTCACTGCTCGCGCCACTCGCGGCGCAACAGTCCGTACTGAAACGAATCGCGGTACTCGCCATCGATGAATCGATTCTCGCGCGCACGACCTTCCTCGACGAAACCGAGCGATTCGAGCAGCCCGCGCGAGGCCGCGTTGAAATCGAAGGCGTGCGCGCCGAGGCTGTGGACGTCGAACGTCCGGAAGACGTACTCGACGACGAGCGAGACCGCCTCTTTGCCGTAGCCCTTTTGATGATGGTCAGGGACGAGCCAGTAGGCTAGGCTAGGTCGATCCCAGTCGACGCGCCTGACAGTGACGACGCCGATCGGTTCGGTGTCGTCCTCCTCGGGGTGGTCCGGCCCTGCATCGTCGAGACAGACGACGAAACCGACGTTGTGTTCGTCCTCGATGAACTCCTCGAAGTAGTCGTCCATCTCGCTGTCGTTCATGTGCGTCACGGTGCCGAGCGGGTAGCGGATCTCGGGGTTTGCGTGTGCACGCTGGAGGAACTCGCTGTCCTCGCGCTCGACGGTCCGCAGCGTGACCCGCTCACCCTGCTCGATGCGCGTTCCTGGCATGGCCGATGCGCGAACGCCACATGGATGTTTCTTTCGAATCGATTCGACGAGTCGAGAACTCAAAAGCAGTCCGCCGGATCGAGCAATCGCGGTTCGGGTGCGTCGTCGCTCGTGATCGCCACATCGGCGACGGTATCGCCGTTCGGGAGCGTGATGATCGCATCGGCGAGCAGTGGGGCGACGATGCCGGCCGCGACGGTCCCGGGTCGCGAGAGCGGTGCGCGCACGGCGATCGTCTCGCTCTCCTGCATGGCCACCGATTCGATCGCGCTCTCGGCGGCAGTGAGCATCTCGGCGTGCGTAACCCGTGCTCCATCGGTGTCGAGAACCGGATCGGTGGGATCGATCGTCGCCGGGACGAGCGTCGGATTCTCGCTCCAGACGTCGCGCTCGAAGTATTCGACGTGGGCGTCGTCCGGAGGGTCGCCGTAGGCGATCTTCGTGCCGCCGGGCGGCAGTTCGAATCCGTCGATCTCGTCGGTCGGCGCGATCACCGCACGCGCGTCGGTCGTCGTGGACGGCTCGAAGCGGGTGATGGCCCCGAGCGACACCGCACCGAGAAAGCCGAGGAGTGCTTCGGGAGTCCGACCGGCGACGGCGACCGTGTGACCGCTTCGGACACCGCAGTGGTGCAGGAAGTTGCCCGTCTTCCAGGCGTTCGTGAGGAGTCGGCGGGCGTCGTACTCGCGGTCGGTGGTGGCGTCGTTAAGGACGATCCCCTCGCCCCGGCGCTCGCGTGCAAGGAGTCCGCGCAGCGTGTCCATGCCGTCGTTTCGTACTCGTGACGTGAAAACGCCGCCGGCCGATGGCTGCTGGAGGTGGTCGATTACAGTCGTTGCCCTGCCGTCTGTGGCTGCGTCACGACCCAGATTCAGCGGGTCCGAAAGACCCGAAGCGACGTTCGTCGTTTTGAACAGCGCTCAACGTGTGCCAGAAGACCCACGTTCTGATGACATCAGGGAAAGGGGTTTGCTCTCTCGGACGACGATGCTCTCCTGGTGGATGAAGGGTGAGCGCAATCGCCGGAGTACGCTTCGCGCGCTCCGAGCGCCCGTTCGCCTGTGGCTCACGGGAACGCAGGGAGCGCGAGGGCTTCTGCGGGGCGATACGGTGCAGTGAGGCGAATACAAGACTATGCCGACAGAGTATCCACGCGAACGAAATCCAGTTGATAACTGGCGAATACAGTGGATCGTGAACGGCGAGTTCGACCGAGCAACGCGAGGGTGCATCTCGCCTGTGGAGAACGGTACTCCTACTTCCTACTTGAGTCGTTCCTGCAGGAAGGAGGGATGGGCGGCGGTGACGCCCTCGATCGAGAGGATATCGTCAGCGATGACGTTACCGACGGCGTTGCCGTCAGGCGCGCGGATCTCGGCCATCAGCATGTGATCGCCGCTGGAGCTGTAGAGCGTCTCGATCTCGTCGAGCTCCGTGATAGTGCGCGTCGTCTCGACGTAGCGGCCACTCTCGACCTCGATACCGACGAGCGCGATCGAGCGCCCGGAGAGCTTCTTCGGGTCGATATCGGCCGAATAGCCCGTGATAACGCCGTCGCGTTCGAGTTTGTCGATGTACTTGCGAACGGTGGGCTTCGAGACGTCCGCTCGGTTCGCGATGTCGGCGTACGAGGCCTGCGCATCCTCCTCCAGGACGGAGAGAATGCGGTCCTCGGTGGAGTCCGCGCTCATGTCGACTAGTTGGTGTCCATGAAAAAAGATCTTCCGAATCAGAAAACGCGCCGGCGACTTACTTGTGGGCGTCGAGGAGGTCGTAACTGCGCTCCCAGTCGGCTTCCTCGTCGAAGTAGCGCTCGGCCAGCGGCTCCTCGGGCATCTCACCCGTCGAGCGTTTCTCCTCACCGTACGAGCGACGGTCCTCGTCGATGTAGAACCGACCCGTCAGCACTTCGCCCTCGTAGAGTTTGTCCTCAGTCTCGTGCATCATCTCGGCGGCCTCCTGACGGTCGTGCACGTCGAAGTCGAAATCGTCCGAGTCCTGAACGTCCGTGTACGGAACGTACTGCTTCGCATCTTTGTTCCAGGTCGGACACTGTGTCAGGAAGTCGACGTGGGCGAACCCGTCGTGTTCGATCGCCTCCGTCAGGATCTCCGTCGCCTGTCGCGGATTGACGGCTGCAGTGCGTGCGACATAGGACGCACCCGACGTCAGCGCCAGCGACAGCGGCCGGATCGGGTCCTTCGCCGACCCGTGGGGCTGGGTTTTCGACTCGTGACCTTTCGGGCTCGTCGGGGAGGTCTGGCCCTTCGTCAGCCCGAAGATCTCGTTGTTGAACACGATGTAGGTCATGTCGTGGTTCTCGCGGGCGGTGTGCATGAAGTGGTTGCCGCCGATGCCGTAACCATCGCCGTCGCCACCCGCCGCGATCACCTCTAATCCTGGGTTCGCGAGTTTCGCCGCACGGGCGATCGGCAGCGAGCGCCCGTGGATCGAGTGCATCGCGTAGGACTCGAAGTAGCTGTTCAGCTTGCCCGAGCAGCCGATACCCGTCACCAACAGGGTCTCGTCGGGCGTGCGCCCGACTTCGGGCATCGCGCCCTTGAGCGCCTTCAGCACGCTGAAGTCGCCACAGCCCGGACACCAGGTCGCCTGGGGCTCGATGCCCGGCGTGAACGCCTCCCGGTCGATCTCCTCGCCCTGTTCCGCCTGTCCGATCGCGCTGAATGATTTGCTCATGTCTTAATCACCTGCTGCCGGCTCGATCCGCGTCTGTGCCGTCGGCGGCTCGTCGCCGCCGTTCACCTGAATGTCGAACCCTTCGACGACTTCGGCCGGCTCGAACGGGTTACCGTTGTACTTCAGCAGGCTCGACATCTTCTCGCCGAATCTCCCCAACTCCTTCTGGGTGAGCCCACGGAACTGGGCGGTGATGTTCATCTCGACGACGAGACACTCGTCGACCGATTCGAGGAACTCTGTGACGTCTGCTTTGGGGTAGGGCATCATGTCGCTCACGCCGAGCATCTTCACCGACTCGCCCTGCTCGTTCAGCCGGTCGACGGCCTCCTCGACGCTACCCTGCTGGCTCCCCCAGACCATGATGCCATGCTCGGCGTCCTCCGGCCCGTAGTACGTCTGGTTCGAGTGATCCTGTTCGTCCAAGTCGCTGCGGATGGATTCGAGTTTGCGCGTGCGCCGGTCGACCTGCGCGACGCGATTATCCGGACTCTCCTCGATGTGGCCCTGCGGGGTGTGCTCGTTGCCCGTCGCCAGGAATCGGCCATCCTTCTGGCCGGGAATGCTTCGCGGGCTCACGCCGTCTTCGGGGTCGTGGCGGAACCGGTTGAACGTCCCCGATGCGTGATGGGGTGCCTCTTGGATCTCCTCTTCGGAAAGGACGCTGCCGAGATCCGGATTGGGCTCGCGATCGAAGTGGCTCGCCGGCACGCTTGCGAGTTCACCCGAAAGCTTCTGATCGATCACGATCACCACCGGAATCTGGTACTCGTAGGCCACCCGGAACGCTTCTCTGGACTGCTCGTAGGCCTCCGCAACAGTACCGGGTGCGAAGACCACTCTGTTCGAGTCGCCCTGACTCGTGTAGAGGATGTGCTCGAGATCGCCCTGTTCGGGTTTGGTCGGCATCCCCGTCGAGGGGCCCGCACGCATCGCTTCCACGAGCACGAGCGGCGTTTCGGTCATCTCCGCCAGTCCCAGCGGTTCGCTCATCAGTGCGAACCCACCACCGGACGAGCCACTCATGGCTTTGACGCCGGCGTGGGAAGCACCGATCGCCAGCGACGCCGCCGCGATCTCGTCTTCGACCTGCTCGGAAATGCCCCCGATCGATGGCAAGTGCTGGGTCATGATCGTGAACACGTCCGTCCACGGTGTCATCGGATAACCCGCGATGAACCGACAGCCCTCGTCGATCGCGCCGTATGCGACCGCGTGACTCCCGTTTAGAAGCACTTGCTCTTCGTCGTGGCTTCCGGTGGGCACTTCGAGATCGTGCGTGAACTCCATCTCGCTGACCGCCGCGTGGGCCTCTTCGAGCACTTCCACGTTGGTTTCGAGCATCTCGCCGCTCATCGTGTCGGCCATCAGCTCCTCGAAGATCCCCGTGTCCATGTCGATCAACGCGGCCGTTGCTGCAACGCCAGCCGTGTTGCGCATGATCTCACGGCCGTGCTCGCGTGCGAGGCTTCGGAGATCGAGCGGGTAGACGTGCCAGTCGTTTTCCTCGACGCGCTCGTCGAAGTCCTCGACCTCGTCGGTGTCGAGCAGCCCCTCGTCGTAAACGATCACGCCACCCTCACGGAGCTCGTCGAGGTTCTCCGTGAGCGGTTTGACCTCTTCATTCCCATAGTAGGCCTCGCCGTCCTGGGGATTCCGGGCGAAACTGTCGCCCAGCGCCAGCAGGAAATCGTAGCCGTCGCCGCGCGATTTCACTGCGTGATCGGCCGCCCGCACTTCCACATACGTGTGGCCGCCACGGATCCGCGATGGGTAATGTCTGTGTGTGAATACGTCCAGCCCCGTGCGCATCAGCGCCTTCGTGAAGTTCTGGCTCGTCGAGTCGATCCCGTCCCCGGAACCGCCCGCGATCCGCCAGATGAGTTCATCTCCTGTCATAGTTTCCCTCGCCGACTTCCTGGTTCGTCCTTTGCGAGGGCGTTATAAAAGGGTTTCCGGTATATCAAGACTCATCAATCATGTGGGTTTGGTATATATTCTCAGTCGATGATGACGTTCCGGTGGTCGAGACGGCCGCTGACGGCCTCGCCGAAATTCGTGATCGGGAGCCGATCAACGGCTACTGACGGTCTCGGCGAGGTCGCTCAGAACGAGCCAGACCTGTCTGACGACGATCTGGAGATCGAACCAAAACGACTGTTCGTTGATATATTTCACGTCGTACTGGAGTTTTCGTTCCGGATCGTAACCTGTGACCTCATTGATCTGTGCGAGACCCGTCAGTCCCGGTTTCACGAACCAGCGTCGACGCCACTCGATGAGGTTCGTCTCGATGTCGTCGTCGAGCTCGGGACGTTCCGGACGCGGGCCGACGACGCTCATGTCGCCGGCGAAAATCGACCACAGCTGCGGGATCTCGTCGAGATGTGTCCGCCGGAGCAGTCGCCCGATGCGCGTGACGCGTGGATCGACGCCGCCCGCGTCCTCCTCGCTGAGTTTCGCGCCGGTCGCCGCTTCCGCGTCGGGGATCATGCTCCGGAACTTGTAGACGCGAAACGTCTCGCCGAACTCGGCGGTTCGTTCCTGGCCGTAGAAGAGCGGCCCACCATCGTCGAGTTTGATCGCGGCAGCGATGGCGATGATGACCGGCGAGAGCGCCGTCAGTCCCGCGAGCGCGAAGGCGATGTCGAACCCGCGCTTGATGACGCGGTCCTGCCAGTCCCACGGGACGAGCTCGGTGTCGATGAGATCGCCGACGCCCGTGCCGCTCGTGAGCACGCTATCGGCGTGCTTGCGGTGGACCTTTGCGGTGACACCGTGGTTGTAGCAGGTGGCGAGCGCACCGAAAAAGGCCGCGCGATCCGAGCGCTCGAAGGCGAGCACCGCCGTATCGATGTCGTGCTCGATCAGCAGATCGTCGAGTCGCGAGAGACCACCCAGATGATCGATCTCGTCGAGCCGCCCGTCGAGTGCTTGTCCGCCATCGGCGACGCCCATCGACGGGCGGTTCCGATCGGCGTCGTAGCGGATCGCCGGCGCGATGTAGCCGACGATCGGGAGGTCGGTCGTCGCGAGCAGTTCACCCATCGCGTCCGGGTCGTCGCCGACCAACACCGCGCGCTCGGCGGTCGGCTCCGGCCGGCGACGGATGGCCACGAACCACGCCGGCAGCGCGACCGAAAGCAACAGCGTCGTCGCCACCAACGTCGTCCGCGGGAGTCGATAGGTGTAATCGAAGTAGCCGATCGCCGCGAGCGCGAGCGCGCCCATGAAAAGCCGCCGAAGCGTGAGCGAGATCGTATCGAGAATGCGCCGCGGATGGGGTTTGAACAGCGTCAACAGCGCGGCGGCCAACACTGCCAGCGCCGTCGCCATCGCCACCACCAGCGCCCCACCGGACAGTACCGTCACAGGGAGCCGATCAAGCAGTGGGATCGTCGTCACCAGTCTCTGGACGAACGGATAGTTCGCCACGGCGATCACACAGACGACGAGAACGCTTGCGCCGAAACTGCTCGCGACGCGATATCGCCATCCGGTGTTGGGATCCATGCTGAACGAGCGAATCGAATAAACGAGTGCCAGCAGCGGGCATAAGTATTATGGAATGGCTGATGCAAGCGCAAACGCCATCGGTCAAAAAAGCCATCGTAGCGCCGAGAGAGCACGATTCCCGAGGATAGAATCGAGCGCCGATCCGATTGGCTCGGATGCGCCAGCGGGGAATCGAACCCCGACCGAGGGCTTGGAAGGCCCTTGTCCTACCATTAGACCACTGGCGCTCACGGGACGTATCGCCGCACCGATTAAGTTCGTTTCCCTTCGGCACGCACCACGCCATAGCAGTTGCCCCGCTCCTCGAAGACCCTCTCGACGGCGAGCGTGCTCTCGCGCAGGTCGTCCGCGAACGCCGCCGGATCGTAGATGTGGTAGTAGCGGGGGACAGTCTCGCCGCCGGGCAGTGTCCAGTCGACCGTCGTGTCGAACGCCTCGTTCCTTTCGAACCGGTCGTGTGTCGTGCTCCACGCGCTCACGAGTGCACGCCCGCCAGGAGCGAGAACACGCGCGAGTTCGTCGAGACTCTCGATACGCGCTTCGTGGGTCGGAAGGTGATGGATCGTGGCGACGTACACCGCCAATCCAACGGTCTCGGACGCGATCGGCAGGCGAGTCGCGTCGCCCTGACAGAGATCGACGGAGAATCCCTCGCGCTCGCGGCGTTCGCGTGCCGCCTCAACGACCGTCCGGCTCGCATCGATCCCGACGACTCGGTCGGCACGATCGGCGAGCACCGCGGCGTGGCGGGCGTTTCCACAGCCGAGATCGAGGCCGAGCGCGACGCCGTCGCTCCGATCGACGAACCGCTCGACGGCCGGCCACGCGTGTGCGCGGGTCTTCGCGAAGTGGCCGCCGATACGGTCGTAGGTCTCGCGCACGTCGCGCCGGCTCGGATCGCCCATTGCTGAACGGAGTTCGCCGCTGGGCGGTTCAACCCATCGCTATCCGCTCGCACCGGTGCTCGTGCGAGTATCACGCGTGCGATCGACGGTGAGTAGTCCCACACCGAACAGGAACAGCGCGATCACGCCGATCGGGATCGGGACGGGCGATGTCTGTTGCCAGAGCAGCCAGATCGCGCCCGAGAGGACGAGCGCCATGCCGAGACAGAGCGCACCCATCACTCGCACCGGATCGAACGCCCCCACGAGCAGGCGGTCGCCAGCGACGACGAGCGCGAGCGCGAGCGCCAGCGCGATGACGAGCAACGCCGCCGCGACGAGCCAGAGCGTCCCCAACCGGGCGAGATCGCCGCCATATTGCGAGCCGATATCGGTGACGGGGACCGCGGCCCGCGTCATGTCGAGCGAACGCGCGCCGAATGAGAGCTCGACCGCGCCGAAGACGAACCGGACGACGATCGACTGGGCGAACGCGCCGTCGGAAACCGACACCGACCACGGGACCAGCGCGGCGACGAAGGCCGCGAACGCCGCGAGTTCGGGTGCACGATCCATGATATCGAATCACAGTGATGCTACCGGTGGAGGCGGGTAAAACCCATCGGTAGTTGTGGCGAGCGAACCCATGGCGGGGAGCGAGGACATCCGGCGTTACGTTCATGACGACAGGGGACATAGGCAGAACAGAACCGAATGAGGCGCGAGAACTTCGACATTCACGTCACAAACACCGAGTGGGTTGCGGCCGGGGGCGAACCCGGCAAGCCGACGGTCGCCATCGAGTTCGATGGGCCGAACGAGGTGCTCCAGTCGCGTCTCGCCGGCGCGGGCGATGCCATCGTCGATGCCGAGGAGACCGACGTCAACTACCGTTTTCATTCCGACGAGAACGAGGGCGTGCTCTCGATCACCAACCGCATCACCGGCGATTTCGTGCTCGAACTGAACGCCGACGCGGACGGCGTCCTCGATTTCATCCGCGCGGCGCGGGCCTATGGCGAGCACACCGACGACGACGGCCGCTATCGCATCACCGTCGAGCATGACGGCGAGCAGCTGCTCGCCCACGAGAAATCGACGTTTCTCGTCTACAACGAGGACGGCAACCTCGTCCGCCAGCACAGCCTGATCCCCGGCGGCGTCGAACTCTAAACCGCCCGACTAAATAGCCCTCCATCCGAAAACCGTCCATGAACCTCTTCGGCACCGCGGGCATCCGCGGTAGTGCTACCGAGCGCGTCACGCCGAGCCTCGCGCTTGCGGTCGGTCGTGCAGCCGGCACGGACGCCCCGCACACCGAGTTCGTCATCGCGCGCGACGGTCGCGAGACCGGTTCGGCGCTGCTCGCGGCGCTCGAAGCCGGTCTGGAAAGTGCCGGCGTGGACGTTCGCCGTGCCGGCGTGCTTCCGACGCCGGCGCTGGCGTTCGCCTCGCGCGGGCGGCGCGGCATCATGGTCACAGCGAGTCACAACCCGCCGACGGACAACGGGCTCAAACTGTTCGCCGACGGCCAGGAGTACGGCGATGACGCCGAGGCACGCATCGAAGAGCGCGTCGACGCCAGGGACGCGCCGGCGAACTGGGACGAGTGGGGTCACACCGAACACGTCGAACCGCTCGTGGCCTATCGCACCGAGGTTGCGGACTACGCTCGCGAACACGGCGGCGGCCTCGACGGGATGACCATCAGCGTGGACTGTGGCAACGGGATGGCCAGCCGGGCGACCCCGCAGGTGCTCTCGGCGCTCGGGGCCAACGTGACGGGCGTCAACGCGAACGTCGACGGTCACTTCCCCGCCCGCGGATCGAAGCCAACACCGGAAACGCTCGCGGAGTTTCGGGGGTTCGTCGCCGACGGCGAGACGGAGCTCGGGTTCGCCCACGACGGCGACGCCGACCGGGTCGTCGTGCTCGACGGCGACGGCGAGATCGTCCACGAGGACACGATCGTGGCGATCCTCGCCGAGCGGTACACCCGCACGAGCGACGTCGGCGATCCCGTCGTCGTGACGACGCCGAACGCCTCCTCGCGCATCGACGAGCGCGTCGCGGAAGCGGGCGGGCGCGTCGAGCGCGTCCGACTCGGCGCACTCCACGAGGGGATCGCGGCAGCGCGTGCGGCCGGCGACGAGGAAACGGCGGTCGTCTTCGCGGCCGAACCCTGGAAACACATCCATCCCGCACTCGGGCCCTGGATCGACGGCGTGGCGAGCGCCGCGACACTCGCCAGACTGGTCGCCGAATCGGGACTCGACACGCTCCGCGAACCGGTCGCCGAGCGTCCCTACCGAAAGGTGAGCGTGGATTGCCCCGACGAACGCAAAGAGGCGGTGATGGACGAGCTGGCACACAGCCTCGGCGAGACGTTCCCCGACGGCGAGCGCTCGACCGCTCACGGGGTGCGCATCGAGCTCGACGACGGCTGGGTGCTCGTCCGACCCAGCGGCACCGAACCCAAGGTCAGGGTCTACGCCGAGAGCGAGCGGGTCGATGCGCTCGTCGAGCGGACGGTCGGGGCGATCGAGGCCGCGCTTCCGGCGTAAACCTCCGATAGATTTAAATCATCATCGTCATTGATATGGGTAGAGTATGTCCTCTGACAGACGGCAGTTCCTCCGGGTCGCGGGTGCGGCAGGTATCGCTGGCCTCGCTGGCTGTACGAGCGGCGGTGGCGGCGGGTCAGGTGGATCGAACGATAGCGGCGGGAGCAACGGCACCGGCTCGGGCAACGGAACGAGCGGTGGCTCGGGCGGCTCCGGTGGCTCGGGCGGAAACATCGGCATGGTCTACGCCAAGGGCGGACTGGGCGACAAGTCGTTCAACGACATGGCCCACCGGGGTGTCGAGCGTGCGAAAAAAGAGCTCGGCATCAGCTACAACGAAGCCCAGCCCGAGCAGAACTCCGATTTCCCGACGTTCCAGCGCCGCTACGCACAGTCGACCGATCCGAACTACGATCTCGTCTCGTGTATCGGGTTCGCACAGGTCAGCGCGCTCTCCGACGTCGCGCCGAACTTCTCCGATCAGAGCTTCCTGCTGGTCGACGGCGTCGTCGAGGAGTCGAACGTCGCCAACTACGTGTTCAAGGAGCACGAGGGCTCCTTCCAGGTCGGTCATCTCGCCGGGCTGTTGACGACCAAGGAGATGAGCGCCGGCGGCGGCAAGACCAACCCCGACAATGCGAAACTCGGCTTCGTCGGCGGCGAGGAAGCCCCGTTGATCAAGAAGTTCCAGGCCGGCTTCGAGAAGGGCGTCAAGCACGCGAACAGCGACGCAAGCGTCAACGTCGCCTACACCGGTTCGTTCTCCGATCCCGGTGCGGGCAAGGAGGCGGCGGTCTCGATGTACAACGACGGTGCGGACATCGTCTATCACTCCGCCGGCGCGACCGGCATCGGCGTGTTTCAGGCGGCCAGCGAGCAGAACCGCTACGCCATCGGCGTCGACTCCGACCAGTCGAAGAGCTCACCGAAGTTCTCCGACGTGATCCTCGCGAGCATGGTCAAACAGGTCGACAACGCCGTGTTCACTGCCGTCGAGAACGTCGTCAACGGGAATTTCAAGGGCGGGAGCACGAAGACGCTCGGGCTCGAAAAGGACGGCGTCGAGGTCGTCTACGGCAAACAGCTCGGCCCCGAGATCCCCAAGGACGTCAAAGACGCACTCAAGAAGTCCCGGAAGAAGATCGTCTCGGGCGATATCGAGGTGCCGCAGAAACCCGGTTCGGGCTCGTAATCGACAAGCCGTGTTCGACCACGACAGAACCCACGAGAGGGACGGACCGCAGGGCGTGGGTGACGCATGACCGACGCGGTCGTCCTGGACGATATCACCAAGCGCTTTCCGGGCGTCGTCGCCAACGACGCGGTCGACTTGACCGTGGAGACCGGCAGCGTCCACGCACTGCTCGGCGAGAACGGTGCAGGAAAATCCACGCTGATGAACGTCCTCTACGGGCTCTACCAGCCCGAGGGGGGTACGATCGAGCTCGACGGAGAGGTTCGGGAGTTCGACGCGCCGCGCGACGCCATCGACGCCGGTATCGGCATGATCCACCAGCACTTCATGCTCGTGCCGCCGATGACCGTCGGCGAGAACGTCGTCCTCGGCAACGAACCCACCAAATGGGGCGGGCTCGCGACCGATCGCTCGCGGGCGCGTGAGGCGGTCCGCGAGCTCTCCGAGCGCTACGGCTTCGCCGTCGATCCCGACGAGCGCGTCGAGGAGATCAGCGTCGGTGAGCGCCAGCGCGTCGAGATCCTGAAGGCGCTCTACCGCGGTGCCGATCTGTTGATCCTCGACGAGCCGACGGCGGTGCTCACCCCACAGGAGGTCGAGGAGCTGTTCGACGTCTTCGAGGAACTCACCGCCGAGGGGAAGACGGTCCTGTTCATCACGCACAAACTCGGCGAGGCGATGACGGTCGCCGACGACATCACCGTCCTCCGCGACGGCGAGAACGTCGGCACCGTCGACGCCGACGGGACCGATCGCGAGCAGCTCGCCGAGATGATGGTCGGCCGCGAGGTCGTGCTCGACATCGAAACCGAATCCGTCGAGACCGGCGGGACGGTGCTCGATGTCGACGAACTCACGGTCACCGAAGAGGGAACCGATCAGGTCCGGAACGTCGACTTCGAGATACGCGAGGGCGAGATCCTCGGCGTCGCCGGCGTCGACGGCAACGGCCAGGCCGAACTGGTCGAGGCGCTCACCGGACTCCGATCGCCGGATGAGGGAACGGTGACGCTCGACGGCGAAAATCTAGCCGGCGTCTCACGGCGTGGCCACATCGAGCGCGGGATGGCCTACGTGCCCGAAGATCGCCAGGAGCGCGGGCTCGTCATGGATTTCGATCTCACGGAGAACGGCGTGCTCGGCGGTCAGCACACCCCGCCCGTCGGTGGGACACGTATCGACTGGCCGAGCGCGCGCGAGCACGCGAGCGACGTCATCGAGACCTACGACGTGCGCCCGCCGGACCCCGAGGCGGGAGCGAAGTCGCTGTCGGGCGGGAACCAGCAGAAGTTCCTCGTCGGCCGTGAACTGGAGCGCGATCCGGGGATGGTTGTGGCGACCCACCCGACGCGGGGCGTCGACGTCGGCTCGACGGAGTTCGTCCACGACCGACTGCTCGCGCTCCGCGAGTCCGGCGTCGCGGTGCTCCTGATCTCGGCGAATCTCGCCGAGGTGCGCGGGCTCTCCGATCGGCTCGCGGTGATGCACGACGGCGAGTTCGTCGATGTCGTCGATCCCGAGACGGTGACCGAAGAGGAACTCGGCCTGTTGATGGCCGGCGAACGACCGGACGAGCCGACGACGGCCGAGAGCGTCAGCGCCGACGGGGGTGAACGGTGAGCGCGCGCGATCGCATCGAGAGCGGGCTCCGCCGGCTCGTGGCGGCGTCGTGGGCCGAACGGCTTGGACTCAGTTTCGCGGCGCTCGTGGCGTCGGTGCTCGTCGGCGGGCTGATCGTCTTCTTCTCGGGGACGGCCGCGACCTGTCAGGAGCCGGCCTACGGCGTGTTCGGACTCACCTCCTGTTACAACCCGATCTCGGTCTATTCCGTGCTCGTGACGGGTGCGTTCGGCAGCATTCTCTCCGACCCGTTCAACTTCAACGTGGCGCTCACGCTCAAGGAGACGACGCTGCTGATCTTCACCGGGCTGTCGGTGGCAGTGGCCTTCCGGGCCGGACTGTTCAACATCGGCTCGCAGGGCCAGCTGATCTTCGGCGGGCTGGCGAGCGCCATCACCGTGCTCACTGCCGGGCCGCTGCTGACGGGCGTCGGCGGGTTCCTGCTGGTGCCGCTCGGCATCCTCGCCGGTGCGCTCGGCGGTGCGTTCTACGGGGCGGTGCCGGGCGCGCTCAAGGCCTACGCCGGCGCGAACGAGGTGATCACGACGATCATGCTCAACTTCGTCGCCGAACAGGTCGCCTTCTTCGTCGTGTCGGCGTACTTCGCCGCGCCCGACAGCCAGTCGGTCGAGACGAGTCAAATTCCGCCGGCCGCGGTGCTCGAATCGGCGCTGTTCGGCTCCGGCAGCGACTTCTCGATCGTCGCGTTCGTGGGCGGGCTGGTGCTCGTCGCCGGCCTCTACTACCTGATCAAGTACACCGCCTTCGGCTTCGATCTCCGGACCAGCGGGCTCCAGCCCGAGGCCGCACGGTTCGGCGGCGTCGACGCCAAGCGCACGATCGTGTCGAGCATGGCACTGTCGGGAGCGTTCGCGGGCATCGGCGGTGCGGTCTGGGTGCTGATGGTGCTCGGTCGGTTCCAGACGGGCGTGCCCGCGCTCGGCTTCGACGGCATCACCGTCTCCATTCTCGCCGGCAACAACCCGCTGGGCGTGGTGCCCGCGGCGCTGCTGTTCGGCGTGCTCAAGAGCGGCTCGCTGGCCGTCCAGCTCTCGACCGGAGTCCCGATCCAGCTGGTCGGCGTGCTCCGCGGGCTGATCATCCTGTTCGTGGCGATGCCGGAGTTCTTCCGGCTGCTCGGCAAGCGGTTCGTCACGACCGATCGCGAACCGGCCGTCGCCACGGACGGCGGCGAGCAGACCCCCACAGAGCCACCATCGACCGGTGGCGACGCGGGCGACTCAGGGGGTGAACGATGAGCGTCGGACGGCTGCGATCGGCGCTAGACGGCGGCGATCTCCGGCGCGGGCTCGCCTACGGCTTGGCGGCGTTGGTGGTGCTCGCAGCACTCTACGGGCTGGTCTTCCCGGAGACGATGGCGGGCGACCTGCTGCGGCTGGCGACCAGCGAGAGCACGCTCGGTGCGGCGCTCCGGCTCGCGGTGCCGATCGCCTGCGCGGCCGTCGGCGGTATCTTCGCCGAGAAGGCCGGCGTGATCAACATCGGACTGGAAGGACTGTTGATCATCTCGGCGTTCACCGGCGTGTTCGTCACCGACGCGGTCGGCTCGGTGTTCTCGATTCCGGGCATCTGGGTCGGTTTCGTCGCCGGCGTGCTCGCGAGCACGCTGCTCTCGTTGTTGTTCGCGGTGGTCTGCATCAAATTCCGTGCCGATCAGATCATCGCCGGGCTCGCGGTCTGGCTCATCGCGCTCGGGCTCGCACCGTTCGCGGCGACGGTCGTCTACGGCAGCGTCAACACCTCCAGTGTGGGCACGCTCGGTACGTGGACGATCCCCGTGCTCTCGGAGCTGCCGTTCGTCGGCCCGGTGCTGTTCGACGCCAGCCCGACGGTCTATCTGATGTTCCTGGTCGTCGGCGGCGGCTGGTACGTGCTCAACCGCACATCGTTCGGCCGGCACGTCCGCGCGAGCGGCGAGAACCCGAAGGCGCTCGACACCGCCGGCGTCGACGTGACGCGGGTGCGCTATCTGGCGATCACGCTCTCGGGCGTGCTCTCGGGCATCGGCGGCGTCGGCCTCTCGCTCGGCCAGGTCGGACAGTTCATCGGCAACGGCCAGACGATGGTCAACGGCAAGGGGTTCATCGCCATCGTCGCCTACCTGTTCGGCAACTACAACCCGCTCGGTGCGTTCGGGGCCTCCGTCCTGTTCGCGGGGCTCGACGCGCTCCAGCTCCGCCTCCAGCAGATCCCGGCCTACGCGGTGCCGAGCTCGCTCGTCCAGACGATCCCCTACGTCACGGTGATCGTCGTCCTCGCGCTCGTCGGCCACACGCGCGTTCCCTCGGCCGCCGGCGATCACTACGAGTCCGGCGAGGACTGAACCCTCTTTTCAGTATCGAGATCCGTTCGACGACCGAGTTTCCTCTAAAACGAGTATCACGGGCAGCGGGTTGATGACGACCGCACCGGTACGTGAGCGATGCGCGTTCGTGACTGTCAGGACGAGGCAGAACGCCTACTCGACGCCGAACTCGACGAGCTCGTCGCCGAAGACGGAACGGATCGCGGCTTCCAGTAAGCGTAAACCGGATCGCCGCCACCGCCCGACAATGAGCGCCGAAGCCACGATCGAGGAGTACTACGATGCGCTCCGTGCCGGCGAGCCGCTCGCAGCCTTCTTCGCCGCCGACGCACTCGTCAAGTTCGGTATCGGCGAGCGTCTGGAGGGCTCCGACGGGATCGCCGCGGGACTCCGCGAGCAGACGCGCACGACCGAGGACTGGATCGTCGAGAGCCACGATCTGCGAGTCATGGAAGAAGGGGAGTGGGCCTGGTTCGCCGACGACGTGCGGATGGCGTGGGACGACATCGAGAGCGACGAACACCACGACCATCGAACGCGGTGGAGCGGCGGACTCCGCCGGACGGACGATGACTGGCGGTTCGTCGGGATGCACGTCAGCGCGCCCGGGGACAGCTGATGGTCGGGCCGACCACGCGCGAGGAGCGACGGACGGCTTCGCGCCGGTTCAAACTCGCGTTCGTCTGCCTCGTCGGCCTCTCGGGCGGTCTCATCGCGTTGCAGGGCGGTGGGTCGCTTCTCGCCGTGTTGCTCGCGGTGCTCGCCGGTCTCGTCGTCGGGATCGTCATGGTCGCATTCGCCTTTCCGACCGGTCTTCGCGAGGATTAGTCGACGCGCGCGAGCCACGTCTCGGGCGCATCGAGTTCGTCGTCGCTCGGGAGGTTTTCGGGAGCCCCCCAGACGAGACTGGCCGTCTCGATGTCGCGCGCCTCGACGACGTGTTCGAAGAATGCCTTGCCGCGCTCGTACTGGCGGCGCTTCATGCCGAGCCCGAGCAAACGGCGGACGAGGGCGGCGATCGGACCGCGACCGCGCCGGCGCGCTTCGACTTTCTCGCGCAGGTCCTCGTATTCGTCGTCGAATGCGCGATCCATCAGCAGTTCGGCGTAGCCCTCGACGGCGGTCATCGCGGCGTTCAGCTCGCGCATCGACTGGCGGTCGACCCGGCCGTCGCCGAGCGCGTCGACGCTTTGCTCCATTCTGGCTTCGAGGTGATCGGGCAGCCACGGTGCCGCGCCGAACTCGGCGGCGTGTGTCACCTCGTGGAAGGCGATCCAGCGGCGGAACCGCTCCTCGGCAACGTCGAGTTCGTCGGCGACGCGGGCGATGTTCGGCTGGACGAAATACAGCGCATGCGACTCGGTCGGCGATTCGGCGAGCAGGAGGGGATCGTACTGGCCGAGCACGTTGTTGGCGAGGAAGGCGAGCGCGACGCTCATCGAACCGGTGTTGAGCACGCGTGCGAACCCGGCCAATCCGGGGCCGGTCGTTTCGAGCGTTCCGAGCACGCGCTCGAAGGTGGCCGTGTTGGCGTCGATCCAGTGGTGGCGGTTCTGCACCTCGATGGTGTCGGGCACGTCGAAGTCGACGCCCGCGACCTCGCTGACACGTGTCCGCGCGTCGCGGACGTCCCGCGCGTAGCCGTCGCGTTCCGCCGCCGAAAGCGAGAGTTCGCCGGGATCGACGGCGGCCGTCGCCGCCTCGGTGACGGCTCTCCAGTCGATGAGGCCGTCGCCGGAGGCCGTCGTGATCGCACGAACGCTATCGGAGAGGGTCACGGGAGAAACGACGTACCGACCGGTCAAAGCGCTTTGCCTTACAGCTCTTCGAACTCGTTCTCGAACTCGTCGTCACCGCCGAGATAGCGCCGGACGAGCATGACGACACCGGCGAGCACGAGCAGTTTGAGCAACGTCCGCGTCTTGCTGCGACCGCCCGACTCGTCGTCCTCGTCGGCGACGGTCTCGTCGATCTCGACGACGGCACCGTGCTCGTCCTCGTCTCCTTCGCCGACCTGTACCGTGTTGCCGCCGTCGGCGCTGGCCTCTGTCGAACTCGCCGCCGTCGAACCCACCTCGGACGAATCCGATTCGCTGCCGAAGTCGGTCTCGGCGAACGACGACTGCTCGTCGTCGGTTTCGCCGAAGCCGAGTCGGTCGCGGACGAGATCGCCGATGTCCGACGTGAGCTCCAGATCGCTCGTGAACTCGTTGTCCTCGGCGTGCAGGTGGAGTTCGAGCAGGGTCAAGTTGTCTGCCATGCCGACGAGTTCGCTGCGAGCCACCTTATTCGTTTGGGCTTCGAGTGCCGGCAGCGTGGCGGGAACTTCATCAGCCTCGAAGCAGTACGGCGATCGTGAACGACCGACAACGTACGTTTCTGGACGAACTGCTCACGACGCCGAGCCCGTCGGGTTTCGAAACCCGCGGCCAGCGCGTCTGGATCGACTACGTGAGCGAGTTCGCGGATGAGGTGCGAACCGATTCGTACGGCAACGCCATCGCCGTCCTGGAAGGAGCGAGCGATGCACCGACCGTCGCGCTGAC
Organism: Halococcus morrhuae DSM 1307; assembly: GCF_000336695.1. Taxonomy (GTDB): domain Archaea; phylum Halobacteriota; class Halobacteria; order Halobacteriales; family Halococcaceae; genus Halococcus; species Halococcus morrhuae. The sequence continues at coordinate 178,934 of NZ_AOMC01000152.1, forward strand.
CGGCCACGCCGACGAGATCGGCTTCGTCGTGCGCGACATCGACGGTGAGGGGTTCATCAGGATCGGTGCCATCGGCGGTGCCGACAAGACCGTCTCGCGCGGCCAACACGTCACGATCCACGCCGCCGACGGCCCGATCGAGGGCGTCATCGGCCAGACAGCGATCCACCTCCGCGACGACCACGAAACTGCCGAGATCGAGGACCAACACGTCGACATCGGCGTCGCGGACGAGGAACGCGCACGGGAGCTGATCGCAGTCGGCGATCCGATCACGATCGAGAGCACGATCAGCGAGCTCGACGACAGCCGGCTCGCCGCCCGTGGCATGGACAACCGCATCGGCACGTGGGCCGCCGCGGAGGGACTGCGCCGCGCGAGCGAGGCCGATGTCGACGCGACGGTCTCCGCCGTGAGCACCGTCCAGGAGGAGGTCGGCCTGCAGGGGGCGAAGATGATCGGTTTCGAGCTCGCGCCCGACGCGGCGATCGTCGTCGACGTCACCCACGCGACCGACGATCCAGGGACGCCCGGCAACCGCAGTACGGGCGTCGAGCTCGGCGACGGACCAGTCATTGCCCGCGGCGGGGCGAACCACCCCGCTCTGGTCGACGCACTGCGCGAGAGCGCGGACGCGGCCGACATCGCGACCCAGCTCCAGGCGACGGGCTCGCGGACGGGCACCGACGCCGACGCCATCTTCACCGAGCGCGGCGGAATCCCGTCGCTCAATCTCGGCTTGCCGAACCGCTACATGCACACGCCCGTCGAGGTCATCGACACCGACGATCTCGACGCGCTCGCCGACCTGCTCGGCACGTTCGCGGCCGACGTCGAGACCGACGATACGTTCGCCGTCGAGATCTAGGGCCGTACGCCGGTCGGTACGTTTAAGAGCGCAACCCGGCGAGTGGGCCGTATGAGTGGACGCCCCCTCGACGTACTCGAAGCGAACCTCGGCGACGGCGTCGCCGTCCGGCTGAAGGACGGCGCGACCTACACGGGCGAGCTCGGCGGCTACGACCAGCATCTGAACGTCGTGCTCGAACCTGCAGGCGGCGATTCCGAGCCGTCGGCCGGCGAGGACGAGGCGACGGAGACGGTCGAGAGCACAACGATTATCCGCGGCGACAACGTCGTCTCGATAACACCATGACATCCGGCGGAACGTCGTCCCAAGGGAAGAAGAACAAGACCGTTCACGTGAAATGTCGCCGCTGTGGCGAGGCCTCCTACCACAAGACGAAGAAGGTCTGTTCGTCCTGTGGCTTCGGGAAGTCCGCCAAACGGCGCGACTACGAGTGGCAGGAGAAAGCCGGCGAGTAATGGACGAGAAGTGCGGCGTCGTCGGCGTCTCACTTTCCGACCGCGCCGCCGCCCGCCCCCTTTACTACGCGCTGTACGCCCTCCAGCACCGCGGCCAGGAATCGGCGGGCATCATCACCCACGACGGGTTCCAGCAGCACTCCCACGTCGAGATGGGACTGGTCGGCGACGCCTTCGATCCCGACGACATCGCCGAACTCAACGGCTCGAACGGGATCGGTCACGTCCGCTATCCGACCGCCGGCAGCGTCGATACCGCCTGCGCACAGCCGTTCTCGGTCTCGTTCAAGAGCGGCTCGCTCGGCCTCTCGCACAACGGCAACCTCGTCAATGCGGGTGCGCTCCGCGACGAGCTCGCCGGAATGGGCCACGCCTTTACCTCCGACGGCGACACCGAGGTCATCGCTCACGACCTCGCGCGCAACCTCCTCGACGCGGATCTCGTGACCGCCGTCGAGGAGACGATGGCCACGGTCCACGGCTCGTACTCGCTGGCGGTGATGCACGACGACCGCGTGCTCGGGCTCAGGGATCCACAGGGTAATCGACCGCTCTGTCTCGGCGAACTCGACGACGGCTACGTGCTCGCCAGCGAGAGCGCCGCCATCGATGCGCTCAACGGCGAGCTCATCAGGGACGTGGAGCCGGGCGAACTGATCGTGCTCAACCCCGACGGTACGGGCTACGAGAGCCACCGACTCACCGACCCCGACAACACCGCACGCTGTTTCTTCGAACACGTCTACTTTGCCAGACCCGATTCGACCGTCGACGGCAAGCTCGTCTACGAGGCGCGCCGCGAGCTCGGCCGCGGGCTCTGGGCCGAGAACGGCATCGATACCGACGTCGTGATGCCCGTCCCCGACTCGGGACGGGCCTTTGCCTCGGGCTACGCCGAAGCCGCCAACGAGGACGGCGGCAGTGTCGAGTTCGCCGAGGGACTGATGAAAAACCGGTACGTGGGCCGCACGTTCATCATGCCGAGCCAGGACGAGCGCGAGCGCGCCGTTCGGCTCAAGCTCAACCCGATCAAATCGACCGTCGAGGGCAAGACCGTCACGCTGATCGACGACTCGATCGTCCGCGGGACGACCTCGACCCAACTGGTCGAACTGCTCCACGACGTCGGTGCCGCGGAGGTCCATCTCCGCATCGGCTCGCCGCCGATCGTCGCGCCCTGCTACATGGGCATCGACATGGCGAGTCGCGACGAGCTCATCGCCGCCGGGAAGACCGTCGAGGAGGTCCGGGAGGTGATCGGTGCCGACAGCCTCGGCTACCTCTCGCCCGCGTCGATCGCCGACGCGCTCGACACGGCGCGCGAGGACCTCTGTATGGGCTGTGTAACCGGCGAGTACCCCTACGATATCGACGGCGAGGAAACCGACCGCGCCGTCAGCCGACCGGTCATCGGCGACTGATCAGTAGACATCCTCCAGAAACGATCGGATGGCCGCGGTCGCCGCTTCCGGGTTCTCCGTGTTCGAGCTGTGGCCAGCCTCGGGAATCAGTTCCTGGCGAGCGTCGGGAAGCGCGTCGAGCATCGATTCGGTGCGCTCGGGTTCGAGCGAGACGTCCTCCACGCCGTGGACCGAGAGCACGGGCACGTCGATGGCCGACAGTTCGTCGGTGAAATCCGGCCGATCGAGCCACGAGTGCATCTCCCGATAGAACCCCTCCGGCGGGTAGGTCCGCCAGCGCTCGACCCAGTGCTCGACGAGTTCAGGGTTCTCCTCCAGCGTCGTCGCGCCGAACAGCTGGTTTTTCGCGACGTCGATTAGGTGATCGGCGAACGCACCGTCCGCGCGGATCTGTGCGGCCATCTGTCGGTACTGCTCGCGCTCCTCGTCGGTGTGGGGTTCGGCGATGGCGTCGATCAGGACGATACCTGACAGTTGTTCGAGATAGCGCTCGGCGAAGCGCAGCGTCATGAACCCGCCCATCGACATCCCACAGAGGACGAACGTGTCGATGTCGAGCGCGTCGGTCAAAGCGTCGACGTCGTCGGCCAGATCGTAGAGATCGTACTCGGTCGCGTACTGGTCGGTGCGCGCCCGGAGATCGTAGGCCACCGCCCGGTAGTCGTCGCTGAGAGCGTCGATCTGCGGGTCGTACATCGTCCGATCCATCAGCGTCCCGTGCGCGAAGACGATCGCCGGCCCCTCGCCGCGATCGGTCACGACCGTCTCCGGGCGCAGTCGGTACCGCTCGGTCGCCGTCTCGCTCGATTCAGGCATGACAATGACACGGCTGCGGGCGGCTTATAGCTAGGCGCGTGTGCTCCGGGAACGTGCAATCGTCCGACAGGGAGCAGTGAGATGGAAGCGCTTTTATTGGGCCGGGCGATACCAACGACTCGCGCGTGGGTAGCCAAGCTAGGCCAACGGCGCAGCGTTGAGGGCGCTGTCCTGTAGAGGTCCGCCGGTTCAAATCCGGTCCCACGCATCCACCTTTTGCTGCGCTTCGCTCGCTAGCGCTCGCTTCGCTGGCAAAATCTGGACCAAAAGCCAGCGTCACCCCACTCACTTCGTTCGGGGGTTCCTCGGCCCGCTCACTCGCGTCGCTCGTTCGCGGTTCGATACCTATAGCAACCGCAGACCGCACAGCACCACAGAAGCCCTCACTCGCTCCCTCCGGAAGAGCTTCGCTCTTCCGTGCTCTCGTTCGCCTTCGGCTCACGAGAACTCCGGTCGCTCGTTCGCCCTTCATCCACCAGGAGAGCATACTCTCCTGAGCCTCGGCTCGTTCCACTCGCCGAGACACCAAGGTCAGCAGGCCGCACAGCAACTCCGCAACCGCACAGCAGCCGACTCAAACGTCGCGTTCGACGACAAATCGGGTGAAATCGGCGAGGTTTTCGGCGGGTTCGTCGGCGAGGTCGAGTTCGGCGAGATGGTCGCGTGCTTCGGTGGCGATATCGAGGGCACACTCGCGGGCGTAGGCGACGCTATCGGTTTCCTCGAAGATAGTGATGACCTCGGCGATCTCCTCGGTGCTGTTCTCGTCGGCCCAAAGCAGTTCTTCGAGCCTGGCGGCGCGTTCTGGATCGGCCTCGCGAGCGGCGTGGATCGCCATCAGCGTCTTCTTGCCCTCACGGACGTCGTTGCCGATCCCCTTGCCGAACGCGCCGCCGGCCTCGGTGGCGGTCTCGACGTCCAGGATGTCGTCGCCGATCTGGAAGGCGATCGACATCAGTTCGGCGTAGCGTGCGGCGTGGTGTTCGACCTCCTCAGGCTGGTCGGTGAGGATCGTGGCCAGCCGGGCGACGATGCGCCCGAGACAGCCGGTCTTGCACGCACACATTTCGAGATACTGTTGCTCGGAGATCTCGATTGCCTGCTGGTTGTGCCAGTGGATGTCCATCCCCTGACCGAGATGCGTCCGATTCAGTTCGTGCATCAGCATTTCGTAGATCGCGAGGCGGGTGTCGGGCGCGAGGTCGGCAGGGTCGCGCGAGACGATCTTGAGCGGGAAGAAGTACATCGCGTTGCCAGCGTTGAGTGCGACGTCGGTTCCGAACTCGTGGTGGAGTGCCGATTCGCCGCGGCGCATCGTCGCGCCGTCCTCGACGTCGTCGACGATGATCGTCCCGTTGTGGAGAATTTCCGGAATGCAGGCGTAGGGCAGATACTCGTGCGGGTCGGCACCGAACCCCTCGATGAGTAGACAGCAGACGACCGCACGCCAGCGCTTGCCACCGCGATCGAGCAGCGCCCAGACGGGATCGGAGAGCGCGTGCTGGATCGCCGTCGCGTCGTAGTCGTAGGTCGGTGGGCCGAAGAACGACGTCGCGTAGTCGGCACCGGTCTCGCGTGGCAGCAGCCGCTCGATCTCCTCGTCGATGACCGGCCGCCACGCCGCGAGCACGTCGCGCATACACCGAACGGGTCGGGGACGAGCTAAAAAGGCTCGCTCTCACCCGCGAAGACGAAACGCTTAGCACGCGCTCGCCGGCAGCTATCCCATGCACGACTGGATCGGCGAGACGTTCACGAGCGACGCGGGCTGGAACCATCTCGAAACGCTCGTCGACATCGGCAACCGCATGGCTGGCAGCGAGGGCGAGCGCCGCGCCGCAGCAGCCACTCGCGACGCACTCGCCGACGCCGGCGCGCGAAACGCACGATTGGAGGAGTTCGACATCCAGGGCTGGACGCGCGGCGAGAGCACGATCCGCGCGGGCGACACCGACGCCGCCTGCATCGCGCTCCCGCGAAGCCCGAACGCCGACGCGACCGGCGAACTCGTCGATCTCGGCTACGGTCTCCCCGAGGATTTCGCGGATCGCGACATCGAGGGCGAGATCGTGATGGTCGCGAGCGACGTACCCGACCACCACGACCGGTTCGTCCATCGCAGCGAGAAGTACCACCGCGCGGTCGCTGGCGGAGCGAGTGCGTTCGTCTTCCGCAATCACGTTCCTGGCCAGCTCCCACCCACGGGGAGCGTCGCTGGTGCCGACGGTCCGATCGGCGAGATACCGGCCGTCGGCGTCTCGAAGGAGGTCGGCGCACGCCTCGGACGGCGATACGACGGAAAGCAGGTGAGCGTCGCGGTCGAGGCCGAGATCCACGACGCGACGAGTCAGAACGTTCACGCCGAGCTCGGACCGCAGAGCGACGAACGAGTGCTCGTGACGAGCCACGTCGACGCCCACGACATCGCTGAGGGCGCGATGGACAACGGCGCGGGCACGGCGATGGTCGTCGAACTCGCCCGTGCGCTCGCCGAGCGGGAGGACGAGCTCGACATTACTGTGGAATTCGTCGCGTTCGGTGCCGAGGAGGTCGGGCTCTGTGGCTCGGAGTATCTGGCCGCGGAGACCGATCTCGATTCGATGAAGGCGATCCTCAACAACGATGGCGTCGTCGCCGGGCGCACGCTGGCGCTGCTGACGCATGGCTTCGACGAACTCGGTGCGGTCGCGGAGGAGGTTGCCGATCGCTTCGATCACCCGATGAAGACCGTTCCGAAACAGGGCCCCCACAGCGATCACTGGCCGTTCGTCCGCTGGGGCGTACCGAGCTACCACGTCAAGAGCGACACGGGACCCGACCGCGGCTGGGGCCACACCCACGCCGACACGCTCGACAAGCTCGACTCGCGCACGTTCCGCGAGCAGGCGATCCTCCTCACCGAACTCGCCGTCTCGCTCGCCGACGACGAATTCACGGTTTCCCGCGCCGACCCCGACGAGATCGCGGCCGCGCTCGAAGCCGAGGGCGAGGCCGCCGGGATGAAAGTCACCGGCGAGTGGCCGTACTGAAGGAGATACAGCAGGCTCATTCCGCTGCGCGCGAAGGACCGATATGACCGATCTGCGATCGACCTACATCGAGAACCGGGAGATGGTCCAGCCCAACCACGCGAACAACCTCCAGAGCGTCCACGGTGGCAACGTGATGAAGTGGATGGACGAGATCGGCGCGATGAGCGCGATGCGGTTCGCGGGCAACTCCTGTGTCACCGCACGAATCAATCAGGTCGACTTCGAGCGCCCCATCCGTGTGGGCGACGTCGCGCTCATCGAATCCTACGTCTATCAGGCCGGCCGGACGAGCGTCCACGTCCGCCTCCAGACCTACCGCGAGGACATCACCAGCGGGGAGCGCGAGAAGACCACCGACTCGTACTTCGTCTACGTCGCCATCGACAAGGATGGAAACCCGACACCGGTGCCCGAACTCACCGTCGAATCCGAGGAAGGAAAGCGCCTCCAGGACGCCGCGCTCGACGAGAAGGACGGATAGCACGAGTAGCGCGGATTCTATCCCGACAGGGGTAAGGAAGGCCAGTTCGTCCACACCGCAATGAGCGATTCGACGGCGACGACGGACGAGGGAAGCGTCCGCGTCGTCGGGACGGCCCACGTCTCCCCCGAGAGCGTCGGCGAGGTCGAGCGCACCATCACCGAGGAGCGCCCGGACGTCGTGGCGGTCGAACTCGACGAGGGGCGCTTTCGCCAGCTCAAGGGCGAACAGCCCGACGATCTGTCTGCGGGCGATCTCCTCCGCGGCAACACGGTCTTTCAGTTTCTCGCCTACTGGATGCTCTCGTACGTGCAGACACGCCTCGGCGACGAGTTCGACATCAACCCCGGGGCGGACATGCTCGCAGCCGTCGAAACCGCGGAGGAGTTCGGATCGAACGTCGCGCTCGTCGACCGCGACATCCAGATGACGATCCAGCGGTTCTGGGCGCGGATGACCGCCGGCGAAAAGCTCAGCATGCTGTTGAGCCTCCCGCTCGGGTTCGCCTCGCCGCTTGCGGTCGGGATGGGGATCGGGATCGCGCTCGGAGCCTTCCTCGCCATCCCGATCGAGGCGTTCGTCGGCCCGCTCGTACTGCCGGCGACGGCTGCCGTTCCCGGACTCGTCGTCGCGGTGGCTGACTTCCTGGCGGTGGCGATCCTCTCCGGGCTCGTCCTCGGAACGATCCTCACCGCGGCGTTCGTCTGGAGCGTCCCCGAGGAAGAGGAAGCCGAGGAGTTCGACATCGAAGACATGACCGACACCGACGTCGTGAGCACCATGTTGGAGGAGTTCCGGGCCTTCTCGCCGGGCGGCGCGGAGGCACTCATCGACGAGCGAGACGCGTTCATCGCCCACAGACTGGTGGCACTTCGCGAGCAGGGCCATCGGGTCGTCGCGGTCGTCGGTGCCGGCCATCGCGAGGGCATCGAACGCTACCTCCGCGAGCCGGGGACGCTCCCGCCGATGGATTCGCTGGTCGGCCACGAGAGCGGCCGACGGTTCTCGCCGTACAAACTCGTCGGCTACCTGTTCACGCTTGGCTTCCTCGTCTTCTTCGTCCTGCTGGCGATGGCCGGCGCGCGCAACGGCTTCCTTCTCAAACTGTTCGGCGCGTGGTTTCTCGTCAACGGCGTCTTCGCCACCGTGCTCGCCAGACTCGGCGGCGCACACTGGGCGAGCGCGTTCGTCGGCGGCGCGGTCGCGTGGCTCACGAGCGTGAACCCGCTACTGGCCCCGGGCTGGTTCGCCGGCTACGTCGAACTCCGCTATCTCGACGTCAACGTCGGCGACATCAACACCCTGAACGAGATCCTGAGCGACGAGGAAAGCCCGCTCGGCGAACTCTGGGAACGCCTCCGTGAGGTCGCCCTCTTCCGACTCATCGCGATCGTCGCGCTCACCAACGTCGGCTCCATCGTGGCGAGCTTCCTGTTCGCGGCCATCGTCCTCCCGATACTCGCGGCAGGTGTCGGCGGCGTCGACGGCGTCGTCGATCTGATGATCCAGGGAGCCGAGAACAGCGCCGACCTCATCTGGGGGGCGTTCACGTGAGATTCGGCCGGCGCGAACTCGCCGATCTCGCGATCGCGTGGATCGCATTGGGGGTAGCGTTCGCGCTCTTTTTCACCCCACCGCTTCGGCAGATCCTTCTCGCCGGCGACGTCGATCTGCTGCTGTCGGGGCCCGTCTTCCGCTCGTTCGCGCTCAGCATGCTCACCGCCGGCATTGGCTTTCTCCTCCACGAGCTCGCGCACAAACTCGTCGCCCAGCGGTTCGGCCAGGTCGCCCAGTTCCGTGCCGACTACGGCATGCTCTTTCTGGCCGTGGCGAGCGCCTTCGCCGGCTTCCTGTTCGCCGCCCCCGGCGCGGTCTACCACCGCGGACGCATCACGAAACGCCAGAACGGACTCATCGCGCTCGCCGGCCCGGTGACGAACCTCGTTCTCGCACTCGGATTCGCAGCGCTCGCACTGTTCGCCACCGGATTCCTCGGCACGGTCGGCACGTTCGGCGTCGGCATCAATCTCCTCCTAGCGGGGTTCAACATGCTCCCGTTCGGCCCGCTCGACGGGCGCACGGTGCTCTCCTGGAGCGTCGTCGTCTTCGCGATCGCCTTCGTCGTGAGCGCCGGTTCGGCGGTCGCGGTCTTCCTGACGTTCGGTATCGGCCTCTGAACCGGCGAACCGCTCGCCCACCCACCGACGGGCTTTTGTCCGCCTCCGCCGGCGCTTTCGCCATGACCGACGACGCGGACGAGGGACTCACGTACGCCGGTGCGGGCGTCGATATCGGCGCGAGCGAGGCCGCGACGGCGGCGCTCGTGGGAGCGGTCGACGACGAGGCGGGCGAGGGTGACTACGCCGGACTGGTCGACATCGGCGGCCAGTATCTCGCGCTCGCGACCGACGGCGTCGGCACCAAACTGCTCGTCGCCGAGGTGGTCGGCGACTATTCCACGGTGGGCATCGACTGCATCGCGATGAACGCCAACGATCTCGTGGCCGCCGGGGTCGATCCCGTAGCCTTCGTCGACTACCTCGCAGTCGACGAGCCCGACGAAGTGACCGCCGCCGAACTCGGTGCAGGGCTCGCGACGGGGGCCGAACGCGCGGACGTGGCGCTGGTCGGCGGTGAAACGGCAGTCATGCCGGAGGTGATCCGCGGGCTCGACATCGCCGGGACGTGCGCGGGGCTCGCCGACGAAAGCGATCTCTTCGCAGAGGCAGAGGTTGGCGACGCACTCGTCGGGTTTCCGTCCTCGGGCATTCACTCGAACGGGCTGACACTCGCACGCGAGGCCGCGACACGCGCAGGAAGCTACGACGACCCGTTCCCCGATTCGGAGAAGACGGTCGGCGAGATTCTCTTGGAGCCCACCAGAATCTACACCGGGCTCCCGCTGCACGCCCACGACACGCACGCCGCTGCTCACGTCACCGGCGGTGGCTGGACCAATCTCGAGCGAATGGGCCCCCACCGCTACGAGATCACGGACCCGCTCCCCGTCCCGCCGGTCTTCGGGTTCGTCGCCGACCAGGGAGGAGTGGCGGACGAGGAACTCTATCGAACCTTCAACATGGGGATGGGGTTCGTCGCGGCGCTCGCCCCCGACGACGCCGCCGCGCTCGCCGACGCAACGGACGGGCAGGTCGTCGGTCGCGTCACCGAGGGGACGGGCGTCGCTACCGACGGGCTGGAACTCGATTAAGAAGGCAGCACGGCATCGGAAACCGTCAGGACAGGTGCGCAGCGACGTCGGCTTCGGTGATGATGCCGAGCATCTGCCCACTCTCGACGACGATGACGGCGTCGTGGTGATCGAGATGTGTATCGACCGTATCGAGTGTTGCCTCCGGAGCCACGGTCGTGATCGATTCTCGCATCACGTCCGCAACGGGGAGTTCGGCCGCGTTCTCCGAGGACGCTCGCCGGACGTCACCGTTCGAGATGACCCCCACCGGATAGCCGTCGTGGACCACCGGCAGCTGCGAATAGCCCTCTTCGCCCATCCGATCGATCGCCTCCCGAACGCTGTCGTCGGGCGCGATGGCGATCACCGACGTGTGCATCAGATCGCGCGCACGCCGAATCCCGCCCTCGGCGGCGTCGAGCGACGTCACGATACGTCGCAGCGTCGACAGCCGCGGATCGACGTCGCCGCTCTCGATGCGCGCGATGAGCGGCTGTGAGACCTCGGCGCGGTCGGCGAGCGCACTCTGTGTGAGTCCGACGCGATTCCGATGCTCGCGCAGATCCTCCGGCGTCGGCAGCTCCATGCACGCTAATAACCGTGGGTAATGAAAAGGATTGCGGACCCCACCTTTTTAGATGGGGTCCTCGGCTCGCTCACTTCGTTCGCTCGCCTCAAACCCCGTCCAAAATCTGGACCAAAAGCTCCCGCTCACTCGGCCTGCGGCCTCGTTCGCGGCGAACCACGCTCACTACGTTCGCGCGGACACGATTCCTACCACGACCGCTCCGCAGGACCGCACAGCACCGCAGAAGCCCTCGACTGTTCGCTTCGCTCACAGTCTCGCCCTTCATCCGCCAGGAGAGCAGCTCTCCTGAGCCTCGGCTCGTTTCACTCGCCGAGACGCCAGGAACCACAACCGGACCGCCACTGCTCCGCAACCGCAGCCACAATCGCTACAGCGACCGCTCGGCAGTTGCGACCGGCAAAAAGCTGTGGCCTCAGAGAAGCTGCTCGATGTCGTCGTGCTCTTCGATCTCGACGCCGTCCTCGGTGATCTCGGAGATGATGATGCCGTTGCCGCTGGCGGTATCGCGCTCGACGGCGCTTTTGACTGCGCGCGCGGCGACGGTTCTGGCCTCGTCGTTGCTCAGACCGTCCTCGTACTGCTGTTCGAGCACACCGTAGGCGAACGGCGAGCCGGAGCCGGTCGCGTCGTACTCTTCTTCCATGACGCTGCCGGCGGGGTCGATGCTGTAGATGTGAGCCCCCTCGTCGTCGACGCCGCCGAGGATCGGCTGGACGATGTAGAAGGCACCGCTGCGCAGGAAGTTCGAGGTGAGCGTCGAGAGCGCCTGCATGCTCATCTCCTCGCCACGACGGGCTTCGTAGAGATCGACCTCCGCCTGGAGGTTGCTGATGAGCGCCTGTGCCGCGCTCACCGCCCCCGAGATCGTGAGCGCACCACGGGGATGGATCTCGGCGATCTTCTTGGCGCGCTTGCTTGCGACGAGGTTGCCCGCGCTCGCCCGACGATCGGTGGCGAGCACGACGCCGTCGGTGGTCGTGATCCCGACGGTCGTCGTCCCGGTCTTGGTGATCTCGGCGTCGTCCATGTCGGGACTCGGCAGCGAGCCAAGCTCCGGACCGTAGATGTCGTCGGTCGCCTGTCGCCCGGGTTGCTCCAACTCCGGACCGTCTGGTAGGTCAGGCATTGCTCCGTGTACTCGCCGGATGCTTAAAAGACCAGTCCTTCAGAACACCTACTCCTCGCTCGCGCGCTCGTACGCCTCGCCGAGACGCTCGACGAGCCGGCCGATCGGCAGCGAGAGCCCGGCGCGTTCGGCGGCCAGCGCGAGCGGGAACGTGACGATACCCAACAGCAGCACAGTCTGATACGCGGCGAACAGGGACGCGCGGTGCAGTCGTGCTTTCATGTCCTCGACGAGGGGTACCCGACCGAGTATATAACTGTATCGCACCAGAATCGTGAACGACAAACGAACACACCCCGCCGCAGTCGTGCGATTAAACCGTATTTGAGTCGGATGCAACTCGGAGCGCGAACGCGCCGATAGAGAGTGGGGCGATCGACGACCCAGAACGTTCGTCGGCATAACCTATCGATGAGTTCGCGTTCACGTGCGCGGGAAACCACAAGGTACGACACGTTGGGGACCCAGCGTAACGCATGGCAGATTATCTCGTTGCGATGGAGGCGGCGTGGTTGGTTCGTGACGTCGAAAGCATCGACGACGCCATCGGCGTCGCGGTCAGCGAGGCCGGCAAGCGACTGAACGACGAGGACAAGTCCTACGTCGAGGTCGACGTCGGCGCGACCGGCTGTCCGGCCTGCGGGGAACCGTTCGATTCAGCCTTCGTGGCCGCGGGCACGGCACTCGTGGGTCTGGTACTCGAAATCGAGGTGTTCAACGCCGACGGCCGCGAACACGCCCAGCGCATCGCCAAAAGCGAGGTCGGTGGCGCGCTCAGAGACGTGCCCCTCGATATCGTCGAGGTCATCGAACACGACGTCGAAGACGAGGAGAACTAACCGATATACCGGAGGTCGTCGTCGGTGGCCTGCTGGCCCTGTTCCATCTGTTGGATCTTCTGGACGACCTCCTCCATCTCGTCGGCACGCTCTTCGAGCGACTCGAAGCCGACCTCGAAGCCGACGAGTTCCTCGAGGACTTCGAGCACCGCCCGCGCGCTCTTGGGATCGACCAGATAGCCGCTCGTCTCGCCCATCAGACACGCCGCCGGCAGGTCGCGGCGCTCGCCCAGCCCGAGCAGCAGGCCGGAGACGCCGACGATCCCACCGGCGGGTTCGCCCTCGCGGAACTCCACGCCGTCGGCTTCGAGCTCCTCGGCGAGATCGTCAGTCGTCGCGGCCCCGATGACGCCGTACTCGTCGATCAACTCGCCCGTCGGCACGCCACCGAGCGCAAACAGCCGCTCGGCCCCGTGATCGGTCGCGAGGTCGAGGAAGAGATCCGTCATCCGGTAGTGGCCGGCGGCGTCCTGGGCCTGATGATCGCCGGTGAGCACGAGCAGGTCCCGCCCATCGGCTTCGACGGCGTGGAGCTCGGCCGACGCCAGTTTCGCACGACCGTCCTCGATGTTCACCTGCGGCGGGAAGTGTTCCGAATAGACCCGTGCGACGAGCTCGCTGTCGAGCTCCTCCAGAAGGTGTTCGGCGACGAGCTTGCCGACGTGACCCACGCCGGGCAACCCCTCGACGAGCACCGGATCGGTCAGCGCCGGCTCCGCGAGCGTCTCGACGTCGAATTCGTCCATGGCTCAATCCGCGTCGCGGCGCTTAAGAGCGCGTCGGTACTCGCCATACGGGTCCTCGGGGTTGTAGGGCGCTGGCGCGCTGTTGACCGCCGGACCGCCGCAGTCGGGACAGGTAGCACTGAGGGTGTAGATCGGTCGGTCGTGGGTCGACTCCCACGCTTCACAGAGACGAATAGCCGCCTTCATCGCGACGGGTTACTCGTCGTCGCTACGGCGTTCGCGGTGGAACTCGGCGGTGCCACCGTGATCGCCGATGTTGGCCGCCGCGCGGTCGGCGCTGGCTTCGAGCTCGCGCTCGGCGATCTTGTAATCGGGTGCCTGCACGCGGATGCGATACTCGGGCGAGCCGACGTAGGTGACGTCGAGATCGACCTCCTCGGGGAGATCGCCGTTGCCCTCGGCAGCATGGAGCGCGTCACGGATGACGTCGACGCCGGCGCTGTCGGGACTTTCCAGATCGACGTAGCCCGAGACCGTCACGTACGGCACCGAGACGTTCTCGCGGGCGGTCTGGACGATGGCGTCGATCTCCTCGTCCGAGAGATCGGTGTCGGTGAGCGCCTCCGTGCCGTGGATGGCGGCCTCCTCGAACCCGTCGTACAGCGAGCCGAACGCAGCGAGGAACTCGTTGGCCACGGTGGCGTACTGCTCGTCGGAGATCTCCTCGCCGAAGGCGATCGTCATCCAGTTGTCGGCCTTCTGTTCGGATTTCCACTCGCGGACTTTCTCCGAGCGCTGGTGATCGTTGACGTCCTTTAGCGAGAGATCGATCTGCTGGGAGCCCTCGTCGACGTCGAGCACCTTGGCGACCACCGTCTGGCCGACGCTCACGTGATCGCGGACGTTCTTGATCCAGCCCGAGGCGACCTCGGAGATGTGGACGAGCCCGCGTTTGTCCTCGTATTCGGAGAGATCGACGAACACGCCGAAGTCGGCGATCTCGTCGACCTTTCCAACCACCAGTTCGCTCGGGTCCGGCCAGCCGCTGTATTTCATTGGGCCTCTGATTCACCCGCGATGGTGTCGGTCCGTTCGCGGCGCTCGACGATGTCGAGGACCTCGCCCTCGAAGACGGCCTTGCCGCTCGTGGGTGTGGCGAGCGTCGTCCCACAGACCGCACACGGGACCGTGCTCGCGGCCTTGCCGAAGACGGCCTGTTCGTTCTCGCAATCCGGACAGCGGACGGTGTAGAAGTTCCCGGGCATGATTACTCCTGAAATTCGACGCGGCCGGCACGCCAGCCCTCGCGCAGGTGGGCGTTGCCGCACTCGCCACAGCGGTATTTGAGGTTCGTCTTCTTCGTGGGTTTGTCCCCACCCGGCACCTTCGAGAACTTGCCGGCGTTGCCGATGACCGACGTGCCCCGCTCGCGCTGTCGGTCGATCCACTTCATCCCGGTCTCGCGACCACTGCGAACCTTCTCGACCTCGTGTTCGTGATGTTCGTGACAGTTCGGACAGTACGTGTTGAACCGGCGTGGTATCTGCATAGCTACTGCGCGTCGGTAACGGGCGGGCGGATAAAACCCGTTTGGTCTGGCGGGCGGTCGAACGCACGGCCGTCGCATCCGCAGGAAATCGTTCGCGGCCGTCCGAAGCGCTTAGGTTCGTGTCGGCTGACGTTCAGCCATGAAGCGGCTCATCATCCACGGCGACCCCGACGTCCGGAAAGGAGGCATCATCGAGCACGACGGCGAGGAGCTCGTCTGTTTCGGCATCAGCAAGCAGGGCGAGTGGCACGGCCCCGACCGCCCGCAGCTGTGGTGTACCGTCGGCACGGAAGACGAGACCGAAGCCTACGAGCGCCGCCAGTTCATCCCGATGCATCTCGACGTCGAGGCCGTCGACGCCGAATCCGTCGAGGTGCTCCAGCGCAAGGGCGAACTCACCATCTGAGCGCGCGCCCGTGAACCAAGCGTGAGAGGGACGAACCGCCGGACGACCGTTCTGTCGGTGCTCGTCGTCGCCACGCTCGTCCTCTCGGCCGGCTGTATCGGTCTCAGCGAACGCTCGCTACCCGACGGCCTCGCCGGCTACGCGGGCGATCCCGACAACCCCTACGGCGACCGAAACATCACCGTGGCCGTCACGGCCGCCGACTCCGGGCGATCGTTCGCGCCGCTGGTCGCCGACGCCGCCGACTACTGGGAGACACGGGGCGAGCGCTATCTGAACTACTCGGTGAACGTCACGTTCGTCGCCAACGAGAGCGATCCCGACATCCGTGTGTCGTTCGTACCGCGGATCGACCGCTGTGGCGAGGTCGAGAGCGCCGCCGGCTGCGCGCCCGAGATCACGTCGCCGTCACAGACAGGCGAGACGGTCGGGGTGCGCGCGCTCGACAACCTCTCGGCGAACTCGACGGTGCGCGTGCTCGAACACGAGTTCGGCCACGCGCTCGGGCTCGGCCACGGCGACCCGCCGCGCGAGCTGATGGCGACGCACACGACGCTGACGAGCCTGCCGAAACCGAACGCCAGCGAGCGCGCGCTCGCGTGGAACGATTCGACTCTCTCCGTCTTCATCGCCGGTGACGTCTCGGCGGCCGAGCGCGAGGAGATCGATCACGCGCTCGACTACTACGACCGCGGTGCGGAGGGCCACGTCCCGAAAAACGTCTCCTTTCGCGTCGTCTCTCGCTTCGAGAACGCCGACGTCGTGATCCGTCCCGCCGAGCGCTCGCCCTGTGGCCCCGGCGCGGGCTCGTGTGGCTCGGTCCTCGGCAGCGACAGCGACGGCGACGGCGCGCTCGAAACGTACACGCGCCTGGAGATCGTCTACAGCGGTCTCGATGCCGACGCCGTCGGCTGGCACGTCGCGCGCTGGCTCGCACTCGGCTTCGGCATCGAGAACGAGTCGGCCTACCCGCCGGTGCTGCGCGAGACGACGGGTCACGACGAGCGTCGGGGCGACTGGTGGCGCTAGCTACCGCAATGAGCCCCACTCGCGCCGGCGAACCGAGTAGCTCCCGCACTCCGGACAGACCTGCCAGCGTTCGTCGAAGCCCGAAGCACAGTCGCGGCAGACGTATTCGGTCGCCTCGCCGTCCTCCCGTCCGATGTACCGGTTGAGTCGATCGAAATAGCTCATCCGCAGGCCACTCCCATTCGATCATCGGCCACAAGCGGTAAATACTTTGTCTGATTCGTCACATCATTCGTCCAATTGATATAGATTGTCATTCCCTCGTCATCGAGCCGTTCGTGGCCGTTATCGTGGCTTCCCACTCCCCGCTCCCTACACCCTCTTTCTTTCCCCGTCACCACTCACACGAGGCAGCCACGATGGCTACTCGCGCCAGTCACGGACGTGTTTCGATTCGTCGACGTGGACGGCGTCCTTGTTCGTCTTCCGAATCCAGGACGCGAACTTCTGCATCTCCTCGCTTTCTTTGAGGTCGGCAACGGTGTTGAACCGCTGTTTCAGTTCGTGGTTGGTGAAGACGGCGTGGATCTGGCGGTGGCAGGGAGCACAGATCCTGGCGACCAGGCTTTCCTTGCGGTTCTGTGGCGTCAGATGGTGTCGCGTCGTCTCGACGGAGCGCTCGCAGATGGCGCACTCGCCCATGTCGATCCTCCGCCGCGCTCGCTCTTGACCCTTCGGCGAAGGGGAACGAACTCAGTCGAGAAACGTCGGCGACGTCAGTTTCTCGTCGCGTTCGTGTTCGAGATGGTCGCCGAACGCCTCGATCGAGACTCCGTCGCGCTCGCGCTCGGCGCGGTCGCGGACCGACACCGTGCCGTCCGCTTCCTCGGTGTCGCCGACGAGAAGCATGTACGGCACTCGGTCGTCGTGGCCCGCACGGATCTTGCGCCCGACCGTCCACGAGCGCGTCTCGACCTCGGTACGGAAGCCGTCGAGTTCGTCGGCGACCGACTGCGCGTAGGCGATGTTGTCGTCGCTCACCGGGAGGATACGGACCTGTTCGGGCGCGAGCCAGAGCGGGAAGTCGCCGCCGAAGTGCTCGATGAGTACGCCCATGAACCGCTCGAAGCTGCCGAGCAGCGCGCGGTGGACGACCACCGGCCTGTGCTCGTCGTTGTCCTCGCCGACGTAGCTCAGGTCGAGGCGTTCGGGAATGTTGAAGTCGACCTGGACGGTGCCGATCGTCCACTCGCGCCCGAGCGCATCGAGCGCGTTGATGGCGATTTTTGGACCGTAGAAGGCGGCTTCGCCCTCTTCAATCTCGTAGTCCAACTCCTTGGATTCGAGCGCTTCGCGCAGCGCGTCGGTGGCATCGTTCCAGATCTCGTCGCTCCCGATGGCGTTGTCGCCCTTGGTCTCGATCTTGTAGAGCACGTCGAGGTCGGCGTTGCCGTAGATATCCTCGATGATCTGGAGGGTGCGGGTGATCTCCGCTTCGAGTTGGTTGGGCCGGACGAACGCATGGCCGTCGTCTTGGGTCATCCCGCGCACGCGAAGCATGCCCGAGAGCTCGCCGGACTGTTCGTTGCGATAGACGGTGCCGAACTCGGAGTAGCGGATCGGGAGGTCCCGGTAGGAACGGCGCTCGCGGCCGTAGAGGTAGGCGTGGTTCGCGCAGTTCATCGGCTTCAGGCCGTACTCGGTGTCGTCCTGCTCCCAGTTGAACATCTCACCCTGTTCGGTGAAGTTCTCGTAGTGGCCCGTCGGTTTCCAGAGCTCGGCCTTGTTGAGTTCGGGCGTCCAGACCTCCTCGTAGCCCAACTCGTCGTTTTTCGTCCGAATGTAGTCTTCGAGTTCACGGCGCATCGCCATGCCGTTCGGATGGAAATGCACGCAGCCGGGCGAGTGTTCAGGCACGCTGAAGAGATCCATCTCCTGACCGATCTTACGGTGGTCGCGCTCCTTGGCCTGTTCGCGCCGTTCGAGGAATTCCCCCAGTCCTTCTTCGGTCGGGAACGCCGTCCCATACACCCGCGTGAGCGTCTCGTTGTCCTCGTCGCCGCGCCAGTACGCCGCCGAGGTTTCGAGCAACGAGAAACCGCCGATTTCACCCGTCGACTCAACGTGTGGCCCCTGACAGAGATCGAAGAAGTCGCCCTGCTCGTAGAAGCTCACGGGATCCTCGCCGGCGGCCTCGGTTTCGAGGATTTCACTCTTGAACGGGTTGTCGTCGTAGATCTCGATCGCCTCCGCGCGCGGGCGCTCGACACGTTCGATGGGAATGTCTTCCGCGATGATCTCCTCGGCTTCGGCCTCGATCGCGTCCAGATCGTCCTCGTCGAGATCGACGTTCGCGATGTCGTAGTAGAAGCCGTCGTCGGTCCACGGCCCGATGGTGAGTTTCGCATCGGGATGGAGACGGCCGAGCGCCTGCGCGAAGACGTGTGCCGCCGAGTGACGGAGCACGTCGAGATACTCGTCGGACTGGTCGGTGACGATTTCGAGATCGATATCCGATTCGATCGGTTCGGCGGCGGCGACGAGATCCCCATCGACCACGCCCGCGACCGTATCGCGGCCGAGTCCGGGACCGATCTCGTGGGCCACATCTTCGACCGTCGAGCCACGCTCGACCTGCAGTTCGGAGCCGTCCGGCAGCGTCACGACGACATCGCTCATGGCACCGATAGGTTCCACGCGGGGGATAAGCCTGTTGAGACGACGCCTCCCTCGCAGCGCCTCAGACCGCTTGCCCGGAGAGGCGCAACAGCTGTGCGGCGCGGTCGGCCTTCGCGAGAAACACCTCCCGAAGGGTGGGCGGCGTCTCGATGCGGGTCTCGGCGAGCAGCGATTCGGGTACCCAGAGCGTGTCCTGGGGCACGCCGCTGTCGCCGTCGACGGCGAAGTGGCTCGTTTCGAGCTTCATCACCAGCGGCAGGTCGGTCCGTTCGATCCCCCCGCCGGCAGCGTACAGCTGCTCGTTGAGCCGCTCGTGAGTGGCACGCTGGATGAACGCGCCCGCAGCCTTGTCGGGAGTAGGTTCGATGGAGAGCCGGCCGACGTAGTAGCCGCGCGAGAACCGTTCGAACATGCTGTGTGTATCACTACCACACACCCAGGGATAAGCGTTTCCGCGGCCTCAGTCGTGCCCCCAATCGGAGATGCCGAGCACGACGTCGCACTCGGGACAGGTCCAGACCTTCGGCGTGCTCGCGGCGCTGGCCTGCTGGAGTCGCTCCGTCCAGGTGCTGATATCGGTCTCACAGTGTGGGCAACGAGCCATGTCTTGTCGTACCACAGGAGACCACTTGTAGTTTCGGGCGGCCCAGCCGATGGATACAGTCGTCCGAGGCACGAACGGCCAGCGCGCTTTTACTGCTCGACCCCCGAACGACAGTCAGTGAACACGAACGCCGTCGCGGTCGTTCTCGCTTCGATACTGTTCTGTGGACTCGTGGGCGTCGGTGTCGGACCACAGCTCGGAGCGACCGAAACGACCACTCACACCGCGACCGAGGACGTTGGCCGCGACGTCTCGGTGTTCATGCAGCGCGGCGTCGCCACGGCCAACGGCTCGGTCGATTCGGGCATGTGGGTTGCAGCCTTCGAGACCGCCGAGAACCAATCGCGCAGGGAGGCGCTCGTCGCCGAGCGCGCGGCGACACTCAGTGTGCGCCTCGACAGGCTCGCGACACGTATCGAGGCGTTCCGGACGCAAGCGAACGGCTCCGCCAGTCACCGAGCACGGAGAGCGCGCCTCACCGCCGATCACGACGCCCTCAGCACCGCCATCAGCGAGGCAAAGACGACCGCGACAAGCGAGGGCGTGAACGCATCGTCGCTCGACCGGCTCGGCCAGCGCGTCGAGAACCTCTCGGCGGTTCCGACGGCGAGCAACGGGAGCGCGCAAACCCCCGGACGAACCCCCGGAACGGTGGACACACGAACGAACGATCGGACCGACCGCTAAGACAACGTTTTACGCCTCGGGCACTAACCGTAAGTGAATGGATTCCGCGGCGCTGCTCGACCTTCTCGGCAACGAGAACCGCCGACGCATCCTCCGATTACTCGCCCAGCGGCCGTTCTACGTCACCGAGATCAGCGACTCGCTCGGCGTGAGCCCGAAGGCCGTCATCGACCACCTCCGGAAGCTGGAGGAGGCGGGGTTGGTCGAGAGCCACGTCGACGACGGCCGTCGGAAATACTTCCGCATCGCGCGCAACCTCAGACTGGAGGTGAACGTCTCGCCGTACGAGTTCGGTGCCAAAAGCGCCTATCCGGCGAGTTCGAGCCTCGATCTCACGACCTGTCGGTACGTCTCCATCGACGTCTCGCGGACGGAAACGAGCGATCTCGCCGAGCTCGCCGCCGATCTCCGTCGGTTCGAACAGTTGGAGGACGAGCTCTCGCTGGCCCAGCGCTGGGTCCAAGGCCGGCTGGCGGCGCTGCATGACACGCTCACCGACCGCCTCCAGGACCGACTGAACAGCGACGGGATCGCCGACCACGGCGACGCGCGCTTCTGTGCGGAGGTGCTCGGTGCCATCGAGACCGGCACCGATACCGCCGACGCGATCGCCGAACGGCTGGGCGTCCCGCTGGCGATCGTCGAGGACGCGCTCGATCTGCTGGCGTCGAACGATCTCATCCAGCGTGAGGACGGACAGTGGACCGTCGAATGACGGATCGATGGGAAGAACCTCAGATAGAGGAGTAGCTGCGTACAGGAGGCCAAATTCTTGACATCCTCCCCGCCCTGCTCGCGCCCATTCGGGCGCTCGCTGAGGACGGGGATTCCCGACCATAGGTGGGATATTAGGGTTCGTGGTTCGTTTGAGCGACCTGTTCTCGCGGGGCGAAACCGCCCTCGCTCCGGTCGAACAGGCGAACCGCTGGCTGTGCCAACCAGCCGTTATCCCTATCCTCTCGCCGAGGATTCGGGAGTACCTTTTGTCGAATGTTCTCGGCTCCGTTACTGTCGGCGTTCGCAACCAACCCACACTCATCGCAGACGTACAGCCCGCGCTCGACGCGCTGGCGGTCGTCGGTTCGGCCGCAGGCCGAACACGACTTCGACGTATCCCGTTCGGAGACAGATA
>NZ_AOMC01000153.1 GCF_000336695.1 Halococcus morrhuae DSM 1307
ATGCCGCCGAGGTCGCCCACAACAATCGTCCCAACACCGCGTTCAACGCACTGCTGAACGATGTGTTTCGAGAGGGCGTGCAGGAAGTGCATGCGGCGGTCGGTACGCTTTTGATCCAACCGGCGGGCTTCGCGCGACGAACTCTCGTCACACTCGGCGCGCTTCTTGGCGAAGTAGTAGTCGTCCTCTTTGAGTGCGCCACCGGGGTACAACAGGCCCTCGTCGCCGAACGAGACGGCGGCGACGTTGCAGATCCCGAGGTCAATCCCGGCAACTCCGTTGCCGGGTGCGTCGGGTACGTCAATCTCGACGTTACAGACNACGGCGGCGACGTTGCAGATCCCGAGGTCAATCCCGGCAACTCCGTTGCCGGGTGCGTCGGGTACGTCAATCTCGACGTTACAGACGATATGTAACCGCCAGATGCCGTGTTCGTGGACGGCACGCACCTGTTGAACGTTCTCGACGGTCGTCCCCTCCGGGCCGATAACGTCGCACTCGCAGAGGACGAAGTCAGAACGGTGCTTTTTGAGATTTCGTCCTTTTGAGAGACGAATACGCTGGTTCTCTGTGTCGTGTTTGAAACCAGCCTGTTTGAACGTGACCGTCGAGCGTGNAGATTTCGTCCTTTTGAGAGACGAATACGCTGGTTCTCTGTGTCGTGTTTGAAACCAGCCTGTTTGAACGTGACCGTCGAGCGTGGGTGTTCGTCACCGTTCTTGCGGTAGCCGGGCGGGTTCGCTTTCTGGTTCCCGTTGTTGCGGTGGCCGTACCAGCCGGTGAACGCCTCAGCGAGTTCTTCGAGAACTCGCTGACTGGATTGGCTNTTCGCTTTCTGGTTCCCGTTGTTGCGGTGGCCGTACCAGCCGGTGAACGCCTCAGCGAGTTCTTCGAGAACTCGCTGACTGGATTGGCTATGCAAATCCACGTAGCGTCCACTTCCTTTGAGGTACGATTTAAGCACACCGTCGTCAGGAATCTGGCCGCAGGCGTCCCAGACGCGCCCGGCCGTCCACCGGGCGACGTTCCAGAGCTTGCTGGCGTTCACGAGAGCAAAGCTCTCGTGCAGCCCATCAGAAAC
>NZ_AOMC01000154.1 GCF_000336695.1 Halococcus morrhuae DSM 1307
AGCTTACGGCGCGTATCCCCTCCCTACTCGCTTGTGCGTCCGATGCAATCGGACGCCCGGCGCTCCTTGAGGGAGGGGTTTTGCGCCTGTCTTTTAGATAAAACCGTTACTAGGATTTATTACAGAAGGAACGGTAGTTCTGTTATGGAGAGCAAACGTATTGCTGTACTTGCTGGGGTTATTGGAGTCATCAGTGCGGTCATCAAGATTGTACCAGGGATTCTTCTAGGTAGCCTGTTCGAGCAGGGGCTCCCGGGCTGGCTACCCACGTT
This sequence comes from Halococcus morrhuae DSM 1307, assembly GCF_000336695.1. Taxonomy (GTDB): domain Archaea; phylum Halobacteriota; class Halobacteria; order Halobacteriales; family Halococcaceae; genus Halococcus; species Halococcus morrhuae. The sequence continues at coordinate 273 of NZ_AOMC01000154.1, forward strand.
CGGAACGATTGGAGGGACAGCAACACTGTACAACTATGGGATAGATGTCATCGGAGCGCTGCTGATGGTAGTCCTCGCGATCGGATTCGGTTATTCCGTGAGCCGACAACTCGATCTCAGCAACGAGTATCGGCAGTTCTGTGGTGCAGTCGTCGCCGGAACGACGGTTCCGTTCATTGTGCTATGGATAGTAGGGTTTGGAGCCTTCATTCTCGGAAATTTCAGCGCTTTCACTGTTCTTGTGACGACCGTGATCGTTCTACGCCTATTTGCTACCGTCTCACTGCCTGTTATCGTCAGTGTATTCGCTGGTGCAGCGTTCGGTCACTTCTCAAGGGGTGAATCCTCGCCGCCTGAGCCAGACGAAATGAATACTGACGCGATATCTACGACGAGCTAAATCAACTCTCCGTTGTACTAGCGACGAACAGTCCATCCGTCGTGAGGGCGGACAGTGGACCGTCGAATGACGAATCGGTGGTGAGAGTCTGCAAGCAGGAGACTGGCGGTTATCGAGAGCAATCAGTTCTCCCGATCCAAATCGATGGATCCGATTTCGCAACCGCTATGCGCCCGGGTTCGCATGCCTCTATGATGGTCTCAGCGTGGCTGTACCTCGTCGTTGCAGCGGTCTTCGAAACCGGCTGGGCACTCGGCCTCGAACTCTCGGACGGCTTCACGAAACTCGTCCCCAGCGTCGCGACGGTGATTTCGATGGCCATCAGCGTCGTGTTGCTGGCCAGAGCCGTACAGTCGCTCCCGATCGGAACGGCCTACGCCGTCTGGACGGGCATTGGAGCCGCCCTGACAGCCATTCTGGGCGTCGTTTTGTTCGACGAGGCCTCGAGCATCGCCCGCTTCGGGTTCATCGGTCTCATCGTCGCTGGCGTCGTCGGACTGGAGGTTACGGGCCATTGAGGCTGTCCCACGGCCACGATGGAGCCAGCCGGTTTGCACGCGGAAAGTGAATTACTCGCGAGTCTTACGAAAGACGGTCATTGGTGTTGAAGATGCATTCGATCCGCCGATGGCGAACGGTCTCGTCGATCGCGCGGCCGGACACTATATTGAGCAACCCGCGTTCGGGTAGCAGCTGGGCACTATTTCATACGAATTATATATTTGAATGCGTAAGACTCAGTAATGAGCAGTTTGCTTTCGAGGATCGGCTGGGCAGGAGTCGGGCTCATGACTGCAGGAACGGTTCCATTCATTCTCGAAACTCCCGCGGCTGCTGTCGCAGTATCGCTGCTCGCCCTCGGCTCGTTCTACATTGCAGTAAAGGGGTCGGATCTTCAGGTGATTCCGTAGAAGCCGTGAGGGAGATGATTGCAGCCGATGGACGGTTTACAGTTCGCGCGTCAGCCCGTCGCGTAGATCGCGCCCGAAGTAGTGCCCGACGAGTCCGGCGAGCAGTCCGACGCCGGCAGCGACCGCGATGACCGGAGCCCCGACTCCGCCGATCGTCAGTGCGAAGTAATCGAGTAGCGTGCCGAGAGCGGGCACGAGCGCACCCGCCAGGCCGGCTTCGACGTAGTGGCGGCGCTCGCTCGCCGCGCCGAGTGTAAAGGTTGCAAAAAAGACGCCGACGTATCTGAGTATCGCGCCGAGGATCGGCACGAGGCCACCGAGAGCGACGCCGACGGCGGTGAGCGCGAGCGCGACGACGAACGTTCGCACCGAGAAGACGTCGCCCGCTCGCTCGCGCAGCGTCGGCCCGTCGCTCGCCGTCGGCGGTTCGTCGTCGACCGCCTCGGCCGTGGTCTCGACCTCCGCGAGCAGCTCGTCGGTGTCGCGGGTCGTCGTTTGTTCGCCGGCGCGGTCGGCCATACGGGAACGTGTGCCCCGAACGACATGGACCTTTCCCTGTCGATCGGTTCGATCGTGACCCCTCAGTCGCCGAGCGCGGTCAGTTCGTCGACATCGGGGATGGCATCGCTCGCGGCGGTGATCTGTTGCATGCGCTGGCCGTGTTTGCTGGTGGCGTATTCGACGAGTTCGTTCGGCTCGATACCGGGTTCGTCGCTCTCGTAGTCGGGGATCGACGCCTGCACCAGCGGGAGCAGCTCGCCGACGGTGTCCTCGATGACCGACGCATCGACCCGCTCGCTCTCGACGAGCTCCTTGAGTTTCGCCATGCCGAAGCCGACGTGGCGACCTTCGTCGCTGCGAATCGAGGTGAGCCCCTCGACGAGCCCCGGCAGATGCGGCACGTCGGGATAGCTGTCAGTGTCGAACTGGCGAGTGAGTCCGTAGTAGCCAGTTTGAGCGAGAATTCCCTCGACGGTCATGTGGTAATGTGAGTACGCCTTCGCACGGTTTTCCGGCGTGTCGTCGTCGAGCAGCCGTGCCATCGCGCGCTCGTTGCGCTCGAACAGTTCGTCGTACTCGTCGGAGAACCACCGTTCGTCGGCCGGCGAGCTGCGCTCCGCACCGCGGTCGTCCTCGGCCGGATGAATGACCTCACGCCAGTACCGATCGAAGAAGTCCGCGTGTTTTGCCTCCTCGTAGAGTTGGGTCGTAATGAACAGCTGATCCTCGAAATCGTCAAGGACGACCGACAGCGGCGCGAGGTCCTCGGCGACGGCGTCCTCGCCAGCGCCGAACAGCGCGAGCGCACGCTTGAGCCCCTCGAAACCGACCTCGTCGAGATCGGCCAGCGCAGCACGGTCGTCTGCGAGATCTATCTCGTGGGGATCCCAGTGTTTCTCGACGGCGTGACGGTAGTAGCGGTACGTTCGTGCGTCGGTGTCGATCTGCATCGACGGTTCGGTCCCCGACATCTCGTGCGGGCTACGCACCACCGGCCCATGAAGCCCCTGCCAGCTCGACGGGGATATTTATATATCGGCATGCGGTTCAGCGGTGCGATCGGCGGAAGGACGAATTGAAGTCCGCGAGGGCGGTAGTCGAGGTATGAATCCGGGCGATCGCGTCCGTCTCACGCGCGAGGGACGGACCCACGAGGGGGTTCTCATGCCCGCCACGACCGCGGAGCGCGCCGTACTCAAACTCGACGGCGGCTACAACGTCGGTATCGACAGAGAGGGGGCCGAGTTGGAGGTCGTCGAGGCGGCCGTCCACGACGTCGGCGGTGCGGACGCGAGCGAGTCCTCACAGGTGGCGTTCGACGAAGAGTTGCCGACGATCGCGCTCGTTTCGACGGGTGGCACGATCGCCTCGACGGTCGATTATCGTACGGGAGCCGTGACGGCGCGGTTCGACGCCGAGGACGTGCTCCAGGCGGTGCCCGATCTCGCGGGGCGGGCGAACTACCGCGGACGGGTCGTGGCGAACATCCTCTCGGAGAACATGACGCCCGATGTCTGGCAGGAGCTGGCCCAGGCGGTCCACGAGGAGATCGAGGCGGGTGCCGACGGCGTGGTCGTGATGCACGGCACGGACACGATGCAGTTCTCGGCGAGCGCGCTCGCGTTCATGCTCGATACTCCGGTGCCGGTGGTCTTTACGGGGAGCCAGCGCTCGGCCGATCGCCCCTCGTCGGACAACGTGATGAACGCCGTCTGTGCGGTCGAAGCGGCCAAAAGCGACTGTGCCGAGGTCATGGTCTGCATGCACGCGAGCGATTCCGACGACCGGTGTGCGCTTCACCGGGGGACCCGTGTGCGGAAGAACCACACCTCGCGCCGTGACGCCTTCGCGACCGTCGACGGGACGCCGCTCGGTCACGTCGACTACGAGAACGGAGAGGTAAAATTCCACGAGGAGCACCGCGAGCGTGGCGCAGTTGACCTCGCCATCGCGCCGAACCTCGAAACCGATGTCGAACTGGTGAAGTTCACGCCCGGCACGAGCGAGCAGTTCCTCGATGTTGCCGAGGACAGTGCCGGACTCGTCCTCGAAGGCACGGGATTGGGGCACGTCCACACCGACTGGATACCGCGGATCGAGGAGCTGATCGACCAGGGGACGACGGTCGTGATGACGAGTCAGTGTCTCTCGGGGCGGGTCTGTGACCGGGTCTACGACACCGGGCGCGATCTGCTCGATGCGGGCGTCGTCGAGGCCGAGGACACCCTGCCCGGCACCGCGAAGGTGAAACTGATGTGGGCGCTGGCGAACGAAGACGAGGTTGCCAAGACGATGGGCACGTCGATGGCCGGCGAGTGCACCGAGCGGTCGGTGCCCGCCGAGAGTCTCGTCGACGGAGGTCGTATGCAGTGAGTACGGGTATTCACATCCGCCAGGCTCGCCGGGAGGATTACGAGGCGGTCGTGGAGTTCACCCGCGGGACGTGGGCCGATCGCGAGGCGAGCGACTACATCCCGGACGTCTATCACGAGTGGGTCGCGAGCGACGGCGATCGCCAGCGGACGTTCGTCGCCGACGCCAGCGACGACATCGCGGGCATCTGCCAGGGCGTGCTGCTCTCCGGCCACGAGGCGTGGGCCCAGGGGATGCGCGTCAACCCCGACTACCGCGGCGCGGGCCTCAGCACGAAACTGAACGACGCGCTGTTCGCGTGGGCGCGTGAGCACGGGGCGAGCCTCTGCCGGAACATGGTTTTCTCGTGGAACGTGGCCGGACTGGGCGGGTCGCGTGCCGCCGGGTTCGATCCACGGACGGAGTTCCGCTGGGCGCATCCCGAACCCGAGCCGAATCACAGTGGAAAGAAACCGGGCTACGACGTGACCGACGCACCGGACGATGCCTGGGGCTACTGGCAGCGCTCGGCGGCACGGGACGCTCTGGACGGCCTCGTTCTCGACAGAAACGAATCATGGGCCGTCTCGGAGCTCACCCGCGAGCGTTTGCGTCGGGCGGCCGACGAAACGCGTGTGTTCGCCGTCCAGGGGGCCGATGGCATCCGGGGGATGGCCCACCGGGTGCGCGACTACGAGCGCGAGCAGGACGGCGAACGCGAGCACTGGGCCGAGTACGGCGTCGGTGCATGGGACAATCTCGACGCCGCACGGGCGCTGTTCGATGCGATCAGCGCTGATGCCGCCGAATTGGATGCCGACCGCACGCGAGTGCTGATCCCCGAGACGCCACGGCACGTTTCGGACGCCGCGGCCGCCCGCGTCGCGGTGAGTGGCGAACCGGATTTCGTGCTCGAAGCCGATCTCTCCTGAAGCCGCCACGTCAGTATGCTTGCAAAAATGCCGCGAGCGAGCCGCAGGCGAGCGAGCAGCCCCTCGATTCGCCTGGCGTCTCGGCAAGCGACGCGAGCTGAGGCTCAGGAGAGCTTGCTCTCCTGGTGGATGAATGGCGAGGGGCGTCAGGTGCGAACGGAGTGAGCACCGCGACTGCGAGCGGGGAGCGCAGCGACCCGCGAGCACGCGAGTGAAACGAGCGCCCCGAGGGCTTCGGCGGTGCGGAGGCGGAGAGTGGTAGCATCCGCGCGAGCGCAGCGAGCGCGGTTCGCCGTGAGTGACCGAGCGTAGCGAGGGAACGAGCGGCAGTTTTTGGTCCAGGTTTTTGCAAGCGGGGGTCAAGCGAGCGACCGGAGGGAGCGAGCGCGACCCCTCGCAGCAAAAAGTGGTGGTTCAATAATACCAGGGAACGTCCTCGAACTCGGGGTCGCGGCCGTCCATGAACGCTTCGCGTCCTTCTTGTGCTTCGTCGGTCATGTAGGCCAGCCGGGTGGCTTCGCCGGCGAAGACCTGCTGACCGACCATGCCGTCGTCGGTAGCGTTGAAACCGTATTTGAGCATGCGGATGGCCGTCGGCGATTTGCCGTTGATCCGGTCGGCCCAGTCCAGAGCCGTGGATTCGAGCTCGTCATGCGGGACCGCCTCGTTGACCATGCCCATCTCGGCGGCCTCGTCGGCGTCGTAGGTCTTCCCGAGAAAGAACACCTCGCGAGCCTTCTTCTGACCGATCTGTTTGGCGAGGTAGGCGGAGCCGAAGCCGCTGTCGAAGCTCGCGACATCGGGATCGGTCTGGAGGAACTTCGCGTGCTCCCGGCTGGCGATGGTGAGATCGCAGACGACGTGAAGGGAGTGGCCACCGCCGACCGCCCAGCCGGGGACGACCGCGACGACGGGTTTCGGGAGGTGGCGGATCGCGCGCTGGACTTCGAGGATGTGGAGCCGGCCGGTGTTCTCGCTGTCACCCTCGTCGCCGTCGTATTCGTAGCCGGAGCCGCCACGGACCGACTGATCGCCGCCCGAGCAGAAGGCCCAGCCGTCGTCCTTCGGCGAGGGGCCGTTGCCGGTCAGCAGCACGCAGCCGACGTCGGTCTGGCGTTTGGCGTGGTCGAGCGCCGTCGCGAGCTCGTCGACGGTTTTGGGGCGAAAGGCGTTGCGTACCGCGGGGCGATCGAAGGCGATGCGGACGGCTCCCGAATCGGTGGCCCGGTGATAGGTGATGTCCGCGAAGTCGAACCGATCGATCGAGCGCCAACGGTCGGGATCGAACAGTGCCGAAACCATACTCACACTGTGCCCGGATGAGCGAAAAACCTTGGTAGTCGGGCGGTGGCGGCGGTAACGTTACGTGAGCGGTCGACCGATTCGTGGCGCATCGTCATTGCCTGCGTTGTTCGGCAACACGCGTTCGTGTGGCACGCATGCGCACTGGCAAGCCCAGAGATTAAGTGTCCGACTCCGTGTTATCTCAGCGCCACAGCGATGCAGCACTTGATGCACTCAAGCGACTCAGAGAACCGTCCATCCAGCGCACGGGCGCTGTCGAGACGGATCGGGGAGGATAGAACGTGACCACACGACGCGACTTTCTCAAATACGGCGGCGCGACCGCCGCGACGGCCGGCATGGGCGCGACAGCGGGCTGTACGGCCGTTCTCGGTGCCGACACCGATGCCGTGACGGTGAGTTCACAGCGGTTCCCGGAGGGGGTCCTGTTGAGCTACATGGCCATCGAATCGCTCCGGAAGAACACCGACCTCTCCGTGGTCGACGAGACCTCCCTCGGTGGGGACCCGATGAACTTCCGGGCGGTCAGAAGCGACGAGACCGATCTGTTCTGGCTGTACACCGGGACGGCGTGGGCGCTCTTCCCGCCGAAACGGGACAAGATCATCTCAAAACCGAGGAAACTCTACCGGAAGGTCAAGCAGTCGATGCAGCGCAACTACGGACTGACGATGCTGAATCCGGCCCCGTTCAACAACACCTACGCCCTCATCGCCGAACCGAAGTGGATGGAGAAAACGGGCGTGAAAACCATCAGCGATTTCGCAAAATACGTCAAGAACAACCAGCTGAGCGGGCCGGTCGTGCTCGGCATATCGTTCTCCCAACGCGATGATGGCTGGCCGGGAATGGTCAAACGGTACGGGTTCGAGAAGGCCGCCTCGAATCTCGACACCCGTACCGCCAGCTCGTCGCTCACCTACCAGATAATCAATAGTACACAGGCTACGATCGGGATGGGGTTCACCACGAACCCACAGCTCCGCCAGTACGACCTGAAGGTTCTCGAAGACGACAAGAGCTTCTTCCCGACGTACAACCCGGCACCGATCACCAACGACATCGTCGAACGGAAACCCCAGATCCGCGAACCGCTGAACGCCATCGGGCCGACGCTGACCTACGAGAAGATCGTTCGGCTCAACAAGAAGGTGCAGATCGAAAAGAAAGACCCACAGAAGGTCGCGCGGCAGTATCTTCGCTCGGAGGGGTTGATATGAGCGGCATCGTTTCGTTTTTCGATTCGCTCGTCCAGTTCACGGCCGACAACAGTGATCGTCTGTTGCGGCTGTTCGGCGAGCACATCGTCCTCGCGATCGAGACGCTGGTGATCGCGTTGCCGATCGCGATCGTCCTCGGTATCGCCATCAGCTACAACGAACGCGCGGCGACGGTCGTGCTCTGGATCGCCAGCGTGTTGCTCACGATCCCCTCGATCGCCTTCTTCGGGATGCTCGTCCCCATCTTGGGTATCGGGACGCCGCCGGTGATCGTCGCGTTGGTGGCGTACTCACAGCTGCCGGTCATCAGAAACACCTACCTCGGCGTCACGGGGGTCGACCCCGCCGCCGTCGAAGCCGGCACGGGCCTCGGGATGACCCGGTTCGAACGCCTCTGGCGCGTCCGCCTCCCTGTAGCCTTGCCCGTGGTGATGGCCGGCGTCAGAAACGCGGTCGTCTTGCTGGTGGGACTTGCGGCCATCGGCGCGTTCATCGGCGGCCCCGGACTCGGCTTTTTCATCTTCTACGGCATCAATCAGGGCAACACGGCGATGATCGTCGTCGCCACGGTGGCAGTCTCGGTGCTCGCGCTGGCGTTCGATTACCTGTTTGCCGTGACCGAACGTGGTCTCCGCCTGCGTAACGGCGAGGACCTCGAACCGACCTACACGACGCGGCTGTTCGACGCGATCCGCACCCAGTTCCAATGATTCAGTTCGACAACGTTCACAAACAGTACAGCGATGGCACGCAAGCGGTCAACGGTCTCAGCTTCGAGGTCGAGGAAGGGACGACCACGGTCCTCGTGGGTCCCTCCGGCTGCGGGAAGACGACGACGATGCAGCTGGTCAACCGCCTCGAAGAGCCGACCGAGGGGACGGTCTACTACGACGGGACCGACATCCAAGAGCTGCCGGCGACCGAACTCCGCCGGCAGATCGGCTACGTCATCCAGGATATCGGACTGTTCGACCACATGACGATCGCCGAGAACGTCGCCACGGTGCCCGAGCTCAAGGGCTGGGACGACGATCGCACCGACGAACGGGTGGACGAACTGCTCGATCTGATGGGGCTGCCGCCGGAGGAGTATCGGGAGAGCTATCCGGGCGAGCTCTCGGGCGGCCAACAGCAGCGCGTCGGCGTCGCCCGCGCGCTCGCGGCCGGTCCCGACGTAATGTTGATGGACGAGCCGTTCGGCGCGCTCGACCCCATCACCCGCGAGAACCTCCAGGACGAGTTCCTCGATATCCAGGAGGAGATCGAGACGACGATCATCTTCGTCACCCACGACATCAACGAGGCGTTGAAGATGGGCGACAAGATCGCCATGATGAACGACGGCGAGCTCGTCCAGTACGACACGCCGGCGGCGATGCTCGAAGCGCCGGCGACGAAGTTCGTCGAGGACTTCATCGGGCCGGATCGTACGCTGAAACAGCTGCGCGTGCTTCAGGTCAGCGAGATCATGCGGACGGAGGTGCCCGACGAACACCGCGACGTCGTCGATGCGTTCGACCCCGCCGACACCGTGATGGCCGACGGCGGCGAGCTCATCCCGGTCACGCCGACCGATAGCGCACAGGTCGCGCTCTCGCGGTGTATCCAGGCCGGCGTGCGGGCGCTGCCGGTCGTCGAGGACGCCACGGTCATCGGCGTCGTCACCGAGGAGGACATCAGGGGCTATCACGCCGACGAGATCGAGGCGACGAGCGAATGAGCGATCTCATCAGCCTGCTCGCGGAGACGTGGGCGTATCTGCTGGCGAATTCGGCTCGGTTCTTCGAGCTGCTGCGCGAGCATCTCACGCTCGTGTTCGTCTCGGAGGCGCTCGCGATCATCGTCGCCGTCCCCCTGGGAATCGCCGCGACGCGCAACGATCGGGTGAACTCGATCGTCTCCGGGTTCGGTAACGTCGCCCAGACGGTGCCGACGCTCGCGGTCATCGCGCTCGCCTTCCCGATACTCGGACTGGGCTTTCTCCCCTCGGTCGTCGGTCTGTTCGCCTACTCGCTGTTGCCGATTCTCACGAACACGATCGCGGGCATCGAGAGCGTCAGCGACAGTACCGTCGACGCCGCCCGCGGGATGGGGATGACCGACTGGGAGATCCTCCGGAAAGTCCGCCTGCCGCTCGCTCTCCCCGTGATCTTCGCCGGCATCCGCACGAGCGTCGTGCTCAACGTCGGCTCGGCCTATCTGGCCTTCTTCATCGGCGGCGGCGGGCTCGGCGTCTGGGTCATCGGCGGCATCAAACTGTTCAGCACCACGCAGCTGCTCGCCGGTGCGATCCCGGGCGCGCTGCTGGCGATCACGCTCGACGGACTGCTCGGGCTGGCTCAACGGCGACTCGGTACCGAGACGGCAAGCGACCGGACCGCCGCGGCGGCCTGAGATTATTTCTCGTCGAATTCGTCGAGAACGCGTTTCTGGAGGTCGTCACGAAAGCGGTGGCTCCGTTCGGCGTCGAACGGGATCTCGATGACCTGCGTGCCGGCGCTGTCGAGCGATGCTCGGTAGGCATCGCGGAACGACTCGCGACCGTCGGCGCGGACGAACTCGAACCCGTACAGCTCTCCTGTGGGTGCGAAGTCGAGTCCATGGGGAGTGGCGAACTGTTCGAACACCGAGTCGAACTCGGCGATCGGGAGCAGTCGGAAGATGCCGCCGCCGTCGTTGTTGAGGAGGACGATCGTGGCGTCGACGTCGCAGCGCGAGAGCGCGAGCAGGCCGTTCATGTCGTGGTAGTAGGCCACGTCGCCGATGACGACGACGAGCGGCTCGTCGGTCGCGCTGCCGGCACCCAGTCCCGAGGAGAGAACGCCGTCGATGCCGCTCGCACCGCGATTGCCCAACACGGTGAGCCCGGCGTCGCGCGGTTCACCGAAGCGGTCGGCGTCGCGGACGGGCATCGAGTTCGAGAGGAACACCGTCGCGGGATCGGGGGCGTCGGCGAAGACGTCTCTCAGGACCGTGCCCTCGAAGAATTCTTCACTACTCGCGTCGTCCACGAGTCGCCAGTAACGTCGCTCGGCCGCGGCGAAGCGATCACGCCACTCGTTGCTCGCGCTCATCTCGACGTTCTCCGCGAGTGTGCGCGCGAGCCGGTTCGGGTCGGCGACGAGCAGGTCGCTCGCCACGAAGGTCGCCTCGCGCCACTCGCCGGCGGGATCGACGACGAACTGGCGGGTATCCGACTCGCGGATCGAACGACGGAGATACTGCCTGAGAACCTTCGATGTCGGCGATGCGCCCATACGGATCACGACCTCCGGCGTGGGCCACGCGTCCGCATCGAGATAGGAGTCGTAGCCGCCACAGACGAGGGCGTCGGCACGGTGTGGGCCGAAGCGCAGCCCCGACAGCGGATCGGCACAGACCGGAAAGCCGGTCGCCTCGGCGAGGGCGGCGATCGCCGACGCGTCGAGGGTCGTGCTCGGACCGGCGACGACGAGACCGCGTTCGGTCGCGAGCGCGTCAGCGACCCGATCGACCGTGGAATCGTCGAGCACGGAACGACCCTGTGCGGTGTGGACGAACGGCCCGTCGCGTCCCGTCGCACCGAGCGGCTCCGTATCGGCGATGTCGTCGGGTACGTCACCCGGTACGGGGGTAGGTTCGAGTGGTTTTCGGAACGGGACGTTCAGATGGACGGGCCCGGGCGGCGTGCCGGTGCTGGCGGCGAGCGCGCGGGCGATCGTCACCCGCAGCGAGCGGAGTTTGCGACCGTTCGCCTCGGGTTCGGGCAGCTCGTGATACCAGCGGACCGCCGACCCGTACAGCTTCTGCTGATCGATCGTCTGGTTCGCGCCGCTGTCACGCAGTTCCGGCGGGCGATCGGCGGTCAACACCAGAAGCGGGACGCGCGCCTGGTTTGCCTCGATGACGGCAGGATGGAAGTTCGCGGTCGCGGTGCCGGACGTCGAGAGAACGGGGACGGGCTCCCCAGTACGTTTGGCACGCCCGAGTGCGAAAAAGCCCATCGAGCGCTCGTCGAGATGGGAGAGGACGTCGATTTCGGGATGTTCGGCGAAGGCGACCGTCAGCGGCGTCGAGCGGCTGCCGGGAGCGATACAGACCGTGGAAACGCCTTGGGCCACGAGTTCGGAAACGAAGACCTCGGCCCAGAGCGTGTTCCGGTTCGGCCAGCGTGAGTCCCGGTTCATTCGTCGAGTTCGTCGAGCACCGGCTGGAACTTCGGCCCGAGCTCGGCCCACTCCTCGTCGGGGTCCGAGTCGCCGACGATGCCGTCGCCCGCGAACAGCGTCGCGTCGTCGCCGCTGGCGACCGCCGATCGGATGCCGACGACGAACTCGCCGTCGCCGGCGGCGTCGAACCAGCCGACTGGAGAGGCATACCAGCCACGGTCGAACGGCTCCGTCTCGCGGATCACCGACCGGGCGCGTTCGGGCGGGAGACCGCCGACTGCCGGCGTCGGATGGAGCGCCTCGACGAGATCGAGAACGTGGGTGTCGTCGTCGAGCGTCGCCGTGATCGGCGTTCGGAGGTGCTGGATGTTCGAAAGGCGCTTGATCCCGCGCTCGCCGACGCAGACGGTGCCGAACGGGGCGAGGCGTTCGCGGATGGTGTCGGTGACGAGCGCCTGCTCGTGGCCGAGTTTGTCGCTTGCTTCGAGCGAACGCGCGAGTTCGGCGTCCTCTTCGGGCGTGTCGCCACGCTCGACCGAGCCCGCGAGCGCCTCGGTGGCGACGTGGTCGCCATCCATCCTGACGAGGCGCTCCGGCGGTGGGCCGAAGAACCCCCGCTCGTCGGTCGGTTGGACGAGAAATCGATAGCATTCGGGATAGGTCCGTCGGAACCGTTCGAGCGTATCGGGAACGTCGATCGGCGCATCGAGCGTCACGTCGAGCGCGGTGGCGAGGACGACCTTGCGGAGATCGCCATTCCGGATCGACACGATGGCGCGCTCGACGCTTTCGGTCCACTCGGCGTTGGTGGTCAGTCGGCGGGTGGTAGCGATCCCCGGTCGCTGCCCGCTCGGGCGCAACATCGGCAGGTCGGCGATCGTCTCGTGGACGGTGTCGAGACGCTCGGCGACGCTCTCGGAGGTGGCGTCGGTGTCGTAGGACGCGACGCTCAGCCACGTGCGATCGTTCGCACGCGTGAGCTGGACGCGCGGCAGGACGAACAGCGCCGCCGGAAACCCCTCCCACGGCGGGGCGGGCGTGTGGTCGGCCTCGAAGGCGAGCCCGCCGAGAAGGCGCGGACGGGCGGCGGGCGGGCCGTCGGCATCGACGTCGTCGAACAGCGTTGCGGCGTCCGCACGGAGTGTATCGAAGCGATCATCGCCTTCCGCGCGGACGACCGCCGCCGCGCCGCCGCCGACGAGTTCGAGCCCATCGGGTGTCGCCCACGCGACCCGCGGGGCCGACTGCGCCGAGAGGAACGCACGGAACGAGCAGTCGTCGATCTCGCGGGTGCGACTCACCAGCCGTCCGTCGCCGATGCCCGGCGGCTGCTCCTCACGTCCTGCCTGTGCCATCACGGATGGTTGGAACGGGAGGCCCTTGAGCGTGTCCTTCCCGTTTCGGGCGCGCTCGCGCCGTGATTCGCCCGATGTGTGTTTCCGCGGGTCGTTCGCCGCGATCCGCGAGACGGAGTCTTGCCATGCATCGATCGAAAGATATGTTTTGTATCTCGAAACTATGAGTTGTATTTCATAAGAGAGTGTTTTCCCAGCACGAACTGTTTTCCCCGTCAGAATTAAATACCCCTCTACCGAAGCCCCGGTGTTCCGATGGCTAAAGTAGAGATCACGATCCCGGAGCAGCTCGAAATGCAGATCGCGCGCATGGTCGAGGAAGGGGAGTTCCTCAACCGTCAGGAAGCGGTCGAAGAGCTTCTCTCGTCGGGAATGCGGGCGTATCAGACGAACGGACCGATGGACGACGAGGAGGGCGCAGGCCTCGAAGACGACGGGATGATGGGCCACGAGGACGAGTACGTCTTCTGATACTATCGGGGCTGATCATGAGCCCGTGACGCGACGATCTATTGAAACGGTATCGAATGCCGATCGTTCCGTACTGCTGTCCGACGGTGTGCGACCGCTCGTGAGGACAACCGTTAAACCGGCCGAACTCCTCTAGTTACCCAATATGCACAAGGAGGAACTCCTCGAACTCCACGAGGAGATGGTGACGATCACCGAATTCGTCAACAACCGCGAGGACGTCGACCCGGAGCTGTTCGAGACCTACGAGAAACTCGACGTCACGCCTGACGACGTCCACAAATCGAAAAACGAGCACAAACACGCCGTCTTCATCCTCGGCAACGCCCTCGCCGAGGCGATGAGCGACGACGAGTTCTCCGACGCCGGCCGCATCGGCAAGCGTATGCGCGAGCTCGCCACCGACGCCGAAGGCAAGCTCTGAGCGGGAGCTTCCGTCACGCTCCGTCGAGTCCCGGTGGGTATTTGACGCCACGCGAGTGACTCCACGGGCATGGACGACGACGAACTCATCGACCGCGCCCGTGAAGCGACGGCAAGCGCACACGTCCCCTACTCGGAATATCGGGTCGGGGCAGCGCTCGAAACGGCGGACGGAACGGTCTTTCTCGGCTGTAACATCGAGAACGCCAACTACTCGAACAGCCTCCACGCCGAGGAGGTCGCGCTCGCCGAGGCGGTCAAGAACGGTCACCACGACTTCGCGCGCCTCGCGGTCGCCTCCTCCGAGCGCGACGGCGTTCTTCCATGTGGGATGTGCCGCCAGAGCCTCTCCGAGTTCTGCGACGACGACTTCCGGGTGCTCTGTGACGAAGAGGATTCCAAAAGCGAATACCGACTCGGCGAACTGCTGCCGGACGCCATTTCGGCGGAGACGTTGGGCAAATAGACTAAACTACATCGCCGGGGTGTTCCGAGCGGATTTGACCTGGATCAGATCGCTCCGCGTCTTCGATAGAGATAGACTGGAACGGTGATGTAGAAAAAGAACAGTCCCACTAGGTAGAGCCATGCCGTCGGATTCCAAGAGCTGTGACGACGAACGTATCGAATGTCGAGGTAGAGAGCGACTGCAACGATAATAAATAGGATACCGAAAGCGGTTTCGACCGCACTGCCAACCGCCCCGAGAAGGCCGGCAGTCGTCCCGTCCAACAGCATACTGACGAGGAGGGTCGCGAATGCAAGTCCGGTAGTCGTGAGCAAGGTACTGTGCCAGTCGCGTGCCCGAACCGCTTTCGCGAGCAATCCGTCGTCGCTCTCCGCTGACGAAACGGTGCTTTCGTGAGTGAGTGTGCTCTCCTCGTTCGTCGTCGGCTGTGGTTCCTCCGGTGTATCTATATCGTACTGCGCCATGAGATTCTCAGCGCCCAGTTCTTCGACCATCGAGGCGAGATCGTCACCGTTGACCAGTTTCACGTTCATCTTCTCGGCCACATCATTGGCCTGTCTCGTGAACGAATTGGTGGTTACGACGGCAACAGAATCGACGTTGGACTCCTGCTGTTTCAGGCTCGCGTACTCCCTGATGTCGCGACCTCCAACCGTCGTATTAGGGCCGTATCGTTTGGCCTGGATCAGTTCCTTCCGGTTGTAGGGGTTCGATTTCGTTGCGACGACGTCGATTCCGGCATCGGCGGATGCTTGCGAGACCTCGCAGTCCCATCCCACCCGCCCCCAGATGTCGGCGACGAAATATTCGAAGTCGTATTCGTCCATCCGCTGAAGTCGATCCTTGACAGCAGCCGTCATCAGATAGCGAATCGTTCGGAAAGCAGTCGTATAAATCAATCCCCACACAGGTATGTCAACAGACAACCGCGACTTATTTGCTACCGATGGGTGTAGTCGGAGTATGGCCGGCGATAGCGAGGATCCGAACGACGAGACGCAGTATCACCTCGGGGTCGCCCCCGACGACGTCGCCGACACCGTACTGCTGCCGGGCGATCCCGAGCGCATCGAGAAGATCACGAATCAGTGGGACGAGTCGGAGATCGTCGCCGAACACCGCGAATTCCGCACCGCGACGGGCGCGTACGACGGCGCGCCGATCAGCACGACCTCGACGGGCATCGGCAGTCCCTCGGCGGCGATCGCCGTCGAGGAGCTCGCGCGCGTCGGCTGCGAGACGTTCCTTCGGGTCGGCTCCTGCGGGGCGATCCAGCCCGAGATGGACGTCGGCGATCTCGTCATCACCTCAGGGGCGGTCAGACAGGAGGGAACCAGCGACGAGTACGTCCGCGAGGGGTTCCCCGCGAGCGCCGACGACCGCGTCGTGGCGGCACTGGTCGCCGCAGCTGAGGAACTGGGCCACGACTACCACGTCGGCGTGACCGCGAGCACCGACAGCTTCTACGCGGGTCAGAGCCGGCCGGGGTTCGAGGGGTTCGAGGCCGCCGGCAGCGAGGAGCGCTTCGAGGAACTGCGCGAGGCCGGCGTGCTCAACTTCGAGATGGAATCGAGCGCGATCCTCAGCCTCGCAAATCTCTACGGGCTGCGGGCGGGCGCGGTCTGCACAGTGTATGCCAACCGGACGACCGGCGAGTTCCGCACCGAAGGCGAGAACCGGGCGGCCGAGACGGCGAGCCTCGCGACGGCGCTGCTCGCCCGGATGGACGAGCGGGCGCGCGAGGCCGGTGCCGATCGCTGGTATCCCGGACTCGGTCTCGGCGACGACTGATCCCGCGAGCGCTCGATGGCCGGCAGAGCGGCCACAGCGCCGTTCCGCATCGGGAATCCTTTTCAGTCGGGGCACGGTATATCCGGTGTGGCGTCCCCGTTCGAGGTTTTGGACATCGACCCCGACGCGAGCGAGGCCGACCTCCGGAGAGCCTACCGCGAGCGCATCATCGAGGCCCATCCCGACCACGGGGGGTCGACCGCGGAGTTCCAGCGCGTCCGGGCGGCCTACGAGGCGGCCAAGGCCGGCCGCGAGCTCGAAGCGCCGCCCGAGCAAGAGGAGATCGAGGAGGAGCCCGAACCGGACGACGGCCCGGAGGGCGCACACGTCGAATATCTGAATTACGCCGTGCTCGACGATCACGGCTGGGACGTCGGCGACAGCGATCTCTTCGGGAAGGCGGGCGACGCGGATCTCGACCCGGTCAACCACGGCAAGTTCGTCGTCGAACCGGGCGAGTCGCTGCTCGAAGCCGCCGAGAACCGCGGGTTCGCGTGGCCCTACGCCTGTCGCGGCGGGGCATGCGCGAACTGTGCGGTCGCGGTCGTCGAAGGGGAGTTGGAGATGCCCGCCGACACGATCCTCCCACCGGAGATGAAGGCCCACGGAATTCGCCTCTCATGTAACGGCATCCCGCTCACCGACGAGATGAAGGTGATCTACAACATCAAACATCTCCCTGGGCTCGACGAGCTCAGGCTGCCGCCCAGACCGTTCGAGCAGGCCCACGCCAGCGATTGAGCGGGCGCTGTAGGGACAAGATTTTTCGACGGACTGGAGATGACAGTCAACCGCGGAAGAACGACGAGATGCGATCGGCGAGACCGCCGTCACCGAGTTTGAGGTAGTAGGCCGCGCCGCCGTCCTCGTAGTAGTGATCGATATGGCGCTGGACCTCGAAGCCGATGTGTTCGTAGAAGCCGACGGCGTCCTGATTGCTCGCGCGGGCGTGACAGCTCACGGAGCCGTGCTCGTCGGCGACGGTGGCGATGAGGCGCTCGCCGAACCCCTCGCCACGATGGGGCATGTCGACGGCCAGAAAGAGCACGTAGCCGTCGCGGCGGACGGCCGCGAAGCCGATGAGCTCCTCCTCGCCAGCGAAGACGAGATGGACGGTCGCTCGGCGGTAGGCGTCGGCGAAGAAGCCGCGGCGCTGTTTGAGCACCCCCTCCTCGCTGCGGATGCGCTCTTTCAGCTCCCACGCGGCGTCGAGATGCTCGTCATTGCCGGGCTCGACGACGCGATTCGTGACATCGATACTCACCGTCGGGCGTTACGTGTAGGGAACTATAACTCCACCGCCCGCAATCGAAGGCACAACGCTTTCGACGCGGCACCCGCTGACAGCGGTATGGCTTCGGCGTCGGACTCGCGAGAATCGTCGGGACTGCTATATCAGGTGCGTGAATGGCTGATCACGGGTGCCGCGCTCACGATCCCGTTTCTCATCACCGTGATGATACTCGGGTTCGTGCTCAACTTCCTCAGCAACGTACTCACGCCGGTCGTCGCCGCCGCGCGCGTGCTCGGCCTCGTCGGCCCGGTCGTCGGCTTCGCCCGCACGATCGGTCTCGGCCCCGAGTTCGGCTCCGTGTTCATCGAGTTCGGGACCGTGTTCGCGCTCGTGGCGATCGTGCTCGCCGTCGGCTTCGTCGCGCACGCGACCTCCTCGGACCGAAAGCTCTCGGCGTGGTTTCACACCGCGATGGAGGCGATCCCGGGCGTCGGCTCGGTCTACACCAGCTTTCGGCGCATGAGCGACGTCCTGCTCGAAAGCGACACCAGCAGTTTCCAGGACGTAAAGCTCGTCGAGTTCCCCAACGAAGGGACCTACTCCTTCGCGTTCGTCACCGCGAAACCGCCGGCGACCGTCGACGAGGCGGCGAGCCACGACGATCTCAGAACGCTGTTCATGCCGCTCGCGCCGAACCCCGTGATGGGTGGGTTCCTGATCCACGTCCCCGCGACAAAGGTCTACGACGTCGATCTCACCGTCGAGCAGGCCGTCAGCGCCATCGTCACGAGCGGCGTGGCGATCGGCGACACGGAGGGTGCGGCGAGCCTCTCGGCCGACGAGATGGCGGCGCTCGGCGAGTACGACGCCGAGCGGACGACCGTCGCGGAGGGGGTCGTCGGTGGGCCGGGCGAGCCCACCGAGCGGCCCGATGAAACCGACCGACCGGAACGGGGCGAGTCGTGAGCTTCGAACTCCGCGAGCACACCGCCGACGTGGCCGTCGCCGCCGACGGCAAGACGGTCGACGAGGCGTTCGGCGCGGTCGCCGACGGGCTGGCGGCGGCGATGTGCGAGGCGATCCCCGACGACGGCGACCGGTTCTCGTTCGCGGTGCAGGCCGAAAACCGCGAGGCGCTGCTCTACGAGTATCTCGCCGACTGCATCTACCAGCGCGACGTGCGCGGCGTGCTTCCCGTCGCGAACCGGGTGACGGTGGATCGGGCGGACGACGGGTGGCGGCTCGACGCAAGCGCACGGGGCGTCCCGCTCGGGGCGGTCGACGCGCGCGAGGTGAAGGCCGTGACGTACTCCGAAATGCGCATCGAACAGGATAGTGACGGCTGGAACGCCTACGTCGTCTTCGACGTCTGACCCGGGGAGACGAAACCTATTCCGGTAGTGCTCGAATACGATTCGTATGGACACGTACGACGCCGACGGGGTCACGCTCGAACGAGTCGAGGAGTACGTTTGGGAGATCCCACAGGAGGGGGAGATGAACGCGCCGGCGCGGGTGCTCGCCAGCGAGGAACTGCTCGATCAGATCGCCGACGACAAGACGCTCCAGCAGCTGAAGAACTCGACACAGCTCCCGGGCGTACAGAAGTACGCGATCTGCATGCCCGACGGTCATCAGGGGTATGGCTTCCCGGTGGGTGGCGTCGCCGGCATCGACGCCGAGGACGGCTGCATCTCGCCCGGAGCCGTGGGCTTCGACATCAACTGTGGCGTGCGAATGATGACGACGAACCTCACCTACGAGGACGTTCAGGGCCACGAGGAGGAGCTGGTCGAGTCGCTCTTTGCGAACATCCCTTCGGGACTCGGCGGCGGTGGCGTCGTCGAGTCGGGCGTCGAAACGGTCGAGGAGATCCTCGATCGGGGCGTCGAGTGGGCGCTCGACGAGGGCTACGCCGTCGAGGACGATCTCGCCCACTGTGAGGACGAGGGTCGCCGTCCGGACGCCGACCCCGACGCCGTCTCGCAGAAGTCAAAGGACAGGGGCAAAAACCAGATCGGCAGCCTGGGGTCGGGCAACCACTTCCTCGAAGTCCAGCGCGTGACCGACGTGTTCCGCGAGGGCGTGGCCGATTCCTACGGGCTCTCTGAGGATCAGATCGTCGTCCTCATCCACTGTGGCTCGCGCGGGCTCGGCCACCAGGTCTGTACCGAGTACACCCGCGAGGTCGAGCAGGCCCATCCGGAGCTTCTGGAGCAGCTGCCGGACAAGGAGCTCGCGGCCGCGCCCGCCGGGAGTCAGCTCGCCGAGGAGTACTACGGCGCGATGTGTGCGGCGATCAACTACGCGTGGGTCAACCGCCAGCTCATCATGCATCGCACGCGAAAGGTGTTCGAGCGGGTGTTCGACCGCTCGTGGGAGGAGATGGAGATGGACCTGCTCTACGACGTGGCCCACAACATCGCGAAGAAGGAGGCCCACGAGGTCGACGGCGAGGAGCGCGAACTCTACGTCCACCGCAAGGGCGCGACGCGGGCGTTTCCGGCCGGGCGCGAGGAAGTGCCGAGCGCCTATCGCGACGTCGGCCAGCCGGTCATCATCCCGGGGAGCATGGGCGCTGGCTCGTACGTCCTGCGCGGTGGCGAGAGTTCGATGGAAACCACCTTCGGCTCGACGGCCCACGGTGCCGGCCGGACGATGAGTCGCACGCAGGCCAAAGACGAGTTCTGGGGCGAGGACATCCAGGACGACCTCCGTGAGCAGAAAGTGTACGTGAAGGCCCAGAGCGGCGCGACGGTCGCCGAGGAGGCCCCCGGGGTCTACAAGGACGTCGACGAGGTCGTGCGCGTCTCCGACGAGCTGGGCATCGGCGATACCGTGGCCCGGACCTTCCCGGTCTGCAACATCAAGGGCTAGCGCAGGAAGTCGAACGAGACGTCCGCCGGCGTCGTGCGCGCCTCGACCGCACGACCCTCGTCGTAGTTGACGAAGTTCAGATAGAACAGCTCGCCACAGCCCTCGCCGTCGGTTTCGGCCGCACCACAGACGATCTCGACGCCGTCGGCGCTCTCGAATTTCTCGTGTGGAGCGGCGTACTCCCAGCCGTCGAGGGCGAAGGGCGTCACCGACTTGTCGGCGAGTTCGGCCGCGCGATCGAGCGTAACGAGCGCGTCGCAGCGCGGGCAGGTGTAGCGGACGGCGACCATACGGAAAACAGGTACTGGACGGCTATATACTGCCGGACGGCAGCCGGAAGACTAGTCGTTACAGCAGCCGCCGATGCGATCACCGAAGTCGATGTCGAGGTCGGCGGTGATCTCCTGATTGAGTCGTTCGAGGCGTGCATCGAGTTCGTCCTGTGCCTGCAGGAACTCGGCCATCTCGGGGACCTTGTGCAGCTCCTGCTGAGCGTTCTGGAGGGTTTCGAGGTCGTCCTGCGTGGCCTCGCCGGTCTGGCGAGCCTGGACGAACTGATCACGGAGGCGCTCGAACTCCTGGACCTTCTGCTGGGCCTCGGGGTTGCGCTCGACGGCGGCTTTCGTCTCGACGAACCGCTCGTACTCGGGCATGTCGGCGATGGCCGCACCGAGGTCGTCCGCGACCGTCTCCGGCTGGCTGCCCGTGGTGGCGTCGATCTCCGGCTCGACTTCCGATTCGGTGCTCATCGCCACAGGGTTGGGTCGTGAGCGTCTTCAACGTGGCGGTTAAGCGAGTCGATCCTCGACCCACGCTACCAGATCGGCGAGCTCGTCCGGGCCGATGCCGTGGGCGCTCTCGTAGCGGTTGAATTCGACATCGCAGCCCCACTCGCGGAGGCGATCCGCGGCGCGCTCGGCGCGTTCGGCCGGGATCATCCGATCAGCGGTGCCCGAGCCGACGAACACCGGCGTGTCGGCGATCCCCACCGGCTCGCCATCGGTGTGTGTTGCGGCCAGATAGCCGTGTGAACAGACGACCCACGCGAACCGCTCGGGCCCCTCACACAGCAGCGAGAGGCTGGTGATGGCTCCCTGGCTGAACCCCAGGAGACCGATGCGATCGCCGTCGAGGTCGTAGCGCTCGATCGCTGCCGCGATGCTCTCGTCGACGAGATCGAGACACCGATCGAAATCCTCGGGTTCGGGCTGGCTGCGCCCGATGTCGCCATCGGGAAGCTCCATCTCGAACCACGTGTAGCCCTGCATGAGCCGATCGGGCGCGCGCAGGCTGACGACGTGGAGTTCGTCGGGGAGACGCTTGGCGACCGGGAGGAGGTCCTGCTCGTCCGCGCCGCGGCCGTGGAGAACGAACACCGCCGGCGCGGGGCCGTCGGTCGGACTATCGGGTTCGACGTGGACGTGTTCGAGCGGGAGATCGGCGGGCATGGATCGGCGTAGACGCGCGGGCGGTTTCAATTACCCGTGTATCGGAACGGGACGTATGGTCAGCGGTCGACCTCGCCGAGAACGATATCGAGGCTCGCCAGGGAAGCGATCAGGTCCGGCACGTACTCGCCGACGGCCATCTCTTCCAGCGCGTGGAGGTTCGAGAAACACGGACTGCGGATCTTGAACCGGGCCGGCTTGTCCGTGCCGTCGCTCCGGATGTAGATGCCGAGTTCGCCCTTCGCGCCTTCGACAGCGCGATAGATCTCGGCACCTTCCTCGGGTCGCAGCGTCCGGGGGACGTTCGACTGGATCTCGCGGTCGTCCTCGGGCCAGTCTTCGAGCAGGTCGACACACTGGTCGACAATACGGGCGGACTGCTCTATCTCCTGGAGCCGACAGAGCACGCGTGCGTAGTTGTCGCCCTCCTCGGCGGTCACGACGTCCCAGTCAAGTTCGGGGTAGTAGCCGTAGGGATCGTCACGACGCAGATCGTAATCGACGCCCGAGGCACGGGCGACGGGGCCAGTGCACCCGTACTGTTTGGCCGTTTCGGCGTCGAGCACGCCGGTATCGACGCATCGAAGCTGGAAGATCTCGTTCGCCGTGAGCAGATCGTGATACTCGTCGAGTTTGTGGGGTAATCCGTCGAGGAAATCCTGGATTTTCTCGAAGAACGCCTCGCGTGGTTCAGGCAGATCCCACGCGACGCCACCGAGTCGGAGGTAGTTGAACATCAGCCGCTGGCCCGTCAGGTCTTCCAGAATTCCCTGAACGATCTCGCGGTCACGGAGGGCATACATGAACGTCGCGGTGAACTCGCCGTAGACGTCGAGTGCGAACGTCCCGATCGCGAGCATGTGGGCGAGGATTCGCGAGAGTTCGCCGCTCATCGTGCGAATGAGCTGTGCGTATTCGGGCACGTCGAGATCCGTGAGATCTTCAGCGGTGCGGGCGTACGCCCACTCGTTCAGGATCTGTCCGCCGAGGTAATCCCAGCGGTCGGGATAGGGCATGATCTCGTGGCAATAGGTCCCTTGCTGGCACAGCTGTTCCTCGCAGCGGTGGAGATAGCCCGGGTCCGGATCGACGGCGGCGACCTGCTCGCCGTCGAGCACCGTCTCGATGTGGAGCACGCCGTGGGTTGCCGGGTGGTGTGGGCCGATGTTCAGGAACATCGTATCCGAACCGGCGTCGTGTTGGTCGTTCTCCAACGGGTTGGCGTGCGCTTCGAGCGTGACGATCTGGGGTTTCTCCTGGTTGTACTCCAGTCCCATCGGATGACCCTGCCACGTCTCGGGTAGGAGGATCCGACGCAGATCCGGATGGTCCTCGTACTCGATACCCACCAGATCGTAGGCCTCGCGCTCGTGCCAGTCGGTCGTCCGATAGACCGGCTCCGCACTCTGGCTTACTGGATCGTCCCGCGGTGTCGGGACGATGACGCTCACTTCGGCGGTCGGATCAGCGTATTTCTTCAGGTGATAGATGCTCTCGAAGCGGTCCTCGTACTCCTGGGCGGTGACGTTCGAGCAGTGATCGAAGCCCGCCTCGTCGCGCAGCGCGAACAGGACATCCCGGACCTCGTCGGGACGGATGACGAATCCCGGTGCGTTGCGATGATCGTCGCGGGCGACGGTGTACGGGGAGAGCAGTTCCGCGAGCGGTTCGTCGAGGTGGTCGTTCCGCGGTTCGATGGATGACTGCGAACTCATGCTGTGGACTGTCGGCTTGCCGGCCGACGATACCGGAGGATCGATCGCCAGCATCGAGCGCGTTCTGCCTCGGTGGCGAGGCTAGTTTAAGTACCAGGACGACAACGTCCGTCATGAAATATCTGCGATTGCGCCTCGGCCAGAGCGAGGGGATCATCCATCCGATGCACGAGTTCGTCGCCAGCCACGAAAAATATGAGTCCTATCGCCTCCTCCAGTGGAACCCCGCCGTCGGCGAGACGAACACGATGATATTCTATGCCGAGGGACCGGCCGAACCCTACGCGGAGGCTCTCGCCGACGTCGCGACGATTCTGGAACACGAGGTAGTGCCGACCGACGGCGACGGATTCTACGTCTACGCGCGCGAACGACTCGATGCCGGCGCACGGCGGCTGACCGACGCCTTCACGCACGGCAGCATCGTCGTGATGCCACCGATCGACTACCGCCCCGACCGCACCATCGGCCTCACGGTCGTCGGGACGGCCACATCGCTCCAGCGCGCGCTTGACGAGGCCCCACCCGGTGTCGATGTCGATGTTCGACGCGTCGGCCAGTACGACGCGGGGCGGATGGACGCCGCGAGCGCCCTGAGCGAGCGCCAATCCGAGGCGCTGACGATCGCGATCGAACGCGGCTATTACGAGACACCACGGGAAGCCACGGTTGCCGACATCGCTCAGGAGTTGGACTGTGCGCCCGGGACGGCCGCCGAACATCTCCGGAAGGCCGAAGCCGCGCTCGTCCACCGTGTCGTCGGCGAGGGGTGAGTGGTTGTGGACGTGAACGGACCGATGGGAGCTGTGGACGGAGACGGTGTCGCCCCGTTCGTACGAAACGAGGTCGCAGCGGAGCCGTTCCCGCGTTGCGATCGGCTCGTCGCTCGGCAAAACGCCGGGACTAAACGGCAGGAGGCGATAAACCGGCCAATGAGCCACACGTCGGAGTCGAAATCGGGCGACCTCACCAAGACGGGGATGGCGCTCAAACACGACCGGGAGTGGGACTACGAGCTCGACAGGATCGTCGAGGCGGTCGACGAGCGCGACGCGAAGAAGGTCGGGTTGCAGTTCCCCGAGGGGCTGAAACGCCGCGGTCCGGCGGTCACGGACGACCTGCGCGAACGCCTGCCCGACGACGTGCGGGTACTCCTGTCGGGCCAACCCTGTTACGGCGCGTGCGACCTCGACACCTACATGATGCGCCGGACTGACGTCTTCGTCCACTTCGGCCACTCGCCGATGAAGGAGTCGGACAAGATCATCTACGTGCCGCTGTTCTCGAACGTCGACGTCGAGCCGATCCTGGAGGACTCCCTGAACGAACTCGCCGATCCCGACGAAAACCCCGACGTCGGCCTCGTGACGACCGCCCAGCACATGAACAAGTTCGAGGAAATGCGTACGTGGCTCGAAGAGCGGGATTTCGACGTTCACACTCGCCGCGGCGACGAGCGACTCACCCACGAGGGGCAGGTGCTTGGCTGTAACTACGCCTCGGCGGACATCGACGCCGATCAGGTGCTCTACGTCGGCGGCGGGAAGTTCCACCCGCTCGGGCTGGCGATGGAACACCCTGACAAGCGTGTCGTCATCGCCGATCCCGTCAACAACGCCGTCTCGATCGCCGACACCGAGAAGTTCCTCAAACAGCGCTACGGCGCTGTCCACCGCGCGATGGATGCACAAAAATGGGGCGTCATCTTCTGTACGAAGATCGGGCAAGGGCGCTACGACCAGGCCGAGAAGATCGTCGAGGAGAACGACAACGCCTACCTCATCACGATGGACGAGGTGACGCCCGATCGGCTCCGAAACTTCGACATGGACGCGTTCGTCAACACCGGCTGTCCGCGCATCACGACCGACGACGGCCCGCGATTCCACAAGCCGATGCTCACACCGGGCGAGTACGAGATCGCCGTCGGCAACGAGCCGCTCGATTCGCTCTCGTTCGACACCTTCCACGGCACCTGGTAGATGACGGAGTGCTGACGACGGAAACGGACTGAGTCGGAACGCATATCCTGGTTATCCGGGTTGTACGATCATGCCCGGCGCACGTATCGAGCGCGGCGAGCGCGTCACGCTCCGCACCGTCGAAGAGGAGGACGTCCCGTTCACGCAGCGCGCATCCGCCAACCCCGAAATTCGCTACCCACTCGGTTCCCGACTCGGGAACCAAGAGCAGGTCGAGGAATGGGGCTCCGAGAGCACGGATCGTTTTCTCGTCTGTCTCGACGACGATGCGGGCCCCGGCCAGCCCGACGAGGGCGCGGTGCGACGGGTCGGTGTCGTCTCGGTCGAGGACGCCGACTGGAAGCGCCCAGAGCTCGGCTACTGGCTCGTGCCGGAGGTCCACGGCGAAGGCTACGGAACGGAGGCAGTCGCGCTCGTCGTCGAGTACGTCTTCCGAAGCTACGGGACGCCCGCCATCGGTGCGGGTGCGTTCGACTTCAACGACGCTTCCCAGGGACTGCTCGAATCGCTCGGCTTCAGCGAGGAGGGTCGCCGGCGCAAATACATGTTCATCGACGGCGAGCACCACGACATGCTCCAGTACGGACTGTTGCGGGAGGAGTGGCTCGAACAGCGCGATTCGTGAACTCATTCAGTGAATACAATCGACAAACCCTCTCTATATTCGATCCGGGCAAGTAGCTTCTACCGACAAATCCTGACACAAATGAGGACCGCAAGCCACACCCTCCCCAGCCGATTCGCTCGCGCGTTCTCCGGCCTTCGGCCGAATTCATCGCGCGCCACCGCTACCGAAAATGGTTGGCTCAGAAAATCGAGTGTGATTGCTCGTTTTCCGGTTCAGCTCTCGATCGTCTCGATCTCCTCGTCGGTGAGATCGATATCGCTGGCGGCGATGTTTTCCTCGACGTGCTCGACGCTCGATGTGCCGGGGATCGGGAGCATCACGGGTGAGTGCTGGAGCAGCCACGCGAGCCCGACCTGGTAGGGTGTGGCACTGTGGTTGTCGGCCACCTCGTCGAGCCCGTCGAGGTCGCCCGAGCCGAGCGGTGCCCACGGGATGAAGCCGATGTCGTGCTCCTCGCAGTAGTCGAGGACTGCCTCGTGCTCGCGATCGCCGATGTTGTACTGGTTCTGGACGGTGGCGATCTCGACCACGTCGCGGGCCGTTTCGAGCTGCTCGACCGAGACATTCGAGACACCGACGTGGTTGACCTTCCCCTCGTCTTTGAGATCGGCGAAGGTCTCGACCGCCTCGGCGTAGTCCATGTCGGGGTCCGGGCGGTGATACTGATAGAGATCGATCGTGTCCACCTTGAGCCGATCGAGACTGCCCAGAATCGAGTTGCGGATGTAGCCCGGCTGGCCACAGCGCGGCCAGGAACCGTCGCGGTCGTCGCGCCAGAGCCCGCCTTTGGTCGCGACGAACACGTCCTCGTAGGGCGCGAGCGCCTCGCCGATCAAGCGCTCGGAGACCGCCGGTCCGTACGAGTCGGCGGTGTCGATGAAGTCCACGCCGAGTTCGGTCGCCCGGTGGAGGACTTCTTTCGCCTCCTCCTCGTCGTCCGGCGGGCCGATGATCTCCTCGCCAGTGAGTCGCATCGCGCCGTAGCCCAGTCGGTGAACGGTGTCCTCGCCGCCGATGTCGAACGTATCGCTTCGGTTTTCGGTTGCCATCGAGTGGAGAACGACCACCAGACGGGTGCCTCTTTCGGCCCCGGCAGTCGACCGTGCGTTTCCCGGATTCGAAAGGGACGAGGACGATCGAAAGGCGTTTCTCGATAGAGAGTTCAGCCGGACGAGGCGAGCTTTTCGGCTTGCTGCCGGGCGAACCCGATGAGTTCGGTCAGCCGTGCAGCGCGGGACGGCAGGCTAGCCGTGTTCTCGTCCGTCCGCTCTGCGAGCGGCGTATGACTCATGCGGAACACGTGATCGGCCACGACGACCTCGATGTCGGTCCGCGGCCCCGACCACCACGCGAACGCAGTCTCGCCGATCGTGGGACTCGCCGTCTCGATGTCGTCCCGCGAACGATATCGGCTGGGGAGGCTCCCGAGCGAACACGTTCCGCCGAGCGCGTCAAGCGTCCGGCCCTCGCATCGCCAGAGTCGTGTCCGAAGGGTCCGCGTGTACGACTGCGTGCCACGATACAACGCCGTTATCGTGCCGTTGTCCCGGACCCGAGGCGTTGAACCGCTGGCGTACCCCCAGCCCGTACCGAGTGCCGGCGCGAGCAACAGCCTGTTCGCGGGCGGCTCCGGCGTCGGAACCGACGTCGCTGTGGTCGTCGGTTGGACCGTCGGGCTGGCGATCGGTTCGTCGGCGGTTCGGCTGATCCCCGATCCCGGCGCAGTGCGTTCGGTGCGTGACTCGTCGGGTGCGTTTCCTGCTGGTTCCCGAGACGTCGGACCTGCGATCAGTTCCTCGGGGGCACTCGACGAACAACCTGCGACACCGACGATGCCAGCGATCGCGCCCAGCCCGCGAAGGTAGTCCCGTCTCCGCATCACTCGGGCCTATCTCGGGGCGATACGTGCCGACAGTCACCAGAAGTAGTTCCATCCATCGGCTGTACCGATCGTTCGAGACCAGTGGTTGTGAGACTGACGGTTCAATTCGAGGGGAATTCGACGTTCTGGCGCTGTCGCGCGTGCCGGTCGGGAGCTCGACGACGGTCGACCCGCTCAGAACCCGCGACGGTACTGGATGGGTGGCTCGGCGGCCTCGGGTCGATCGAGCTCGTGGGCGGCGTGCAGCGAGAAGTACGGATCGCGGAGGTGTTCGCGCCCGACGATGGCCATATCGGCCCGGCCGTTACGGACGAGTGCATCGGCTTGCTCCGGCGAAGAGATGCCCCCAACCGCGCCGACGGCGATCCCCGAGTCGCGCTCGCGGGTGATGCGGTCGGCGTAGGGAAGCTGGTAGCCCGGTCCTCGGTAGGGGATCTGCGGGTCGGGGTCGTTGCCGCCGGCGCTCACGTCGATGAGGTCAGCACCCGCCGCGGCGAGATCGTCGGCCAGTCGCACCGAATCGTCGACCGTCCAGGACTCGCGATCCGGCAGCCAGTCGGTCGCCGAGATCCGGACGAAGACGGGCTTGTCGTCGGGCCAGACCTCCCGCACCGCGGCGGTCACTTCGCGGACCAGCCGGCTCCGGCCCTCGTAGTCGCCGCCGTAGTCGTCCGTCCGGTGGTTGGTGACCGGCGAGAGGAACTCGTGGAGGAGGTAGCCGTGAGCGGCGTGGACCTCGGCGACGTCGAAGCCCGCCTCGTCGGCGCGCTCGGCGGCGGCTCTGAAGGAGTCGATGACGTCCTCGATGTCGTCTTGCTCCATCTTCGCGGTCGCCGTTTCGCCGTTCTCGTAGGGCCACGGCTGGTCGCTCGGCGCGATCGTCTCCCAGCCACCCTCGTCGGGCTGGAGCGGCTCGCCGCCGTCCCACGGCCGGGCTTTCGACGCCTTCCGACCGGCGTGGGCGAGCTGGATCGCGGGCACAGAGCCCTGAGATTTGACGAACTCAGCGATCGGCGCGAGCGCCTCGGTGTGTGCATCACTCCAGATGCCGAGGTCCTCCGGCGAGATGCGTCCACGGGCCTCGACGGCGGTCGCCTCGGTCATCACGACGCCGGCCCCGCCGGACGCCCGACTGCCGAGATGGACGAGATGCCAGTCGGTCGCCAGCCCGTCGCGATCCTCACAGGAATACTGACACATCGGCGAGACCATCACCCGGTTCGGGATCGTCGTCTCGCGCAGTTCGAGCGGTGCAAAGAGATCTGCTGTCATCGACCCTGCCTACTCACTCACCGGGAAAGACGGTGACGGAAACGGCCGCTCCGGCGTGAAAACGGACGAACACGAAGCGGGAACGAGCGGGTGATCGGACGGTTCGGTCGGTGCGGACGACCCGACTCAGCCGAGCGTGAGCACCAGCGGGATCGCGAACGTGACGACGAGTCCGACGACCGCCACGAGAGCACCGATACCGGCCTGTCGCCCCGTGAACTCGCTCATCGGCGACGTCTCGCGGGTGGCGACCGGTTCGACCGACCCGTGGGTTCCCTCGCCCGTGTCGTCGGGATGGCCCTCACGGTGCTCGCGATCGCCCTCGACCATCGTCTCGTCTTCAGTGTCGGTCGCCTGCTCTTGGCCGGATGCTGACTCGCGCGGCTCGGTCGGCGCGTCGTCGCTCATGGACGGCCCGACGGTCGGGGGCTACTAAAGCCTCCCTGTCGGGGGCGACCGGACGGTTTTTTTGCCCGGAGCGCAGTAGTCCGCGTGAATGGCGTTGACGAAGCGCGTTATCCCCTGTATCGACGTCGATCTCGACGACGACGGCGAGCCGGCGGTCTACACCGGCGTGAACTTCGAGAACCTCGAACACACCGGCGACCCCGTCGAGATGGCGCGTCGGTACAACGAGGCGGGTGCCGACGAGTTCGTCTTCCTGGACATCACCGCCTCCGCCGACGGCCGCGAGACGATGCTCGACGTCGTCTCGCGCGTGGCCGACGAGGTGTTCATTCCTCTGACTGTGGGCGGCGGCATCCGCACGCGCACGGACATCAGGGAGACCCTGCGGGCGGGCGCGGACAAGGTCTCGATCAACACGGGCGCGCTCGATCGACCGGCGCTCATCACGGAGGGTGCCGAGAGCTTCGGCAGCCAGTGTATCGTCATCTCGGTCGATGCGCGCCGTCGCTACGACGAGGAGGGAGAACACTTCTTTACTACTGATGGCGAATCCTGCTGGTTCGAGTGCACGGTGAAGGGCGGCCGCGAGGGCACTGGCATCGACGTGATCGAGTGGGCGCGCGAGGCCGAATCACGAGGTGCCGGCGAGCTGTTCGTCAACTCGATCGACGCCGACGGCACGAAGGAGGGCTACGACGTCCCGCTGACGCGCGCGGTCTGTGAGAGCGTCTCGACGCCGGTCATCGCCTCCTCGGGCTGTGGCGGCCCCGCCGACATGGAGGAGGTGTTCACCGCAGCGAACGCTGATGCGGCGCTCGCCGCTTCGATCTTCCACTTCGACGAATATTCGATTGAGGACGTGAAGGAATACCTCGACGAACACGGGGTTCCGGTGCGGCGCTGAGGGCAGTCGTCGGTAGCTTACTCGGTGAGCGGCAGGACGATCCCGAAGAACATCACCGAGAGGAAGGCGATGACGATGCCGGCGACTTCGCTGTCGGTGAACAGGGTCGCCTCCCAGCCGGGGAGCGGGCCGAACAGCGCCGGACCGGCGATCGAGCCCAGCGCGCCGAGAACGAACAGAGCGACGCCGAGCCCGAAGCCGTGTTTCGTGAGCCAACCGTAGTTGAGATCGCCGTAGCGGGCCATACCGCCGGTTCCCACCGAGTTCCCTCAAGGATTACGTTTCGTCGGCGAATCACAAGCGCTTTGACAGTCCACGGGTGAGCGGACGCCATGATCGAACCAGTTCTAGAGATAGCAGCGGAGTTCGGATCGGCCGCCGTGCGCGCCGTCGGGGCGACGTTCGCGGCCGTCGCCGGCGCGCTCGTCGAACTCAACGGTATCGAGACGCTCGGTGCGGGCGAGCAGACGATCGGGCTCTGGATGGCGGTGTTCGGCGGCGTGTTGCTCGTCGCGGGCTTCGTGCTCGCCCGCGAGGCTGTCGGCCTGTACAGACAGCCCGCGAACTGATCTCAGGCAGCGCTTTCGAAGGCCGTCCGGAACGCCGCCGTCATGTCGTTCACCCGTCCCGCGCCGTCTTCAAGCGCGTCGAGTGGGTCCGTCCCCTCTGTACGGATGGTGAGAATCGGTTCGGTCTGCCCACCGGACTGCTCCGGATTGACGTCGTAGGTGGCCGTCGTGACACCCTCGGTTTCGAGCAGTGCTCCCTTGAGCACGTTCATGAACGTGTGCCCCTCGTCGGCGACCTCGATCGAGAGCTCGTTCTCGTCGCTTTCGATGACCCGCAGTTCCATACACTACTGTTCGGTCTCGCGCGCTTGAACCTGACGACTGGCCGCGACAGAGTGAAACCCACGCATACCCACGATCGGCCATGAGTTCGCCGTGGCTGGCGCTCACCCGCATCGCCGTCGCCCTCGCGGTCGTCCTCTCGGCGCTCGTGGCATTGCGGATCGACACCCACGACCGGACCACGGCGCTGCGAGCGCGCTTTCTCGCCGGCATCCCCTGGGGAACGCTGCTCACGATGCTCGGCGTGCTCGCCGTCTATCTGTTCGTACAGGGCGGATTTCACCACTGGTACGGCCCGCTCGCGCTCCCCTTTCGCGCGTGGTCGTACGGCTCCCCGCTCGGCATCGCCCTCTCCTCGTTCGCCCACGTCGACCCGGGGCATCTGATCGGGAACCTGGTTGGAACGCTCGCGCTCGCCCCGCTGGCCGAATACGCCTGGGGCCACTATCCGGACGAACAGGGTCCGAAATCGCCGCTCGTGAGAAACCCGATCGCCCGCGTGCTTGCGATCCCGGTCGCGGCGCTGCTCGTCGGGCTGTTCGTCGCGCTGTTCGCGATCGGCCCGGTCATCGGCTTCTCGGGCGTACTGTTCGCCATCGCCGGGGTCGCGCTCATCCACTACCCGCTGGCGACGGTGATCGCGCTCGCGGCCAGCGACGCCGTCCGACAGGTTTACGCCGCCGTCCGGAACCCGGTCGTCCAGGCCAGCGCCGACCCGTCGTTCGGCGCGCCCTGGTGGGCGGGCATCGCCATCCAGGCCCACGCGATCGGGTTACTCGTCGGCGTACTCGCCGGGATCGTGCTCGTCCGGCGGCGCGAGACGGGACCCACGGCCGGCCGGCTCTGGCTCGGAACGGTACTGTTCGCCATCTCGCAGTCGCTGTGGGCGGTTTACTGGTTTCGCGGCAACGGCGGGTTCGTGCTCTATCGCGCGCTCGGCGTGGTGCTCGTCTTCGGGCTCGCCCTGCTGGTCGTTGCGGGCGTCGTCGCCACCGGGCGCGTCCCGTCCGCAGTCCCGCTCGTCGGCGGCACCGAGCGATGGGCCGGGGCGGCCGTGGTCGTGTTGCTCGCGCTCGCGGCGCTGTCGGCCCCCGCGATTCCAGTGAACCTCACGACCGTCGAATCGTCGACGGCACGGGCGGCCACCACACCCAACGCGGCACCCGCCAACACGACAGCCGAGCAGTCAGATGCGATCGCCGTCAGGGATTACACCGTGCGATACGCCGAGAACATCACCAACCGACAGGTCTCGGTCGTCGACGTCACGGCGTTCGGCGAGAGTACGACTGTCAACGCCAGCGGCGTCATCGTGACGAGCGAGCGCCGCCATCTCTGGACGACCGCCGTCCAGGCATCGCGGCTCGCGTTCACGGGACGAGCGACCGTCCGTATCGGCGGCCTTGGCTGGGACGAGCGGATACGGGTTTCGCGCAGCGGCTGGCAGGCGGGCGACGATCGTGCCTACAAGATCTGGCTCAATCGGAGCAACCAAACTCGGGTCGGCTACCGCTCCGCGCCGGCGACCGCCGACGCGACGATCCGGGGGAAGAACGTCTCGATCGTTCCCCGACGGAAGGGGTTCGGACTCGTTGTCTCGCGGGCCAACGAGACGCTCGGACGCGCGCCACTCCCGAACAACGGCACGACGCGCGCCGCGAACCTCACCTTCAGCCGCGAGGGACGGACGCTGTTCGCCGCGACCGGCGAGACGCGCGTTCCGATCGCCGAACGCGAGCGCTATCGATGAGCGGTGTCGTGGAGCCATACGACCGATCCCCGCCGGCGAACAGCCCTGATTCAGACTGTCGCGGTTAAAGGAGCCGTCCTCTGCAGGCGACCGATCCAACCAGCTAGGTGTTGTGTGCTATCTATAGTCATGGAGGACGGACACGGATGATACGATCGTGGGTGAGTCGACGATGAGTTCGGCGGACAGTTACGTGCCCTCCTGGCTTCCGGTGGAGGGACCGAAACGGTTCGTGGAGGCGTACGGTCTGGGCCTGCTGTTCTCGGCGAACGTGTTCGGGGCCGGCTCGGTGTACATCCTCGCCAACACGGGGGCGAACTGGGGGTTCCTCCTGCTGTGGGCGCTACCGGTCGCGCTCGTCGTCGATCTGGCGATGCACGAGATGTCCGGCCGACTCGCGACCATCGACGAGCCCGTCGTGAGCTACATCCGCGGCGCGATCGGTGCGGGGCCGACCAAGGTGATGGCGCTGTTCATCGCCTTCATCATGCAGTTCTGGGCCATCTCGAACTACGCGGTCGCCGGCGCTGCGCTGGCCTATCTGACGCCGCTCGACAACGTCTACATCGGTGCGATCCTCGCCGGCGGCATCGGCATCGCGCTGGTCGAACTCCGCGTCTACGACCGTGTCGAGGCCGCCATCGCGGCGATCATCCTGACCGTGTTCGCCATCTACATCGTTCTCACGCTCGGGCTCGATCTCCCGATCGGGCGGGTCATGTCGGGGTTCGTGCCATACCTGCAGAGCGATATCGGCTTCCTGACCAGCCTCATCGCGCTGTTCGGGACCACAGTCTACTACCCGAACTTCATCATTCAATCGAGCATCCAGCCCTCGAAGAACTGGACCGAGATGGGGCCGTACCGCCGGGACAACTTCGTCGGCATCGCCTTCATCGTGCTCCTCAGCGCGGCCGTCATCGTCGTCTCGGCGCTGACGATGGATCCGGGAACGCCGACGCTCACCAGCCCCGGCGTCCCGTTGCAGGCCATCTTCGGTAGCTGGGCGCTGCCGGTGTTCGTGCTGGCGGTGTTGCTGGCGACGTTTTCCTCGGCGACCGGCACGCTGTTCGGGGCCGGCTTTCTCGTGCCACAGGCCTGGGATCGGACGACCGTCTTCGGCGATCGGGGTTTCCGGCGCACCGTCGAGATACTCATCGTGATGGCGGTGGGCTTTGCCGTTCTCCTCATGGAGTTCACCGACATCACGCCGGTGCGACTCGGCATCGTGATGCCCGCCGTCAACGGCCTCATCGGACTGCCGATCTTCGCGCTCGCGCTCTTCTTCGCCAATCGGAAGTTCTTCGATCATCCACGGTGGCTGAATGCCGTCTTCGCCGTCGTCACCGTGCTGATGTTCGTCTTCACGTTTCTGACGGCGCGCAGCCTCTACAGCCAGATCGTGACGTGGCTTTAGGCCCACTCGATACGGAAGAGCTCGGTCTCGACGGTGTGGGAGTCCTCGTCGTGGAAGTCGAACTGTCGGGGGAGATCGAGTTCGGCGCGAAAGGAGCGCGTGACCGTCCCGCCGTTGTCGGCGGCGAACGATGCGACGAACTCCTGGCTGCCGGCGTTGTGAACCGAATACGAGACGTCGCCCAGGCGGGCGGCCGTCGCGAGGAACGCGCGGTCGGCGTGTTCGTTGCCGTCCTGTGCGCCGAACGGCGGGTTCATCACGACGGTCGTCTCGCCATCCGTGCCGAGCGGCGCGTCGGTCGCGTCGGCGCGCAGCCACGAGATGTCGGCGGCCGTGCCGACCCGCCCCTCGTTGTCGCGCGCCGTCGAGAGCGGATCGGGGTCGATATCGACACCCACCACGCCGCGCGGGCCACGGAGCGCGGCCGCGAGCGCGAGCATTCCCGTCCCGGTTCCGAGATCGACGACGAACCGCTCTTCGATGTCGCCCTGCAGATCGGCGTCGTGGACCAGCCTGGCCGCCAGTCCCGGCGGCGTCCGGTACTGCTCCAGGCTCGTCCGTGGGTTCTCGAAGCCGGCGACGACGGCGAGTCGCTGGGCCAGCGCGCTCACGGAGCTCATCACCCGTGATACCCAGCGGGCATACGAAAACCTTTCCACATACCTCGGAGTTATTCGGGGGGTAGAACTACGTCAATCGTCGCCGTCGGTCCGGCGAATGGACGACCCCGATCCACAGGTCGAACGGCTGCTCGAACGGATCGACCAACAGCGCACGCCGCCGACCCACGGCATGTCTGTCCCGACCGCCCGCGAGCGCCTCGACGAACTGTTCACGACGCCCGATCCGGAGCCCGTCGGCGAGATCGAGGAGTTCTCGATCGAGGGGCCGGGCGGACCGCTGCCGGTGCGCGTCTACGCCCCCGAGACGGGGACGGAGCCCTACGGCGTGTTCGTCACCTTCCACGGCGGTGGATGGGTCGTCGGCGGGCTCGACACCCACGACCCGGTCTGTCGCGCGCTCGCCAACGCGGCCGACTGTCTCGTCGTCTCGGTCGACTACCGGCTCGCGCCCGAACATCCCTTCCCGGCGGCCGTCGAGGACTGCTACGCGGCCACCGAATGGGCGGTCGAATACGCCGACGAGCTCGGCGGCGACGGGGAGCGAGTGGCAGTCGGCGGCGACAGTGCGGGCGGCAACCTGGCCGCCGCCGTCACGCTCGTCGCCCGCGACCGTGACGGGCCGGAGCTCTGCCACCAGTCGCTCGTCTACCCGTCGGTCAACTCGCCGTCGCTCCAGGAGTTCGGTTCCTACGAGGAGAACGCCGAGGGCTATCTCCTCGAACGGGCGAGCGCCGAGTGGTACTACGAACGCTATCTCTCACATCCGACTGACGCACGCAACGCGTACGCCGCGCCGCTCATGGCACGCGATCTCTCTGGCCTCCCGCCGGCGACCGTCATCACCGCGGGGTTCGATCCGCTGCGCGACGAGGGGATCGCCTACGCCGATCGCCTCGACGCGGCGGGCGTGCCGGTCACCCACGAGCAGTTCGAGGGGATGATCCACGGCTTCCTCAATCTGGTCGACACGATCGACCGCAGCCGCGACGCGATCGCGGTGCTTGCGGACGATCTCAGGGATGCATTCGTCCAGTAGGTCGGGGAGGACGAAGCAATCGATCGGCAGTGAGAACGGCGGATTCCGGTCCCGATCTCTCGGGTTCGACCGAATCAGGACGCGTCGGTCGAGAGGATGCCGGTGGCAACGGCCGCCAGCTCGTCGGCATCGGCCTCGCTGAGGCGCTCGTCGCCGAGCAGCAGCCGAAGTCGCGGGCGGCCGACGTCGATAGGCACCTTCGTCGTGTCGAGCAGCCCCATCTCTTCGAGGCGGGTTTTCGTCCGCGAGAAGGTGGCCTTGCTCGCGACGCCGGTGTCCTCACCCCACTTCGAGATGTCGTAGAGCAGCTCCTCGTTTTTCGCCGCGACGAGCAGGCTGATCGTCACCTCGTCGAGACCGTTGCCGTCGCCGCGGGCGGTGTCGAGCGAGGCGAGCACGGCGTCGAAGTCGTCGCGGACGCCGGGATCGAACGCCTCGGCCATCGTCTCGCGGATCCGCGAGAGCGGCGGGGTTCTGAGGCTGTACGACGAGCTCGCTTCCCAGCGCTCCTCGGAGCGCTCGTTGGCGTTCGCGACGAACTCCTCATCGTCGGTCCCGAGGGCGGCCACCCGCTGGCCCGCCGTGACGAGCGAGACAACCGTTTCGTCGGTGATGATCAGTTGGCCGGTGCCGGCCTCCTCGATCGTCCCCAACGAGAGCGTGCCCTCGTCAATGAGATCGGCGGCGGTGCTGGCAACCAGGAAGTCGTCGAGAACGTCCTTGAGCGTACTGTCGAACGCGAGCAGGCGCACTGTCGGCGGGCTGTCGAGACCGTCGAGCACCGTCACGAGCCGCTCGACCGACGCCGCCGCGGGCACGACGACGAACGCGTCGTCGGTCGTTTCCGAAAGCACGGCGCGGTAGACGTCGGCAACGTCCGTTTCGATTCGGTTCGTGAAACTCATAGCAACTAAACGGAGGTTTTCCATCTATTTAATTTTATTGGCCAACTGAACCTGAAACGCACAAAGTAAAAGGATATTGCAACTTCCAGGGGCGATATCCGCAACGATATGCATGTCGTGGAGACAGAAGGAGACGACAGATAGTTCGACGTCGGTTGACCGTTCGGTTGACGAGGGTCTTCGCACGAAACGGTTTTTGGCCGTATACGTTGCTGTTGGAAACGATACGATAGGTTCATCCCAGCCACGGGTGAATATCGATCAGTTGTGAGTGATAGTCAACAACAGTCATCCGAAGCGGAATCGCCGAGCGAGAGCATTCAGTTCACGGTGGCGTGTTGTGGCGTCACCGACGTGAGTGGTGCCAGCGCCTGCACTTACTCCGGTCCCTGAAGCACACCGAAATCCATCCGGTCGCTCCAGTGAAGCTGGCCGTCGATCTTCACTGGCATCGCTTCGAGCGCGAGAAACGCCCAGAGTTCGTGTGCCGAGAGATCGAGCCGGCGGACACGACCCGAGGAGAGATAGCAGTCACGGTCGCCCGACGCAGCGGGGATGAAGAGGCTGCCGAGACCGCGCTCGCGCGTCGGATACGTGATCTGGTCGACCCGAAAGCCGTCCTCGGTGCGCTCGATCTCACAGAGCGTCGGCGTGCCGCCCGTAGCGTCAGCGATGGCAAAGCCGCCGTCACCGACGACGAGGTACTGCCCGCCGACGATACTCTCGCCGCGGGCGATCTCGAGGGCGGGCCCCAGCGGAAAACCGGCATCGAGCAGGCAGGCGAGCGCGCGGCCCATCTTGACGCCCTCGCTGTTCAAAATATCCGAAATCGTGACGATCCCGCCGATGGCACCGGCCTCGATCAGCGCCATCCCCTGCCGATATGACTGGCAGGCATTCAGGAGAAACGCATCGACGCCCACCGAGTCGATTTCTCGGGCGTCGAGACGACCGTCCGCGCACGCGAACCCCTCGTCGTCGACGTGGCCGATGTAGTGCAGGAAATCCGTCCGGGTGGCGAGCACGTCCGCCAGCTCGTCGGTGGTGAGATTGTGGGCGACGGTCACGTCGAACGGGAGATCCGCCCGCTCGCCGTAACTCGCCTCGACGGCGCGCTCGTCGTCCATCGCCGCGTCGTTGCAGACGACCGTGATCTCGATATCCCCCTCCGCCGGCGTCCGCTCCAACCGATTGCGATAGGCCGCCAGCGACGCCTTGCTCGCTCCCAGCGGCGTCCCTTCACCGATCCACGTCTGCTCCAGCGACTCCGACCGGAGCGGTTTGACGTACGTGTTCTCGCCGCCCGGCTGGGTGCCCGTACTCCGCGTGTCGTCGCGCAGGAACGTATCGAGCGCGGCCGATCGGACGTTCGGCACTGAGACTTCGTGTGTCCGTGCGGACCGAACGACGGCGAGGTCGGACACGACGAACGGTAGGTGTTCGATGCTGTCGGCCGTCGCCGTGACGGTGGCCGTGAGCTTCCACGCCGGCACGTGCTCGGCGATCGTCCGATAGGGAATCGAGAGATACGTTTCGAGCTGGGTGGCCAGGGATTGCTCGTAGAGCGTCGGGAAATCGAATCCCAGCTCGTCCTCCAACAGCCGCCGTTCGTGGAGGTCCATCGGCGTCCAGCCCTCGATTCGTGTGAGACAGTCCAAAAAGAAGGTCTGCTTGAGCGTCCGCGCGACCGTTTGCTCGAACCCCTGCGGGCCGGCGAGCGACTGCTCGAACCCCCGATCGGTCCGCAGCAGTGGGTCCGTACCCGGCTCGATCGTCGCACCAAGATAGTACGCGAGCGGCGCAACCGTGTAGATCGATTCGTATTCGGGAGGAATCTCGATGGTCACGCCCGTGTCGGGCGGTTCGAGTCCCGCCAGATCCAACGAATCACCGAGTTCGATCGTCGGCGGATGGCCCCGAAGGGTCGGATACGACCGTTCCGGACTGGTCGTCTTCAACGCTGATCCGAACGTCGAGATCGCCGCCATCATCGCCTCGGGATCGGCCGGCGTTTGTACCGTCGCCGCCGGTCGCTCGTGGTGCGAGCGCGCGCCGATCAACACCTCGCGCTCGCCACCGAATTCGATCGTCATTCCCGCCGCGTCGGCGCTGATCCGGAGCGGGCTTTCGACTCGCAGATAGAGCTTGATCGGCGCGCTCACCTCCAAGATGTATTCGCCGGCCGGGAATCGTTCGTCGGCGTGATGCTCGGCGCGGTCGATCACCACACCCGATCCGTCACGGACGTGGACCGAAACGACGCTCGGCAACGCTATCCCATCGGTCCGAATCGACACCGCGCTCCCGATCGGAAATCGAAAGTTCGACCGCTCGACCGACGTCGGTCGTACCGCACTCGTCGCCAGATCGTACTGGCGGCGCTCGATCGGGTCCACGACCGCCAGCCCGTCCGTCGACCGCTTGAAGAACACCGCAGTCATTACTCGCCGACCTGTCTCGTCGCATTCATCCTTTATCGTCGATCAGGTTCGTCCTGTATGTGACGTCACGGCAAGCCACAAAAGTCTATCCGTTCGACTCGCCGCGGGCGTGAGCGAAGCGAAAACGAACCGTCGAACACCGATCGAGGCCGATGAATGGTCGATGTCGTGCGGAGTTACAGAACTGCGCCGAGAACGACACCGGTGAGCAGCGAGAGCAGCATGACGCCGCCGGCCGTCTCGAACG
Organism: Halococcus morrhuae DSM 1307; assembly: GCF_000336695.1. Classification (GTDB taxonomy): domain Archaea; phylum Halobacteriota; class Halobacteria; order Halobacteriales; family Halococcaceae; genus Halococcus; species Halococcus morrhuae. Next base: position 40,171 of record NZ_AOMC01000154.1, read on the forward strand.
GGATCCGTTCGGCGTGCTGGGTGGAACGGCCCAGTCCGGAGTCGGTTTCGGTCGAGGCGAGCACGACGATGCCGGCGGTGGCAAAGGCGAGACCGATGACCAGTCCCCAGAGGAAGGTGATTCCGGACGCACCGGCGAGAACGATGGCGACCGCGCGGCTCAACACGAACCCCGTGCCGGCGATGATCGGCGCGCTGCCGACGACGCTGGCGCGGTCGACCGCGTCCATGCGCTCGCGTAGACGATTCACACCGGCAAGTGTCCCCGAGGAGTCGAGGCGGTGGCGACGCGACATAGTTCCGGATATGAATCCAGCTATATAATACCCCGTCAGACGCTCGTCAGCGACCGGCGTCGTCCGGCGAACAGATCCATAGTCGTGCGTGCCGTTGACACCTCTGTGACCGAACAGCTCTATCTGCCGGACGACGACTATCGTCGCGAGTTCGACGCCCGCGTCGAGGCCGTCGACGAATCGAACGGGACAGTCGTGCTCGACCGAACGCTGTTCTACAAGGAAGGCGGCGGACAGCCACCCGATCACGGTCGCCTCTCGTTCGAGGGTGGTGAGGGCCGCGTCGTCGACGTCAGGAAAGATCACGGTGAGATCCGACACACGATCCAGGGCGATCTCCCGGAAGCAGGCGTGACCATCCACGGCGAGCTCGACTGGGAGCGCCGCCACGCGCACATGCGCTATCACACCGCCCAGCACGTCGTCTCGAAGGTCGTCCTCGACGAATACGGCGCGAGCACCGCCGGCAATCGGATCCACGACGATCGTGCGCGCATCGATTTCGCGCCGGCGGAGTTCGACGAGAGCGATCTCCGCGCCATCGAGGAGCGCGCGAACGCCCTGATCGAACAGGACCTCCCGGTCGAGAAGGAGAACCGCCCGCGGGCGGCGCTCGAAGCCGAAACACCAGACGGCCGGTCGAATCTCGATCTGATCCCCGACGACGTCGATCCGCTGCGAGCGGTCACGATCGGCGACGTCGACGTCTGCCCCTGCGGCGGCACGCACGTCGATCGGCTCGGCGAACTCGGCAAGCTGACGATCGTCGATCGAAGCTCGAAGGGTGCCGACACCGAGCGCATCGAGTTCGTGCTCGACGGGCCGGAGCGAGCGTGAGCGGGGTTCGTGTGCACACAAAACTTATTACAACACCCGAACCAGTTCGGATCGGAGCCGGAATGGCTCCGCGCCAGCGGGGGCGACTCCGTTGCCTGGCATCATCACACCCCTCTCCACCTTCGTCCCCGCTTTCCGTTTCCGCTAGCACCGCGAGTGAGAGGAGCTATGCGGACGGACGTGCTCGGTGAGACATGCGCGTTCTGGTGACCGGTGCGACGGGGTTCGTCGGCGGACGGCTGCTCCCCGCTCTCGCCGCGGCCGGTCACGACCTCACCGTACTCACTCGCGACGCCGAGCGCTACGACGGTCCGCCGGCGCGCGTCGTCGAGGGTGATCTGCTCGATGCGGGCAGTTTCGAGGCGGCGTTCGAGGGCTGCGAAGCGGCGTACTATCTCGTCCACTCGATGGACGCGGCCGATTTCGTCGCGCGCGACCGGCGGGCGGCACACAACTTCGCCCGCGCGGCGGATGCCGCCGACTGTTCGCGGGTGATCTATCTCGGCGGTCTCGGCCGTGATTCCGACGCGCTCTCGCCACATCTCCGCTCACGCCACGAGGTCGAGCGGCTGCTCGCCGCCGGTGACTACGATCTCACCGTGCTCCGGGCGGCGGTCATCGTCGGCGCTGGCGGGGCGAGCTTCGAGATGGTGCGCCGGTTCGTCGCCCATCTCCCGCGTGTGTTCGTCCTCCCGCTCCCGACGGCAGCGCGGACGAACTGTCAGCCGATCGCGATCGACGACGTCGTCGGCTATCTCGCCGCGGTGCTCGATGCACCGGAAACCCGCGGGCGATCGTTCGATATCGGCGGGCCGGCGGTGCTCAGTTACGCCGATCTGCTGCGGCGCATGGCGCGGGCGTACGGCCACCGGCTGTTCGTCGCCGCCGTTCCGTGGCTGAGCGAACGCCTCGCAGCACATTGGCTCGCCCTGTTCACCGGCATTCCCGAGACCGTCGTCGCGCCGCTGATGGCCGGGCTCGATAACACGGTCGTCGTCAGAAACGGCGGGATCGACGAGCTCGTCTCGGTCGCGCACACGCCGCTCGATGCGGCCATCGAACGGGCGATCGCCGGCGACTGATCAGTCCATCGCGCGGTCGAGCACCGCCCGTCGCTCGGCGATCGTTCCGGCCGCGATCGACAGTTCACCATCGTCGGTCGCGAGATCGAGCCGTCCGGTATCGGTCGCCGTGCCGATCTCGTGGACCGGAGCGATATCCGCGAACGCCTCCCGGACCGCGTCGGGAGTCGTCGTCTCGACGACCGCTCGTCCGGGCTGTTCGTGAAAGAGCTGTTCGGCAGCGCTTGCTGGGCCATCGAGTTCCACGTCCGCGCCCGCAACCGGCGAGATCATCTCGGCGAGCGTCACCGCGAGACCGCCGTGGCTCGCGTCGTGGACCGCGCGCGTTCCCTCGCGGTTCGCCACGTCGGCGAGCGTCTCGATCAGTGCGTGCGGGTTCTCGGGCAACGTCGGGAAGCGGTCGCTCCCATCCGTGGTGTCGAGATATGTCGAACCGCCGAGCCCCGCTTCGTGACCGGCGAGGGCACGATCGCCGATCACCAGAATCGTTCCGTCGCCTACGAGTTCGGTCGGCGGTGCGTCGTAGCCGTCGCGCGCGCCAAGCATCGCGATCGTCGGCGTCGGGGGGATCGCACCTGCCGCCGAGTCGTTGTAGAGCGAGACGTTGCCGCCGACGACCGGCACCGAAAGCGCGTCGCACATCCCCGCGAGCCCGTCGACGATGGCCGAGAACCCGCCGTAGACGTCCGTTTTTTCGGGATTGCCGCCGTTGAGACAGTCCACTGCGGCGAGCGGCGTCGCGCCCTTCGCGGCGAGATTGGTGGCGTTTTCGAGCGCGATCGCGCGCGCACCGGCGTGGGGAGCCGCGGCCGTCCAGTTCGGCTCCGCACCCGCCGACAGCGCGAGCCCCGTTCCCGTTTCCTGGATCGCCAAGACGGCGCTGTCGTCGCCGGGACCGCGGGCGGTGCGGAGGCCGACCTCGTGGTCGTACTGGCGATAGACCCACTCGCGGCTCGCGGTGTTCGGATCGCCGATGACGCGCTCGAACGCCGTGTCGAGTGCCGTCTCGGGAAGATCGCGGGTCGGCTCCGCGGGTCGTTCGGTGGGGAGATCGTTCGCCGGCGCGCCGTCGGCGAGGAACTCGGCGGGGACATCGACGACGGTCTCCCCGTCGAAGGTGCAACTGTAATTCCCGTCGGTGATCTCGCCGATGACCGAACAGCCGAGATCGAAGCGGTCGGCGATTTCGGCGACGCGCTCGGTGTTCTCGGGGGCGACCTCGTAGCACATCCGCTCCTGCGATTCGGCGAGCAGGATTTCGAGCGCGTTCATCCCGGGTTCGCGCTGGTGGACGGCTTCGAGGTCGATCCGCGCGCCGAACTCGCCTTTGGCGACGAGTTCCGAGGAGGCTCCGCCGAGCCCTGCCGCGCCGAGATCGCGCGCCGACTCGACGAGGGACTCGTCGATGAGGGCTTCGTTCGCCTCGATCAGTCGTTTTTCGGCGTAGGGATCACCGACCTGGACCGCCGGACGGTCCTCGGTCGCGGCGTCCTTGCCGAGGTCCTCGCTCGCGAAGCTCGCGCCGCCCAGTCCATCACGTCCCGTCGCGTTGCCGACGAGGACGAGCTTATTGCCCGCGTGCTGGGCCTCGGCGGTGAGCAGTCGATCGGGCGGGAGAAGGCCAACGCAGGCGACGTTGACGAGCGGGTTGCCCTCGTAGCCCGCGTGGAAGGCGAGGCTGCCGCCGACCGTGGGGACGCCGATCGCGTTGCCGTAGTCGGCGATCCCTTCGACGACGCCGTCGAAGAGATACTGCGAGTGTTCGCGATCGAACTCGCCGAAGTACAGCGAGTCGAGCAGCGCGATCGGGTACGCGCCCATCGAGAGCGTGTCGCGAACGATCCCGCCGACGCCCGTGGCCGCGCCGTCGTACGGATCGACGTAGGAGGGGTGGTTGTGGCTCTCGATGCCGAACGTGACGTACAGTTCCTCGTCCGGCAGCGCGACGACGGCGGCGTCGTCGCCAGGGCCGACGACGACCTGTTCGCCATCGCTCTCGAACGCCGACAGCAGCGGGCGCGAGGAGCGATAGGCACAGTGTTCGCTCCAGAGGTTTTCGAACAGCGCGGCCTCGGCACGCGTCGGTTCGCGGCCGAGTTCCTCGACGACGCGTTCGCGGTCGGGCGCGGAGAGGGGCATGTCTCCCCGTTCGGGACCCCAGGCAAATCGCTTGCGATGAAGCGGGCGGGTTCGCGAAACGTTCGGACGGACTGCTCGACCGGCACGGATACGATGGCGATACCGGGGGGCTTTTTGTGCCGGCGCCCGGATCCCGTCCCGTGCTGTCGGCCGAGCTTCACTGCCACTCCGAACTGTCCTTCGACGGGCGCGATCCCGTCGAACTGCTGCTCTCACAGGCCGACGCCGTCGGGCTCGACGCGCTCGCGGTGACCGACCACGACGAGATCGACGCGAGCCTCGCGGCCGCCGACCGTGCCGCCGATTACGGACTGATCGGCATCCCCGGCTCCGAGGTGACGAGCGCCGCCGGCCACGTCCTCGCGCTCGGCATCGACGAACGCGTGCCGGCCGGCCTCCCCTTCACCGAGACGATCGACCACATCCACGACCAGGGCGGAATCGCGGTCGTTCCCCACCCCTTCCAGCGCTCGCGCAGCGGCGTCGCCCCGCATATCACGAGCGAGGAGCTGGCCAGCGCCGACGCCATCGAGATCCTGTCTCTTATACACATC
>NZ_AOMC01000155.1 GCF_000336695.1 Halococcus morrhuae DSM 1307
AGAGATGTGTATAAGAGACAGACCGACCACACGGTCGCCGGCATTCTCGACGGGATACGGGACGGACGCACCGAAACCACCGGCAAGCGCACGCCGTGGCATATCAGCTTCCGACAGGCAGCCGGCGGCGTCAAACGCCGTATCAAGAACCGACTCGCGAGCCTGCTGTAGGCCCGAGCAGTTATTTCGATGACGGTCGTATAGACGGGCATGGAGTGGCTCGGCGCGTTCGGCGGGCAGCTCCTTACGGCCGGCATCGCCTTCCTGTTTTTCTGGACGCTCGTCGGCCAGTACGCCTATCGGGAGGCGAAAGCGGAGGGGCGCTCGATGCCGAAACGACGAGGACTCTGCTGGGGAGTGCTCGGCATCGTCGGCGTGATCGACTACCTCCGTGATATCCGGAACCGCGACGAGAGTCGCCTGGGCTGGATCGGATTCGCAGCGGTGCTGTTCGCGTTCTGGGCGATCGAGCCGGTCGTCCGTCAGGAACCGCCCGGGTGGTACGCGTGGGCTGGGGTGTATACCGGCTTGTTCGTGCTGTACTGGCAGTTCGATCTCGAGGCGTCCGCTGTTGCCGAACGTTGACATCCTCCCCGCCCTGAAGGGCGAGGATTCCCGACCGCGTTTGGGATATTAAGGTTCGCGGGCCACCTGTTCTTGTGGAAGGAACTGCCCATCCGTAGTATCGAACAGACGAACCGCTGGCTGTGCCAACCAGCCGTTACTCCTATCCTCGTCAGAGGACTCGGAGGTACTTTTCTGCCGAATGTTCTCCGCGCCGTTCACGTCGGCGTTCGCCACGGTTCCACACTCGTCGCAAACGTACAGGCCACGCTCGACGCGCTGGCTGTCTGCTTTCGTTCCGCACACGGAGCAGGTTTTCGACGTATCCCGCTCGGACACCGTTTCGACGGCGATGCCCTGCGTCTCAGCTTTGTATTCAAGCATCGCCGTGAAGCGGTCGAACGCCCACCCATGCAGATCGAGGTTGCCGTGCTTGCCCCAATTCTTCGGATCGCCGTTCTCGTCGTCGCGGATGCCGCCGAGGTCGCCAACGAACACCGTGCCGACACCGCGTTCAGCGCATCGTTCCACGATCTCTTTCGAGAGTGTATGGAAGAAGTGCGTGCGGCGGTCGGCACGCTTCTGGTCCAAACGACGAGCTTCGCGGGAGGACAAGTCGTCACACTTCGCGCGCTTCTTGGCGAAGTAGTAATCGTCCTCCTTGAGCGATCCACCGGGATAGAGCAGTGATTCATCGCCGAACGAGACGGCGGCGACGTTGCAGATCCCGAGGTCGATGCCCGCCGTGCGGTCGCCGGGCGGTTCGGCGACTTCCACTTCAACGCGACAGACGATGTGGAGTCGCCAGACGCCGTGTTCGTACACGGCACGTACCTGTTGGACGTTCTCGACGGTCGTCCCCTCGGGACCGATGACGTCGTACTCGCAGAGTACAAAGTCAGAGCGGTGCTCTTTGAGGTTGCGTCCCTTCGAGAGTCGAAGACGCTGATTCTCTGTGTCGTGTTTGAAACCAGCCTGTTTGAACGTGACCGTCGAGCGTGGATGCTCGTCGTTGTGTTTGCGGTAGCCGGGCGGGTTCGCTTTCTCGTTCCCAGAGTTTCGGTGGCCAAACCATCCAGAGAACGCTTCACCGAGTTCGGCAAGAACTCGCTGANATCTGGCCGCAAGCGTCCCAGACACGTTGGGCGGTCCATCGCCCGACGTTCCAGAGCTTGCTGGCGGCGAAACCAAGCGAATCGAGGTCGTCACGCACCTGCGAGTGGTTGCAGATGCGTGCGCGATAGGTGCGTTTGACTGTGCGATTCGCTATACGTAACCATGCATAGCCGAGCAGTTAACGCTTCCGCTGGTGGAATATCCAGTCGAGCTATCGCCGTGTGGTGGCGGTTGCGTAGTACCACGGCAGAGCTTACGGCGCGTATCCCCGCCCTAAAGGGCGAGGCTTTGCGCCTGTCTTTCACGTAATTACTCGGCCATCGCGATCGCCTCACACCCGATTTCCACCGTGTCGGCGTCGATATCGCTTCCACGGAGTGCGGCTGGCGTGTACCAATCCCATGCCTCGGACCCTGGTTCATCGTCGCCGTCGGGAGCGATGGTCCGACATCCGACGCGAGCGAAATAGACGAAATCGATATGCTGGTGGCTCACCTGGCCATCCGGATGGACGTCGATGTCGTAGAGCATCTGATAGCGCGGTTGCGGGAGCGCGCGGCCGGCCGGCGCGTCGATCGCCGGCGCACTGTCGAGGAGATCGGCGTCCAGCCCCGTCTCCTCACGCACCTCGCGCAGGCCGGCTTCGTGGGGCAGTTCGTCGCGGTCGACGTGCCCACCTGGCGGGAGGCGAATGCCGAGTTTCGGATGGCGATGGAGTGCGGTCGCTCCCTCGTTGACGAGATAGACAGTCGCAGTGAAATGCCGGGTCGTCTCCATGCGGAACGAAAACGGCCGGTGGCTTTCGGTATTGCGGAGTCCGCTTTCGAAACGCTTAGTGGTGGCGCTCACCCCCTCTCCGTATGAGCGATGCGAGCGTCGACCCGGCGACGGTGGCCCACGTCGCCGACCTCGCACGGGTCGACCTCGACGAGGACGAAGCCGAGGCGTTCGCCACGCAGTTCGCCGACGTGCTCGACTACTTCGAGACGCTCGACGAGGTTCCGGAAGTCGATTCCGAGCCGGAACTCGTCAACGTCCTGCGGACCGACGAGGCACGCGAGAGTCTCTCACAGGACGAGGCGCTCCGAAACGCACCGGAAGCCGAGGACGGCTACTTCGAGGGGCCGCCAGTCGGATGAGCGACGCCTTCATCACCCGAACGGAGATCGAAAGCGACGGCGACGGCTCACTCGACGGCCAACGGATCGCCGTCAAGGACAACATCAGCACGGAAGGAACACGAACGACCTGCGGCTCGGCAATGCTCGCCGAGTACGTCCCGCCCTACGACGCGACCGTGATCGAGCGCCTCAAAGCTTCGGGAGCGACGATCGTCGGGAAGACGAACATGGACGAGTTCGGGATGGGGACGACGACCGAGAGCTCCCATTTCGGCCCGACCACGAACCCCGTCGACGAGGAACGGGTGCCAGGTGGCTCCTCGGGCGGGAGCGCGGCCGCCGTCGCCGCCGGCGAGGCCGACCTCGCGCTTGGCACCGATACCGGTGGCTCGGTGCGCTGTCCGGCCGCCTTCTGCGGCGTCGTCGGCATCAAACCCACCTACGGGCTGGTCTCGCGGTACGGGCTCGTCGCCTACGCCAACTCGCTCGAACAGGTCGGCCCGCTCGCGCCCACGGTCGAAAAAGCGGCCGAACTGCTCGACGTCATCGCCGGCCCGGACGAGCGCGACGCGACGACGCGCTCCGAAGGGGCGGACACGGACTACGCGAGCGCCGCCGACGGCGATATCGACGGGACGACGATCGGCGTTCTCACCGATCTCGTCGACGGGGCCGACGAGCGTGTCGCGGCGGTCTTCGAGGAGCGCATCGCGGAACTCGAAGACCGTGGAGCGGAACTCCGAGAGATCGAACTCGACTCGCTCGCCCACGCCGTACGGGCGTACTACGTCATCGCCATGTCCGAAGCCTCCTCGAACCTCGCGCGCTTCGACGGCGTTCGCTACGGGATCTCGGGCGGGTTCGACGGCGACTGGAACGACGCGTTCGCGCGAGCGCGCGAAGCGGGGTTCGGCTCCGAGGTGAAACGGCGGGTCCTGCTCGGCACGTACGCGCTATCGGCAGGCTATCACGACAAATACTACGAGAAGGCCCAAGACACGCGCGCGTGGATCAAGCAAGAGTTCGATGCCGCCTTCGAGGAGGCGGACGTGCTCGCGTCGCCGACAATGCCCGTCCTGCCGCCAAAACTCGGCGAGAGTCTGGAGGACCCGCTCCAACACTACCTCATGGACGCCAACACCGTCCCCGTGAACCTCGCCGACCTCCCGGCGATCTCGGTGCCGGCCGGCACCGCCGACGGCCTGCCCGTCGGCGCACAGTTCGTCGGCCCGGCCTTTGGCGAGCGTGCCGTGATCCGGGCCGCGAGCGCGCTCGAATGACATCCGCCCCGGCGTAAACGGCGGGGTTTCCCGACCGCAGTTGGGATATTATGGTTCGCGGTTCGGCTCTTGTTCTCGGGGGACGAAAGTGCCCTCCCTGCGGTCGAACAAGTGAACCGCTGGCTGTGCCATCCAGCCGTTATCCCTATCCTCTCGCCGAGGATTCGGGAGTACCTTTTGTCGGATGTTCTCAGCTCCGTTCGTGTCGGCGTTCGCAACCAGCCCGCACTCGTCGCAGATGTATAACCCGCGCTCGACGCGCTGGCTGTCGTCGCACCGGCTACAGACCGAACACGATTTCGATGTATCCCGTTCAGAGACTGGTTCGACCTCGATGCCTTCGGCTTCGCCCTTGTACTCAAGCATCGTCTCAAAGCGGTCGAACGCCCATCCGTGCAAATCGAGGTTGCCGTGGTCGCCCCAATTTCGAGCTTCTCCGGTTTCGTCGTCCTCGCGGATACTCGCGAGGTCGCCGACAACGATTGTACCGACGCTCCGCTCGACGCATTCGGCGACAATCGCTTTCGACAGTACGTGCAAGAAGTGGGTGCGGCGGTCGGTGCATTTTTGATCGAGTCGTCGCGCTTCGCGCGACGTACTCGAATCGCACTCCGCACGCTTCTTGGCGAAGTAGTATTCGTCCTCTTTGAGTGCGCCACCGGGGTACAACAGACTCTCGTCACCGAACGACACAGCGGCCACGTTGCAGATACCGAGGTCAACCCCGGCAACGGAGTTGCCGGGTGATTCGACCTCAATGTCATGCTTACAGACGATGTGCAATCGCCATTCGCCGTGTTCGAAGACGGCACGCACCTGCTGGACGTTCTCGATCTCCACGTCCGGGTCGGCCTCGTAGGCACAGAGGATGAAATCGGACCAGTGCGCCTTCGTGTTGCGGCCCTTCGAGAGGCGGATGTAGCCGTTTTTCTCGTCGTGTTTGAAGCCGTCCTCTTTGAACGTGACCGTTGAGCGCGGATGCTCGTCGCCGTTCTTGCGGTAGCCGGGCGGGTTCGCTTTCTGGTTCCCGTTGTTGCGGTGGCCGTACCAACTCTTGAACGCTTCAGCCAACTCTTCAAGAGTTGCCTGACTGGACTGTGCGTTGAGGTCCGCGTAGCGTTCGTGGCTCTTGAGGTACGACTTGAGAACCGAGTCGTCGGGAATCTGGCCGCAAGNTGCCTGACTGGACTGTGCGTTGAGGTCCGCGTAGCGTTCGTGGCTCTTGAGGTACGACTTGAGAACCGAGTCGTCGGGAATCTGGCCGCAAGAATCCCAGACGCGGCCCGCTGTCCAGCGGGCCACGTTCCAGAGTTTTGCGGCGGCGAAACCAAGCTCATCGAGACCGTCGCACACCTGCCGCTGGTTCCGTATGGAAGCGCGGTGGGTGCGGGTGACGATCCGATTCGCCATGAATAGCCTATCGTAGTCGGCTAACATAAGTATCCGGTAAGCGGGGTGAACGTGACCGCCGTGGTAGAATATCCAGCCGGGCTACTACCGGTTGACCAGCGGTTGCGACCATCCACGACACAGCGTACGCGATTCACGCCCGCCTCCTCGCGCCTCCAGTCCGACCACGTGGTCGGACTTCCGGCGCTCGTAAAGGGCGGGATTCTCTCGCTGCTGAAAGATAGCCCGCTTCTCGACCGACGGCCATCGTAATGTTCAGTAGCGTCGCCCCGTGAGAGTGAAGCATGGACGATACCGACGCCGATGGCAGCGTGAGTCGACGGGGCTTCCTCAGGACGGCCGCGGGAACGGCGGCCGTCGCCGGCGCGAGCGGAACGGCCGCGGCCCAGGAGGACTCGGGGGGATCGAGCGGCGGCTCGGCGAAAACGGTGAAAGTCGGACCCGGTGGCTCGCTCTCGTTCGAGCCCGCCGAACTGACGATCGCGCCCGGCACGCCCGTGAAGTTCTCCTGGGAATCCGATGGACACAACGTCCATCCCGACGACGGCGATTGGGGCCATCAGCCGATCGAGGACAAGGGGTTCAGCTTCACGACGTCACCGTTTCAGGAGACCGGCGAACACAGCTACGTCTGTGATCCCCACGAGTCGGCCGGCATGACTGGAACGATCATCGTTCAGGAGGGTGGTGGCAGTAGCGGTTCTTCCGAACCCGCGATCCCCGGCTTCGCCAAGCAGCTCGGCGTCGCCGCGTCGACGTTCCTGCTCTCGACGCTCGGGCTCGCCTACTTCTTCATGCGCTACGGCGGCGATTTCGAAGGCAGCGCCGAGTAGCGCTGCCGGCGGCGCTCGGTTGCAATGATCGAGAGAGTCGTGAAAACCGCAGCGACGATACGCGAGCGTCGTTCAGCCGTCGTCCCGCTCGATCTCGAACAGTATCCGCTCGCCCTTGGCAGTGAGGCTGTAGATCGGCGTTTCGCCATCGACGAGCAGTTCGACCAGCCCGCGATCACGGAGTGTCTCGATCGCGGACCGGGTTTTGCTGACGCTCAGCTTGCCCGTGATGCCGCGCATGTCCTCGACGTTCGGCGGGTCACGCGTGGCGATATCGCTGGCGTTCGCCGGCCCGGTGACGAGTCGTTCGAGCACCGCCGTCCGTGTCGACGATTGCCCGGCGAACGCGGCCAGCTCCGCGTCGGCGTCGCTCTCCGCATCCGTGGTCTCGGTCGTCGTCTCCGTCTCGGTCGCTGTAGTAGTGCTCTCAGTTGTCGTGGTCTCGGTTCCGGTCGTCGTGTTCGTCGTTTCGGTTGCCGTTTCCGTGGTTTCAGCCGTCGTCCCCGTCTCGGTCGCTGTCCCTGTGGTTTCGGTCGCTGTTGCAGTCCCGTTGGTCGTGGGTTCGCTCGTTGCAGTCGCTTGCGCCTGTCTCTTATACACATCT
>NZ_AOMC01000156.1 GCF_000336695.1 Halococcus morrhuae DSM 1307
CCCGCCGCGATCGGGCTCGCGGGCTTCGAGCGGGTCGATGTCCTTGTACCAGGGAACGTTCTTCAGCTCTTCTTTGTTGAGCGCGAACTCGTCCTTCGTGTCGGCGGTGAACTCGAAGTTCTGGGTCAGGAGGATCGCGTCGACGGGGCAGACCTCCTCACAGAGTCGGCAGTAGATACACTGGCCGATGTGGAGGTTGTACTGCTCGCCGTTGCGCTGTTCGTCCATCACGATCTGGATGGTGTCGTTCGGACAGACGTTCTCACACTGCCGACACCAGATACAGCGCTCCTGGCTGAACTTGTGCACCCCACGGAAACGGGGGCTGACCTCGGGTGCAGTATCGGGATACTCGACGGTGAACGTCGAGCCGTCGAGTGCGTGTCTCATCGTCGTCGCCATCGATTTGAGGAGTCCGATCATGGGTTTGTAGTTAGGCGATCACGCCCACGAGGATCGCCGTGAGCACGAGGTTGGCGAAGCTCATCACGAGCAGGCCTTTCCAACCGATCTCGATCATCTGGTCGATACGAACGCGCGGCATCGCCGAGCGCATCCACTGGGTGAACAGATACACCGCGAGGATCTTGATGACCATCCAGACGAGCCCCGGCAGCACCGGTCCGGCGGGGCCGCCGAGGAACAGCGTCGCGATGATCGCGCCGCCGAGGAAGATGTGGAGGAACTCGCCGAGATAGAGCAGCACGAAGTACGCGCCCGAATACTCGGTCATGTAGCCCGCCACCAGCTCGCCCGGCGCTTCGGGCGTGTCGAACGGGTTGCGCCCGACCTCCGCGAGGTTCGCGATCAGGAACAGCACGAACGCGAACGGGTTGACGAACGCGAACCACGAGGGGATCGTCAGCCCGCCGAGCGTCAGCAGCGGCTGACTCTGGACGGCGACGACCTCGCTCAGCTTGAGCGTGCCGGTAAAGAGGACGACCGACGCACCCGTCACCACCAGCGGGATCTCGTAGGCGAGGTTCTGTGCAAGCGCGCGCAGCCCGCCGAGGAACGAGTACTTGTTGTTCGACGAGTAGCCGGACATCAGGAGTCCAAGCGAGGCGAGCGAGGAGGCCGCGAAGACGAACACGAAGCCCGTCTCCGGGTCGGCCAGCTGCAGCCCGCTGCCCAGCGGGATCACCGCGAAGCCCAACAGCGCCGAGAACGGCAGCACCATCGGCGCGATGTCGAACGCCGGGCGGTCGACGCTGTCGGGGATGATGACTTCCTTCGAGAGCAATCGCACCGCGTCGGCGACGATGATCAGCAGGCCGAACGGGCCGACCCGGTTGACCGCGATTCGGTCGGTGAACGCGGCCGTGATCTTCCGCTTGCCCCAGATACCGCCGACGGCGGCGATCGTCAGGAAGAGCACGGCGATCAACGTCGCGCCGACGACCGCGAACAGGAACTGTAGTCCGGGATCGGGGTTGGGACCGAGGCCGAGCAGCCCGCTCAGGATCTCGGGGAACGTCTGCCCGCCGCCGGCCGCCGAGGCGTTCGTCGCGTTCGCCGCCCCGGAGCCGTTCGTGGCGTTGCCCGCCTGGAAGACGATCTCCGAGACGCTCATCGATCGACCTCACCCAGGACGATATCGAGGCTCGCGAGCGACGCGATCAGATCCGGCACGTACTCGCCGACGGCGAGCTCCGGCAGCGTCTGCAGGTTCGAGAACGCCGGGCTGCGGATCTTGAACCGGGCCGGCTTGTCCGTGCCGTCGCTCCGGATGTAGATGCCGAGCTCGCCCTTCGCGCCCTCGACGGCGCGATAGATCTCCGCGTCGTCGTCCGGACGGAGCGTCCGCGGCACGTTCGACTGGATCTCGCGATCGTCCTCGGGCCAGTCTTCGAGTAGGTCGACACACTGGTCGATGATGCGTGCGGACTCCTCGACCTCCTGGAGGCGACAGAGCACGCGTGCGTAGTTGTCGCCCTCCTCGGCGGTCACGACGTCCCAGTCGAGTTCGGGGTAGTAGCCGTAGGGGTCGTCGCGCCGGATGTCGTAGTCGACGCCCGACGCGCGGGCGACGGGGCCGGTCGCACCGTACTGTTTGGCCGTCTCGGCGTCGAGCACGCCGGTGTTCGCACAGCGCAGCTGGAAGATCTCATTCGAGGTCAGCAGGTCGTGATACTCGTCGAGCTTGTGGGGGAGCCCGTCGAGGAAGTCCCGGATCTTCTCGAAGAACGCCTCGCGCGGTTCGGGCAGGTCCCAGGCCACGCCACCGAGCCGGAGGTAGTTGAACATCAGCCGCTGGCCCGTCAGGTCTTCGAGGATGTTCTCGACGACCTCGCGGTCGCGGAACGCGTACATGAACGTGGCGGTGAACTCGCCGTAGACGTCGAGTGCGAACGTGCCGACCGCGAGCATGTGCGCGGCGATCCGGCAGAGCTCGGCGCTCATCGTGCGGATGACCTGTGCGTAGTCGGGCACGTCGAGGTCGGTCAGTTCCTCGGCGGTGCGGGCGTACGCCCACTCGTTCAGGATGCCGGCCGAGACGTAGTCCCAGCGATCGGGATAGGGCATGATCTCGTGGCGGTAGGTGCCCTGCTGTGCCATCTGCTCCTCACAGCGGTGGAGATAGCCGATGTCGGGCTCGACGTGGGCGACCTGCTCGCCGTCGAGCACCGTCTCGATGTGGAGCACGCCGTGTGTCGCCGGGTGGTGGGGCCCGATGTTCAGATACATCGTGTCCGCGCCGGCGTCGTGCTCGTCGTCTTCGAGCGGGTTGGCGTGCGCTTCGAGCGTGACGATCTGGGGCTTCTCCTGGTTGTAGTCGAGCCCCATCGGGTGGCCTTTCCACGTCTCGGGCAGGAGGATCCGACGCATGTCGGGGTGGCCCTCGTACTGGATACCCACCAGATCGTAGGCCTCGCGCTCGTGCCAGTCGGCGGTCCGATAGACCGGCTCCGCGCTCTCGCTCACGGGGTTGTCCTTCGACGTCGGCACGACGACGGAGAGCTCCTGCGTGGGATCGGCGTATTTCTTCAGGTGATAGATCGTCTCGAAGCGGTTCTCGTACTCCTGAGCGGTGACGTTCGAGCAATGATCGAAGCCCGCCTGATCGCGCAGCGCGAACAGCACGTCCTGAACCTCGTCGGGCCGGATCGTGAAGGCCTCCGTGTGGTGGTGCTGTTCACGGCTCACCACGCGATCGCCGAGCAGATCGGCGAGCGCGTCGTAGTCGAGTCCTTCCTCGGTGACGCCAACGGTGTCTGTCCGGTCGGTCGGTCGTTCCAGGCTCATGGCGAATCGTTCCAGTTGTACCGCATGACGAGCGTGTCCCGATCGATCTCGTCGGCGAGCTCGTCGACGAGCTCGTCGCTCTCCAGATCGCCGAACTGTTGGAGTTCGTACGGCTTGACCGTCACCGGAGCCGACTCACCCTCGGAGATGCGCTCCTGAAGCTTCGCGACGCCGTAGATGAGCGCCTCCGGTCGCGGCGGACAGCCCGGCACGTGGATGTCGACCGGGATGACCTCCTCGGCACCCTTGACGACGTTGTACCCCTTCTGGAACGGGCCGCCCGAGATGGTGCACGAGCCCATCGAGACGACGAACTTCGGCTCGGGCATCTGGTCGTAGACCCGCTTCATCCGCGGGGCGAACTTCGAGACGATGGTGCCCGGCACGATGATCACGTCGGCCTGTCGTGGCGACGCCCGGGGGACGCCGGAGCCGAAGCGATCGAGGTCGTGTTTCACCGCGTAGGTGTGCATCATCTCGATCGAACAGCAGGCGATGCCGAACTGGAGCATGAACATCGAGGAGCCACGCACCCAGTTCATGAACGAGTCGAACTTCGTGAGGATGAACGGCGAGGAACCGAAGGCGTTCCTGAGCTTGGAGTTGAACCGGTTGTCCGTCCCGCCACCCATCCGGGCCTCCTGGGTCGTCTGTGCGTCCGCGGTCTGAGGTTGATTGTCGCTACTCATTGTCGTGTCGTACTGTTCGAATTCTGGCTGTGGATCCACTGCACCGCACCGTTACGCCACGCCCACGCGAGCCCGACGACGAGCACGCCGATGAAGATCAACATCGGCACGAGCGCCGCGGCCAGCCCCGCGCTCTGTACGGCGTCGCGGTAGATGACCGTCCACGGGAAAATGAGCACCGTCTCGATGTCGAAGACGAGGAACAACAGCGCGACCATGTAGTACTGGATGTTGAACCGGATGCGCGTGTTGCCCGTCGGGACCTCACCCGACTCGTAGACGGCCGTTTTTCCCTGTTCGGGCACGCTGGGTCGCAACAGGAACGATACGCCCAGCAACGAGAGCGGGACTGCGATGGCGACGAACGCCAGCGCCCCGACAGCTATCCATTCATTCATGTGCTTGGTTGCTCGTGGCGACGCTTTGGAGCGCACTCACATAAGGATTGATTCTTTCCGCCCGCGAGCGACCTGACACGCCGTTCAGGGGTCCTCACGGAACACCTCGATCCCCTGCTCGTGGAGCTCGCGCGAGACCGCCCCGACCTCGCTTTCGAGTTCCTCGTGATAGTCGACGAGTCGATCGGCGAGCTCCTCGTGGTCGCCGGCGAGTATCTGGGCCGCCGACAGCCCGGCGTTGAACGACTTGCCCGCATCGACCGCGACGATCGGCGCACCGGTCGGCATCCCGATGACCGAATCGACCGACTTCTCCTGCACCGGAACGCCGATCACGGGCACCGGGAAGGCGATCGAGGCGGTCATGTTCGGCAGATCGGCCGATTTGCCGCCCGCACCCGCGATGATGACCGAGAGCCCACGCTCGCGGGCGGTCTCCGCGTAGGCGTACATGAGATCGGGTGTCCGATGGGCCGACACCACGTAGCTCTCGTAGGAAAATCGACTCTCCGCTCCCTCACCCGTGTCCTCGTCGAGCCCGAGCTCCGAGAGCGCTTCGTAGGCCCCCGCCATCGTGTCGAGGTCCGAATCCGAGCCCATGATGATCCCCACGTCGGGCGTCTCCACCGACGGACGATCCATCGCTGCCTCGCTCCGTAACTCGTCGATCAGATCGTCGATTTCGGTGCTCATGAATCGAAGCTCCAGTGGGTGTGTAGTTCGCGCGCGTCGGCGAGCAGTTCGTCGGGCTCGGCACGGACGTCGGTGAGCGTGACGTGGCCCATCTTCCGCAGCGGGCGTGCCTCGCGCTTGCCGTACCAGTGGAGGTTCGCCGTCGGCGACGAGAGGATCGCATCAACGCCATCGAGCACGGCCGGTCGCGGCTCCGCGACGTCGCCGAGCAGGTTCTTCGTCACCGTCCGGCCGCGCCGGTCGGTCGCGCCGAGCGGCCAGCCGAGCACGGCGCGGATGTGTTGTTCGAACTGCGAGGTTCGCGCACCCTCGATCGTCCAGTGGCCCGAGTTGTGGGGTCGCGGCGCGATCTCGTTGACCGAGATCTCGCCGTCGGTCTCGAACAGCTCGATGCCGAAGACGCCGCGCCCGGAGAGCAGATCGAGCACCTCACAGGCGACGCTTTTGGCGCGCTCCCGGACGTCTTCGGGCACGCGCGCCGGCACGACCGTCTCGCGCAGGATCTCCTCCTCGTGGACGTTCTCGCCGGGCGTGAACACCCGTCTTTCACTATCGCCGCGAACGCCGATGATCGAGAGCTCGCGCTCGAAGGGGACGAACGCCTCGATCATCGCCTTTCCCTCGATCTGCTCGAAGGCTGCCTCGACACCGCCCGGCGATTCGATCGGGACGTTCCCGCGACCGTCGTAGCCGCCCTCGCGAGCCTTGAGCATCGCCGGATAGCCGAGCTCCTGGAGCGCCTCCCGGAGTTCGGCCGTGTCGTCGACGGCGCGGAACTCGGGCACCGGGATCCCGGCCTCGCGGAGATGGCGCTTCTGGACGAGTTTGTCCTGGATCATCCGGAGCGTGTCGGGGGCGGGATGCACGGGGACGTCGTGGGCCTCGCTCGCACGTTCGAGCGCGTCGGGATCGGCGAGTTCGATCTCGTAGGTCAACACGTCCGCGCGTGCGGCGAGGGCGTCGATCGTGTCGGGATCGTCGAAATCACCGTGCAGCGTGTCGGTCACGACCGGTGCGGCCGGCGGCTCCGGCGTCGGATCGCTCGCGACGATGTCGACGCCGAGCGGTCCGGCGGCCTCGCCGAGCATCCGCCCGAGCTGGCCGCCGCCGACCACCCCCACGACCGGGCCGTCTGTGGTGAGTTGCATGTCGAGCGGTTTCCGACTCGCGCGGTTAAGGATTGCTTTGCTCGGTCGTCACTTTCGGCAGCCGGCTCTCGTCGAGGAAGAACGTCGTGTTGGTCTTCGCCGTGTCCTGGGTCCGCAGCACGTACGCCCGCTCGTCGTAGCCCTCTAGATTGGCCGCGAGGAACTCACTATCCGTTGTCAGCCCGATCACAACCGGTGGACTGCTCTCGTTGACGCGCTGCTCGAAGCCCGATGGCTCCGTCGCACACGAGACGTTCATGTCGTGTGCTTCCGTATACCATGGTAGCGGGAGGATGTTGAACCAGTCGGAGCAGCCCGGTGCCCGACTCCCTGGAGAATCGGCGACGAGGTGATCGCCGTAGAGCAACACGTCCGTTCCTCGATTGTTCGCGCTCACGGCGGCCATCTCCTCGATCGTCGGGCGGAGGTCGTCGGCGGGCTGGGCGTACTGGACGAGCGCGTTCGATGCCGACTGGTCGTCGAGATAGACGTTCTGGACCCCGATATAACCGACCTGGCCGACGACGAGCAGGACGATGACGAGCGCTGCGGCGACCCCGGGACGGTCGTCGTGGCTGAGCGCCGTTCTGGCCCGCGTGTAGAGCACGCCCGCGCCGACCGCCGCCGGCAGCATGAGGAAGACGACGGCGTGGACGGCCGCCCATGGAGCCATGATGTCGGTGATGATGGGGTAGCCGAGAACGCTCACGAACCCACAGTAGAAGGCGAACGCGACGAGGTCCCGCGGACCGTCGTCGGCGTAGCGATCGGCGAGGAAACCGATAGCCGCGAGCACGACGAGCGCGCCCGAGCCGACGACGAGCGTCTCGACGAGATCGCCCAGATAGGGCAGGTAGGCGTGGCTCTGGCTATCGCCGCTGATCCACTGGGAGATGAAGGCGTTCCACGAGCCGAGCGTCGCCTCGCCGATCACCGCCGGTAGCGCCGTCGGATCGGAAAGGAGCGTGTCGAACCCCGGCGTCGAGCCGTTCGTCCGCGGCGCGTAGAAATACACGACGATGACGAGAAACTCGACGACCGCGAGCAGGAGGTGGGGGACCCATGTGCGAAGGGTTGTGCCGAAGGCCCCGATGCGCTCGCGTGCTGCTTGCAGGTCGAACGAGAGATCGCGGTCGGCGAACGGTCGGTGATCGACGAGCAGACGGCGGTCGACGAGCAGGACGAGCGCGCCGAGCCACGTCACGAGATAGACGAGCACGTTCTCCTTGGTCGTGAACGCGAGCGCGAGCGCGACGATGCCCGCGTGGACGTACCGGGGGCGGCGACTGTCGAGCGCGCGGAGGAAAAAGCCGAGCGCGAACAGCATGAACGCCGCCAGCGGCAGGTCGCTGCGCATGAATCGCGAGTAGTAGAGCAGGACAGGGTCGACGGCGAGAAACAGGGCGAACGCGACTGTCTCGACATCGGAGAGTCGCTTCCGAAAGAGCAGCGCCGCCAGCGGCAGCGCCGCCCCGAGTGCCGCGACCACCAGCCGCATCGTGAAATCGTTCGCGCCGAACAGCTCGAAGACGACCCGGTTGACCTGCTGGAGGAAGGGCCCGTGGATGATCGGTTGATACTCGAAGACACCGGTGTCGGCGTAGTCGAGGATCCAGTAGGCGACGCGCGCCTCGTCCCAGTGGGCGATGCGGTCGCCGAGCAAGAGGAGACGGGCGACGAGCGCGAACAGCGCGATGGCGACGACGGCGGTCGTGACGCGGCGGCCGCGCCCGGCACTGCCGTCGGTCGATGCCATACGGGTGAGGGTGGCGGGGTAGTTAGGAGCGTTTCGTTTGTGCTCGCGGAGCGGTAGGCCTTTGACGTGCGCTCTGCATCCGCACGTATGCCCAGTTTGGGATTGGTGGTCGCGCAGTTCTACGGTGAACTGGCGGCCGAAATGGAGCAGCACGCACGCGATGCCGCCGCCGAACACGGGGCGGAGATCGCCGAGACCATCCCGGTGCCCGGCGCGTACGACACGCCGCTGGCGGCCGATCGCCTCGCGCGCCAGGACGGCATCGACGCCGTCGCGGCTCTCGGCGCGATCGTCTCCGGCGATACCGACCACGATCAGGTGATCGCCGGCGCGGCCGCACAGGGACTGACCGACGTGAGCCTCGATCGCGACAAACCCGTGGCCTTCGGCGTTCTCGGACCCGGGATGAGCGGTGCCGAAGCACGCGAACGTGTCGATTACGGGGCGCGCGCCGTCGAGAGCGCGCTCGACCAGCTGGAGGCACTGGCATGAAGTTCACAGACCGAGTCGAGCGCGTCGAACCGAGCGCGACGCTCGCGATCAGCACGCTCGCTGGCGAGCTCGAAGCCGAGGGCGCGGACGTGGTCGATCTGAGCGTCGGCGAACCCGACTTCCCCACGCCCGAGAACATCGTCGAGGCCGGGAAGGACGCGATGGACGCCGGCCATACGGGCTACACCGCATCGAACGGGATCGTCGAACTCCGTGAAGCAATCGCCGCGAAGCTCGACGACGACGGGCTCGACTACTCGCCCGAGGAGATCATCGTCACGCCGGGCGGCAAGCAGGCCCTCTACGAGACGTTCCAGACGCTCATCGAGGACGGCGACGAGGTCTGCCTGCTCGATCCCGCGTGGGTCTCCTACGAGGCGATGGCGAAACTCGCCGGCGGCTCGCTCTCGCGCGTGGACCTCGCGGCCCACGACTTCCAGCTCGAACCGGCACTCGACGAGCTCGCCGAGAGCGTCTCGGACGAGACGGAACTGCTGGTGGTGAACTCGCCGTCGAACCCGACTGGTGCCGTCTACTCGGACGCGGCACTCGAAGGCGTCCGCGATCTCGCGGTCGAACACGACATCGCCGTGATCTCCGACGAAATCTACAAGGAGATCACCTACGGTGTCGAGCCGACGAGTCTGGGTACCCTGGATGGGATGGCCGATCGAACGATCACGATCAACGGCTTCTCGAAGGCCTACTCGATGACTGGCTGGCGGCTCGGCTATCTCGCCGCTCCCGAGGCAATGGTCGACCAGAGCAGCAAGCTCCAGTCGCACTCGGTCTCCTCGGCGACGAACTTCGTCCAGCATGCCGGCGTCGAGGCGCTCGAAAACACCGACGAAACGGTCGTCGAGATGACCGAGGCCTTCGAGGAACGGCGTGATCTGCTGGCCGACCTGCTGGCCGACCACGACATCGAGGTCTCGAAACCCGAGGGAGCCTTCTACATGATGTTGCCGGTAGCCGAGGACGACCAGGAGTGGTGTGAGAACGCCATCGAGGACGCCCACGTCGCGACGGTCCCGGGGAGCGCGTTCGGCACGCCCGGCTACGCACGGATCTCCTACGCGAACAGCCAGGAGCGGATCCGGGAAGCGGTCGATCGGCTCGCCGACGCGGATCTGCTCTAACGGAGGACGGATTTTTCGAGTCAGTCGCCCGGCGTCGGCGTCGCGCTCGGTGCGGGTTCGGTCCGGTAGAGCAGGACGAACACGCCCGTCGAGAGCACGATGAAGCCGGCGGCGGTGAAGAAGGCGGTGAACACCGAGGTGGCGTCCCAGAGTGCGCCGACGGTGAGCGGGCCGACCACCTCGCCGACCTTCCAGACGACCGAGCGCAGCGAGAGGCTCGCGGCGACGGCGTCGAAGCGCTCGCCCTCCTCGACGAACAGCGCCATGCTTGCGGGCAGGCGGAGGCTGTCGGCGACGCCGATGACCGCGTAGGCCGCAAAGAGAACGAAGAACGCCGGCTGGAGCGTCACCGACCCGCCGAACGCCGACAGCGAGACTTCGGGGAGGAACCCGGCAGCGCTGTCGGCGAAGGGGACCATCGCCGTCCCGAGCGCGTAGGTGAGCGCACCCGCGATGACGAAGTGGTGTTTGTGACCCACCCGGTCGGTGTAGCTACCCACCACGCCCTGGAGAAGGGTCTTCGTGAGTTTCCCACCAGCGAGGATGCCGCCGACCATCAGCGGGTTCATCCCGAACTCGGTGTGGGCGTAGATCGGCAGGAAGATGATCACGGCCATCTTGCCGAAGCCGAAGCCGAGGCGGAAGACGACGAGTGCGCGGACTGCTGCCCGGTCGAGCAGCGTCCGCAGCGTCTCGATGCCCGTCGCTTCCTCGGGATCTGTCGTGCCACCGGGATTGTCACGGAGGAAGGCGAGCACGGCGAGCGTCGCCAGAACGGTCACCAGCGAGAGCGCCACGTAGGTGAGCGTGAAGCCGTAGGCGAAGAGGAGGAAGCCACCGACGAGGTCGCCCGCGAGGCTCGAAAACGCCGTCACCTGGTTGTAGGTGCCGAGCCAGCGCCCGCGCTCGTCGCCGGGGCTGAGCTCGCCGACGACCGCCGAGCCCGTGATCCAGAGGATGCTCGCGCCGGTGCCCTGCAGGATACGGACGAAAATCACGTCGGTGGCGCTGTCGACGAGCGCGAACCCGATGAATGCGAGGACGTTGATCCCCAGCCCGACGACGAGAAAGCGCTTGGCGTTGTGTGTGTCGACGGCGCGACCGAGCGGCAGGACGATGAGCAGCTGGGCGAGCGCGAAGGCCGTGCCGAACAGGCCCTCCACAGTACTGGAGGTTCCGAAGATATCGGCGTACAGTCCGAGCGCGATCAGGATGGTCGAAAAGGCCTGCGAGCGGGCGAAGGCGGTGCTGGCGAGGGCGACGAACTCACGGTTTTTGAAGAGGCCCAGCGAGCCTCCGGCTGATTCCGACACTGCTAGAACGACCGCCGTGAAGCTTCAAAAAGCCATCCGTTCGAACCCTCTGCGGACAGTCTTGTCACGAGAATAAAACACACGGAAATCCGCTGTTGACGGTCACTATGGAGGATTTGCGGCCCGCGGCTGCGGCGTGGTTGCGGTCGCGGTGCGGTTACGATCCACCGCCGCGGTAGCGGTCCGCGGTTGCGGTCGCGGTGCCTGGCGGATGAAGGGCGAGGCGCGCGAGCGACCGGAGGGAGCGCGCGCCGAGGGCTTCGGTGGAGGGCGGTGCTGTGCTGTGGAGGGAGTGTCCGCGCGAGCGCAGCGAGCGCGGTTCACCGTGAACGAGGCCGTAGGCCGAGTGAGCGGACCTTTTTAGTCCAGGCTTTTGCGAGTGGCGAGGGACCTTCGGTCCCTCGTACCATGCGAGCGGGCCTTCGGCCCGCGAGCAGAGAGTGGTTCGCGCTTTGCGCGCACCCGACGTGGTTCGGAAGACGCTCGCGTCTTCCGTCATGCCGAGACGGCTTAGTCCCTAGCGAAAGTTATGAAGATCGCGTGAGATAGCGATCTCATGAGCGGAGATCGTCGCAAGGAGATCGTCCGACATCTCAGNTTTTTCGGCGGACTGCCGACGAACAGGTGAACGTGGTCGTCCATGATTTTGGCTTCGACCAGTTCGATGTCCTTGTCGTCGCAAATCTCGGCGAAGATGCTTTCGAGGGGTTCTGCCTTCCCCGTCAGTACCGGCTGCCGGTACTTCGGCACGAACACTATGTGGTAGTAGAGTTCGTAGACCGCATGACGGGTACTCTTTGGCATCTATACATACTATGGGTGGCCGGACGCTTAAACGCTCCGATCGAACCCCAGTCCGGCTACTGCCGGGTAGTTGGCGGTTGAACACTACCACGACAGAGCTTACGGCGCGTATCCCCGCCGTGAACGGCGAGGCTTNGGGTAGTTGGCGGTTGAACACTACCACGACAGAGCTTACGGCGCGTATCCCCGCCGTGAACGGCGAGGCTTTGCGCCTGTCTTTCACGTAACGGACCCGACCCCCAGCGCGAGGAAACCCTGGCGTTCACGCCGGGGAGGATGTCATTCGGGCGTGACGGGATTCGAACCCGCGGTCTAGAGGTTAGGAACCTCTCGCCCTATCCGCTAGGCCACACGCCCCGGCGAGGTTTGGGGCGGCGGACCGAAAAACCGTTGCGTTACGTGAAAGGCAAGTACGAACCCTCCGCTCACAGAGGGTGTACGGTGCAACCGAATAGCTGCTCGTTCATGGTGGGTCGGCCGGCGGAGGTCGTCTGAATCCCGCCGGAAGAATCCTCGTCGATCAGCGCGGGGAGGATGTCATTGGTTGCTTTCGACTTCGGTGTTGCGCTCCTCGACTTCGGGCGGATTGTGATCGACCGTTTCGCTCTGCGTGTCGGTCGCGGTCGACTCGGTCGTCGTGGTCGTTTCGTCGGCGTTGGAGCCACCCTCGACGTCGCCCTCCTGCATCTCGTCGAGTTCCTCCTCGATTTCCTGCCGTCCCTTGTCGAACTCGCCGCGGGCCTGACCGAGCGCGCCAGCGAGCTGGGGAATCTTGTTCGCGCCGAACAGGAGGACGATGATCACGAGGATGATCAACACCTCCGGTCCGCCGGGAATACCCGGGATCTGCAGCAGCGATAGTCCAGTCATCGTGGCTGTAGCTTACGATGTATCCATTATAGGCTTTTTGCTCATCGAAACGACCGCTGTGGGCTGGCAGGCATGCGCTCGCCGGCCACCCGATCACCAACCGATCCCCGAGTCGAGCACAAGCGTCTTGCTCCAGCCACACCGTTGGCGAATGCAATGGTCTCTGCTGGCGACTCGGCACCGGCGTTCACCGCACCGCTCGCGAACGGCGACCTCGGCGAGACGTTCACGCTCTCCGAGCGCCTCGACGACGCACCGCTCGTGCTCGCGTTCTTCCCCGGCGCGTTTTCGAGCGTCTGCACCGGCGAGATGCGCACCTTCCAGGAACGCCTCGACGATTTCGCGGACGCTGGCGCACGGATCTACGGGATCAGCGTCGATTCGCCGTTCGCACTCAACGCCTTCCGCGAGGAGAACGATTTGGAATACGCTCTCATCAGCGACGCGAACCACGGGATCGTCGACGCCTACGACGCGACGATGAGCTTCGACGAACTGGGCATCGACGAGGTCGCCCAGCGCGCGGTGTTCGTCGTCGACGGTGACGGCGAGATCACCTACGCGTGGCGCTCCGACGATCCCGGCGTCGAACCGGACTACGACGAGGTCGTGAGCGAAGCCCGAAACGCGGCCTGAACTGATCGAACCCAATCGGTTTTCCCGGCGGCCACCTAGTCCGTGCCATGAGCGACACCGATAGCGTCCGCAAGGGCCGAGTGTACGACCCCGACATCGAGCATGCGTTTCCCGACGAGCGACTCAACGAGGTGCTCGAAACGGTCGAGAACGACGCCGAGATCCAGGCCTATCTCGACGCCCAGAACGTGAACCCGGTCACGAGAAAGCGCTACAACGATCACGGATCGAAACACATCTCGATCGTTCGCAACCGCGCGCTCTGTCTCTACGACCTGCTGAAAGCCGGCGGCGTCACGTTCAACGGTGCTGGCGATCAGGGACTCGCCGAGGCCGACGAGTCGGTGATCATCGCGCTGGCTGCGACGCTGCACGACATCGGCCACGTCGTCCACCGGACCGATCATCCCTACTACTCGATCCCGCTCGCCGCCGACGTGCTCGACCGCCTCCTCCCCGATTTCGGCTGGTACGACGTCGAGGAACGCGTCCGTCTCAAGGGCGAGGTGCTCCACGCGATCCTCTGCCATCACACCGCCGAAATGCCGCTCACGCTCGAAGCCGGCGTCGTCAGGGTCTCCGACGCTCTCGACATGGAACACGGCCGCTCGCGCCGCCCGTACGAACAGGGCGGACGCGGCATCAACACCGTCTCCAGTCAGGCCATCCGCGAGGTAACTCTCAGAGCAGGCGACGACGTCCCCGTCGTCGTCGAGATCGAGATGACCGACGCCGCCGGCGTCTATCAGGTCGACACCCTTCTCAAGGCGAAACTCACCGATTCGGGCCTCGAAGACGACGTCCGCATCGTCGCCGTCACGACCCGCGAACCGGACGAACGCCTCGTCGAACGCGTCGAGCTCTAAAAACCGCACTTCCACTTTTTTACTTGCTACGAGACGGCGTAGTCATTTGGATAACTTCTGAAGATACGGAGCGAGGAATTTCTCGATCCATGAGACGGCGAAACTCAGCCGATCAGTGAGGCGGTCGA
>NZ_AOMC01000157.1 GCF_000336695.1 Halococcus morrhuae DSM 1307
GAGATTTGCGACGACAAGGACATCGAACTGGTCGAAGCCAAAATCATGGACGACCACGTTCACCTGTTCGTCGGCAGTCCGCCGAAAAACGCGCCGTCGCTGCTGGTCAACTGGCTCAAGGGCATATCCGCCCGGTACTACAATGACCGCCACGACGACCGTATCAAGTGGACTCGCTCGTACTACGTCGGGACTGCCGGAAGCGTCTCGAAGGACGCCATCGAGCAGTACATTTGGGAGCAGTACGAATGAGGCGCGTCAACGTCTTCCGGGTCGTTCCCCGCTCCGAATCGGATGCGGAGTGCCTTCAGCGGCTGTTGGACGCCTCCGCTTCCCTGTGGAACGAAACCAACTACGGGCGACGGCAGTATCTCACCGACCCGGACATCGACGCCCCGATTTGGGAAGCCGACGACCACTACGGCGAGTACAAGGGTGTTGTCGGTTCCGCAACCGCTCAACAGGTCGTTCGGAAGAACGACCAAGCGTGGCGTTCGTTCTTCAAGCTCAAGGAATCTGGCGAAGCGAACGGGCTTCCCGGCTACTGGGGCAACGAGGACGAAGGCCGGGCGTTGCGAACGTACATCCGCAAAGACCAGTACACGCTTCGGTGGGCGTCGGGAAGCCGCGAACAGTCTATCCTCGATGTCCCGGTCGGGAAGCAACTGAAAGAAGAGTACGACATCGGCTACCGCGAACGTCTTCGTCTCGACGTTCAAGGAAACCCGAAGTGGGACGGCGAAGCCGGGCAACTCGAACTGTACTACGACGAGATGAGCGACCAATTCAGAGCAATTCAACCAGTCACCGTCGAAGATTCTCGACTGGATTCACCACTGGCGGACGAATCCGCCGCTCTGGATGTGGGCGCAAACAACCTCGTTGCGTGCAGTACGACCACCGGAACGCAACTGCTGTACGAGGGGCGCGACCTGTTCGACCGCTTCCGCGAGACGACCCACGACATCGCCGAGTACCAGTCAAAGCTCCGCGAAGGACGGTATTCGAGCGACAGGATACGGCGGTTGTATCGGCGTCGAACACGGCGGCGCGACCACGCACAGGACGCCCTCGCACGCGACCTGATGGAGCGCCTTCACGCCGAATGCGTCTCGACGGTGTACGTCGGTGCTCTCAAGGGCGTTCTCGGCAAGCACTGGTCGGTCGAAGTGAACGCGAAAACGCACAACTTCTGGGCGTTCCGCGCGTTCATCGACCGTCTCGCGTACACCGCTGCCGAGTTCGGTATCACGGTCGAAGTGAAACCCGAAGCGAACACCACGCGGGAATGTCCCGAATGTGGCGAACGCGAGGACACCGTTCGGTCGGGCGATTCGTTCTGGTGTCCGTGCGGCTACGAGGGGCACGCCGATTTGGACGCTTCGGCGAAGTTCCTCGCACAAGAAACGAGCGGCGAAGTTGGGTCGATGGCACGGCCCGCGCGCCTCAAGTGGGACGACCACCGATGGTCAGAGTTGTCACGCTCTCGTCCCAACGAGGTTCGCGCGCACCAGCAAAAGACTTCCGTAGGTTCGACGGCGTAGGCCGTCCGAACCCCCACCGGAGGAATCCTCGCCCTTCAGGGCGGGGAGGATGTCAANGAGGTTCGCGCGCACCAGCAAAAGACTTCCGTAGGTTCGACGGCGTAGGCCGTCCGAACCCCCACCGGAGGAATCCTCGCCCTTCAGGGCGGGGAGGATGTCAACGTCCGCCCACGGAGGCAACTTGCGGGTTCGTGCGCGCTTCTTTGGGACGGAGAGAGCGTGGTGACTCCGACCATTCGTGGTCGTCCCACTCGAATCGCACGGGCCGTGCCATCGGCCGTGATACTGCTGTGTCGCTGTGCCGTCTCAGGAACGTTTCGCTCGCCGTTAAATCGGCATGGCCGTCGAAACCACACTCGCAAGTGAGCGTGTCCTTGTGCCGAGTGGTTCGGTCGGTCGAGCCGCAGTTCGGACACTCCCGCGAGGTCCACGCCTCGGAGCGGACTTCGACTGTGATCCCGAACTCCTCGGCGGTGCAAGCGAGTCGGTCGACGAACCGTCGGAACGCCCAGAAGTTGTGCGTCTTCGCGTTCGCTCGCACCGACCACGACGCTTCGAGTACGTCGGTGAGTGCGCCGACGTACACCGTCGAAACCCCCTCGGCGTGAAGGCGTTCCATCAGGTCGCGGGCGAGAGCATCTTGTGCGTGGTCGCGGCGTTTGGTCCGCCGCCGATATAGCCGCCGTATCCGGTTGCTCGAATACCGGCCTTCGTGGAGTTTCGACTGCAACCGCGCGATTTCTCGTGTGGTTTCGCGGAAGCGGTCGAACAGGTCGCGCCCTCCGTACAGCAGTTGTTTGCCGGTCGAAGTGGTTGCTGCGACGATGTTGTTCGCACCGACGTCCAGAGCGGCGGTTTCGTCCGCCAGTGGTGATGCCAGTCGAGAACTATCGATTGTGACTGGCTGGAAAGGCTCTGAATCGGTCGCGTTCGTCATCGTAGAACACTTCAAGGCGGCCTTGTTTGTCGTACTCCGGCCAGTTCGGCTCGCCACGCACTTCGAGGCGAAGGCGCTCCCGTGCGCCGAGTCCGAACTCATCCTTGAGGTCCGACCCGACGAGCACTTCGAGACGGGAGTATTCGCCCCACTGAACCGAGTATGACGTGTTGCGGATGAACGTGCGAAGTTCGCGCCCGTCCTCGCGGTTGCCCCAGAATCCGGGTTTGCCGGCGGCTTCGCCTTTCTTTTTCAGGGCGAGGAACGACCGCCACGCTTCGCGGTTCTTTCGTTCGACCTGCTGAACGGTCGAAGCACCGAGTACGCCGCCGTACCTGCCTCGGTACTCCGATATGTCGAACACGTCGGCGTCCGGGTCGGCGAAGCTCTCGTGGCGCTCGTAGTTGATTTCGTTCCAGAGAGCGGCTGAAGCGTCCAACAAGCGTCGAAGCAACTCCTCGTCCTCGGTGGACTGCGGAACGACCTCGAAGGTGTTGGTACGCTTCATCGCCGTACCGTATATCAGACCCCAGAGGGACTAAGTCCTGCGGTTTCGGTGATTGCGAAAGCTCTCTGAATAGCTTACGCGATTCACGCCCGCCCTTCGGCCTTCGGCCTCAGGACGGGACTCTCGCTGTTGAAAGGTAGTACCTTTTTACTGCGGGGATCGCGATCGCTCATGGTTCGAAACGGCTTCGCCGTTTCGTCATCACGAAAGGCGCGAAGCGCCTTTCGAACGACTCCGTTCGCTCGCTGCGCTCGCTCAGGGTCCTTGCAAAAAGCTACGCTAAAAACTCCCCGCTCGCTCGGCCTCCGGCCTCGCTCACGGTGAACCGCGCTCGTTCCATTCGCACGGATACTCTACCACTACAGCACTACCGAAGCCCTCGCGCTCCCTTGGGTCGCGCTCGCCCTTCATCCACCAGGACCGTACCGCCACGCACCGCAGCCGCCACCGCGAACGCACCACCGTCGTGGGTCACTCAACGACTGCGGGGAACAGCTCGTCGAGATCGGGATCGCTGTCGAGCAGTCGGTAGCCGTCGTCGGTTCGTTCGGTCACATCGTGGGCGCTGAGATGTTCCAGATGGGCGTAGGCCTCGCCCGGCCCGTGGAGAATGTGGATCGCCGAGAGGTCGCCGAACAGGTGTTCGCTCACGGTCCATGCGGACGCCGGCCCGTGCTCGCGGAGCACGTCGAGGACGTTGCCGGTGCGTTCGCGATGGTGGACGATGATCTCGCGGGCGCGACCAGCCGGGTCGTCGATGGGATCGCGATGGCCGGGCCACGCACGGGCGAACCCCGCATCGACGATCGCCGCGAGCGTGTCGAGATAGTTCGCGAGCGGGCGCTCGACACGCACGTCGGCCCCACCCACGTTCGGCGTGTAATGTGGGAGTAGTGCATCGCCCGAGAACAGTTCGCGACCGTCGGTGCCGTCGAAGGCAAAGCCCGCGAGCCCAGCGGCATGACCCGGCAGATGCAACGCTTCGAGGGTTCCTTCGGGCGTGTCGAAGCGCGCGCCGTCCTCGAACGGCTCGACGGTCGGCGGGGTACCCTGAAGACTGCCGTCGAGAAAGCCGAGCAGTTCCGCACGCGGATCGGCGGGCATTCCCCACTCGTCGAGTAAGTCGCGCTGGCGCTCGTCCATCGTTTCCCACGCATCCTCCTCGCCGCCGATGAGCGGCGCGTCGGCAGCGTGGGCACGGACCGTTGCGCCACTCTCCTCTTGGAGTTCGCCCGCCAGCCCCGCGTGATCGCCGTGCCAGTGGGTGAGCAGGATCTGCTCGATATCCGCGATCGCCACGCCCGCGTCGGCGAGCCCGTCTTCCAACTGCTCGCGCGTCTCGGGCATCGCGACGCCGGTGTCGATCAGCGTCGGCGCGTCCGATCCCGCACCGAAGACGTAGACGTCGTTCAGTCCCTCGAAGACGGTGTTTTCGAGCGTGATGCGCTCCATCTACCGGTACTCACCGTGCATATCACAGCGAGCGGGCTGACGATACATACCACTCGCGGTCGGCGAGCGCGTACGTGTCGATCGTGCCCAAAGAAAAACGTCCTCAGTCGTCGCCCGCGGCGCGTGCGGCCGAGCGCTCGCGCAGCTCGTCGGAGATCGCGGGCACGTCGTCGGCCGCGATCTCGCCCTCCGCTTCGAGTTCGTCGAGGCTCATCGGGAACTGCCGGAGGTCGTAGTGGATATCGATGCCGGCCTTGGCTCCCTGACCCATCGCGACGGGAATCTGGTTGTGACCGGGAACGAGATCGCCCACGGCGTAGACACCGTCGGCGGAGGTGTTGCCGTGGTCGTCGACCGCCACGGTGCCGTCGTCGTTGATCTCACAGCCCAGTTCGCGCGCGAGGGCGTTGTTGTACTCGGAGCCGTACATCCCGAACCCGCCCGTGTACTCGCGGCGCTCGCCGTTCACGAACTCAAACCCGCCGAGCCACTCCGGATCGTCCTCGTCGGCGAACTTGCTCTCGACGTCGCTTGCGACGATGTCGACCGGATGGGCGCGCAGCTGGCGGTCGGTGTCCTCGGACCACTCGGGGTCGTGCCCGCGCAACAGGAGATCCACCTCGTCGGTGAAGTTGAGCATGATCATCGCGACGTGGGCGGCCGACTCGCCGTGACCCATCACGTAGACGGGCTCGTCGACGAACATGTACGCATCACAGTGCAGACAGTAGTGTAGGCCGCGTCCAGTACGGGGGAGCGGCGGATCGGGATGCACGTCCGAAAAGCCGGTCGCGAGCACCACGCGGTCGGCGAACAGTTCGACGTCGTTCGTTGTGAGCCGGAACGCCCGCTCGTCGTCGATCCGTTCGGCGTCCGTCACGAACGTCTGGCGGTAGTCCGTGCCGTAGCCTTCGAGCTGTTCGATCGCGGCCTGGAGGAACTCGTTGCCGCTGGTCTCTTCGGTGACACCGATGACGTTGTGCGTATCGCGCATCATCGCGGCACGACCGCCGCCCCGATTGAGCACGACCGTATCGTGGCCGAGCCGCGTCGTGTACAGTGCTGCGGTCAGACCCGCCGGCCCACCGCCGATAACCGCGACGTCGTAGCCTGCGCTATCGTCCATATACTCGTTGGTAGGGTCGCGAGACTCATAACGAATGTGGTCGACGCGCACAACACTACCCGGAACCGATCGCGCCCGTCGCGGTGAGCAGTCCGATGGCCTATCCCTCTCGGCGTGCAATCCGGCACACGAAACGATGGTCCCCGACCCGGAACGCACAGTGACTACGGCGGAATCGCCCGACGGGGCGAAGCGCCGTATCATCGTGAACCCGACGAGCGGCGACGGCGAGCACGTCCCGTCGGTCCGGCGACTGGCCGACCGCCACGGCTACTCGGTCGTCGAAACCACGGGGCAGGGCGACGGGGTGGCGCTCGCACGCGAGGCCATCAACGACGGCGTGACGGTTCTCGGGGCGTGTGGCGGCGACGGCACCGTCCAGGAGATCGTCCAGGGGCTCGCCGACGCCGACGCGCTTGATACTGTGCGGTTCGGAGTGCTCCCCGCCGGCACGGCGAACATCTTCGCCGGCGATATCGGCGTCCGGAGCATCGAACACGGCGTCGAGCTGCTCGAAGCGGGGCAAGCGCGGGCGATCGATATCGGGTTCGCCGACGACACGCCGTTCGTCAAATCCTGCATCGCCGGGCTGACCGCCGACACGAGCGCGGCGACCACGTCGGACATGAAAGAGCGGTTCGGGCCGCTCGCGTTCGTCATCACGGGCGTCCAGCAGGCGACGAGCTTCGAGGGGCTTGCCCTCGATATCGACGCCGTCACCGACGAGGGCGAGCACACCTGGTCGGGCGAAGCGCTCTCGGTACTCATCGGCAACGCCCGCCGGTTCGCCAAGGAGCTCGGTCAGGCGAACGTCGAGGACGGGCTGTTCGACGTGAC
>NZ_AOMC01000158.1 GCF_000336695.1 Halococcus morrhuae DSM 1307
AGATGTGTATAAGAGACAGGTGTCGGCCCGGAGTACGAGCCCGCGCCGACGGTCTGAGTTCGGTGCTGCTCCGACGCGTTCGGAGTCGATCAGCGCCCGAGCGTGTGGAACTCCTCGTTGGGACGCATGTCGGCGAAGTTCGCCATCCGGTTCGAGAGGTTGTAGTAGGCGGTGACGCTGGCGATATCCCACGCTGCCTCGTCGGAAAAGCCGACCTCGCGCAGGCGTTCGATGTCCTCGGAATCGACCTCGCCGGGCGAGTCGGTGAGTTTGACCGCGACGTCGAGCATCGTTCGGTGGGGCTCGGCAAGGTCGGCCGCGCGATGGTTGGCGGCGAGCTGGTCGGCGAGATACGGGTCGTCGGCGTAGATGCGAAGCAACGCACCGTGGGCGACGGTACAGTAATAACAGTCGTTGACGCCGCTGACGGTGACGATGAGCATCTCGATCTCCTCGCGTTCGAGGGCCGTCTGCTCGACCAGCGCGTCGTGATAGGCGAAAAACGCCCGGAAGTGCGAGGGGCGGTAGGCAAAGGCCGCAAAGACGTTCGGCGTAAAGCCCGCGTCCTCAGTTTCTGCTTCGATGCGTGCGCGCACGTCGTCGGGCAGCTCCTCGATATCGGGCACTGGGAACTCACCCATCGCGTCGCTCATGGTTGATGGGCGATAGGCGCGCGCTTAGGCTTTGTGGCGATCGTGGAGTAGTCTACGACCGGCTATCGAGCCAATGGTTGAGCACGAACAGGAGTCCGTAGCCGGCAAGACCGATGACGAACACCGTCGCGGGGATGACGAACGGCCCGAACGTCCGCACCAACGCTTCGACGAGCGCCGCCAACCCATCCATGTGCGGCGTTCGACCGCCGGCGAGTTAACTTCGACCATTCCGGGCGAGAGCGCCGCCTCAGATCTCGTCCTGTTCGTTGAGCTTCTCGATGACGTCGTCGACGAAGCTCTCTGGGCTCTCGTAGGGGAACTCCGCACCCGAGAGCTTCGTGTTGAGCTCCATCGCCGTCATCGAGAAATCGCCCGATTCGAATTTCGTCGACGGCCCGTTCGGCAGGGCCGGCACGAGATCCATCGGACTCGAAATCGGGTAGTCGGCCTCTTCGAACGCGTCGATCATCTGGCTTCTGAGTTCGTCTTCGTCTGCCATAGCCACCGATTGTTCAGCGACTGTCAGTAAAAGCGTTCGGGAACCGCGAACGGGTTGGTCGGGATTGCAACGAGCGCTTCGCTACAGCACCGTCTCGATATCGCCCAGTGAATCGAGGACGTGATCGGGCGTGACGTCGCTCGTGGCGAGCGTATCGTCATCGGTCGTGCCGGTGCGAACGAGCATGGTCTCTAAGCCACCGCGTGCGCCCATCGCGATATCGGTGTCGAGGCGATCGCCGACGACGAGACAGTTCTCGGGGGCGGCGTCGAATGTTGAGAGCGCAGCGGTGAGTGCGTGGTCTGCGGGTTTGCCAACGATGACGTCGGGCTCGCGCTCGGCGACGCCCGCGATGGCACGGATGATGGCTCCCGACCCGGGGACGGCCCCGTTTGCGGTCGGGATCGTCACGTCGGGGTCGGTGCCGACGAAGGCCGCACCCGCGCCGAGTGCATGGAGGCCGTCGGTCATGTCGTCGTACTCGAAATCGCGAGCGTAGGAGGCGACGAGCACCTCGGCGGTCTCGGGGTCGTCGGTCAGCGTGAGGCCGGCGTGGGCGAGCTGTGCGTGCAATCCCGGTGCTCCGATGAGGAACAGTCGGTCATCGGCGTGTTCGGCAGCGAGATAGTCGGCGGTGACGGTGCCCGCTGACTGGATTTCGGCGGGCGATACGGTGAGGTCCATCTCGGCGAGGCGGTCGGCAAACTCTACCTGGGATTTCGTGGGATTGTTCGAGAAGAAACAAAGGTCGTACTCGGCGTTCCGGAGCGCTTGGATTCCCTGACGAGCACCCGGGATCGGCGCGTCGCCGCGATAGACGGTGCCGTCAAGATCGACGATCGCTCCACGAGAAGGCATACAGTCGATAGGAGTTCGGGTGGGTAAATCCCGTCGATATCGGGTTGGGTACTAGTCGTTAGTCGTCGTGGTCACGCAGTTTGTCGTATCGGTGGCATGAGAGAGTGCCGGAAGCTGTCTTCACGGGCAGATACATACACACTCGTAGTTCTTCTGGATGAGACATTGCGTTTCCGAACACCACGATAGATAGTGGTGGTTGTTTCGACGATATCGGCCCCTAGCAATAATATCATTATCGATAGTTTGAGAATTGATTTGGGTGATGATTTCTGAGTAGAATTGCGTTTTGAACCCTCTATTTAGATTCTGTCGCTCACGATCCAATGAGTCAGTGCAGCGATTACTGTTCATGTGACTGCGGAGGTCGTCGAATACGTGAACTGCAAGTGATGTCGAATCTCGGCTCGCCGAAATCTGTCTCATACAGACTGCGGGATGGAGGTTCGGTGAATCGGTGAGCAGCGTGCGAACGATCGCTGCGCTGTTCTGATCGGAGACACCGTCACTGACAGCTGTCGTCAGCACTCGACTCAGCCGAGGTGTCTCCTATTGCAGCTGTGAGGCTGTCTGAGGCGGTATACCCAGCAGTAGACGACCGATGCATACACTACATTCGTGTGTGAGAGTATCGTTCCTGTTTGTGATCTAGTAGTTGGCAGGCGGGTCTCTGACGTGGCTCATGTTGTGGCCGCTGACGACGCCCGACAGTCACGACGCTCCGGTTGGGATTCGACCAGCATCTTTCCATGCCGAGTATGGTCGGTAAACTCGATGTCGCCTTTGGAGAGCTCATCGAGAGCGTTAGCAGCGCGATAGACCTGCCGCCACGCGAGTCGTTCGTCGGTTGCGGTACACAGCAGCTCCTTGAGACCGTCTTTCAGCACACGGCCGTTCGGTGTCTTTTTCGACCACTCGCGCCAGTGCTCGAAGATGACGACCGCACGCTCGATGGATGGAGTCACGTTGATGCTCACCTCCTCGGTTTCTAGCTTTGCAACGCGCTCGATCGGGGTGAGTGCAGGACGGCCGGGCGTGCTCTCGCCGTCGGTATGCTCGCCCTGTGTAGCTGATCGGTCTTCCAAATCGGCGAGTTGCTCTTCGAGGTCAACGATATCCTCAAGGAGATAGCCGTCTTTTTCCTCGGCTTTCGCGACGCGCTCTTGCAGTTGGTCTTGTGAGTCGCGAAGCTCGTGATTTTCGCGGGCGAGAGCATGACAGTCCTCGCGATGGTGATCTCGAAGCTCGTCGATGTCGTCTTGGAGTCGTTCGTTCTCGGCTTCGAGTGTCTCGACACGGTCGAACAGCTGGGCGATCAACTCGGACGATGCGTGTTCGGTCGGGCCGGTTGGTTCGGTGCCGGTAGCTCTGTCGGCGGTCATGGATAAACGGGGATTTCGATTGCGGGAGTGGGATTGCCACACCCAGTTTGGGTGGTGCGTTAGCGGGCGATGCGTGGCCGCGTGAAGCGATTGAGATGAGAAGTGATCATCCGCGAGGGATCGCAAGCGAGCGGCCGTCGTGGCTCCGGTAGGCTGGCGCGGTCGTCGCTCCGTGGAGCCGGACTATTGGATATCGCAAGCGGCGAGAGCCGGCTGATATCGCTGTGACATCGAACACAGCAGTCATGGATCGTCACCCGTCTTGGGATCGTACTCGTCGAGTACCGCGACGTTACACAGTGTCAGGGTGTGTGACTGACGGGCAACATCGGCGGTAAGGGCGAGCCGCGCTTCGGCTATCCACTCAGAACAGCCACAGGTGGGATGTTCGATCAAGCGACGGTCACAGTCTCGACAGTAGAGGCGCGCGACGGACACCAGCTGCTCACCGGCGCGGCGGTAAGCGTAGACAGTGATTGCACTCCCTTCACGGAGTGCGGTCTTACAGCGCTGACAGAGCGCCGTTTCACCGACTCCGACGCTCCACCCGGTGAGGGTCTGTTCGATCGCATCGATCCCAGCGACAGTCATTCGTCATCGCTCCTGATCGAACCAGAAAGCGTGGTTCGAGCAGTCGTGGTATCGTGGGTGAACGATCCGGTCCGCCCGCAGACCTCACACTCGTAGCTCTCGTAGGCAGTGCCGTTCTCTGGGTGAGATTGAGTGATGATCGTGAGAGCGTACGATCCACACGTACACTGAAGGGTCATCGTCGCTCCCCCTGTTCATGAGATTCAGCATACGAGACGGCTGTCAGCACACGCTCCGGACTGTTGTGATGGAGCCAGCGACCGTTCTCGAATGCGCGCTCGATATCGACGTCCCGGTAGTTCGCGGCGGCGAGCTGTGAGCGAACGACGTCCTCGTTGGAGACATCGAGGATGAACAGCGGGATATCGCCGTCGTAGCGCTGGCCGTGCGGCGTCTGTTCGAAACACTCACAGAAGATCACCGTCGCGTCATCACAGGCGACCGGCGTGGCGGTATCGAGCGTGAGCGTTTGCTTGGATTGTGGATGATCGGTGGTCGATGCGACTCGTCGGTCGGCAGTTTCAAGACTGCCGTGTGTCTCTATGGACATGGGCTGGTCGATTCAGTACGGACTGCCCACGTGGTCGGTGGTCTGAACACCGGCCACAGATTCTGTGGCTACGTGGGAGTCCTAGTAGTGTATGCGAGAGTCGCCTACTTAAGAGTTTACAAAATATAGAGGTTGATGTGAAGCATTTTCTGTGAAGGGTATAAAACAACGCACACCATATGTTCTTGTAGGTGCACTAGCTATGGCTTCTACAATGGAACCGCGGCTGAACGAGACGGATCGTGCAATCATTCGTGAAATACGTGACAACGGTCGAGCGACAACGACACTGGTCGCAAACGTAGTAGATGTTTCACGCCCTTACGTTTCAGATCGAATTACACGAATGCGCGAACATGGTTTTCTGACCGAGGTCGCGCCAAATCTCTATGACGTTACTGAGAAAGGGCGTAATACGCTCGATAAGTAGGATATTGAATACTATTAGCGATATTCTGCTTCCAGCCGTGATTGATCAGCGTAGATTGGTTTTGGAGTTCTACGACGGGTAAGGGACTGCTACGAAGAGCGAACGAGCGGTTCGTACCACTCGCGGTTCTTTCGATACCAGTCGATGAACTCCCCAACGCCGCTACGGATGTCCTCGGTCGGTTCGTAGCCAAGCACGTCGCCGGCCTTGCTCACGTCGGCGTGGGTGTGTTCGGCGTCGCCGGCCTGGCGCTCGCCGTGTTCGATGGAGAGATCGGGAGCGATCTCGTCACGGATAACTTCCGCGAGCGTCCGGATGTCGACGTTGTCCGTGCTACCGATGTTCAGCACCTCGCCATCGGCGGCGTCGGTTTCGAGGAGTTTCGCGTTCGCGCGAACGATGTCGGCGATATAGGTGAAATCCCGAGTCTGTGAGCCATCGCCGTAGACAACGGGTGGTTCGTCGTTCATACACCGCGAGACGAAATTCGAGATAGCCATGTTCGGACGCATCCGCGGCCCATAGACGGTGAAATAGCGAAGTGCGACCGTCGGAACGTCGTAGAGATCACCGTAGACACGAACGTAGCTCTCGGCGGCGAGTTTCGAGACCCCGTAGGGACTCACTGGCGTCGTCGGATGTTCCTCGTCGTAGGGGAGATAGCTTGGTTTGCCATAGACCGACGACGAGCTCGCGAAGACGACGCGTTCGGTAGGCGAGTCCCGGGCGGCATCGAGCACGTTGAGCGTGCCCTCGACGTTGATGTCGTCGACCCGGCGAGGATTCTTGACGCTGGTGCGAACGCCGGCCTGTGCGGCCTGATGGAAGACGAACTGCGCGTCGGCCACGAGATCGGCCACGAGATCGGCATCCCGGACATCGCCCTCGACGAGTTCATAGCTCCCGTCACCGTTGTCGGCCGCCTGACGCGCGACATCGATGGTCCGGCGTTTGATGTCAGTATCGTAGAACGGATCGAGATTATCGAGTACGACGACATCGCGACCCGCGCTGACGAACGAGGCTGCGAGGTGGCCGCCGATGAAGCCCGCGCCACCGGTGACGAGTATCATTTACTCGAAGAAATCGGAGGATTGGGTAAAGCGTACCGGAATCGTCCGGTTGCATCGGTTGCGCATCGAATCGCTTTTGAGCCGTCTGATTGCAGGGCCGGTAGATGCGTATCTTGCGAATCGCCCAGAAGACCTACCCGGAGGTCGTCGGCGGCGGCACCTACCACGTCCACGCGATGAGTCGCGACCAGGCCGCGATGGGCCACGACGTGACGGTGCTCACGGTCGGCAACGGAACGCGACCGCGCCGCGAGGAACGTGCCGGCTACACCGTGGTCCGCAGACCCACGACTGCCGAAGCATTTGGTAACAGTCTCTCGGCGGGCGTCGCACGTTTTCTCCATGGAGCCGACGACTACGACGTGATGCACGCCCACTCGCATCTCTATTTCTCCACCAATCTTGCAGCGCTCAAACGACGGTTCGATTCGATCCCGCTCGCGATCACGAACCACGGCCTCTACTCGCAGTCGGCCCCCGAGTGGGTCTTTCGCTGGTATCTCCGCACGCTTGGACGCGCGACGTTCAACAGCGCCGATGCAGTGTTCTGCTACACCGAGACCGACGCCAATCGACTCGGCGAGTTCGGCGTCAATGCACCAATTCATGTGGTGCCGAACGGCATCGACACCGAGCGCTTCTCGCACGAGGGCGACGAAAGCAAACGTATTGCGGGCGATCCTGCGGTCCTGTTCGTCGGTCGATTGGTCGAGGGCAAGCGACCGGGCGATGCGCTGTCGGCGATTGAACGGGTCCAAGAGACCCATCCTGAGGCTCGGCTTCACCTCGCCGGCAAGGGATCACTGCGGACGGACCTCAAACGACGCGTCGCCGAACGCGGACTCGACGATGCGGTAGCGTTTCTCGGTGAGGTCCCCCACGAGGAGATGCCGAAGCTCTACCGCGGGGCCGACCTCTTCGTCCTTCCAAGTCGTGCCGAAGGGCTTCCACGGACGGTGTTGGAGGCGCTTGCGTCGGGAACGCCGGCCGTCACGAGCGACCTCGCACAATTGGTCCCGATGGTCGAAGAAGCAGGAACCACCGTCCCCGTCGGAGACTGGAAGGGATTTGCCGACGCGCTCGACGAACTGGCCTCGTCACCGGAACATCGCGAAGCATACGGCGAGCGTGGACGGGAGCTGGTAGTCACTGAGCATGCATGGAGCGACACGGTGGCACGGACGACGAATCAGTTGGAAGCGCTCTGCGAAGACCATCGGCAACCCGTCCGGATCAGTTGACCCCTGTGACTCCAGAGTAGCGGAGTCAACCGTCCACAGCCGACTCAATCGTCACTGACGGCCTGTTCTGTGGCACTTGCTTCCGCTGTCGCCGAACCGCTGATAGTGGTATAGGTATCGATCGCCTCACCATAGGCGCTGTACGCGTTGACTCGCCTTCCGTTGTGTTTGACTCGTTCGGTACCACGTACCCCATTGAACACCGCCCAGTCAGTCTCTTTGTCCTCGTTGAACCAACACCACATATCGACGCCGTGATTCTCGAAGTACTCAAGCGCGTCACGAATCCACTGTCCCTTGCGCCGTGGGTCGTGGCCAACACTCACCCTTGAGGATGAGGCAAACTCCGCGACGCAGATGGGCTTGTTCGAGAGATTGGAAAGTCGATCGAGCATGCCGCCGTAGATGCTGTTCGGCGAGTCCCAGCTTGACCAGCTCTTGCTGCGACCCCAGTTGTAGCCATCGAGCCCCAGCCAGTCGACATATCGGTTCCCCGGATACATCTGTTCAGCCCTGTAGGAGGTGACGTCTTCAGCGTTGACACACCACATCCACTGGAGGTCGTCGCCGATGCCCTGCCGGTCGAATCGGTTGTGGACGTGACGCCACATTCTGCCGTAGCTTCGAGGGTTGGAATTGCCGACGGCCGGGGACCAGGGATACCAGTCGCCGTTCATTTCGTGAGCGAGTCGGAGATACGCCTGTCGGTCGCCGGATTCCGAGAGGGCGTTCCGTAGTCGGCCCGCCCAGCGGTCGATGTATCGGTCGTAGTCGCCGTTGCCGATGCGGATTTCGATGTCGTTCGGCGTGGTGTCGGCGAGACTCTCGATATAAGCGTCGTACTCGTTTCGTTCGACAAGCGACTGCGTATCGACTGAGGCGGTTCGTGCACCGGGTGTGTACGGCTCCCAGGTGATGAGTGGCGTTCGGCCGGCGTTCCAGATCTTCGGGAGAGTTCGCTCGAACAGCCAGTTCATGTGGCCTTCGTCGGGGTTCCACGGGACGAACAGATTCTGGACGGCGTAGTTGGTGTTCTGCCACTCAGCCATACGATCGATGGTGTCGAAGTTGGCATCACTGAGACCGTTGTGAATGCCGGAAGCTGGTAGTGATAGGTCGATCAAATCATCGTCGAGATAGACGTTCGCATTCCCATCAACATCGAGATTACGCAGTGTTCCTGAGAAGCCATATGCATCACAACCCGAGCCTCCAACAGCACCAGACGCGGATGACCCCGATACACGATCCTTGCCACCGATACCTTGCCGAGAGTCAGCATGACCAGTGGTAGAGAACTCGTAGCTCGAATACGAATTGTTTGCCTCGAATACCAGCGTATGTTCGAGCCCCGTATCGATGGGCTGATCATCGAGATAAACATCAGCGTCCCCATCAACGGTGAGATCGGTGATAGTCCCCGAAAACCCGTAGATGTCCTTTCCGTCGCCGCCGACCGCCCCCGTTGCAGACGATCCGGAAATGGTATCTTTCCCGCCAATGCCCTGCTGGACGCCAATACGGTCCGTTACAGAAAAGTCGTAGCTGGAATACGAACCAGACCCATCGATGGCCAGCGTATGCCCTAGACCAGTATCGAGCAATTCGCCGTTAACGTAGACATCGACATCCCCGTCAATTGATAGGTCGTGTAGTTCGCCGGCAAAGGCGTAGTTGTCCCGACCGTCACCACTGATCGCGCCCGTCGCACGCCCGGCCTCGACGTCAACGCTGTCGACACCACCAGTTCCTTCAGCGGTGGCGATTCCACCGCTGGT
Source organism: Halococcus morrhuae DSM 1307 (assembly GCF_000336695.1). GTDB lineage: Archaea > Halobacteriota > Halobacteria > Halobacteriales > Halococcaceae > Halococcus > Halococcus morrhuae. The sequence goes on from NZ_AOMC01000158.1 coordinate 9,059, forward strand.
CGAAAACTCGTACTGTGCGTACGGTCCCGTCGCCTCGACTGTCAGTGTCTCCGGCAAAAATTTCTGCATGGCGACTTTCGTGCCATTGCGATACAGTTGGACATTACCATCGAGATACAGTTCGGTCACCTCGCCGGCGAAACTGTAGCTGTCGAGACCACCGCCACCACCTTGGCCCCGTGCGGTGGTACCCGAGAGGTCGTCGTTGTCGTCGATCGATGCTCCCATTGCCGTGCTCTTTTCGAGCGCCTCGCTCGTCGAGAGCCGATAGGAGTATCGGCCACCGGTGCTCGTGATCGTCACCACGTCGCGGTTCGTCTCGACTGATTTCCCGTCGACGGTGATACTTGCGTTGCCATCGACATCGAGACTCTGCAACTCACCGGAGAAGCCGTAGACGTCTCGCCCGTTGCCGCTGAGCGCTCCGCTCGCCGACGATCCCGAAATTCTGTCCACGCCGCCAAGACCCTGCCGGGAGGTAATTCCACCACTCACCGAGAACTCGTAGCTCGAATACGACCCATTGGCTTCGACCACCAGCGTATGCTCATGGCTCGCGTCGAGTTTCTCGCCGTCGAGGTAGACGCTCGCAGTTCCGTCCACGGTCAGAGAGGTAATACTGCCCGAGAAGCCGTAGCTGTCCGTCCCGCTGCCGCTGAGCGCTCCGCTCGCCGACGACCCCGAAACGCTATCACTACCGCCGGTGCCGTACCGCGGCTCGACCTCCCCTATCGTCGAAAAGTCGTAGCTCGAATACGACCCCTCGGCCGCAACCGTCAGCGTGTGCTCGTGGCCCATCGCGACCCGATCGCCGTCGATGTACACGCTCGCATCTCCGTCCACCTCCAGATCCGTCACGATCCCCGAAAACCCATACATATCCGTTCCGCTTCCCCCGACTGCACCGGTTGCGGTCGGCCCTGAAATGCTATCTATCCCACCGATACCAGAACTAGTTCCGATGTCTCCGCTCACTGTAATAGTGTAACTAGAATACGAATCGTTGGCTACTATCGAGATCGTGTTCGAATATTCTCCACTAAGTGCCGATTTTGCATCAACCTTTCCGGCCCCCTGTTCTTTATTAGACAACACGGTGCTCGTGGCCGTGTTTTTCAAGCGCTCATGTAGCTCTGTGTTCGAGAGCTTCGCTTGTGAGAGAGCCAGTGCCGCGATACCCGATACGACTGGTGCTGCCATCGAAGTGCCCGAGAGCGTCGCATAACCGTTGTCGGTCCACGTTGAGAGCAGGTTCGTTCCGGGCGCAGCGAGTTCGATTTCCGGACCCCTGCTCGAATAGGAAGCGAGACTATCATCAGGATCAAGCGCCGAGACGGCTATACACTCGTCGTAGGCGGCTGGATAGTCGACCGATCCACCATCATTGCCTGCCGCGGCGACGAGCAATACACCTTTTTCATGGGCATAGGAGACTGCCTTCTGGAGCGTCTCGGTGAATCCACCACCGAGCGAGAGATTGATGATGTCTGCACCGTTGTCCGCAGCCCACTGAATGCCGTCAGCAATATCGGCAGTGTACCCCGTTTCGGACTTGTCGAGTGTGCGGACGCTAAGCAGTGTAGCATTGCTAATACCTGCGACACCAGTATTGTTATCGGTCCCGGCAGCCACAATGCCGGCGACGTGTGTGCCGTGCTGTTCGTCGGAAAGCGTGTCGGGATACGGATCGTCGTCGTTATCGACGAAATCGTGTCCATATCCGTCCGCAACGTTTGCTTCGAGATCCGGGTGGTCGTATTTGATACCTTGATCGACGACTGCAACAATCACGTCGCTCTCACCAAGCGTGGTCTCCCATGCTGCTGGCGCGTTCACCATTTCCGGTGCATACTGGTCGCCGAAGCGGGGATCGTTCGGAACAGCGAGCGTCTCATAGACAGCGTTCCGCTCGGCGTACTCAACACCTCGACGCGAGGCGACAGTGCTCGCGACGCTGGCCGTTGCGCTTGCCGAGGACCGATCAGGTAGTTCGGCTCTGACATAGCCCAGTGTGTCATTCTCGTCGATGATCCGAGCCTCGGACGGCAGCGCCTGCTGGGCAGTTTGGCGTGCGTTCGCGGTCGGAGCGACACCAACGAGCAGCTCGTTTTGTTTCTCGTTCGATTGTTGGGCGAGCGCGTTTTCCGCCGATCCGGACAAGATTCCCACGGTCCCCGCGACTTTCAAGAATTCTCGCCTGTCGAAAGACGATGTCCCTGACATAGTTTAAGCGAACAGGCACACACAATAACTGTTTTCATTTTTAGAATTAACAGCAAGAAGATAGATATTGTATCGAGAGTAAGGGAGTGGTAGCGTCGAGAATCGTATCGGCTTGGTCAAGGCTATTGTAGGTAGCCGAGGTCTTCGAGGCGGGCTTCCGTCGCGTCAGTCATCGAAACCTCGCCTGACGTATCGGCATGTTCGAACGTATCGAGCCACTCGTCGAGCGTAGTTTCAAGCGTATCAACTCGTTCAGAGCGTTCAGTCGTGAGATTCGTGGCCTCTTCAGGATCATGTCGCAGTTCGTAGAACTTCCGTGTGCCGTCCGATCCGCGAATCAGTTTCTCGTCGTCGGTCCGAATGGCGCGGAGCGAGCGGTCGAACCGTTCGAGATCGTCCGTAAGTATCCCAACCCGCTCGCGGAGCGCGTCCATCGAAGGCTGCGGAGCCATGTACTCAGCAATGGCGTACTCGCGTGGGGGAGTCTCCACTTCGGGATGGAACGACTGGCCTTGAGAGGCATCACGCAGCGTAGGGGCATCAATGTCGGCAGCGTCGAGCAGCGTCGGCGCGAGGTCAGTGAGTTGCACGAGGTCGTCGACCTGTCCAGTCTCGAACCCCGGTCCGTGGATGATGAGCGGTACGTGAAGCAGCGTCTCATGGAGGGAATACTGGGGGTCCATCAGACCGTGGTCGCCGATGTTCTCGCCGTGGTCGCCCGTCACGACGAATACGGTATCTTCGAACTCGCCAGCGGCTTCGAGGTGGCGTCTGAGCTCGCCGAGGCGTCGATCGAGATAAGCCAGTTCCGCCAGGTAAAGGGCACGTAGGATGTCGAACTGTCGGTCGGTGAGGTCGACAGTACCGGCAATATAACCCCACGCATCCTGTGGGACAGCCATCGCCTCCTCGTAGGAGACGTCTGCAGGCAGGAATCGCTCGACGATGGACTCGGGTGGGCGGTATTCGAGATGGGGTTCGAGGTAGTTGACAAAGCAGAAAAACGGCTCATCGTCGTTGCGGTCGGCAAGCCACTCTCGAATCCACTCGTTGGTCCGTTTGGCTCCATCGTCGGTTCGCTTGCGAAAGAACTGGCCGTAGATCGCGTTGGCGACGTTGATCGCAGGGTTGCCCTCGGCAAGACGGGTAGCGAGCGCGCGCATCATCTCCGCACCCTGTTTCGTGCGCGCGATCTCGCCGAGGTCGATATCGGTCTGAACGTACTGCCACGTCTTATAGAGGGTATCGAATCCGCGGGCAAAGCCGAACTCCTCGGAGATCCACGTGTTGTTCGAGACAGCGATCGTCTCGTAGCCCCCATCCTGGAAGGCTTCAGCAAGGGTTGGCAGTCCCTCGTCGAGATGTTTGTGGCCCGCATGTGCGCCGTGTTTCGAGGGGTAGGTGCCGGTAAATAACGAGGCGTGGGAGGGGAGTGTCCACGGCGCGCTGGCGACGGTCTCGGTGTATTCAGTACCTGTCTGGGCGAGGCGATCGAGCTCGGGGAGGAAGTCGTAGCGCTCGTGGACGGTCTCGCGGGCGCGGGCAGTGTCCATCACGACGAGGACGATGTTTGGCCGGCTCATTCCTGGTATCCGAGAGCCTGAAGCCGCTCCTCGACGCCGGGTTGGGCTTCGATGTTCGGGATCGTGATATCCGCGGAAGTGTTCTCGATCGTCTCAAATCGTGCCTCAAGCTGGCGTTCAAATTCCGTGACAACGTCGGGATTGGCGTCGGCAACGTTCTCGGTCTCCTCGGAATCACCGTCGAGATCATACAGTAGTTTTTGATCTGTTTTACCGTCGTAGAGGAACTTCCAGCGCTCGGTCCGGAATCCGAAGCGAAGCGCTGACTCGCCACGGATTTCCTTTTCCGTGACTATCGAGTCGAATTCAGGTGATTCGTCGTTTCGGAGCAGTGGAAGAAGCGACTCACCGGCCATGCGGCGTTCCATCTCCCTGGAGAGGGTTGCGTCAGCGAGATTGAGCGCCGTAGGTAAGATATCGACACAGCGAACGAGATCATCCACTTGTCGAGGCTGGTCGATCTCGGAACCATCAGGGAACGACATCATGAGCGGGACATGCGTGAGTTCGTCGTAGGGGAGATTGCTGTGGCCGTAGTCGTCGTGTTCGTAGAACTCGTCGCCGTGATCGCCAACGATGACGACGAGCGTATCGTCGAGCTGACCACGCCAATCGAGCCGAGCGAGGAACTTCCCGAGTTCGGTGTCGAAGTATTCGACCTCCTTTCGGTAGTTCGTGTGTAGTTCGTCGTGTTCGTCTGTGGTAATCTCGTGTGGAGAGTTGACCGCTGCCTTTCGCCAGAGCTGCTCGGCGCGGAACTTGTTTCGGTAGGTGAACTCCCCGCCAGGGAGATACGGCCCGTGAACGTCCATGTATTGCGTCCAGAGGAACCACGGCTCTGGAGCTGCGTCGGTCCATTTCGCGAGCCGTTCGTTCACCCGTGGAGAGGGCATGTACGGTGTCCGTCGTAGCACGCGAACGAACTTGTTCGCATACCGAAGGGCGTCGTCGGGCGCGTGTTCGAGCAACCCATCGCTTTTAAAGGGAAGTATGTTCTCCTCGAAGGTGTCGAATCCCTTGTCGAAGTTCCGTAGCCGTGAGACGTTCGGATTCGAGTGGATCGCACCGGTAGCGTAGCCATTGTCGTGAAACTGCTCGGCGATGGTCGGTTGTTCGTCCTCGATATACCAGTGACCGCCGTATTCGAGCGGATAGCGCCCGGTAAGCATCGCTGTCATCGCGGGAGCCGTGCTGATACCCTGTGAGTGGCAATTTTCAAAGACGACTGATTCGCTGGCAAGGCGGTCAAGCGTCGGCGTGTCGTATGATTTATCGCCAAAGACAGCATCGTAGCGGAGCGAATCGACCACTAAAAAGAGGGTCGTGTCGCAAAGCGGTCTAGACTTCGGTAGCAACTGACTCCCCTCAGGAAGGGGTTGTCTCTGGTGTCCAAACCGAGACCACCCCANAAAAAGAGTTTCCGCATCGGGCGTGGAAGAGGACAGTTACGCAACCGCTATTCGGATCGTTTTGAACTTCCGAGTCCGTTTCACTTCCGTGATTACCTCCCGCTGAAACCTGGATGGTTTCACTCTCGAATCAATCGCACGAACGAATTTTCGACACAAAAGTTCGTAGCATTGTACCTCCTCGCGTCTACGAAGAAAATCGTTAATTCTGCTGGGTCACTATATGAGTATCTGAGGGATTCGGCTAGTAGTCTTGTTCATTGATTGCAGTCGTTATTTCTTTCGCAAGCGATTGTATCTCTGCTCGTTTGTCCGTCACTTCCGCTTGTAGTTTCTGGCGAGCATCATCCGACGTTCTGATTTTCTCGAATCGGTCCACTAGCCAGTTGATCGTTAGTTGATGAAACCGGGTATGATATTCAGTCATGTTGATAGATTCGACGAAATCATCGTTCTTCGGCTGGTATCCAAGCGAGACGAACGGGGTGAAACTACACGCCGCGAGGATGCTTGCATGAAGTCGTTCACCAATGACTATATCACAGTCGGATATTTCATCGATAGCTGCTCTCACATCGACATGTGAGCAGTAATCCCTGAACTCTGCATTAGGTATCTTCTTAGACAATTTCGCATGGAGAGGGATGTCAATCGGCCGGAACGGTAGAAATACGAACTCGTATTCATCCGAATGTTCTCGACAGAATTTCTCTATAACCTGAATATATTCCGTATCGTCCGTCCATTTGAGAACACTTTTTGCTGAGCGAAGCGTAACAGCTACTCTATTACTTTTCTGATGATTGTATTCGGAAGGTTCCAACAGCAGCGCTGTATCTCCGACAACCTGACTATCGATACCGTATCTGCTGAGGATTTCTTTCGATCGAGGTCCTCGTACACCTAAATAGTCAAAACGTTGAACTGGGGTGTATCTGTCCTCTGTTACATACTTGCGATCCATCATAACCGAGTCGGATAAGGACGCAATTTGGTTTGCTATGTGTTGGGTATATTTATTCCCTATTAAGAACGCTATGTCGTTTTTCTCTAGATAATATTCAATATCAATCGACGCAAACGGTTGATTGCGGAAGTCTGGATCTTCGACACCGACACCGATGGCTGCGACTAACTCATCCGAACCATGCTCGATTGCTTGCCGTGGAAGGACGGTGCCGCCGCCATAAAGTTGGATTAATGAATCGTCATAGTAGTCTCTGTTTACCAGTTCAAAATCAGCAAATATCTTCTCATTAGCCAAATATAATGCTTCATCGCCGATGTTGTTGTTTCCCAACCAACCGGAGTAAGCGGCGATTTCAGTCATCATCAGTGAAATATATACCCACTCCACATAGTGGTTTCTACATACACACGAGGCCCTATCGATATATCTCACGTACGGAATCATATAGTCTGTTCATATCGACGGTTTTAGGCCGTCAGCACCACCCCACTACGAAAATGAATACGACAGACGAACCCGCGGCGGGCGAGCCGACCCTTTCGGTAATTATTCCTGTCTATAACGACTTGGACGGAATTCGATTAACGCTCGAATCTGTCACCGGACAGACCTATCCCACAGATGAATACGAGGTTCTCGCCGTGGATAACGGCTCTACCGATAGTACCCGTGATATCATCGAAACCTATTGTGAGCGCTACCCAGATCTCGTCACGCTACTTGTCGAGGACGAGATTCAGGGATCATACGCCGCTCGTAACGAGGGAATTCGAAACGCACGTGGGTCGATCATCGCGTTCATTGACGCGGATATGACTGTTCGTGCAGACTGGCTCGAATCGCTCGTGGCCTCACACCGCGAGCACGGTTGGGATTACGCCGGCTGTGAGATGGCGATGTACACAGAGCACGAGACGTGGACAGCGCGGTACGATACTTTCCTTCGTGGATTCCCCGTCGAGCGATACCTCCACGAACGGAACTTCGTGCAAACTGGCTGTCTGACGACCACAAAGGAAGTCTTCGACGCCGTTGGTCTCTTCGACGCGCGGATTGCTTCCCACGGCGATGAGGAGTTCGGCAAACGCGTCCACGAGGCAGGCTTCAACCAGCATTTCGAGTCGTCGATTACGATGTACCACCCGGCGCGCGAAGCGCTGCGACCGTGGCTGAAAAAGCAATTCCGCATCGGTCGAGGTGCGGTCGAACTCCAGCGCTACCATCCTGAGAACGCCGAGAGCGCACATCCGCTCCATCCGCGACAATTCCTACCGCTGCAGCCACGGGATTTCTATGCGCGACTCACCGATGCCACCGATCCGACACCCCGAGAGACGGGGATATTCTATGCACTCGATTACGCAAGCAAACTCGCACGCGCCGCGGGCAGCCTCTACGAACAGTACTGTACGACTCCACACGAATCGACCAACTGAGCGGCCAAAAATGAATGCCGGCAACACAGGTAGAGGCTATTCGGCGTAGCCAAGGTCGCGGAGTCGTTCACGAACCACCGCCTCGTCGGCGTCGGTCGCTGCGATGTCGTCGGGTTGTTCGAGGCTCGGTTCGTGTGTCTCTGTATCAACCGCGTCGGTTTCGACCCACGGGACCTCACGCACGCACGGCAGCAGCAGGTCAGAGGGGTGACCCCAGAGACCGAGCTCGCCGGCGGCGTGACCGTGGTCGGCTGTGATGACTACCCGCTCAGCGTCAATGTTCTCTAACAGCAGCGTGACGTCATCAAGGACGTATCGCAGGTTGTCGCGGTAGGCCTGCCAGACACGCTCGCGCGGGACCGTATAGCCGGTCAGCGACCAAAGATTGCCGAACCCTTCTCGCCCAAACGAATCGACGCTGCCGTAGGTGCCGAGTTCCGGGTCCGGGACGAACGGGTCATGTGGCTGCATGTAGTGGACGACCATTCTGTCCATACCTTTGCCGCGCTGTCGCCACGTCCTGACTGCACGGTCGGTGAGCGCGCGGGCCGGAATGGTGTTGCGGTCCTCGTCCCACGCATACCGCCAGACTTCATCGAAGACTCTGAATTCCGAACCGTCAAACATTCGTGAAAAGGGGTTTCCGGTCACGTACGCGGTCCGGGCTGTTTCTTTCGGATGATCGTTATCGAAGTTTCGTTCCATCCAATCAGGAGATTTGCTTCCAAGAGAGCGGAACGTATCGATCCCCGTGACGAAGTCGTACTCGTTGGCAACCTCGTGCATGATGTCGACGCGCATGTCGTCAAGGATGAGCATCACATCCCAATCACGGCTATATATGGATTCACCAGGGTTCCCACGGTGCTGGACGTACTGGCGATTCAGCTGGACGAAGAAATCCTGCCAGGCGTTCGTCACCCCGTGTTGGGCTCCGTCAAGACCGTTCTTTCGGTACTCTTTCCATGTCTCTTGAACTGACTCACGGAGCCAGCGTAGCGGTGGGGTTTCCATACAACGCGACTCTGTTCTATCGTTCAATATTCTTTCGATGCTCCTATACTGTTACTACCGATATTCTTCGATCGATGGATCTCACGAGAGGAACCGCCGTGTCGGTGGACGACAGCTGGCTGTCGAGTCTATTCTCTGTGATGAGAGCGATACACTCGCGGGTACGGATTGTAGTGACGTTCCTGTTGCTCGGAGTGCTGTTCATTTGCTCGTTGGTCTGGCCGCGAAACGAGAGGCTCTGGATGTTCGGGGCACGCGGCGGCGAAGCCTTTCTCGACAACTCGAAGCATCTCTATCTCCACGCTCTCGAATCGTGTCCGAATGTGCGGCCGGTCTGGCTCGCAAAAGATGACGAATTGGTCGCGGAACTCCAGTCACATGGCTACGAGGCTTATCATGCCTACTCGACTCGTGGAATCTTTCTCAACCTCCGGGCCGAACTGGTGTTCGTTAGTCATGGCGTCGCGGACGTGAATCGGTGGTGCTGTGGCGGGGCGACAGTGGTCTGTCTCTGGCACGGAGTCGCGTTGAAACAGCTCGGATGGGATCATGCCTACGGAACCGAGAGCCGCTGGTGGCGGTTCGTTCAGCGCTGTAAGCGCACCATCACGGATCGGTATAGCTACTTCACGGTAACGAGCGAGGCGATGGTCGAACCGTTTGTCTCAGCATTCGATCTCAATCCCAAGCAAGTCGTTGTTACTGGCTACCCGCGAAACGATGCACTCGTTGACGACGGGACAGTCCCTGGTCTCTCGGCTGACGAAAGCGTTCGTGAAACGCTCGCGGCACTACCTGTCGAAAGTGATGTACTTCTCTATCTACCGACGTATCATGCGGCGACCGAACAGTACGTCCTCGACCATATCGACCTTCCTACCCTTGACGAATTCCTGCTCGGAATCGATGCCTACCTGCTGGTGAAGCTCCATCCGAGCGAACGCCTCGATACTGACTTCACAGCGTTCGACCGCCTCATACCGCTGCCGGGAACCGCGGATGCCTACTCGATTCTTCCCAAGACCGATGCGCTGATTACAGATTATTCCTCGGTGTATTTCGATTACCTGCTCCTCGACAAGCCTATCGTGTTCTACCCGTTCGATTTGGACGATTATCGCTCGAAGCGTGGGTTCTACCTCGATTACGAGGCAGTCACACCCGGACCGATTGCGAGTGACTTCGACGAACTGTGTTCGTCTATCGAAACCGTCCTCGATAACGACGAGCACGCTGCCGAGCGAAAAGCAGTGCGAGAACGGTTCATGCAGCCGTCGAGCGTGAACCGTTCGACTGCTATTGTCCAGCGGTTCTCCTCTTCTGGAGAGCGAGGGATTCCTACGTCCGATCACGACGAGATAGCGCGACCGTCGGAGTGAGTCTGATAGAAATCCCTATCCGGTGGGCCTCGTTTGAGGCTGCATGGAAGCGATCGTGCTGGCAGCCGGTGAAGGATCGAGAATGGGTGATCGAACCGCCGAACTACCGAAACTTTTCTTGGAGGTCGGTGGTCGCCCGCTATATGAGCACCAACTCACCCGTCTCGCCCCACACTGTGACCGCATTACCGTCGTCCTCGGCCACGGGTTCGACGACGGTACCGCTCCGGAATCGGTCTTCGACACTAGCAAGATCGCTGCGGACACCGATGTGGAATTTATGGTTATCGACGAGTGGGCGACGACCGAGAACAGCTACACGGCGCACTCCGCGCTCGAACGTATTGACGACGAGGACGTATTGCTGGTGTGTGGCGACGTGGTGTTCACGCAGTCGGTCATCGACGAGCTCGTACAGACCTACGAGAACGGCCTCCGTGACGATGGATTCAGCGGTGTCGGTGTGGTTGAGGGGGTCCAAGACGAGATGACCGCCGTGCGCTGGGACGATGAGGACGTCATCACCGACTACGGAGCCATCAAGGGACATCAGGAAGTTGGATTGTTCGTGCTCAACGCTGCTCATCGAGACCAAGCAATGGAGATCCTCGGCGGCCAGGACAACGACTGGTTCCCGATCGTCTTTGAGAACGTTCCCTCGAAACCGATTCGCGTCGACGAGAATGAACGTCATGAGATAAACACGCCGGCTCACCTCCGTGCCGCGCAGGACAAATGGAGCGCCCGAGCCGAGCACTCGATTCCGGAGCGATAATCTGCCAAATCGACATATTTCGAGCGGAAAGAACCGACTCACTCGGCGTAGCCGAGTTGCTCCAACCGATCTGCAACGATGTCTTGGTCAACCGTCTCCGACTGATTTTCTGATTTGCCGATTCGCACCTTTCGTCGTGGTCCGCTTTCGTGGACTAGCCACGGAACGTGGATCAACTCCGTGGTGTAGATACCGCGAGGATGGCCCCATTCACGTATCAGCAGCGGGAACGCACGCTCGCCGACCATGTTCCCGTGATCGGCCGTAATGATGGTTTTTCCATCGATGTTCTCCAGCAGAGTCTCGACGTGTGGCAGCACGCGTTCCAAGTTCGCCTCGTAGATGTTCCAGATGTCCTCGCGTTCGATGTCGAGCGTTCCGAAGAGCAACTGATTCCAGACGTTCTCGCGCTGTGGCCCGGCGAGATGATCCTTGTCGAAGTCGGTCTCCGACTCGATGAATGGGTAGTGGGGCTGCATGTAGTGGATCACGAGGCGTTTGTTCGGATATTCTTCGGCGGTACGCAGCGCGTACTCGGTGACGGTCTCGGGGAGGACAGTTCCGTATTCTTCGTCCCAACCCTCCTCACGCCAGACGTCAACCACGTCATGAAATTCGACATCTATCGCTTCTCGATTGTGGTAGAGCTGTGGGTTGGCGGTCACGTACACGGTGTCTCGGAGATCGCGGCCGTCAAGGTTTGCAGTGAGGAACTCTGTAGTCGCTGATCCCTTCGATTCTCGCTGTTCAAGTCGTCCCGGCAACCCTGAACAGCGCGCAAACATATCGTATCGACACGCATCGAGGATGCAGAGTGTATCCCAATCCTCTGCGAAAACATTGACGCCGTCAGTATTGTGCTCACGCTGGCCAAATCGGCGATGGTAGAGGCGATTTATTTGACGGCAAAAGAGCATTGGATTGTCAAGTGCCCGACGCAACCGTGAACGGGTGTTCATACGCTCGCGTTGCGTGGAGGGCGAATGAGGTTTGTGGTTGGTTCGGAACTATGTTGAGACTTGCCACTGATGACGGCAAACGAATGAAAGATATATTACCGAGTGTGGGAAACCTCGTTTATAATGGCTGAACTATCGCCCTCCATTCTGCTTGATGCCAGCCCGCTTGGAGGCGGTGTCTCCGGTGCTGGCCGATATGCATTCGAACTCCTTGATGCGCTGTTGCCTATGGCTGATGGGTTTCGGTTCGAGATAATCGCCCCGCCAGCTGACAGTCGAAATTGGGACATCACTCATTGGGAGCAACAAGGAAACGTCAAGATAACGTCGGCCGACATCAGAGGTGTCGGACCACGACGTCAACTATACTTTCTCAGGCACTCGTTCGAGTACGACCTGTTCCATTCACTCTCGTCGTATCTTCCACTTTTCGTCAAAGGTTCCTCCCTTGTCACTATTCACGATCTGAAATACGTTCATTTCCCTTCTTACTTTCGAGGCTTAGGAATACTCAAACACCGCTATATCACAACCATGATACGACGGAGCGTTCGATCCGCCGACCACGTACTTACTGTCTCGAATCACGCTCGCTCCGATATTGTTGCAGAGTTTGGTGTTGACGAGGAACAGATAACTGTCATTCCACACGGCCCAGGTGGGACACAAACTGAGACAAATGATTCGCCGCCAGTTGATGGTTCGTTTCTTTTTTTCGTCGGGTCACTTCGACCGCATAAAAATCTTGACACTCTCGTGGACGCATACATTGAACTGCGTGCTCGAACCGACCAAACGGCCGCGAAGCTAGTTATCGCTGGCGCAGAGTACGGCGACAGTCTCACAGAACTACGAGAGCAGATACCCAGTTCGTACCGAGACGATGTCGAATTTCTTGGTCGCGTTGACGACGAGACGCTGGCTACGCTGTACGAACACGCTACTGTATTCGTTTATCCCTCGTTGTACGAAGGGTTTGGTCTACCACCACTCGAAGCAATGGCACACGGGACGCCTGTTATCGCCTCCGACCGAACATCCATTCCAGAAGTCGTCGGCGATGCTGGTGTCTATATTGACCCGACAAATAAAAGTGATCTCACCGATGCGTTAGAGCGCGTGTTGACTTCCGACTCGCTGCGAAATCATTTGCGTGAGCAAGGCCGGCAGCGCTACAAGGAGTTTTCATGGAACCGAACAGCTCGTGAAACGTTGACTGTCTATGAGCGAATATTGTCCGACACATGATGAAGAAACCTCAAACTGATGTCTTATGGACTGGATTAATCATTCTTGCGGCATCACTCACCCTCTCTGGGTTTGTTCCCGATATAATCGGATACACACTCGTTGCTTTCGTTTATCTAGCATTTGTCGGTGTATTCATTGCCACCGACCGCTTCGCGATCGTCTACCACTGGACGATTATTCCCATGGTACTGTTGATCTGGGGGGTGTTCGTCCTTACAACAATGCTTGATCCGACTACGGCGGGCATGCTTCGCCTCGGCGCATTCACCGTGATTACTGGCATAAACTTGTTCGTTGTTCCGGCAGTCATCAACCGAGCAGTATTCCACGATGTGCTGGCCTGTACCGCGGGAGCGTTCGTCCTTATTGGTTTGCCAACAGTGTTGCTCGGGAGCTACGAAATCGCCGGACTCACGATTACGTCATGGGATACAACACAGACACTTGCTGGAGTCGTCTTACACACCCCGGTGTCAATTTTTGACAATCCAAATTATCTCTCCGGCTTCGCTGCAATAGGGGTAGTCGCTTCTGGGGCAATGTTCGTCCGATCGCGGCGACTGCTTGCCGTCGGAGCTTTCGGATTGAACACGCTCGGCGTCGTCCTCGCTGGCGGACGGGCGGCGCTGCTTGCACTTGTCGCCGCCGGCGGACTGTATATTGTTTACCGTCTTTTCGGCCGAACTGCAATGGCTGGACTCGTGGCGTTCGGTGCATTTGGGGTGGTAATCGGATTCGCAATGGTGTTTGCAATTATACCCGGTCCGGACGTTATTGCACAGGTCAACCTCGGCGACCGTCGTGCCACGTGGTCCGCGGCATATGAAGCAGTACGCAGTCGCCCCTTGCTCGGCTGGGGGCCGGGCAATGACGCCGAACTGCTGGCTGGATATTTACACAATTCAGTTGACGTAACGACCACTCACAATAGCTATATCCGGATGTTTCTCATCAGTGGCGTCCTCGGTGGTGGGGCTTATCTCGTGCTCACGATCAATACCCTCGTTATTGGGATTCGAAATGCGCGCTCCGAAACAGTGTTCACAATCCTTCTGCTGGTGGCATTTCTCATTTTGCAGCTCTTTGCAGGTATGACTATTTTCGGCCTCAGTCTGCTCTCAATGCTCGGAGCGCTGTTTGTTGGTTACGTACAGTCTTCAGCACCGGCCTCGAAAATCGTGAACGTCACGGAAGCCCGGCGGCGGATCGTCGGCTATGCCCGAAATGGACTTGGCGTGAACTGACCCGAGAATAGCGACCGACTGATGAGCTACTGTCAACGGGTTTGTATCGCTATACTTTTATCCTTCTCCCATCCGCTTTCACCAAGGACTCGCTTCTGGAATCCATGAAAGTTATCGACGATAAAGGGAGACTGTTTGGGATTGTCAATGTCATCGATGCGGTTGGAATTGTACTCATCATCGCTTTGATTGTCTCAGCAGGTGCGGTCGTCATTGCGACATCGTCTACTGATGATGGATCTCAGAACTCTGCGAATGAATCAGGAAATGCCACTGAAAACACCGCTCCGATGATGAACCAGACGACAAGCATGGTCCGATTCCAACTGATTGACGATGCACCATATGTCGTAAATGGGATCGACAAGGGCCCGGTCCCGAGCAACGAGGACATCGTGTCTGTGCTGGGTTCCTCGCAGACGACGCCTGTTCCAACAGGGACTAACAACACGACATCCAACGCAAGTCTTCGACTTCGAGTTAATGTCACCACACAGCAGGGAACTGCACACTTCAAGGACGAACGGCTTTATATTGGTTCACAGTTCCGACTTGATCTCGGCAATGTTGTTGTGGATGCTATCGTAACGGATTTTGAAGTGAACAACCGAACAGCCGTAGCTGGGCAAAAGCTGACATGACCGAAACATCGGATACGACAGCATCGAGTGGTCGCCTTCAACGGTGGATCAACGGTTCGTGGTTGGTGCGAATACTGATCTTCAATTACGATCGTATATCAGCCCGTTTCATTCACTCGCCTATCGGTCAAGGTTGGCGAACGACGCGTCGTTCCCTCCCAAATTCACGATTATATCGCTGGTTGACTGCCGATGTGAGTACGACCTCGACGATCGGCTCGTATTCGTATCATCTACGGATGTGGTTGTCCATCTTGCTCGTCGCGTTCGTCGTCGGAGTTATCGCTACCACTCATCTCTTTTCGCCATGGATCGGCGTCATCGCGCTCACTCTCGGTGTGTCGTTGTTTGGTCTCCGCCAGTATTGGCGTGGCAACCTATTGCTTGCGCTGTTGGCCGCGGGGTACTTGCTTCGTCTTGCGATTATCGTTCTTAATTCGCAGTTGGGGGTGTTGACACAGCCAGATATCTCTGTCTTTCATCACGAGCGATCGGCAGCACTCGCAGGTGGATGGTTGGAGGGACAGTTTACTGTACCGCTGAGTGAACTCGCGCCAGCAAGAGATACAAGCCTGATGCGGACAGTTGTTGCGTATCTTCATGCACCGTTCTACGTTCTTTTGGGCTCATGGCGGGTTGCCGGTGAACTTGGGACAGCTTTCTACGGGACCATTATAGGCTATATGACATACATTGTCTCAACGCAGATCACGACGCGCCGGAACTCGATCTTCGCGGCGGGTGCAGTCGTGTTCTGGCCATCTATCGTCTATCGTTCCGTCGTCATACAGCGTGAGGTCCTCGTTGCACTTGCGATGCTGATGATGGTATGGATCTCTCTCCGCTTCACACAGCCGAATCAGTTGTACGAACGGGCCCCTGAAGACGATGTTTGGCAAATTACACACTGGACGAAACGCCTCCCGATGGGTGACATCGTCCTCTTGTTCGTAGCCATGGTAGTACTCTACGTCATGCGGCCGGAAAACCTCGCAGTAGCGGGTGTTACTCTCGTAGTTGCCTTCACACTCAGAAACCGACACGTTCCGTGGCGTTTCGTCGTGGTTGGGGGACTCTTACTACCCATCCTTGGATATTTTGCCCTCAACTTCGGTGATTTCGTCGGTGGACAGACAGCGTTGACGCCAGCAGGACTTGATGGATACGCCCATGCTCGCGCCCATGGCGGGAGCACGTATCTTGCGGATCTTCACTACCGTTCGTGGCTCGATATTCTTCTCTATGCCCCGGTAAAGGTTGTCTATTTCTTATTCTCACCACTTCCATGGGATGTAAACGGCTTTACTAACTTCCTCGCTGGTGTCAGCGGTTGGGCGCTATTTATTGCAACTGCGTTCACCGGACGCGGGTTTACCATGCTCCGTGACCATTCCGAGAAACGGGCTATCATCGCCACTTACGCCGTCAGTGGCATCCTCGCCTATTCCATCATCGAGATGAACGCTGGGGCAGCGTTTCGACGGCGAATCCAGTTTGTTCCGGTTATCCTGATTCTTGCTGCTATCGCGCTTTCGAGCATTTCATTTCACGATCGGTCTGCTACGGCTGAGATGGACGCTGTGAGTCCGTCGGATTCAGAAAATAGTATAACCACGGCCGAGAATTGATTCCCATGACCAATCGACCTGACGATCCCTCAAACGTCCTCTTTTTGGTCGCGTCGCAAAGTCCTCTAGACTTTGCCTCTGGTAGCCTCAACTGTGAGGTCACAGCTCATGGTTGTTTTGGTTGATCGGTTGAG
>NZ_AOMC01000159.1 GCF_000336695.1 Halococcus morrhuae DSM 1307
CGCTTGGTCGTTCGCGCGATCCGTTCGCGGATCGCCGCGAACTCCTCCTCAGGTCGGTGCTTGGCAACCGAATTCTTCAGATGGAACACCTCGTCGATCACTTCTGTAACGATCTCGGTGCGCCGCTCCAAGGAGAACACGCCGTCATCCCAGAGATTGTAGCCTAGCGTCCGGCCGACATGGACGAGGTCGAGCTGATGCTCACGGCTTTCGTCGGTAAATGCCGTGACGATACTATCATCAGCGTCACTGACGACCGCAGCGTCGTCAGTGACTGCATCGATATCGTCGAGAGCGGCTGCTGTCTCATCCCAGTCGGCGTTGATCGACAGATCCAGCAGAGACCGCGAGTCCTCGGCAGTATCCTCGCCAAGCGTTGCTTGAACGGAGTGGTACGAGCGGTCTTCGTCTTGGCTGTGACACTTCGTTCCGTCGGCGATGATAGCGTCAGCGTCCGTTCCCGCAACACAGTCAGGAAGGAACTGCTTGAGTTTGCTGCCGTATTCTTTGGCACGGCGGTTGATGGTGTCTGGCGACGGCATCGAAACGAAGCCGTCGCCGTGATCGGCGGCATCCCGATAGCTGAGAGTGGTAGCGAGATCAACGCTCTTGGCCGCGATGTCCTGTTGATAGCGGTTCTGCCCGTCGAAGTCGATGACTCCTTCGACGGGACGAAGATAGCTCGTTTCGTCGTGGTCAGCGGCTGTATCTTCGACGTAGTGGAGGTCGAATTCGTGCTCGCCGGCGGTCGTAACGGCTGTGCGGGGATCGGTGC
>NZ_AOMC01000160.1 GCF_000336695.1 Halococcus morrhuae DSM 1307
TGGGGTGGTCTCGGTTTGGACACCAGAGACAACCCCTTCCTGAGGGGAGTCAGTTGCTACCGAAGTCTAGACCGCTTTGCGACACGACCTCTTTTTCACCTCAAAATAAGGTGCAAAATCAGCACGGTTTCTGCTTCGATTGTGTATGTTTCTTAACTGTCTCGGCAACTCTGAATTGTTGGAGCTCAGATTGTAGCTTTCTCCTCCAAGTAGATCTCTAGCACTCCTATTTTGGAGTGAGGTGAGCATACTGGCACTGACTGTCCCAGGGTTAGGTGCCCTGTGAGGAGAAAAATAAATTGCTTTCGCGTTTCCACCCACTGAAACACCGGAACTATGGGTGCGTGACAACTCATTGTTTATATTTTCTAACACAGTTGACTTTCCCACTCCGTTGGGTCCAGCAATCACCATCAACTGAGGTACATCATCACACTCGACTTCTCGGAGACCACCTTCATTCTGTATAGAAAAACTGGTGAGGGGCACAATAAGAGACAGAGTGATTTCTTGACGCTTGTTACTTACGGTCTTTCTATATCCTACTTTTCGTACTCGTAGAAGCCGGCACCAGTTTTCTTGCCGAGATCGCCCGCCTCGACCGTTCGTTTCAGGAGATACGCCGGCGTGTAGCGGTCGCCGAGCTCCTCGTGGAGGGTTCGGGTGGCGTCGAGACAGATGTCCAGCCCGATGTGGTCGGCGAGTTCGAGCGGCCCCATCGGGACGTTGGTGCCGAGTTTCATCCCCCGATCGATGTCTTCCTTCGTCGCCACACCCTCGTCGAAGGTTCTGATACCCTCGTTGATCCACGGCATCAGGATACGGTTCGAGACGAACCCCGGCTTGTCGTCCGACTCCCAGGTCTCCTTGCCCAGCCCCGCGGCGAAGTCGTGGGCGAGCGCCGTGGTTGCGTCGGTAGTGTGCTCGCCGACGACCAGCTCGACGCCCTTCATGACGGGGACGGGGTTCATGAAGTGCAGTCCGACGACGAGCTCGGGGCGGTCGGTCGCGCTCGCGATCGACGTGACCGAGAGCGTGCTGGTGTTGGTCGCGAGCACGACATCCTCCGGCACAGTGCTATCGAGATCGGCGAAGATGTCCTGTTTGATCTCCATCTCCTCGACGGCCGCCTCGACGACGAGATCGCAGTCGGCGAGCTCGTCGAGATCGGTGGTGCCTGTGATCCGGTCGCGCGTTGCCCCAGCCTCGTCCTCGGTGAGTTTCTCGCTGTCGACGAGCCGATCCAGACTGTCGTCGATCGCGTCGAGCCCGTTCTCGACGAACGATGTCTCGATGTCGCGCATGACGACGTCGTAGCCCGCGGTTGCGGCGACCTGTGCGATGCCGTTGCCCATCGTCCCAGCGCCGACGACGCCCACCCGTTCGACCGCATCGAGTTCGCGCATGTCTCGACTCGCTGCGGCGCGGTGGTAATACTGTCGGACAGCAACCGATAAAGAACCGTTCCGTGGCAATCATCCGTCACAGTAGGTTTCTAAAATTTGATTGCAACATATTTCTGTCCGACAGTAACCCTACTGGGTGTTGCGGTAGCGATGGTGATGGAGAAGCGAGCGATCTCAGTTCGCGAGCAGCCGATCGAGCGCGTCGACCATCGCCTCGACGCTCGCCCGGGTGATGTCGGCGTGGCTCGCGGCGACCGAGACCGACTGTGCGTCGCGGCTCATTTCCACTTCGACAGTCACGAGTGCGTCGGTTCCGCCGGTGATGGCATCGACGTGGTAGGAGTCGAGCGTCGCGTCGCGACCGGGACCGAGCGCCTCCCGGACGGCCGCCACGGCGGCGTCGACGGGCCCGCTGCCAGTGCCGCTGGCGGTGCGTTCGTCGCCATCGACGCGGAGCCTGACGCTCGCCGTCGGGGTGGCGTTGCCGCTGGCCGCCGTGAGATCTTCGAGTTCGACCCGGCGCTCGCGCTCGCGACCCTGGACCGTCTCGGCGAGCGCGAGCACGTCGGCGTCGGTCACGCGTTTGCCCTGATCGCCGAGATCGGTCACACGATCGGTGATCTCGGCCACGTCGGCGTCGCTCGCCTCGACGTCGTGCTCGGCGAGCGTCGCCGCGACGCCCGCGCGTCCGGTGTGTTTGCCGAGGGCGAGCCGGCGCTCGCGACCCACCCGCTCCGGTGGGTAGGGTTCGTACATCGCGTCGTCCTTCAGCTGACCGTCGGTGTGGATGCCCGACTCGTGTGTGAAGGCGTTCTCGCCCACGACCGCTTTGTTCGGTGCGAGCGCGATGCCCGTCGCGTCGGCGACGGTCCGCCCGAGGTCGTAGAGACCTCCGGTGTCGACGGTCTCGTTGTCGTAGCCCTCGGCGAGCGCGATGGCGACCTCTTCGAGCGCGACGTTGCCCGCGCGCTCGCCGATCCCGTTGATCGTGGCGTGGACGAGGTCCGCGCCCGCCCGGATCGACGCGAACGCGTTCGCCACCGCCAGTCCGAGATCGTCGTGGGTGTGGGTGCTCGTCGGGCCGAGTTCGGCGAGTTCGGCGACGACGTCTCCCGTGTGCTCGGGCGTGGCGTAGCCGACGGTATCACAGTAACAGATCCGGTCCGCGCCGGCGTCGACGGCCGCGCCCAGCAGTTCGGTGAGGAACTCCGGATCGGATCGGCTGCCGTCCTCGCCGAGCACCTCGACCCAGAGCCCGTGCTCGCGGGCGTACTCGACGAGCTCGACGGTGGTCTCGACGACGCCGCCGCGGCTCGTGCCGACCTTGCGTTCGATGTGGCGCTCGCTGGCGGGCACGACGAGATTGATCCCGTCGACGTCGCAGTCGAGCGCGAGATCGATGTCGCCTCTGATGCCGCGACAGAAGCTCGTCACCCGCGCGTCGAGCCCCTCGCTCGTCACCCGCGAGATGGTCTCGCGCTCGCCCGCGCCGGTGCAGGCGCTGCCGGCCTCGATCGTCGAGACGCCGGCCGTGTCGAGTTTGCGGGCGATGTCGACCTTCTCGCTTGGCGTGAGCGACACGCCGGGGGCTTGCTCGCCGTCGCGGAGCGTTGTATCGAGAAACTGTACGTCAGTGTCAGACAGCGGGGTAGTTTCGGGGGAGCCCCCGAATAAAACGTTCACCGGTCATGATAGCCACTCGCAGCGCAGCGCGGGCGGTATTTAAAAGAGTGCGTTCCGACAGATGTTGCGACTCGACGTTCTCGTTGTGAGCAGCGGTGGCGCGTATTCGTGCTCGTGTGTGATCAAAGATAGGTAACCGATGCACTGCACGGCGACAGCGACGGTCGATCAGCGCTGTCGGACTCCGATGAAGACGAGTGCCAACAGAGCGACGACCGCACTCAGAACACCGAATCCAGGACCGGACGTGCTGCTCCCGTCGCTCTGATTCCCGGTCGTGGATTGATTCACGGCGGTACCGTTCGTCCCATCATCCATCCCCGTCGATGACTGTGTCGTCGATTTCACGACCGTCGTCGTGGCAGTCGGGGTCGAGGTCGGGGTACTGGTTGCCGTCGGCGTTGCGGTCGGCGTCGCCGTTGGAGTCGCTGTCGCGGTAGGCGTTGGCGTTGCAGTGGCTGTTGCGGTCGGCGTCGCCGTCTCAAGTTCCTTGGTCTCCGGCGACTCCTTCGTCACCGTGTACGCGGCCGGTTCGTCGAGATCGGCGAACCCCGTGAAGCTCACCTTCGTGTAGTACGTCCCCGTCCGCTCGGCGGTGGCCGTTATCTGTGCGCGGCCGCCCTCGGATTCGAGGTATGCGTCGTCGATCGTCTCCTCGTCGGGACCGACGAGATCGACGGACAGTATCCCGTTGGGCGTCCCGCCGGTGTAGACGAGCGAGATGCTGTCTCCCTCTTCGACGTCGAACTCGTACCAGTCTTCGTCACCTGTCACTTCGATTTCACCGCTCGTCTCGTCGTCTTCGAGCGGTGTTGCGGCTCCATTGTCGTCGTTGGGCTCGTCCTCTTGCAGTTGCGCTTGCGCGACACCGATGGTTGAAGCACCTGCGATAAGCAGACAAACCAGTACGACAACCAGCGATGTGTTTGACAGTTTCATTTTCTCTACGGCTCAAAAATACGCCTGACCGACAATAATAACCTTCTCATATCTTCGTAAACATGATCATTCAATATTCGTTCGTTTTCATACACCAAAAAATCCGATTGAAATATTTCTGTTCGTCTTCAGTCAGGCGAAACCGTCGGATCGGCCGGTGACGAACGGAGCGATCGGATACGACCAACCGTTTCGAGTACGTGATTATTTGTGGTTCTGCCGAGTCGACACAGTTGTGGACACGTACAATCGGGGCACGATCGCCATCGCGGTGGGACTCGCGATCGGCGCATGGATCACGGCAGCACCATCGGCGGGGCTCGTGTCCAGACTCGGCACCGCCGCAATCGCCGGGTTGGCAGGGTTCGTCGGTGCGGTGCTGCTGAAAGGCTGGCATTGACGTCGATTCGGAACGAGAGTCGAGTATGGAGAAGACGCCCGCCGGCAGCTCGGTCGGCGTCGAGGACCCCTACGCGTTCGTCGAGCGGTGCGATCATCTCACCGACGGCGGGCGCTGTCGGTACGCGCTCGAACACGACCGTCACGACCCTGCGTTCGCCCGCAAGCGCCGCGCCGACGAGTTCGCCTGTCCGGTCGTTACCGACGCCGGTCCCGACTGGGGCTGGGCCGACTGTCCGCACTTCCGGGCACGGAACCGCTCGCGCGAGTGCGTCCGCTGCGGGCTCGACGAGCACCGACAGGCCCACTCGGACGAACGACCGCTGCTCGAAGAGCACCATCTCTCCTACGCCGACGACGAGCACACGAGCCACGAGATCACCGTCTTCCTCTGTCGGTGGTGTCACGCCAAGATCCACGAGTCGTGGGCGCGCATCGACGACGATGCTAGCCCGGACACCGAGGCGCTCGCCGCCAGGGAGGGCCGGCGGAGTCACGAACACGCCGAACTCGATTTCTCGTCGGCCGCCGAGCGCCGGGACGACGGCTGAGGCGATCGATCGCGTTTTCGGGAGTCTTTAGCCGATTCGTCGCCACGACCTAGTATGACCACAATCGTCGTCGTCGACAACGGCGGCCAGTTCACCCATCTGGAGGGCCGTGCGCTGGACGACATCGGCGTCGAGACCGGCATCGTCGGGAACTCGACGCCCCCCGACGAGGTCGATGCCGACGGGATCGTGCTCTCGGGCGGGCCGGAGATCGACGAGCGCGGGCGCTCCGGCGAGTATCTCGACGCGGACGTTCCCGTATTAGGCATCTGTCTCGGCATGCAGATCATCGCCGACGAGTACGGCGGCGCGGTCGGTGCGGGCGAATACGGCGGGTACGCCGACGTCACGGTCGATATCGACGACGAGACGGACCCGCTTGTCGGCTCGCTCGCACCGGAGACGCGCGTCTGGGCGAGCCATGCCGACCAGGTGACGGCGCTGCCCGACGGGTTCGACCGCACCGCCACGAGCGACGTCTGCGGGATCGAGGCGATGAGCGACGCCGAGCGCGACTTGTATGGCGTTCAGTGGCATCCGGAGGTCGCTCACACCGAGCGGGGCGAGGAACTGTTCGCGAACTTCCGGGCGATCTGCGAGAGCGACGATTGAGGTGGATTTAACCACGCTCGGGTTGTCGGAGCAACAATGAGCACCACGCAGGGTGATCTCGCAGCCCTCTCGCGGTTCATCTTCCGCGCGCCCCAGTGGTACGCGAGCCTCGGCTTCGCGCTGCTGGTCGCCGCCGTCGCCGGCGTCGCCGCCTTCGACTCGCGCTTCATCCTCGAAGACGCCTGGGAGGGGATCTTCTTCATCGGGGTTCCCACGATCGTCGCGAGCGTCGTCACCCCACCGGTCGATCGAGCCCTCGACGGCCAGCTCACGCCGAACCGTGCCTCGCTGCTCGCGCTCGTCAGCGAACTGATTCTCGTCGCCTTCCTCGTCGGCGCGGGCATCATTGCCGTGGTCACCCCGCTCGCCCAGCGGTTCGTCTTCGACGTGCTCACCGTGGGACTGGCGTCGGTGTTCGCGCTGCGGCTGCTCGTCGTCCTCGCCGTCTCCCGGAAGTCACTGTTCATCGCGGCGATACCGGCGGGGATCCAGACCGCGACGGTCGCGCTGCTCGTCTTCGTCTACAGCGGGATGATGCGTTTCTTCGAGGTCGGCGGCCCGCTCGTGCTCTCCTTTCTCTCGCGGCCGAACCGCGGGCCGGCGGAGTTCGCCGCCGTCGAGCCGCTCGATTTCGCCCTGCTCGCCCTTCTCTGTCTGCTCTACGCCGTCGGGGTCTGGGCGTTCGTGACCGTCATCGACCAGCCGTGGCGACGGAGCCTCGGCGTGAGCGTGCTCGACTTCCTTCGGGGGTTCATCGGCCACATCGCCGACGGGACGCGCGAGATCGAGGAATTCTTCGCGTCGCTCGGCGAGGAGGCGCTCGTTCCCGTCACCGTGCTCGCGGCGCGTCGCCCCGACGGCACCGAGAAGGCACGGTTCGTCCTCCCGATGATCCATCCCGGCCCGATGGGTGAGATCGGCGGCGGCGATCTCCCCAAACGCGTCGCCGAAAGCACCGACGGGCTCGGGTTTCCGCCACACGCGACCGCCGGTCACGACTTCAACCTCGTCACCGAACGGGAGGTCGATACCGTTCTCGATGCGGTTGCGCGGGCGAGCGAGCGCATCGAGTACACCGAGACGGGTTCGGCCAGTCGGCGTGCGACCGTCGGTGAGGCGACGGTCACGGGCCATGCCGTCGGCGACGGCGCGCTGTTCGTGGCGACCTACGCGCCGAACTTCGCCGACGACATCGACTACTCGGTGGGTCTATCGGCGGCCGCCGAGGCGCGTGCGCACGGACTCTCCGACGCGATGCTCGTCGATGCACACAACTCGAACAACGGGCTCGACGGTCCGGATCTGGGCCACGTCGTCCCGGGCAGTCAGCGCTCGTTCGATCTCATCGAGGCGGTCGGCGAGGTGGCCGGCGATCTCACGGGCGCGCCGCGCGAACCGCTCTCGCTCGGCGTCGCGTGGGACGAGACACCCTGGACGCCGGCGGAGGGGATCGGCCCGCTCGGCATCCGTGTCGCGGTGTTCGCCGCCGGCGACGAGACCACCGCCTACGTGCTCGTCGACGGCAACAACATGGAGCCCGGTCTGCGCGAGGCGATCGTCGGCCGGCTCGACGCCGTCGACACCGCCGAGGTGATGACGAGCGACACCCACGTCGTGAACACGCTCGAATCGACGAACCAGGTCGGCGGCGCGATCCCACACGACGAGCTGATCGACCGGATCACGTCGCTGGTCGAAGAAGCGCTCGCCGACTGTGAGCCGATCGAGGCCGGGATGGCGACCGAGCGTGCCCGCGTCAACGTCTTCGGCAACGACCGAACCGAGACGCTCGCCAGCCACGCCAACGCGATGGTGACGATGGGCGGCGCGCTCGCCGGCGCGGTCACGCTCGCGCTCTTCACGATCAGCGTGCTCGTTTTCCTGCTCACTTAACGTCGGACAAATTACATTCCGTGGAAACAGTTACGGTGCCGCCCGTGGTAGCTGGTAGTATGCAACGAGCAGTCCACGGCAATGGCGGCTCGGGATCGGCGAGTACGGCGTCGCGGGAACGTGTGCGGACGGCCGCTTCGTGTGATCATGAGTGAATCGATGAAGCGGCCGTCGCTGTGTCTGAACTGTGGGTTCGAGGCCATGCCCGGCGACGACCAGTGGGAGACGATCGAATCCCCGCCGCTCGGCGTCCTCACGCAGTGTCCGGACTGCGGGAGCACGGACGTCACGAACCGCTGGTAGCGATCGCGGGATGACGACGCGGCCGGCATCGCAGCCTCGTCGTCGCATCCACCGCTGCAACCGCCGTCACTGACGGCCGCGACCCACAATCAGAAGAGTGGCGAGCGCGTTCGTCGAGTCGTGAGCGAGGGGTACGTTCTCGAGATCAAGCCCTCGGCGCGGCGACAGAGTTCGCGGGCCGGCGAGTGGGTCCACGAAGAGGGTCCACGACGGCTGTTCGAATCGAAGGCGCTCGCACGTGAGTGGGCGAGCCAGCGCCGCGTCGGAGTGTGGGTACAGGACGCCGCCCCACACGACACGAGCGGGGTCGACGGCTATCTCGTCGGTGGCCAGCGCGCCGGCACCGCCCGACGCACGGGCCGGCAAACTTCGCTCTGAGCGAGCGGACTCCTTTTGCCCATTGGCCTCCACGGCGACATATGGGTAACTCCGAGGACGACGGGAAGCCGAACCGCAAGCGCGCGGCGCTCGCCGTGCTGCCGTTTCTCGCGCTCGGACTGGCCTCCGTCGCGTTCGTCGTGCTCTGGGGCCTCAAACCGATCATGGGGCTCGCCGTTCTCCCGCCGATCCTGTTCGTGAGCGCGCTCGCGTGGGTCGCCTTCCGCGGCGGGTTCATCAACAGTCGCCTCGACGATCGGGACGATGTGGCCTGAGCAGCCGCTCGGAAGCCAACGAACCGGAATCCGTTTCGAGTCGAACGAACGTAGCGATGGGAATTCTCCCGCCGTCATCGTTTTTGGAAAAGCGCCGGGGGTAAGATGTGACCCACGTGCGGACGTTCCTGCTCGCTCGTTGTACTCGCTCGCGGGCTGCGTCCGCTCTCGTTCAAATCTCACGCCATCGCACCTGCTCGGCTGTGGAAGACGAAGTCTGTCTTGGATCGCTGGTTGCAGGAAAGCGCCGGGGGTGAGATTTGAACTCACGAGTCCGTGAGGACAGTTGCTTTCGAGGCAACCGCCTTGGCCAGGCTAGGCTACCCCGGCTCCATCAGTCCGTTCGCCCGAGACCACTTTATGGATTTCGATCGCCATCGCCACACCTAAGCGCCTCGACACACCCGAACGATCATGGAGATCGACGCGGCCCACGGCGAGATCGAGCGGGTTCTCGACGCGCTCGATGCAACCGTGATCGCCGAGCGCTCGCTGCTCGAAACGATCCTCATGGGCGTGCTCGCGCGCGGCCACGTGCTCATCGAGGACGTTCCGGGCACGGGCAAGACGCTCATCGCCCGCAACATCGCCCGCGCGCTCGGGCTCTCCTTCTCGCGCGTGCAGTTCACACCAGACCTCTTGCCATCGGACGTGACAGGCACACACGTCTACGACGAGGGCACGGGCGAGTTCTCGTTCTCGCAGGGGCCGATCTTCGCGAACGTCGTACTCGCCGACGAGATCAATCGTGCGCCGCCGAAGACGCAGGCCGCCCTTCTAGAGGCGATGGAGGAGCGCCAGGTCACCGTCGACGGCGAGACCCACGACCTCCCCGATCCCTTCGTCGTCATCGCGACGCAGAACCCCGTCGAGATGGCGGGCACGTTCGAGCTTCCCGAGGCACAGGTCGATCGTTTTCTCGTCGAAACGGCGATCGGCTATCCCGACGAGAGCGGCGAGATCGAACTCCTCCGGCGGCGCGCCGAGCGCGACGAGCGGAGTCCACGAACGGAACGAGTGCTCTCGACCGATCGGGTGCGCGCGCTGCAGGAGGTTCCGGAATCGGTGCGCGTCGACGAGGATCTGCTGACCTACGCGGTCGCCATCGCGCGGGCCACCCGCCAGCGCCCGGCGTGTTCGGTCGGCGTCTCGCCGCGGGGCACGCAGCGACTGTTCGAGGCCGCCCGCGCCCGTGCGGTGCTGTCGGGGCGTGCGTTCGTCACGCCCGAGGACGTGAAAGGCATCGCGCCCGCGGTGCTCGCTCATCGGCTGGTGCTCACGCCCGATGCCGCCGTCGAGGACGTCGAAAAACGAGCGATCGTCGAGAGCGTGCTCGATGAACTGCCGGTGCCAACGATCTGAGCTACTCCTCGTGCTGGAGCGCCTGGTAGATCGCGAAGCCGATCATCGTCGGCGGCCAAAGGCCGATGAACATCCCGCGCTGCTTGTTGCCGCGGGCGTAGTATTCGTACAGTGCGAGCGCCACGGAGCCGAGCGCGCCGAAGGCGAGATACGGCGCACCCGACTCGTCCGGCATGGTGTCTGATTCCGACATTGCGTCCATTCTCGCAGCGCCGTGGGAATAAACGTCAGGGAAGGAACGGTTCGTTCCGGCTCGCATACCTTCATACTGATTCGCAATGACACGGTTCGGGTCATATGGCACAGGGGGTCGTTTCGTGCCCACACGGCCGCGCTCAGGGTCGTAGCGCGAGGACGAGCACCACCGCGCCGAACAACAGCGCGATCGGAACGAGCGCCGGACCGCCACCGGCCAGCCGATAGACGGCGAATCCGCCGCCGGCCCCGATCAGCGCCAGCGCACCGCTCGTGCCCGCGTGGACGAGTTCCGCCCGACGTGTCGTGGCTCCCCTCCCGACCGTCTCGCCGAGGCCGATGCCGAACTCGGCGACGTCCCACGCGACGACCGTAGCGGCGGTCGCCGTCAGCAGGAGTGGGGATGGCGCGCCGGCGAGCCCCGCGAGCAGCGTTCCGCAGAACAGTCCCGTGGCCCCGAGCGTAATGGCCGCCCGCGACGACGAGCGCAATCCGACAGCGAGACCGACGACGCCGACCGCGCCGACGACGGCCGCCGGTCCCGAGAGAGCGAGCGACAGCGTGCCGACGACTGCGACGCCGATCGCGATGGCGGTGCTCGCCCGTGGTGGCGCATCGTCGATCGCTGTGGTGCTCACCGTGTGCCCCCTGCCCGGGCGAGCGCGACGGCGAGCGATTCGGCTCCCCAGTCGACGACCGGGATCCCGGCCGCGCGCAGCGTCGACAGGCGAAGGGTGCGCTCGGTGCGAGCCACTCGCTGGCCGGGCGTTTCGTCGCTCGTGGGATCGGGACTGAGAACGGTCACGCGATGGCCGCTGGCGTCCAGTCGCTGGAGGAGCCCCACGATGTAGTCGTCGCACAGCGGCGAGCAGACAAGCAACTGTGCCTCGGACGGCAGCCGACGGCGCAGTCGTCGTAGCCGGATCGACGGGAAGAACGGTTCCTCGGGCGGCGTCGGCGCGAGCGCCGGGTGGGTGGCGAGCAGTTCGCGGGCACGGGCGCGATGGCTCGCCCCGAGCCCCGGTGCGAGCCAACAGGATTCGGGCGCGAGCGCGGCGATCCCGACCGGGTTCTCCGCGTCCGTCAGCGCGACGTACAGCGCTCCGCTGGCCGCGACGCTTCGCTCGACCGCGGCAGCGCGCTCCTCGCGGAAGTCCACGGTCGAAAGGTCGCCGGTCTTCGCCTTCCGATTCCAGTCGATGCGCGAGAGTGGGTCGCCCGGACGGTACTCGCGAGTGGTGTGGAAGGCGACGCCCGACCCGCCGATGTCGGTGAGCACGCGCCCGGGCTGGCCGATCGTCTGCTGGCGAAGCCCGATCGTCACCTGTGCATCGAGTGCCGGCACGCAGGTGATCGGTGTCTCGTCGGTCGCCACCACCTCGTGCCGTCGCTCGACCGCCCCGCTCGCGTCGCGGGCGATGGCGAACGCTGGCTCGAAAGCGTGTCGACCGCGAGCAGCGCTCACGTCGTAGGAGAATGTCGTCGTTTCACCCGGTCTGAGCGCGGTCGCCAGCCGTGGCGATCCCGATTCGACGGCGAGTGCGGGCGGCACGCCATCGATGATCCGGAGATCGGACAGGACGGAGTCGCCGGTGTTCTCGATCGTCACCGTGACCGTCACCTCCTGTTCGGAAGCCGGTTCGGCGTCGCTCACCGATCGCTCGATGGAGAGATCGACGGTCGGTGGCTGTGCGGCCCGTGCGAACCCGGCGAAGACGACGCCGACGACGCCGACGAGCACGAGGCCGGCGCTGTCGGCGAGGATGCCGACCGCGCCGGCGATCAGCGCGAGCGCGCTTACCCCCTGCCAGCGGCCCGTTCGACGCACGCGTCCATCGTCCGCGCTCGCATTTCGCTCCCGTTCGGGACGACTCATTGCTCGCGCTCCCGGCTCGCGATGGTGGCAAGCGCGTCGGCTGCGTGGCGTGCCCGCCGGCGCTCGCTCGGCTCGCCGCTGAACGCCGCACGCAGGCGTTCTTCGAGGGGGATGTCCGAAGCGCGCGCTTCGGCGAAAAACGCCGCCGCATAGGGGTCATCGGTCCACGTCCCCTCCGCGAGCTGTTCGCGGGCAGCCTGCTCGCTGGCTCCCTGCTGAATCAGTATTTTGACGGCGAGTTCGTCCAGCCGGTCGCGTATCGCGCGGCGCTCGCTGGCTCCCTGCATCCGCCCGCCGGGCGCGAGTTCGGCGACGGCGTCATCGAACCCCTCGCCCGGTGTCGAGAACTCGCCCGTGGACTCGGGCGTCGGCAGATCGCTTTCCGTCTCCTCGGCCCGAAACCGTGAGCGGACGGCCGCAGCGCCGCCGGCGAGCGCGACGATCGCGACCGCACCGAGCAGTTCGGTCGTCAGCGTGATGCCACCGGCGAACCCCGGCACGCTCGCGACGGCCAACCCCCAGAGGACGAGTGCGACGCCGGCCGCGACGGCCAGCGATCGTCCGCGACTCATCGCTCCTCCGCGTCGTCCTCGATGCGCCGCAGTGCGGCCACCGCTCGCGCTTCGCGTTCCTCGGTGGCGTCGGTGCCGCCGTAGCGCACGGCTCTGAAGACGTCGGTGAGTTCGGTGACGTTTTCGCGAGCCATGCCGGCGTCGGTCGCGGCGCGGGCGAACTCCTCCGGGGTCCGTGAGCGCGGGTTTCCCATGTCCAACTGCCCGATCATCTCCCGCCACGCACGGTAGATCTCGTTGTCGGTGCTCGTGTCGTCGGCGATGCGGTCGGCCGCGTTTCCGGCCGCACGCCCGAGTTCGGCCGCACTGGGGGACGACGAGTTCGACGCCGCCGGTGTTGATTCTCCATCATTTTCGTTCTCGTCGGTCGTCCGCCGGGAACGAACGAGGAGCCCGATCCCGACGAGAAGTACGGCAGCGACGGCGAACGCGAGTAGCGGATCGGTCGTAACGGTCTGGGCCACGCTGTCGGCCGCTCCGTCGCCGCCACCACCCGGGAACACGGGTGTCCGCCTGCCGGCGATACCCCTCCCGTTCGCCGAGTCGTTACCGCCGAGGAAACCGAGAATACGATATATTCCCAACAGCAGGCCAGCCAGAACGACCGATCCGAGCGCGACGATGCCGAGATCGCGGAGGCCGAGTTCGTCGCGCAGGACGTACAGACCGACGAAAAACCCACCGACGAGCACGATGACGAGTAGCTGGAGAAGGGCCTCGATTGCTCCCGAGCCACCCGACGGATCGATCTGAGCCTGCTGGCCGAGGTCGAACGTCTGCCCCTCGCCGAGGAGGCCGCCGCTCCCGCCACCGCTCCCCGTGGCGCTCCCGGCCGCTTGCGTCGGTGCGTCGATGGCGGCGGCCCCGACGGCGATTGCGAGGATCGCCAGTGCGGCGAGTAAGACGACGCCGAGCGCGTCGCGATTCACGACCTACCTGCGGGACGGGGCCGTCATGAGCGTTGTCCCGCGGGCGGCGAACCGATGGCTCCTGGCTGTTTCGAATCGGTTCCCGACATCGATCGATTACGCTCGATCCGACTCCGCGGCCTCGTCGAGCGCCTCCAGGTCGCGTCCGTCGTTGTACTCGTTCGGTTCGCCCGCTTCGCCGGTGAGTTCGCCGTAGAGCGCCTCACGAACCTCTTCGGGCGTGTCGTACTCGTCGTCGAGCCGATCGAAGACGCTGCCCATCGACTCGGTTTCGTTCGGCATATCGATCGGCTGATCGGCGTACTCGGTGGCGAGCTCCTCGCTTCTGACGGGATACTGTCGATCGCTGACGTCGGCTTCGACGTCGTCGAGGATGTTCTCGACGTGTTCGGCGCGGTCGCGCTGGCGCTCCCGTGCACGGTCGGTGTTGCGTCCCTCGTCGGGCATACGCAGCGTACGACGCCCGGCGGAAAAAGTATGTCACCGGCAACTGCAACCCGCACTCGTCGGTCGTCCGACTCGACTTCGATTCGTTTGGCGAGGAAATCCGCCCTCCCCGAATTGAACGGGGGACAAGCCGATCTACAGTCGGCTGCTCTACCAGGCTGAGCTAAGGGCGGACAGTACGAACAATCGGACTATCGAACTTAACGGTTGCCATTCGATCGCCGACCATCGACTGGTCCGATGACTGTCCGACAGAGCCTCCTGTCGAATTGTCGGTCGATCCTGGATCGCCGATTGGACGGTGTTCTCGGCCCGTGAGCGGCGATCCGACAGTATGAAGTGTAGCGGTCCCGTCGCCCCGAGCGAGGATGAGCAAGATCACGTTCCGTGCCGACGACGAGCTCATCGAGGAGCTCGAAACCCTGGAGCTCTCAAAGAGCGAGGCGATGCGGGAGGCGCTCCGATCCTATCTCGCACGGAACGAGACGGCGACCGACAGTCTCGACGCCGTCGTCGCCGACCGCGTCGATGCACTCATCGACGAGCGGCTGGACGCGTTTACGCCGTCAGAGCCACAGGACGTGAACGTAAACATCACGCTCGACGGCGTTTCCGAGCGGACGACCGCGGACGACGCGACCGAGCGTAAGACGAACGACGCGACGGCGCAAACGCCGTCGGACGCGCGTAAAACGTGCGCGCAGTGTGGCGAGGACATCGACGACGAGAACGTCTACTGCCCGAACTGCGGCGAAAAGGCATCCCATCGCGTGTTCTGCGACTGCGGCGACGAACTCCGCTCGGACTGGGGGTTCTGTCCGAGCTGTGGCCGACGCACGCCCGCAGCCGACGTCCTGGATCAACCGTAGGAGAACACTGCCCATCGCATACGCGGCATCCGGCGTCTCACGACGCGTGTCTTACGCGAGCCGGTAGTTTTATTACACCTGCCGTGATTGCATACTTTGCGTAAGACGACCGTCTTACAGACGTCGTGGACGGGAGTGATATGGCTCCCGTCACGCGATTTCGATGTGTAAGACGCGTCGCAAAAGGGAGCAACAAAATGGAGCGTGTGACACTGCGAATTCCGAAACAGCAGATCGAGGAGGTCGAACGGATGGTCGAACTCGGCGAGTATCCGAACCGGAGCGAGGCGATCCGGGCGGCGGTCAGGGAGATGGTCGCCGAGGAACGGTCGGACGATCGTCCGACGGAACGACCGTTCGCGAGGGCCTGAGATGCAGGACATCGTCGAGTCGGCGCTCGAAAACGCCGAACTCGAGAAACAGCGGCGCGACGAGGCCGAACTGGAGGAGTTCGGCGACCCGCGGATCGTCGTCGTCGGCTGTGGCGGTGCCGGCAACAACACCGTCAACAGGCTCTACAACATCGGCGTCGAGGGTGCCGAGACCATCGCCATCAACACCGACAAACAGCATCTCCAGATGATCGAGGCCGACACGCGCGTGCTCGTCGGCAAGTCCCTCACGCAGGGGCTCGGCGCGGGCGGCGATCCGGAGATGGGTCAGCGCGCGACCGAGATGGCCCAGAGCACCATCAAGGAGGTGCTCACCGGAGCCGATCTCGTGTTCGTCACCGCGGGGATGGGTGGCGGGACGGGGACGGGGGCAGCACCGGTCGTCTCGGAGATCGCCAGCGACGAGGGCGCGATCGTCGTCGGGATGGTCTCCACGCCGTTCAACGTCGAGCGCGCCAGAACTGTCAAGGCCGAGGAGGGGCTCGAAGAGCTCCGCAACGCGGCCGACTCGATCATCGTTCTCGACAACAACCGCCTGCTCGACTACGTGCCGAACCTCCCCGTCGGCAAGGCGTTCTCGGTGATGGATCAGCTGATCGCCGAAACGGTCAAGGGCATCTCCGAGACGATCACTCAGCCGTCGCTCATCAACCTCGACTACGCCGACATGACCTCCATCATGAACCAGGGCGGCGTCGCGGTGATGCTCGTCGGCGAGACTCAGGACAAGAACAAGACCGAGGAGGTCGTCAAGGACGCGATGACCCACCCCCTGCTCGACGTCGATTACCGGGGTGCCTCGGGCGGACTGGTCCACATCACCGGCGGCCCGGATCTCACCCTGAAGGAGGCCGAGGAGATCGCCGAGCGGATCACCGACCGACTCGACCCGAGCGCGAACGTCATCTGGGGCTCGCGCATCCGCGAGGAGTACAAGGGGAAGGTCCGCGTGATGGCGATCATGACCGGCGTCCAGAGCGCGCAGGTGCTCGGTCCCGACGCCCAGGGGCAGGCCGACCGCTCGCGCGCGGCACTCGACGAGGAGTTCGAACTCCCCGCCCAGAGCGACGGCGGTCACGACGAACCCGACCGACAGAACGATCTCGACGTCATCCGATAGGTCCCGCTTTCGGCCCTCCACATCGCTGCTCGAACGATCCTATTTCTCTCCCACTCGCCCGACGACCGCAGAGATCGTCATAGAGCCGATCCGACAGCGCAGGCCAACGGGCTTTTCGCGTATCCGTTGTCAGACCGCGTGAACCGCCTCGGTGAGCTGGCACGTCCGGCAGACCTCGCGCGTGGTGGCGTTGCCACAGCGCTCGCACTCGCCGAGATCACTGTCCTTCGCGCCGTAGGCGCTGGCGGCCAGTTTCGCCAGCTCCTCGTAGCCGGCCATGATCGAGTGGCGCGTCCCGGGATGGCGCTCCTCCATATCGAGCAGGAGATCCTGGATCTCGCCACGATAGGCCTCCGTCGAGTGCGGACATTCGGCCATGTGGACGGGCAGATCGGCGAGATGGGCGTAGAGCGCGACCTCCTTTTCGGGGACGTCCCGCAGCGGCTTCGCGCGCGGGACGAACTCGTCGGTCTCGGTACGCTCGTCGAACGGCCCGAGGCTCGCGTCGAAGTGTTTGGCCATCTGGGCGACGTCACCCTCGAAGAAGTTCATCAGCGCGGTCTGGGCCTCGTCGTCCAGGTTGTGGCCCGTCAGGAGTTTGTCCGCGCCGAACGACTCGGCGTAGTCGGCGAGCAGATCGCGTCGGAAGACGCCACAGTACGCACACGCGGCCATCCCCTCGGGGTCCTTCTCGACGACGTCGTCCATCTCCAGATCGAACTCGTCGGTGTAGCTCACGACCTCGTGGTGGATATCGAGCCCGTCGGCGAGCTCGCTCGCGGCGTCGAGGCTCTCATCGCGATAGCCCTCGATCCCCTCGTGGATGGTGAGCGCGACCAGCTCGATGCGCGGATCCTCGGCGAACGTCTCTTCGAGAATCGAGGTGAGCACGACGCTGTCCTTCCCGCCCGAGAGGCCGATGAGCCACGTCTCGGGACTCTCGGGGGTCGCGTCGTCGCCAATCAGTCCGTCCTGTCTGATCCGCCGACGAACGCGCTTTTCGACCGACGCCCGGAGATGGTGCTCGCAGAGATGCGCCCCGGAGTACGCCGCGTGAACCACCGCGTCACGGTCGCACTTGGTGCAGTTCATGGAAATTCTACTCACGGCCCACTTTTTTACTCGTCGGGTAACCTCCCTCCGGTCGGCTACCACTCCTCGTAAAAACCTGGACTAAAAAGGACCGCTCGCTCACTGCGTTCGCTCGCGGCGAACCGCGCTCGTTTCACTCGCGCGGATGCCGACGCTTACCACAACCACCGCACAGCACCACAACAGCCCACACTCCTCCCCAACCGATTCGCTCACTCGCGTTGCTCGTTCGCTCATCCCTCGCACGCCGATCCGCGCTCGGTGCTCACTTCGCTCACGGGTCGTTCCTCCCCGTTCGCATCGAGGTCGTTCGAGAGAGCTTCGCTCTCTCGTGATCTCGAAGTGCCGAAGGCACTTCGAAGAATCATCGGAAGACTGTGGTCTTCCGAGATGACGAGACGCCTGCGGCGTCTCGAACCACACTCACTACGTTCGTACCTCGCACCGTTCGCACACGAGCGCGAGCGCGCGCCAACCGCTACCGACTCGTCCGACTACCGAATCACTGCTCGTCTCGCCATTCCTCGATACATTCTTCGTCACAGAAATGTAGATCTTCGTTGGCCTCTACGTCGTCGCCAAGGATCTCCCATTCGAGCGGGTCGAGATGCGCGCCGCAGTTCTCACAGGTCGCGCTCTCGGTCTCACGACCGGGGTTCGGCGTCGTGTCGCTTGGCTCTTCCATCGATCAGAAGTGGACCTCGACGCACTCCAGTCCATCGGCCATCGCACTCGCTGATAAACGGCCGCGCATCCGGGGACGAAGGGATTTGTCGGCGGGAGGCGACCACACCGGCATGGACCTGGGACTCGATGACAAGACGGCGCTCGTTACCGGCGGCGGCGGACGCATCGGCAGCGAGGACTGCGAGACGCTCGCCGCGGAGGGCGCGGAGATCGTCGTCCTCGACGTGGACGAAGACGGCGCTGAGACCGTCGCCGACGGGATCGAAGACGATGGTGGCACGGCCCACGCCGTCGAGTGCGACCTGACCGACCGCGAGGACGTCGCCACGACGATCGAGGCGATCCGCGAGGAGACGGGCGGGATCGACGTGCTCGTGAACAACGCTGGGATGGTCGACGCGCGTGCACGGGTCGAGAACTTCGAGGACGATATTTGGGAGCGCGATATCGCGGTAAACCTCACGGGCTCGTACAACGTCACCCGCGAGGTGTTCCCCGCGATGTGCGAGCGCGGCTGGGGACGGATCGTCACCATGTCCTCGATGGCCGGCTGGCAGGGCGGCTTCGGCCAAATTTCCTACTCGGCGACCAAAGCCGCGCTCATCGGCTTCGGCAAGACGCTCGCGCTGGAGGGTGCACAGTCCGGCGTTACCTCGAACGTCGTCGCGCCGAGCATCGTCGTCGGCGCGCTCGCCGACCTCCCGCCCGACCAGTTGGAGGAGGTCGACGAACACTTCGCGCGCATCGCCAAGGCCACGCCGATGCGTCAGCTCGGCCGCGAGGAGGACGTCGCCAATCTCGTCGCCTATCTCGCGAGCGAACAGTCGAGCTACATCACCGGCCAGGTCGTCGGCGTCACCGGCGGCATCGATCTCTTCTCGTTCTAAAAATCGGGGTCAGTTCGCGTACTTCTCGTCGGCGAACTCGTGGTCCGGTTCGCCAGCGAGCTCGGTCAGTTTGACGGCGGCGTCGGAATACTGGAGGATCTTCTGCATGTCGCCGTCGAGCTCGAAATCGCCACCCATCAGCCCGTCGATGACGCCCATCTCCTGTTCCAGCAGCGCCTTCCAGTTCTCCGTTGTCGCCGAGAGCAGAAAGCCCTCGTCGACCTCCCCCGGGCTCTCGACGAGATATGCACCGGTGCACTTCCCGTCTTCGAGCCCACAGAAGGCGTGCCCGACGTAGCCCCGATCGTCGGTCTCGTCGAGATACGTATCGAGCTCCTCCTGGAGGTAGTCGGGCATCGCCTCCACATCGAGCTCGTCGACGGGCATCTCGGTCATCTCGAAGACGAAGTGGCCGTTGAAATCGACGCCCCAGCCTTCGCTCACGTCGGCGTACTCCTCGTCGCCGTTGATCTCCTCTTCGTACGCGGCGAACCACGCCTGACTCGGAAAGAGCAACGGGTCCGGTTCGTAATCGACATCAGCCATTGTATGACACCGACTAACGATTCGCAGCCACACCAATGAACGTTCATCGGCGTATCCGCGGTCATTTATACGCTGTGTCGCGGTGCGGGAAAAGTATATGCGCCCGCTCCGCCCATCCCGGCTATGCGGTATGTCACCTTCGTTCTCATTCCGCCCGACGGCGGCCTCCACCCCTCCGACCGGCGACTGGCCGAGGATTCGGACGTGACGCGCACGGCGCTACACGACATCAACCGCCTCGACGACGGCACCGCCGTCACGCTCTACAGACTCGACGGCACCGTCGAGCGCGTCGAGGAAATCCTCGACGACTGCGCGGACGTCCTCGCGCACAACGTCTCGGCGACCGGCGATAGCGTCCACGCCTACGTCCACTTCGAGACCAACGACGTCGTCGCGGGGCTGCTCGCCGTCCCTCATGCCCACGGGATCATCCTCGACACACCCATCGAGTTCACCCCCCGTGGCGGGCTCCGGATAACCGTCGTCGGCGAGGAGACGACGATCCGCGAGACGATCGGCACCGTCCCCGACGGGATCGGTCTCAAACTCGAAGAGACTGGCGAGTACGAACCGAGCGCCCAGCGGCTGTTCGCCAGGCTCACCACCCGCCAGCAGGAAACGCTCAAGGCGGCCATCGAGGCGGGCTACTACGAGGTTCCCCGCCGGGCGACACACGCCGACATCGCCGAGCGCCTCGATCGGACCGGCGGCACCGTCGGCGAACATCTCCGCAAGATCGAGGCAGCGGTGCTCACCGCGATCGTTCCCTGATCAGCGATCGACCGTGTGCGTCGACCGGCCTGTGAGGGATCGTCGACTGTCGGGCAGCTGGCTGTGAATCACGAATCTCTGGCGGAGAGCCCGACTCCGTCGGCGATCAGTTCGTACGAGCGAACCCGGTCGTCGGGATCCGGAATCATGTTCTGAACGACGACTTCGTCGACGCCGACCTGCTCGGTCATCTGTTCGAGGATATCTCGTACTGTCGCGGGGCTTCCGGAGATCTGCTGTGGCCAGTCGCCCGGTTCGATCGACTGTGGCGTCGGATCGGGAACGCCACCGAGTTCGTCGATCGCATCGTCGACGGCCGGAGGTGTGCCGACCTCGCCACGGTCGAGTCGCTGGTAGTACGCCTCGACCGAGGCACGGAGACGCGCGGCTTCCTCGTCGGTGTCGCCACAGCTGACGTTCACCCCGATCATCCCCGCCGGTTCGTCCGGAGCGGCCTCGAACGGGGCGGGTTCGAAGCTCTCTCGGTAGGCCTCGAACGCCTGTGGGGCGACGTCGGGCCGAATGAACGCAGCAAAGCAGTACGGGAGCCCCAACTTGCCGGCGATCGCCGCGCTGTTCGGGCTGGAGCCGAGCACCCACGTCTGGGGGACGGCCTCGCCCGAACGAGCGAGCTGCAGTTGGCTGTAGGGATGGTCGTCCGGAAAGCCATTATAAAGATGTTTGACTGCTTCCTCGATCTTGTCGGCGTGGTCGTCCTGCTGCTGGTTTTGGTTGTACTGGAGCGCGTGATCGGCGGCTGGCTGTCCCGACGCTCGCCCGAGCCCCATATCGATCCGCCCGGGCGCGAGCGCGTCGAGCGCGCTGAACGTCTCGGCCACTTTGTACGGACTGTAATGGTTGAGCAGAACAGTACCGGAGCCGAGGCGAATGTCGGACGTCTTGGCCGCGAGATGGGCGATCAGCACCTCCGGGGTCGTGCTCGCCGTCGAATCACCGCCACCGTGATGCTCGGCCAGCCAGAACCGCGAGTAGCCGAGTTCCTCGGCCCGTTGGGCCAGCTCGATGGTGTTGTCGTACGCATCCGTCGCCGTACCACCCTCGGGGACCGTCCCGAGGCTGACGATCGACAGCTCCATGCAAGGGCTACCCCCTCACGCCTGAATAGCCGTTCGGCTCTCGACCCAGGACAACGATCGGAACCGCGAAATCGCGCCGTCAGCGCTCGTAACGTCGATCACGCGCCGACGAAGACGCGAAATGGCCATCGAATCGAGAGCAGGATGCGGAAAGAAGGGATCGAGGGGTGGCCACCGAGACATATTATGTGGTAATATAACAATCAAACATAAGTATTATTAATACTGGAAGCGGAGACGAAGGCGTGTTCGGTCGTATGACTGGTGAGTGAACGCGAACGGATGACACGGGTCACCGCGACCGTAGTCGGTGTCGTCGTTCGCAATCGGCTTCGACCGGCATCGCAGTCGAGAGAACCGCCCACCAGCATGCGCCCCTCAGCACACCGCATCAGTCAATGTCTTCAGACACACCACCCCAGACCGATCGCACCGAATCGAGAGACCAGTCGGACGATTCCGAATCGGCCCTGCAGACGGTCGTCGATCAGCTGTCGGAGGTAGCAGACGAGATCGATCTCGATCCGAACGTCGTCGAGCGACTGTCCCATCCCAACAGCGTCTACGAGGTCACGGTTCCGATCGAGCGAGACGACGGCTCGATCGAGGTGTTCACCGGCTATCGGGCACAACACGACAGCGTTCGCGGTCCGTACAAGGGCGGGGTGCGCTACAACCCGTCGATCACGAGGGACGAATGCGTGGCCCTCTCGATGGCGATGACGTGGAAGTGTGCGGTGATGGATATCCCGTTCGGCGGGGCGAAAGGTGGCGTGCAGGCGAACCCGAAGGATCTGAGCGAGCGCGAGCACGAACGGCTCACCCGACGGTTCACCCACGAGATCGGCGACATCATCGGGCCGATGACGGACATCCCCGCACCGGATATGGGAACCGACGCCCAGACGATGGCGTGGATCATGGACGCGTACAGTACCAACGTCGGCGAAACCAAGCCCGGTGTCGTGACCGGGAAGCCGATGTCGATCGGTGGCAGCGAGGGGCGTGAGGGTGCACCGGGACGCAGCGTCGCGCTGATCGCTCGGAAGGCCGCCGAATACTACGACTGGTCGCTCGACGACACGACGATCGCCGTGCAGGGGTTCGGCAGCGTCGGGGCCAAAGCAGCCCGATTGCTCGACGACTGGGGTGCTGACATCGTCGCGGTCAGTGACGTGAAAGGAGTTCGGTACGAACCGGACGGGATCGACACCATGGCGGTCCCGTCGTTCGAAGAGGAGCCGGAGGCCGTGACCGACGATGCCGACGAGGTGCTGGCACCCGAGCAGCTGTTCGAACTCGACGTCGACATGCTCGTTCCGGCAGCGATCGGGAACGTCATCACGAAACAGAACGTCCACGATATCACGGCCGACCTCATCGTCGAGGGGGCAAACGGGCCAACGACCCACGCGGCCGATGCGATCCTCGAAGAGCGCGACATCCCCGTGCTCCCGGATATTCTGGCGAACGCCGGCGGGGTGACGGTGAGCTACTTCGAGTGGCTACAGGACATCAATCGTCGTGCGTGGTCGAGCGAGCGCGTCAACAACGAACTCGATCAGGAGATGCACGCGGCGTGGGACGACGTCCGAACGGAGTTCGAACAGCGATCCGTCTCGTGGCGTGACGCCGCCTACATCGTCGCGCTCTCGCGAATCGGTGCCGCGTACGATGCGCGCGGACTGTGGCCGTAACACGATCGATCACTGTTACGAGCCACGAACGGTAGCTCTCGCGGACCGTTCCGCGAACGATGGTCCGGCCTCGATTCGCCGGACGACGATGCCGCCAAGAGTATCCTGATTCTCAGCCACCGAAACCGAGGTATCGACGGACCCAACCGGTGATCCCGAGGTTTCGCTTGGCCATGATGATCGTTCCGTTCGCGCGGCGGGCGACCTCCTCGGGGATCGCACCGAAGACGAGCTGCTGGAGCAAGCTCTCCCGCGTCGCGCCGACGATCGTCAGGTCGTGCCCGCCCGAGCGGTCGACGATCTCCTCGACGACGTCATCGCCATCGAGCAGCTGCGAGGAGATCGAGTCGTGCTCGCCGACCGACTCCGCAGCCTGTGCAAGCAGCTCCTCGGCCTCCGTACGGGCGTCGCTGTCGGCATCGCTCCCGACGACGTAGGCGATTTCGACGTGAGCATCGTTCGCCCGTGCGATCGAACCGGCGACCTCGGCGGCGTACTCCGCGTGAGGGCCACCCGCCGTCGGCACGAGGATCGATTCGACGTCGCCGGGTTCGCCGATGCGCTCGACGAGGACGTCACAGCGAGCGTCCCTGACGACGTCGTCGACGTTGCTGCCGAGCACGATATCCCGGCGACGGCGACCCTGACCGTGCCAACCCATCAGCACGGTATCGCTGTCGTACTGCTCGACGGTGTTGATGATCGCCGTGGCGGGATCGTGACCGAGCCGCACCGTCCCCTGTGTCGGGACGCCACCCTCCTCCCCGATCGCCATCGCTCGCGAGAGCAGCTCGCGGCGTTCGCCGACGTGTTGGCGACCCTCCGCCAGGGGCGTCTGGGGCGCGACGGTGACGACGCTGATGACGTGGATCTCCGCGTCCCGCTCGCGGGCGACGTCCACGGCGGCCCGCATGAGCTGCTCGGCGCTCTCGGGATCGGCGATCGGTACGAGCAGCTGTGAGTCGCGTGATTCGGTCGCTCGCTCGGCGACCACGGTCGGCGTCTCCTCTTCGAGCACCTCTTCTTCACGCTCGCTCGAATAGCCGAGATAGACGACGACGCCGAGCGCGAACCACAGCACGATCGTCACCAATGCGACGAACCCCTTCGATTCCTCGCCGAAACCGATCGCGAGCCCCTGCGATTCGAGCAAGAACGGCGCGAGGATCAACTGAAACACGATCCCGAGGATCGGAATCACCGGCATGTACGGGATTTTGAACGGCCGTTCGAGATCCGGACGGTTGCGCCGCATGGCGATCGCCGCGACGTTGACCATCGAGAACAGCAGGAGGAACATGACGGCCGAGGAGGAGGCGACGATCTCGATGGGCAGTGCGATCGCCATGATCCCGACGATCGTCGTCGAGGCGATGATCGACAGATAGGGCGAGCGCGTCTCCTCGCTGAGTTCGGAGAGTTCGGTCGGCAGGAGTCGATCCCGACTCATCGAGAAGGCGATCCGGCTGGAGGCGAACAGCGTCGCGTTGAGCGCGCTCACGGTTGCGGCCAGCCCCGCGATGATGAGGAGGAAAAAGCCGAAAGGGACGAACTGCGCCGCCGCCCGGATGATGCCCAGCTCGCCGAGATCCCCGAGGAGTTTCCACGTCTCGATCGAGGTCGACGCACCCTCCATCCCGGCGAACTCGAGCAGCCGTGGGGTGACGTCGATGCCGCCGATGGCCGCAAAGGAGACGAACAGATAGATCGGGACGGCGACAAGCAGCGAGTAGAAGATCGCCCGCGGGATGTTGCGCCCCGGATTCTTGATCTCCTCGCCGGACTGGACGATGATGTCGTAGCCCTCGAAAGCCACGTAGACGAACCCCATCGCGCCGAGGACGCCGGTGACGCCGTTCGGCGCGAACTCGGAAACCGACGTGTAGTTCGCCGCCCAGTCGGCGTGGCCGAGCGTCGCGATCACGCCGAAGATCACGAAGACGGCGAGGATCACGATCTTGATCGAGGTCACGATCACACCGATCGAGCCCGTTTCCTCGGCCCCACGGTAGTTGATGTAGCCAAAGAGAACCACGACGAGCGCGGTGATGATCTTCTCCAGCGTCAGAAAGCCAAGGAGGGCGAATTCGAGGCCGATATCGGAATATTCGGTGACGAGCGTCACGAAAAAGCTCCCGAACGTCGCCGCGTACAGCGCACACGTCACCGCCTGCGCGAACCAGTTCGCCCAGCCGGTGTAGAAGCCATACGGGCTCGGCAACGCCTCCCGCACCCAACTGTACGCGCCACCGGCCTCGGGAAACGCCGCCCCGAGTTCGGCGTAGGACGCAGCGGTGAAGGCCGCGATGATCCCGTTGAGCAGGAAGAACGCGCCGGAGACACCGGGGAGGATCA
>NZ_AOMC01000161.1 GCF_000336695.1 Halococcus morrhuae DSM 1307
GAGATGTGTATAAGAGACAGGTCCCACCTCCTAAGTCATGCGATCACGATTCCATCGGCGGGGCG
Source organism: Halococcus morrhuae DSM 1307 (assembly GCF_000336695.1). Lineage (GTDB taxonomy): Archaea > Halobacteriota > Halobacteria > Halobacteriales > Halococcaceae > Halococcus > Halococcus morrhuae. Next base: position 66 of record NZ_AOMC01000161.1, read on the forward strand.
ACCGATGTGGCAGACCCGTTTCGTCGATCGCTCCGATCGGCCGAGACGCCAGTAGAGATCGATATTCTGCGACAACCGCTACTCGCGGGCTGGCGTGTACGCCTCGTTGTAATCGACGCAGTCGTGGAGGTCGTTCTCGTCGAAGCGCTTGATGTGGCCACCGACGACGTAGAGCGTGCCGTCGATGACGCCGGAGGTCGCCCCGCCCCGGAGATGGGTCGGCTTCGGGAGGTCAGTCTCGAAGCGATCGGCGGCAGGATCGTAGCGGTGGGCGATCGGCTTGTAGCGGTCGATCGTCGATTCGCCCTCCCAGAACATGCCGTGAGTGAGGTAGGCCTGGCCGTCGATGACCGGGTTCGAGTGGGTCGCGTAGGTGCCCGACCGTGGCAACGGCTGCGCGCGCTCGAACTCGCCGGCCGAGACGTCGTATCTGAAGTTCGTGTCGGTCGGCCCGGTCGTCCCCGACAGCCCGCCGATGGCGTGGAGATACTGGTCGCCATCGACCGAGAACAGCGCGACCGTCGGCCAGCGCTTGGCGTTCGGCATCCGCGCGAGGTCCGGGTCGGCCACCTGCTCCGCCTCGGGATCGAACGTCCAGAGTCGGCTCTCGTCGTAGGTCCCCGGAACGCCCTCGCCGTCGAAGCCGTGGTCGGTCGCCGTTTCGGCGTCGTGATCGCCGGTGCCGCCGCCCACACAGTAGATCAGCCCGTCCTGTGGGTTGTAGAGCCCGCCCATCACCCAGTTCGGATACGGACAGCTGGCCGCGAGCTCCGTCCAGCCGTCGCCGGGCCGGTAGCGGAAGATCACGTCCGACGGCGGACCGCTCTCGTAGGGCGCGTTGGTGGGCGCGCCGCCGAAACTGTACAGCGCGTCGTCGGTCGCGACGCCACAGAGCCCCCACAGTTCTCGCGGGAGATCAGGCAGGCGCTCCCACTCGCCCCCCGATCCCGCGCTCGGGTCGTACGCGAAGGTCCGTGCGACCGCTTCGAGCCGAACGCCGGTCTCGATGCCGCCGAAGAAATGGAGTTTGCCGTCGAGCACGCCGCCGCCCGCGTCGCTCCCGACGACCGGCAGCGGTGCCCGTTCGGTCCAGCCGGTGTCGAGATCCGCTGCTTCCGCGTCGGTCGTCGACCCCGACGTTCGGTTCGTGCTCGCCGTCGACCCGCTCCGCGTCGTGTTCGTCGTTCGATCGGCCGTCGCACCGGTCGCGGTGCGGTTCGTCGCCTGTCCACTCGTCGTTCGTCCACTTGTCGTCGGCTCGTCCCCTGTCGGCCCATCCGTCATCCGCTCCGACGCGTCGGTTTTCGGTGGTGTCGCCGCCGGTGCGGTCGTGATGATCGACTGTTCCTGTGTGGGCCGGGGGGAGCGCTCGCCGTCCGCAGTCGTCTCGGCGGGTGTTTCGGAGCCGTTCTCGGTATCGGAACCGTTCGATCCACCGTCGAACGCACAGCCGGCGCTCGCCACGAGCGCGCCGACGCCGAGTGCACGCAGCGCCGCCCGGCGAGAGCGGCGCTGGTCGTCCCGGTCGACCATGCTCAGGCGACGTCCTCGTCCTCTTCGATGAGTTCGGGATCGCTCAACGCGCTTTCGAGACTGCCGAGCCCGTTGATCCACTCGGCGACGGGGCCGTAGCCGACGTCCTCGACGAGGGCGGGATCGATCGTCGCGCCGTCAACGATGCGCGTGCCGGCGCGTGCACAGTGATCGAGCGCGTCGTCGAACTCCTCGTCGGCCTCGGCGGTGCTCGCGGCGTCGAGATGCGTTTCGATATCCCCGTCGTCGGGGCCTTCGACGACGTACAGTTCGGCGGTGTAGAAGACACAGACGAGCGACGTCTGCACGCCGTCGACCAGCAGCAGCGTCTCCTCGTCCTCGATGTCGACGTCGGCGAGGACGATCTCGCGGGCGTCGGCGAGCTCCTTGAGCGCCATCTCCTCGTTGAGCTCCTCGTCGTCGAAGGCGGTGATGATCTTCGTGACGGCGATGGCGGCGTCCTCCTGGAGGTTCCAGAGCAGTCGGGCGGCGTCCTCGTCGTCGGGATCGAGATCGGTCTCGCGCAGTCGATCGAGCCAGTTCTGCCAACGCTCCTCCGTGTAGAACTCGTCGGGGGGTGTACTGCTGCTCATACCCGCTTCGAGCGCTTTGCTGTTGATAGGCCTTTTCGTTAGCCGAGCGTCTCGATCCCGTACACTCGACGGGGCGTCTCGACGTGGGCGGTTCGCACGGCATCGTCGAACCCCTCGTCGAGCAGCCACCGCACGCGCCGCGGCACCGTCTTCGGCCCCAGCACGGCTCCCGGGCGCTCGGGATCGTCGATGAAATCGGTCTCCATCAAGAAGGGTTCGCCCCGCTCGGCAGCCTCTGCCAACCGATCCTTCTCACTCATCACGCTCGGCATCGGTCCCACGAGTCGCCCACCGGCGTAGTGTTTGACGACGCGGTGAGCCGGTAGATCGCGCTCGGTGGCCCAGTCGGCGATCTCGGTGAGGTCCTCGCTCGCCTCCGTGTGGAGCTGGACGGCACAGTCGTTCTCGGCTCCGAGCGCGAGCGCGTGTTGCAGGACCCGGTTCGACGCGTCCCAGACGTCCGCCGAGATGTCGTAGTGCGGACGGCCGGATTTCAGCGCGAGCGCCTCCGAAGGGACGTATTCGGTGGCGATATCGAGCCCGGCTTGCATCAGTTCGCCGGCTTCGTCGGGAGTGAACCCACGCTCGGTGAGGTGACTGACGAGTCCCGGATGCACGCCGAGAACAGGCCACGCGCGACCGCCGAGCAACTCGCTCGCCTCGTCGACGATATCGATGGTGGTCTCGAAGGCCGCTCGAAAGTCTGCGGGCTCGTCGACATCGATCCCGAGCGTCCAGGAGGGTTTGTTGACGACGAGCAGGTGCGTCCCGCCCGATCGAGCGAAGTCTTGGACCGCCTCCATCCCCCGTCCGTTCTCGGGGTCGAGATGGAGATGATTGTCGAGGACCGGCGTGTCGAACTCCATGCTCACCCTACGTGCGTGCCGCCCCAAAGCGGTTGTTGACATCCTCCCCGCCCTGAAGGGCGGAGATTCCTTCGCTGGGGTCTCGGTCGGGCATTAGCGCCCCACCCCACGAAGGCAATTTTCTCCTACGCTAGGATACTCCGGTTTGTGCGCACTTCTTTGGGACTTTCGTGAGAGTGTGGTATCTCCAACCAGTCGTGGTTGTCCCACTCGAATCGCACGGGCCGTGCCATCGGCCGTGATACCGCTGTTTGGCGTCGCAGGAACGTTTCGCTGGCTACGAGGTCCGCGTGCCCCTCGAAGCCACATTCGCAGGTGAGTGTGTCCTTGTGCCGTGTGGTTCGGTCGGTTGAACCGCACTGCGGACATTCCTGCGAGGTCCACGCTTCGGAGCGTACCTCTATCGAGAGACCGTATTCTTCGGCGGTGTGTGCTAGCCGTTCCACGAATCGGCGAAACGCCCAGAAGTTGTGCGTCTTCGCGTTTGCTTCTACCGACCACGACGTTTCGAGCACGTCGGTGAGCGCACCGACGTACACGGTTGCCACGCCGTCGGCGTGCAGCCGTTCGATAAGGCCTCTGGCGAGCGCGTCCATCGCATGGTTTCGGCGGTTCGTTCGCCGCCGGTACAGTCGCCGTATGCGGTGGCTGCTGTACCGTCCGTTGCGAAGTTTTGACTGAAGACGCGCTATCTCTCGCGTGGTCTCGCGGAACCTCGCAAAGAGGTCGCGCCCCTCGTAGAGATACTGTTTGCCGGTACTCGTACTCGCCGCCACGATGTTGTTCGCGCCGATGTCCAAAGCAGCCGTTTCGTCGGCTAGTGGTGAATCCTGTCGAGAACCGTCCGTTGTGACAGGTTGAATGGCTTTGAACGAATCGGTGCGGTCGTCGTGGTTGAGTTCGAGACGGCCGTTCTTGCCGGACCACTTCGGTTTGCCCCGTACTTCGAGGCGAAGGCGTTCCTGATACCCGAAACCGTATTCGTCCTTGAGGTCCGAACCGATGGGTATCTCTAGACGCGACCGTTCGCCCGTTTCGAGCGTGTACTGGTCGCACCGACCGTACCATCGCAGGGTACGGCCGTCCTCTTCGTTGCCCCAGTATCCGGGTGGACCGGTCGGTTCGCCGTTCTCTTTTGCCGCGAAGAACGATTTCCACGATTCGTCGCTCTTGCGCTGCATTTCCTTCGCGGCGGCCGAACCGAGTACGCCTTTGTACCGGCCACGGATGCTGGCAACGTCGACGTCCCAAACACTCTCGCCGTCGGCGAGGTTCTGCCGACGAGCGTAGGTGAGTGCGTTCCACAGCGACGCCGAAGCGTCCAACACGCGGTGTAGCAACTCCGCGTCCTCGGATGAACGGGGAGCTACGTCGAAGGTGTTGGAACGCTTCATCGCCGGTTTTAGATGTAGTCAGAACATCCATTAGTGTTGTCTTTGTGGATGTGGGCATGGGGCGCTCCCTACACATCGAAGTGACCGACGAGCAGTACGAGCGACTGAATACAGCAAAGGAGAACCACGGGTTGACGTGGCGCGGGATGCTGATTCTCGCGGCTGAAGAGCTTGAAAACGATTGAGATCCGGCCATGTAGCCGCTAGTGGCGCTTACACCCCGCCCTGAAGGGCGAGGGTTCCGCTTGCTAAACCTCATTCGAGCGTTACGTCGTCGTGGGCGGCGTTGCGCAGCGCGTCCGAGCGGCCGTGCTCGCCGGGTGCGATGGCGAACGTCTCGACGCCTCGGCGGGCGGCGTGTTCGAGCACCGGTTTGAAATCCGTATCGCGCGAGGCGATCGTCAGCAGCGAGAGGTCGTCGATCGCGGCGGTCGCGTCGACGGCGAGTTTGACGTCGACGTCGCCGCTCGTGATACAGACCTCGAACCCGCGCGCCTCGGCGGCCTGGATCAATCCCGGCGTGGCGTGCTCGTCGAGATAGAGCCGGGCGACCGAGAGGCGACCGCGCTCGTCGGCGAGCGCGCGGACGTCGTCGAGATCGACATCGAACTCGTTTCTGAGGACGTTCGGACCGTCGACGAACAGGCCGACCGCTGGCTCGTCGCTCGATCCCGACACCGCCTCACGAAGCCGCTCGCGCATGCACCGACTTCCGTGAGGACGGACAAAGCCGTGGCGGTGTCGGCTTCACGTCACCCATCACAGGCAGGGCGGAGACTGAAGGGCGCAACGAACCGATGGCCACGTATGAGCGAGGACAACTCACACGAGCGCGACGTCACGCTCGCGAAGGAGAAAGAAGATCCCGAGGACGACGTGAGCGAGGAAGCAAGACAGAAACGCGAGGAAGAAGCGGAGCAGGCCCGCGAGGAAGCCGCCGAGGGCGAGGTCGACGTCGAGTCTGAAAAGCGCGAGGCGGCCGCCCGCGAGGCCGAGAACCCGGACAACCACCGCGACGAACCGCCGCACAGCAGCTAACGACCCGGCGCGGGCGGCACGGTTGCTACGATTTTTCTGCAGCGTCACGCAGCGTAGCGAGAAGCTCCTCGTGTGCTTCACCGTTCGAGGCGATCAGTTCGTCGCTGTCGTGGTGCCAGGGCTCGCCCGCGAGGTCGGTCACCGTCCCGCCGGCACAGCGGATCATGTGCACGCCCGCGACCGTATCCCAGGGGCTCAGGCGCGCGGTGGCGACGGCGGCGTCGAGCGAGCCGCCGGCGACTGCCGCGAGCGTCGCCTGTGAGCAACCGAACCGACGGACGTCGCCGAAGCGCTCGGCGAGCGCGCCCACCGTGGCTCCGAACTCGCCACCGAGGAGGATCGGCGTGACCACGAACGTCTCCGGATCCTCGCGCGCGCTCACGCGAATCGGCTCGCCGTTGAGCGTCGCCTCGTCCTCGTCGGCGAGATAGGCGTCGCCGAGAACGGGCAATATCGTGGCCGCGGCGACCGGCTGTCCGTCCTCGACGGCGGCGACGACCGTCCCCCAGATGCCGAGCCCGCGCACGAAGTTGTTCGTCCCGTCGATGGGATCGACGATCCAGGACGCACCCGATTCGGGCACGGTCTTCCTGGTGTCCGCCTCCTCGCCGACGATGGCGTCGTCGGGGAACGCCTCGTGGATGCACTCGATCGTGCGGCGCTGGGCGGCACGATCGGTCTCGGTGACGAGATCGGTCTTGGTCGATTTGGTCTCGACGGCGAGCTCACCGCGGAACGATTCGAGCGCGACGCTCGCGCCGACGTCGGCCGCTCGTGCCGCGCGCTCGGCCCGGGTCTCTGTCATGACGAACGCGACGACGCCGGGGTGTAAAAATCGGTCGCCGGAAGCAAGCCATTAGACCCCGCGGCGTGAGATGGCGGTATGGCGCTTCGCACACCACCGCTGGGCGCGGCCCACGAGGATCGTGGCGCGAAAACGACCGAGTTCGGCGGCTGGGAGATGCCCGTCGAGTTCGACTCGATCCGCACCGAACACGAGAGCGTCCGCGAGGGGGTCGGCAAGTTCGACGTCTCGCACATGGGCGAGATCGTCGTCTCCGGCCCCGACGCCGACGAACTGATGAACCGACTCACCAGCAACGACGTGCGAACGGTCGACGCCGGCACGGCCCAGTACGCGGCGATCACCGATGCCGACGGGGTGATCCTCGACGACACGATGCTGTATCGACTGCCCGAGAGCCACAGTGATGAATTCCTGTTCGTTCCGAATGCGGGCAACGACGTCGCGATGGAGGAGCGCTGGGAGTCCCACCGCGACGAGTGGGACCTCGACGCCACGGTCGAGAACCGCACCGAGGAGTACGCGATGATCGCGGTTCAAGGGCCCGACTCGGCCGACCTCGTCGCCGAGGCGACCGGCGACGATGCGCTCGCGGAGCTCCCGAATTTTGCGGCAACCGACGCGACGATCGCCGGGAGCGAAGGGTTGCTCGCGCGCACGGGCTACACCGGCGAGGACGGCTTCGAGGTGATCTTCCCGTCGGCGGACGCCGAGGCGGTCTGGGAGGCGTTCGACTGCCAGCCCTGCGGGCTCGGCGCTCGCGACACGCTGCGCATGGAGGCCGGCCTCCTGCTCGCCGGCCAGGACTTCGATAGCGAGGAGAACCCCCGCAACCCCTACGAGGCGGGCATCAGTTTCGCGGTCGACACCGACACCGAGTTCGTCGGCCGGGACGCGCTCGCCGCGGTCGAGGAGTCGGGGCCAGACGAACGACTCGTGGGCTTCGAACTCGACGAGCGCGCGGTGCCCCGCCACGGCTACGATATTCAGAACGGCGACGGGGAGACGATCGGCACGGTGACGAGCGGGACGATGGCTCCCACCCTCGGAGTCCCCATCGGGTTGGGCTACGTCCCCGCCGACCACGCCGACCCGGGAACCGAGATCGGCATCGTCGTCCGCGGCGAGGCGAAAGATGCACATATCACGGCGCTCCCGTTCTACGAACGATGAGCTTCGACGTTCCCGACGACCGCGGCTACATGGAGAGCCACGAATGGGCCAGCGACGAGGGAGGGACTGCACGAGTGGGGATCTCCGATTTCGCACAGGACGAACTCGGCGACATCGTTTTCGTCGAGTTCCCCGACGAGGGTGCGGAGATCGCCCACGACGAACAGCTCGGCGTCGTCGAGTCGATCAAGGCCGTCTCCGATCTCTACTCGCCGGTGTCGGGCACCGTGACGGCGACGAACGACGAACTGCTCGACGCGCCCGAACTGCTTAACGACGATCCCTACGGCGAGGGCTGGCTCGTCGAGGTCGATCTCGCCGACGAGAGCGGTCTCGACGAACTGCTGAGTGCCGACGAGTACCGCGACCAGATCGAGTAACGCGTCACCGAGACCGACGGTCTGATATGGACTGCGTCCGGACGCCCGGTATCGAATGTCCCCACATGTCACGGGAGGGCGGCGATGAGCGATACCGGCCGCGGAAGCCCGTTCGCGCCACATACCGACGCCGAGACGACGGCGATGCTGGACGCGATCGGCGTCGAGAATCAGGAAGCGCTGTTCGACATTCCGGAGGACGTTCGCTTCGACGGTGAGTTCGGTATCGCACCGCGCAGCGAGCGCGAGATCCGCCGCGAGATACAGCTCCACCTCGACCGCGACGACGATCTCACGGCGTTTCTCGGCCGCGGTCACTACGACCACTACGTGCCGTCGATGGTCGACCACCTTGCGGACAGATCGGAGTTCCTCTCCTCGTACACGCAGTACCAACCTGAGGTCGCACAGGGGTTCCTCCAGGCGCTGTTCGAGTATCAGTCGATGCTGGTCGAGCTCACAGGATTGGAGATCGCGAACTGTTCGATGTACGACGGCGCGAGCGCGCTCGGCGAGGCCGCGACGCTCGCGCTCCGGGCGCGCTCGGTCGACGGCACTCGCGTGCTGATCCCCGAACTGCTCGCCGATGGGCGGCGCGCGGTGCTCGAGAACTATCTCGCCGGCACCGACGCGACGATCGAGCGTTACCCGATGGCCGACGGCAACGCCGACCGCGAGGCGCTCGCCGACACGCTTGCCGACGACTGTGCGATGGTGTACGCCGAAAATCCGACTGTGAGAGGCACCATCGAGGAAGGCCTGAGCGAGATCGGCGAACTCGCCGACGAGCACGGCGCGCTGTTCTGTCTCGGGACGGACGGGGTTGCGCTGTCGCTGCTCGAAAAACCCGCGAACGTCGGGGCCGACGTGGTGGTCGGCGACGCGGCGCTCGGACTCGGCGCGAGCGGCGGGCTCGGGCTCGGCCTGTTCACGACACACGAGGACTTCCTCCGGCAAGTGCCGGGGCGACTGGTCGGCGTGGGCGAGGACAGCGACGAGAACCGAGCGTACACGCTCACCCTCCAGACCAGGGAACAGCACATCCGACGCGAGCGCGCGACGTCCAACATCTGTACGAACCAGGCGTGGGTCGCGCTCAGGGCCGCGATGCACGCCGCGTGGCTCGGTGCCGATGGACTCGTCGGGCTCGCCGAGGACTGCGTGACGAACGCGCGCGATCTCGCCGACCGCCTCGATGACATCGACGGCGTCGAGGCACCGGCCCACGACCGTCACCACTTCCGGGAGTTCACCGTCCGGACCGACCGATCGGCCGCTGATATGCGCGAGGAGCTCGAAGACGAGGGGTTCGCAGTGCACGCCATCGACGACCATCTCCTGCAGTTCTGTGTCACCGAGACGAACGCCGGACAGATCGACGAGCTCGCCGCGGCCGTCGAGGTGGTCGCATGAGATACGATCAGGCCACGTGGACGCGCGAGGACGGCGACGAGAACGCGGATACCTACGAACCGCTGCTCGCCGAGAAACGCTCGACGGAGGTCGCGGTCGACGAGTCGCCGCTGCCGGACGACCTCACCCGCGAATCCGTCGCGCTGCCGGACCCCTCGGAACCGGAGCTTGCTCGCCACTACACGCGCCTCTCGCAGATGAACTACGGCGTGGAGAGCGGGCCGTTCCCGCTCGGCAGCTGTACGATGAAGTACAACCCGAAGTTCACCGAGGACGTGGCGGCGCTGCCGGGGGCTGGAACCCATCCCGCGCGCTCGGCGGCGAGCACGCAGGGGACGCTCGAACTCCGCCATCACCTCCAGACGTATCTCGCGCGCATCGGCGGCATGCACAGTGTGACGCTCCAGCCGCCCGCCGGGGCCGCCGGCGAGTTCACGGGCATCCTGGTGGCGAAGGCCTATCACGAGGAACACGGCAACGACAGGAATGAGATTATCGTCCCCGAGAGCGCTCACGGGACGAACTTCGCCAGCGCGGCGCTCGCGGGCTACGAGGTCGTCTCGCTGCCGAGCGCCGAGGACGGCCGCGTCGACGTCGACGCGCTCGAAGCGGCGGTGAGCGACGACACGGCAGCGCTGATGCTCACCAATCCCAACACCCTGGGTCTGTTCGAGCGCGACATCGAGGAGATCGCCGAGATCGTCCACGGGGCGGGCGGGCTGCTCTACTACGACGGCGCGAACCTCAACGCGCTGCTCGGGCGCGTGCGACCGGGCGACATGGGCTTCGACGTGATGCACTACAACGTCCACAAGACGTTCGCGACGCCCCACGGCGGCGGCGGCCCCGGAGCCGGGCCGGTCGGCGTCGTCGAGGAGCTCGCGCCCTATCTCCCGTCACCACAGATCGAGGAGCGCGACGGCGAGTACGAACGGGTCGAGCCGGAGCACACGATCGGCAAGGTCCACGGGTTCGCGGGCAACTGGCTCGTGCTGCTCAAGACCTATGCCTACATCGCCAGACTCGGCGACAGCGGGCTCACGGACACGAGCGCGAAAGCCGTGCTGAACGCGAACTACCTCGCCAGCCAGATCGACTACGAGATCCCGTTCTCACCCTTCCACCACGAGTTCGTCGCGAGCGCTGACCGCGACGCGGCCGATGTCGCAAAGCGGATGCTCGACTACGGCGTCCATCCGCCGACGACGAAGTGGCCCGAGATCGTCGACGAGGCGCTGATGACCGAGCCGACTGAGGCCGAGACCCAAGCGGCGCTCGATCAGCTTGCGCGCGCGTTCAACAACGCGGCCGACGATAGCGACGAGGCGCTCGAAACCGCGCCCGAACGGACCGCGGCAGGTCGCATCGATCAGGCCGACGCCGCACGGAACCCGCGGCTGTCCTGGCAGGCGCTCGACAACTGATTCACAACACGGCCACCGTTATCGCGCTGTGTTGCTAAGGTTTAGTAGTGCAGCCGACGAGGGTTGACACATGACCGTCGTCAGCGTTTCGATGCCCGAGGAGTTACTGAACCGGATCGACGAGTTCGCCGACGATCACGGCTACACCGGTCGCAGCGAGGTGGTTCGTGACGCCGCACGCGACCTCCTCGGCGAGTTCGAGGACGCCCGGCTGGAGGATCGCGAACTCATGGGCGTCGTCACGGTATTGTTCAACTACGAGACCACGAGCGTCGAGGAGCGGTTGATGGGGCTGCGCCACGAACACGAGAACCTCGTCGCCGCGAACTTCCACAGCCACGTCGGCAACCACTACTGCATGGAGCTGTTCATCCTCGATGGCTCGCTAGAGGCGATCTCGGCATTCGTCGGGAAGATCCGCGCGACGAAGAACACGCTCAGCGTGGACTACTCGGTGATGCCGGTCGACGATTCCGCCGGTCCGCTCGCCGACAGCAAATAGGAACGATCGGGCGTTCGTCCGACGGAAGGATATCTTCGGTGATAGCTAGATAGATTTATGTGCTCGTATCACAAAGGGATACTGCATGGCAGCGTGTCCACTCTGTGGGGCGGACGTCTCGGAGGAACGACCCCGCCACTGCGTGACCCTCGAAATCGAGGACACGACACGGTCGACGAAGCAGTTCATGGGCGACGAAGCCGAGATCAAGCGCTACTGCGTCGATCGACAGGTCTGTCCCGACTGTTGGGACGATCTGCGTACGAAACTCTCGTAAGCGTTCTTTGCCGCGTCGATCAGCACCCCTGACAGCCGCACGAGCGATGACTGTGCTGTTCGTCCTCGCTACGACCTGCATTGGTAACTGGTAACAACGCAAATACGCCATCCCTTCAAAGCCGTTGCCACGACTGCTCACTGGTGCTGTCGGCCGAATCGGAAAACATAATTGTATTTAGTATATGGGCGCAGAAATAATATTTTTATTATTTTTGTAGGATACATTCGGAAATATTCATATCCGGGGCATGCATGGGTGAGAATGTCATGTCCGATGACCAACTCCGAACGTACCTGTACCGTCATCCGAAAACGCTCGCCGCGCTGTTCAGTCTGACCGTGCTGCTGTCACAGATGGGAGCCGTGGCGGCCAATCACACCGGAATAGTTGGCCCCTAACTCATACGGATTCGCTATCAACACTCCGGCTCCAGTTCAGTTTCTCCCGCACTATCACGGGAATGTCCTCAAGCGACAGAAATTCGAGGAGTTCCTCTTCCGTAACATCGAAAGATTCCACGTCACCCGACGAAATATAATGATCCGTGTTATCTCCGATCTCCGGCCGGACAACGGTTCCAATGCCGTCCCAGGATGTGAGAAACGTCTTGTATGTTGCCCGAAATGAGTTGTCACCGCGCTCGATTTCACAGAGATTGGGTTGTAGATGAGCAGCCTGCGCGATCGCTATCTCGCCATCCCCCACGACCAGATATTCATCACCCATTATACTCTCGCTACGTGCGATTTCGAGCGCAGACCCAAGTGGGAATCCAGCGTTGAGCAGGCGTGCGAGCGCCCGACCCATCTTGATACCCTCACTATTGAGGATATCGGTAAGCGTAACGATCCCGCCAATGGCACCCGCTTCGATCAGCGCAATCCCTTGCTGGTAGGACTGGCAAGCGTTCAGTAGAAAAGCATCCACGCCCACCGAATCGAGCCGCCGGGCGTCGAGACGGCCGTCCGCGCACGCGAATCCCTCACTGTCGACGTGGCCGATGTAGTGCAAGAAATCCGTCCGGGTAGCGAGCACGTCCGCCAACTCGTTAGTGGTGAGATCGTGGGCGACAGTCACGTCGAAGGGGAGATCGGCCCGCTCGCCGTAGCTCGCCCCGACGGCGCGCTCGTCGTCCATCGCCGCGTCGTTACAGACGACCGTGATCTCGATGTCACCCTCCGCCGGCGTCCGCTCCAGCCGGTTCCGATAGGCCGCGAGCGACGCCTTGCTCGCCCCCAGCGGCGTTCCCTCGCCGATCCACGTTTGCTCCAGCGACTCGGCCGGCTCGGGCCGCACGAACGGCTCCTCGATATCGATGGCGGCCGGTCCGTCGACGAACCCACTCCGCCCGTCGGCCGTCTTCTCGTCTGCTGCCATTGCCTCCGGACTGGATGCCGGGTTCACCGCCCGAACGATGGCGAGATCGGCGACGACAAAGGGCAGGTGCTCGCTGCTCGCTGGCGTCGCCGCGACGTTCGCGGTGAGCTTCCAGGTCGGCAGGTGCTCGGCGATCGTCCGGTAGGGGATCGAGAGATACGTTTCGAGCTGGGTGGCCAGGGATTGCTCGTAGAGCGTCGGGAAATCGAGCCCCAGCTCGCCCTCCAGCACCCGTCGCTCGTGGAGATCGACCGGATACAGCCCCTCGGTCCGAGTGAGACAGTCCAAAAAGAAGGTCTGCTTGAGCGTCCGCGCGACCGTTTGCTCGAACCCCTGCGAACCGGCGAGCGACTGCTCGAACCCGCGATCGGTCCGCAACAGCGGTTCCGCGCCCGGTTCGACCGTCGCACCAAGGTAGTACGCGAGCGGCGCGGCCACGTATATCGACTCGTAGTCGGCCGGCACCTCGATGGTCACGCCGGTGTCGGGCGGTTCGAGTCCCGCTAGATCCAGGGAATCACCGAGTTCGACCGTCGGCGGATGGCCCCGCAGGGTCGGATACGATCGCTCGGGCGTCGTCGTCTTCAGGGCCGACCCGAACGTCGAAATCGCCTCCATCATCGCCTCGGGGTCGGCCGGCGTTTGCACCGTCGTCGCCGGTCGCTCGTGGTGCGAGCGCGCGCCGATCAGCACCTCGCGCTCGCCCTCGAATTCGATCGCCATTCCCTCCGCGTCGGCGGTAATCTGGAGAGCACTTTCCACGCGGAAATACAGCTTCACCGGTGCGCTCACTTCGACGATATACTCGCCAGCGGGGAGCTGTTCTTCCGCGTGATGTTCGGCACGGGCGACCACTACGCCCGACTTATCGCGGACGTGTACCGACACCACGCTCGGCAGCGTGATCTTGTCAGTCCGGACCGACACCGCGCTCTCGACGGGAAACCGAAAACACGACGGGTCGGTGGCCGTCGGCCGTGTTGGACCCGTCGAGAGCACGTATCGATGGCGTTCGACCGGGTCGACGACCGCCAACCCGTCCTCCGTCCGCTCGAACGTGGGCCGCGTCGCTGCGCCCGATCGATCCGTCATCTCATCGATTCATCCCGTGGCTATGGGCAGTCGTCGCGACAGCAAAAGCGTGTGGGGCGTCGATCGGCCTACGCCGATGCGCTGGAGTCGACGTCCTCACCGATGGTGACGAACCCGTAGTCACAGTCGGGACAGCGCCACTTCGTCTTCTCGCCGAGATGCATCATCGTGCTCGCCGCGCGGTAGAACACCTGCTGATCGTCACACACCGGGCAGCGCTGTTCGCGTTCGAGGCTCATATCGTCGGATAACGGTCGGCGGCCCTCAATCTACTGGTTTCGCGATCCGACCCTATTCAAGCGACATCGCTCGGTTCTGGAAACTCCCACCACAGGAACACGCGCCCGGATGCGTCGTTCGCTCGACGATCTTCCCACACTGGAGGCACTCGTATGTCGACTCGCGTGCGGACTCCTCGACGACATCGTACATACACAGCCATAGACAGTCAGTATTAATAATACTTATGCAGCTATGTTATATAACCACTATGCCCTATGCGGACGCGATGGGCGTCCGTATGTATGCCACAGACCGGACGCCCCCGGCGAGTGGCCAATAGGGTTACTCGTTCTCACCGACGGTCATGCCCGGGTGGAGCCGAGCGAGCTCGGGGTGTTCGCTCAGCGGGATCGCGGCGTCGCGATACTCGTCGTAGACCGCCTCGGCCCACTCGCGGGCGGCGGGCGCATCGGTATCGGCATACGTTCGCAGCAGCCCGGTGTCGTCGTCGTAGCTGCCGACACCGACGCGCTCGGCACAGAGCGTCAACCCGAAGGGGAGCTCGTCGTGGACCAGGATCGAGAAGTTGCCGCTCGCGAACGTCCGCTCGGCGCGGTCGGGGTTCGTTTCGAGCAGCTCCGCGACGACGCTCGTCGGGAAGACGACCTCGGTCACCATCCCGCCGACGATGCGCTCGTGAAGGGCGTCGATATGCAGCGGGTTGATGATCGCCGGATCGAGCCCACGGAGTTCGTCGGTCGCGTCGACGAGCGTCATGAACCGCTCGACCGGGCGATACGGGTTGCCGGGCGCGGCGGTCGTCACGGTCGCGTCGGCGAACGCCGCCATATCGAAGGCAACGTCGTGGGCATCGGCGGCGGCCAGCACCGGCGCGAGCTCCCACGCCGTCTCGACGGTCGCCGTGAACGACGCGACCTCGCGGGCGCACGCCCGCCCCAGCGGCGTGAGCACGAACGCACCCGCCTCGCGCTCGATGAGCCCGTGCTCGC
Organism: Halococcus morrhuae DSM 1307; assembly: GCF_000336695.1. Classification (GTDB taxonomy): domain Archaea; phylum Halobacteriota; class Halobacteria; order Halobacteriales; family Halococcaceae; genus Halococcus; species Halococcus morrhuae. The sequence continues at coordinate 15,168 of NZ_AOMC01000161.1, forward strand.
GGAGCGAGCGCGTGAGGCGATGAACCGTCGACTTCGAGACGTCGAGCTCCGCTTCGAGATCGCGCCGGTCCATCGCTTCGGCGTCCTGCAACGCCGCGAGCACCGGCGCACGCCTGATCAGTTCGACGAGGCGCTCGGTGTTCATCGTTCGTGTGCTATTGTTCAACATCGGTAATAAACGTATCTCCAAAAGTGGGTCGATCGACCCGGTTCCGTTAGAACGCAGACGTGAGAGCGAAATTTGGCGTGCGCCAAACGAAGGGCTATGATTGCCATCGCCGGACGGACAAGCAAGATGCGACGTATTGATCGAGCGGGTCGAAACGGGATCGATCGCGACGAACGGGGAACCGATGAGTAACGAACAGCAGAGCGGCGGAACGGTGGGTGGCGAATCGAGCGCAACGAGGACGCTCGTCAGCTACTGGACGGAGCTCCCGCACGACTGGCAGGCGGTGGTGCTCGGCGCGCTCGTCCTGGTGATCGTCGCCACCGGTGTTCAGATCCCGTGGTGAACGTCCGCGAGTCGGTGCTGCCCGGCATCGGCGTGCTCGTCGTCATCGGGCTGGCCGCGCGGGCGCTCGCGACGGTCATCCCGACGAGCCACCTGATCCTCGCCATCGTCATCGGGCTGGTCGTCGGCAACCTCTACGGCGTGCCCGACTGGGCGAGCGCCGGCGTCGGAACGAACAAGCTCTGGCTCGAAGGCGGGATCGTCCTGATGGGCGCGAGCGTCGCCCTCGATCGCGTCGTCGACGCCGGCCCGACGATCCTGGTTCTCGTGATCGCCACGGTGATGACGACGATCCTCACCGTCGAGGCGCTCGCACGCGGCGCGTTCGGCATCCGCGAGCAGATCGGCTCGCTGCTCGCCGCCGGGTCGAGCATCTGTGGCGTCTCGGCGGTCGTCGCGACGGCCGGCAGCATCGAGGCCGACGAGGACCAGATCGCCTACGCGGCCGCCACAGTATTGTTGTTCGACGCCGTGACGCTGCTGGCCTATCCGGCACTCGGCCACCTCTTCGGGCTCACCGACAAGGTCTTCGGTATCTGGGCGGGGCTGACGATGTTCAGTACTGGCCCTGTGACCGCCGCCGGGTTCGCCTTCTCGCAGGCAGCCGGCCAGTGGGCGCTGCTTGTCAAACTCACGCGCAACGCACTCATCGGCCTCGCGGCAATCGCCTACGCGCTCTACTACATCCGCCGCTCGGGCGGGGAGCGCGAGGACGCCGTTCCCGGTGGCGTGGGCTATCTCTGGCACTCGTTCCCCAAGTTCGTGCTCGGCTTCCTGGGACTGATGCTGGTCGCAAACACCGGCGTGCTCGGCGGGGCCCAGCTCGCCTCGCTCGAACACGCCGCCGACTGGCTGTTCCTGTTCGCCTTCGCCGGCCTCGGGCTCGACATCCGCCTCGACGAACTCCGCTCGACGGGGGTCAAGCCGGTCCTCGTCGTGCTCGTGAGCCTCATCTGCGTGAGCACGGTCTGTCTGTTCGTCCTCACGACGCTGTTTTAGACGGCTGCCGAAACGGCATGTTCTTTTCGCGCGCGCCGAACGGTGGGATGGATGCGGGAGTTCACGTTCACCATCGAGTACGAGCGCGGGACCGACCCCATCATGGACGCCTTCATCGACGATCCCGACACAGTGGCGCGCTCGCTCGACGGCTTCGTGACCGAGGAGCGGTTCTGGCGCATCGAGCGCATCGCGGGCTCGCCGGCGACGCTCGACCGCATCGAGGACATCCGCTTCGACGACGACACCTGCGGGGAGTCGCTCACCGAACGCGACTGTGATGCTGTCTCTTATACACATCTCTGATGGCGCGAGNTATAAGAGACAGGTCCACACCCTCTCGGGGAAGCATCTCCCGCCCGGACTCGTCTTCGAAACCCTCCGAAGCGAAAACCGTCACTCCTGGCGCGTGCTGATGCGCTCGGACGCGAAGGTGGGTGTACTCTACGACGAGATCGCCGCCCGCTTGCGCGAGGGGCTCTCCTTTCGGATGGGCCATCTCCGCGATGCCGACGGCTGGCAGCGCGACTCGCTGGCGTCGGTCTCGGTGGCGGCCGAACAGCGCGCGGCGCTCCAGGCGGCCGTCGAGGATGGTTACTACGAGACGCCCCGAGAGACGACGCTCGACGAGCTCGCCGACGCGCTCGACGTTCCCCGCTCGACGCTCTCCTACCGGCTCCGGCAGGCCGAGAGCCAGCTCGCGCGCCGCTACGTCGCCGACGACGAGCGCGATCGCTGGCTCCGGTAGCCTCGTTTCCAGGATGTCGCCCGGCAGCGATCGGCACGTCATCGGTAGCCGACAGCACGGGTTTAATAGCCATTGCGACCTAGCGGACGGTAAGCGATGACCGACCACGCGACGGACGTGCTCGTTCCGCCGGAGTGGGTCGAGGCGCGCCTCGACGAGTTCGTGGCCGACGACCCTGCTGCCCGCCTGCTCGAAGTCGATCTCGACCCGAGCAGCTACGAGACGGGCCACATCCCGGGGGCGACGAAGCTCGACTGGAAGGAGGACCTCCAGGACTCGACGGCGTTCGACATCCCGTCGGTCGACGACTTCGAGGCACTGCTCGCCGAGATCGGCATTACCCCTGACTCGACCGTCGTCGTCTACGGCGACATGATGAACTGGTTCGCCGGCTACGGCTACTGGCTGCTCAGCTACTACGGCCACGCCGACGTCCGCCTGCTCGACGGCGGGCGCGACGGCTGGCTCGCCGCGGACTACGAGCTCACCGACGAGATACCCGAATTCAGCCCGCAGTCGTACACCGGCGCGAGCCCGAACGAATCGATCCGTGTCGACCGCACGGAGGTCGAGACGGCGATGGAACGCGGCACGTCGCTGATCGACGTCAGAACTCCCGAGGAGTACCGCGGCGAGGTGCTCGCACCGCCGGGCTGGAACGAGGGCGTTCAGCGCGGCGGGCACATCCCCGGCGCGGTGAACGTTCCCTGGAGCCAGGTCGTCGACGCCGACGGCCGGTTCAAATCGGAGGAAACCATCCGCGAGATCTATCGCGACGCGGGCATCGACGAGGAAGTGGTCGTCTACTGTCGCATCGGCGAGCGCTCGGCGCTGACCTGGTTCGTCCTCCACGAACTGCTCGGCTACGAGAGCGTGCGCAACTACTACGGCTCGTGGGTCGAGTGGGGCAACACCGTCGGCGCGCCGATCGAGCGCGGCCGGCGGGCGGGCATCCGCGGCGAGTAGCTCACACTCTCCCGACACGACGACGGCACGCAGGGAATCGTACTGCGGGATCGTGCCCATCGGTAGCGCAGGCCGCCGAACACGACGATATCCAACGTCTTTTGTCCGTCCTCGTGGAAGCTCTCGGCGAATGCAACGAACGAATCGGCGGCGGTTCCTCGCCGGCATCGCCACGACCGGTACCGTGCTCGCGGCGGGCTGTAGCAGCAGCGGTTCCGCCGGTGACGGCGGCGATGGCAGCAACGGGACGGCGAGCGGAGGGAGCGGTGACGAAACCGCGACCGGTGGGAACGCCACGAGCGAGAGCGGCGGCTCGACGAGCGGTGCGAGCGGCAACAGTAGCGCGAGCGGCGGCGAGACGACCACGGTCGCGTCCGGTCCGGACGGACGGCTCGTCTTCGAGCCGGAGACCGTCGAGATATCGGTCGGCGACACGGTGGCGTGGGAGTTCGAGAGCGCCGGCCACAACGTCAGCGGGGTGCCGGAGGACAACGAAGAGGTGAGCATTCCGGATGGGGCGGAGCCGTTCTCGTCGTACGACGGCGACCCCTACGCCGTGGTCGAGGAGGGCAAAACCTACGAACACACCTTCGAGACGGCCGGCGAGTACACCTACGTCTGCATCCCACACGTGAGTTCGGGGATGGTCGGCACGGTCACGGTCTCGGAGTGAGGCTCGGTGCACCGACGCTGAAAGGGAAATCCACTTACTCGCCGCTACGAACTGTCGGTATGGTCAGAGGGCGATCCCCGTGCGCGTGATCATCGTCGGGGCCGGACAGGTCGGCTCCTCGATCGCCGAGAGCCTCGACGACGACCACGAGGTCGTCGTGATCGACACCGACGATAGCCGCGTCGAATCGCTCACCTACTCGCTCGACGTGCTCGCCATCGAGGGCGACGGCACGTCGCTCGCGACGCTGCGGGAGGCCGACGTCGGCGCGGCCGACCTGTTCATCGCGAGCACCGACGACGACGAGACGAACATCGTCACCTGCGCGACGGCCAAAACCGCCAGCGACGCGTTCACCATCGCCCGCGTCAGATCGACGAACTACCTCCAGACGTGGGAGGAGTCCGGCGGTGCCTTCGGCGTCGACTTCATGGTCTCGACGAACCTGCTGGCCGCCGAGACCATCACCCGCATCATCGGGCTGCCGGCCGCCCAGAACGTCGACGTCTTCGCCGAGGGGAGCGTCCTGTTGGCGGAGTTCTGTATCCCCACGAACAGCCCGATCGCGGGCCAGACGGTCGCCGAGGCCGACGACCAGTTCAACGAGCTCACCGTCGCGGCCGTGCTCCACGAGGACGGACTGATCGTCCCCGACGGCGAGACGAAACTGGCGACCGGCGACGAGATCGTCGTCATCGGCAGCGCCGAAAGCACGCGCGCGTTCGCCGCCGATCTCGCCACCGACCGCGACGAGAACCGCGACGTCGTCATCATCGGCGGCAGCGAGATCGCCGTCCAGACGGCCGAACTGCTCGAAGATCGGGGACTGCAGCCGCGCCTCATCGAAAACGACCCCGACCGTGCTCGCGAACTTGCCGAACGACTCCCGCAAACGACGGTGATGTCGAGCGACGCGACCGACCGGGAGTTCCTCACGCGCGAACACGTCGGCGACGCGGACGTGGCGATCGCCGCGCTCGGTTCCGACGAGAAGAACTTACTGGCCTCGCTGCTCGCCGATCGCGTCGGCGTCGATCGGACGATCGCCGTCGTCGAGAGCGGCGAATACACCGATCTGTTCGAGGCGGTCGGCGTCGACGCGGCGATCAACCCGCGCGATGCGACCGCCGAGGAGATCATCCGGTTCACGCTCGACGGCCGCATGGAGAACGTCGCCATCATCGACCACGACCGCGCCGAAGTGCTCGAGATCCAGATCGACGACGACAGCGCGCTCGCCGGGCGGCCGATCACCGACGCCACCGACGATCTCCCGGCCCGCGTGACGATCGGCGCGATCACGCGTGACGGCGAGTTCATCACACCGCGGGGCGATACGGTCGTCGAAGTCGGCGACCACGTCGTCGTCTTCGTCGAAACCGAGGCCGTCGACGCGGTCGCGAGCCGGCTTTGATGGCGGTTCGGGTCGACGTCCGCACGAGCGCGAGCCTTCTCGGCACCGTGCTCCAAGCGCTTGCCGTCCCGCTCGCCGCGCTCGTCGGCGTGGCCGCCCTCTACGGCGACTCGCTGCTCCCGTTCGTCGTGCCGACGCTGCTTTCGCTCGCGGTCGGCACCGGTCTGCAACGCTTCGAGCGCTCGGCTCCCGGCCCGCGCGAGGCATTCTTGCTGGTCGCGCTCGCCTGGCTCGCGGTCGCACTCGTCGGCACCGTTCCCTTCGTTCTCACCGGTGCGGGAGTGTTCGCCAGCCCGGTGAACGCCCTCTTCGAGTCGATGAGCGGCATCACGACCACCGGCGCGACCGTCATTACCGATTTCGGCCTGCACTCGCGATCGATACTGCTCTGGCGCAGCGTCCTCCAGTGGCTCGGCGGTCTCGGCATCCTGGTGCTCGCCGTCGGGCTGCTCTCGGAGCTGTCGGTCAGCGGCGCACAGCTGATGGAGACCGAAACCCAGACCCAGGACGTCACCAAGCTCGCGCCGAAGATCGCCGAGACCGCACGCCTGCTCGGCGGCATCTACACCGGGCTCACGGGACTGATGGTCGTCGTCCTGCTCGTGCTGGCGTTCGGCGGTCTCGCACCGGCGCTGTCGCTGTACGACGCGGTCGCACACGCACTCACCGCCGTCTCGACGGCCGGCTTCTCGCCGGAGGCCGCGAGCATCGGCGCGTTCTCGCCGGCCGTCCAGTGGGCGACGATCCCCTTCATGTTCGTCGGCGCGACCAACTTCGTCCTGCTCTACTATCTCCTGCAGGGCGATCCGAGCCGCCTGCGAGCGAGCGAGGAGTTCCGGTTCTATCTCGCGATCGTCCTCGGCGCGACCGCGCTGGTGGCCATCTCACTGTTCGTCAACGATCGCTTCGGGACCGTCGAGACGACGCTGCGCCACGCGCTCTTTCAGGTGGTCTCGATCGTCACGACGACGGGCTACGCGACGGTCGATTTCGACCTGTGGTCGCCGCTGTCGCGCCACGTCCTCTTCGTCGGGATGTTCGTCGGCGGGATGGCCGGCTCGACGACCTGCTCGATCAAGACCGTGCGCTGGCTGGTCGTCCTGAAGGCGTTCCGACGCGACCTCTTCACCGCCATCCATCCGGAGGCGATCCGGCCGGTTCGGCTGACCGGATCGCCGGTCGAGGAGAGCACCATCCGCGATATCTACACCTACACGCTCGTGAGCGTCGTGATATTTTCGTTGCTGACGGTGTTCATCGTCGTCGATACCACGTGGTCCGCCGTCGCTCTCAGCGAGTTCGAGGCGATGGGTGCGGCAGCCTCGACGTTTCTCAACATCGGCCCGGCCTTCGGCTTCGCCGGCCCCTACGGTAGCTACGCGGGCTTTCCCGTCGCGACGAAGCTCGTCATGACGGTTCTGATGTGGATCGGGCGCATCGAGATCGTCCCCGTGCTCGTGCTCTTTACGCGCGCGTTCTGGCGATCGTAGAGCGATAGATTGATCCCGGCGACAGCCGCCAACGCGAACGTGGCTTCGAAGTGGTCGTCGAGTCGGCTGCGCGTCGATTGGCGGACGAGTATCGGTCTCGTCGGCACGGTCGTGAAATATCTCTCGGCGACCCTGCTCGTCCCGCTCGCGGTGGCGCTTTTCTACGGCCGTGACGTGCTGACGTTCGCCATCGCGTTCCTCATCACCGTGATCGTCGGACTGGGACTCGAACGCGTCGAACCCGACCCCGATCTCGGCACGCGCGAGGGGTTCTTGATGGTCGCGCTCACCTGGCTCGTCGTCGCGCTCGTCGGCACCGTTCCCTATCTCCTCGCGGGGATGGGCACCGGATCGACGCTCGCCCACCCGATCAACGCCCTCTTCGAGTCGATGAGCGGGTTCACGACGACCGGCGCGACGATGATGGGCGAGATCTCGTTCACTCAGCACTCACACGCCCTCCTGCTCTGGCGACAGCTCACCCAGTGGCTCGGCGGCATGGGGATCGTCGTGCTCGCGGTCGCGATCCTCCCCGAACTCTCGGTCGGTGGTGCACAGCTGATGGACGCCGAAGCGCCCGGCCCGGGCATCGAGAAGCTCACCCCACGTATCGCCGAGACCGCGCGCGTGCTCTGGCTGGTCTATCTCGGCTTCACCGTCCTCGAAATGGTGCTGCTCTACGGGCTCCATCTCGGCGGTCTCGCGCCGAACATGGAGCTGTACAACGCCGTCTCGCACGCGCTGACGACGCTTCCCACGGGCGGGTTCTCGCCGGAAGCCCGCTCGATCGAAGCGTTCTCGGCGGCCGTCCAGTGGCTCATCATCCCGTTCATGATCGCCGCCGGTGCCAACTTCGCGCTGTTCTGGCACGCGCTCACCGGCAACCCGGAGAAACTGACACAGGACACCGAGTTCCGGTCGTACGTCGGCATCATCGGGGTGTTGACCGCCGTCATCGCGGGCCTCCTCTTCACCGGTGCCGGCATCGAAACCGTCACCGACGCCGTTCCACCCATCATCGGACAGGTCGAGGACGCGCTACGTCACGCCCTGTTCAACGTCGTCTCCATCATCACGACCACCGGTTTCGCCAACATGGACTTCACCACGTGGAGCGCACCCGCGAAGACGATCCTCCTCTTCGCGATGTTCATCGGCGGCTCGGCCGGCTCGACCGGCAGTGCGGTCAAGATCATCCGCTGGGTGGTCATCGTCAAATCCCTCCGGCGCGAACTCTTCACGACCGTCCACCCCGAAGCGGTGTCGCCCGTCCGACTCGCCGGCCGCGTCATCGACGAGCGCGCCATCCGCGGCATCTACGCCTTCACGCTGCTGTACGTCGCCCTCTTCGCCTTCGCCAGTCTCCTGATCGTCATCGACTCCTGGCGCGTCGGCTACACCATCTCCACACTCGAAGCCACGAGCGCCATCGCCTCGACCCTCGGCAACGTCGGCCCCGGCTTCGGCGCTGTCGGCCCGATGAACAACTACCTCGACTTCCCGGCCACGTCGAAACTGCTCATGACCTTCCTGATGTGGATCGGCCGGCTCGAAATCCTGCCCGTGCTCGTGCTGCTCACACCGTCCTACTGGCGCACCTAGCACCCACTTTTTTACTGCGGGGGGTCGCGCTCGCTGTGCTCGCTTGACCCCCGCTTGCAAAAACCTGGACTAAAAACATCCGCTCGCTCGGCCGTTGGCCTCGCTCGCGGCGAACCGCGCTCGTTCCACTCGCGTGGATACTGATGCTCCACAACCGCACAGCACCGCCTCCGCCGAAGCCCTCGGCTACTCGCTTCGCTCGTAGCCTCGCCCTTCATCCACCGAGGGACCGTACCGCCACCGCACCCGTCATACCGTACGAACCTTCCCGGTATCAAGTATTTCCAACCGCCGTCAATTGTGCAATCGCACCTCGTCGATATAGCCGGGTTCGCATCGAATATCGACGTGACCATGCGCTCTCTTGGCGGATCTCGACTTGGCGGTCTCGGCGGAGCAGTGTGCCCACCAATCACACCCAAACAAATATGAATTGGCAATGGGATAACTACGGCACGCAACCGATGTCCATTCGAGACCGCTCGCGTTGGCTGCCGGATCGCACTCCGACATGGGGGGATGTCGTAGCAGGGGTATCGGCCGTCATGTTACTGTATGCCATAGGATTCGCCGAACCATCCGGTTGGGAGTGGCCGTGGGTTGCGGCGGGAATCGTTCTCGTCGCTATCGGGGCCGGCCCGCTCGCAAACACGGCCGTCGGACGCTCGTTCGGGGACTGGTTCCACGACATCGGTATGGGCGGACGCCTCGTCGTCATGGCTGTCCTTCTGATCGTGCTCTTCGCTGTGGAGGGGATGGTCGCTGTTCCGAGTCAAATTGTCGTCAGCGTCGCCAACGGGGGACTGATCGGAATCGTCGTGTTGGTCTCCGTTTGGGTGCTCAATGCCGGCGAAATCTCCGGATGGCGATGACGGCCAGGGAGCCTACGACGGTGCGACCGTGACCTGCCGCCCGCGATCGATGGCCTGCTCCAGCTCCTCAGCGATGGCGCTCCCGCGGGAAACCTGCACCTCGCCACCGCGCGAGACCGTCGCCGTGAACAGATACTCGCCATCGGCCTGGACTTCGACCGTCTCGCCCGCGTGACCCTCCATCGGGATGACGACGTGCCGGGCGGTGATCTCGGGTGTGACGATATCGCCCGCACCGCTGCCACCACCGCCCACCGAGCCGCCCGTGCTGCCGCTCGACCCGCCAGTAGCACCGCCGCCGGATCGTCCGCCCGGTCGCTCGTCGAACGTTCGCACGTCGATATCGATCCCCAGTCTGTTCTCGATGTCGGTGATGCGCCCGCCGCCCTTGCCGATCACCGTCGAGATGTCGGTCTCCTCGACGTAGACCACGGCGGTGTTCGCACTTTTCAGATCGACCTCACAGCTCCCGTGTGCGACCGACCGGATCTCTCGCTCTATCTCCTGTTTCGCGATCTTGTCGACGCCGCTGTCCTCGCTCTCGGCGTCGCCGACCGCCACAGTGACGACCTGCCGGTTGAAGCTGTAGATCTCGTACTCCGGACGACCCGTCTCGAAGTCACGAACCTGGATGACGGGTCGTGCGAGGTCCTCCTCCATCAGCCCCTCGGGGACCTTGACCTCGGTTTCGACGTCGTAGACGGTGGCGATCTCGCCGGCCTCGACGAACACCACGGTGTCGACGACCTGCGGGATCATGCCCAGCTCGACGCGACCCACGAGTCGCCCGAGCGCGTCGATAGCCCGCGTCGCGTGGACGACACCGACCATCCCAACGCCCGCGAGGCGCATGTCCGAAAACACCGAGAAGTCCTCGGTCTTTCTCACTTCGTCGTAGATGGTGTAGTCCGGCCGGACCATCAGCAGCGAATCGGCCGTGTTCTCCATCTTCCCGTCGAGCTCGGTATACTGGGTCACCTCGGCGTCGACCTGCAGATCGCGCGGTTTCTCCATCGTCTTCACCGAGAAGTCCGAATCGGCGAGGAACTCGGCGATCGCCCCCGCGAGAGTGGATTTGCCCGCGCCGGGTGCACCGGCGACGAGCACGCCGCGCTGGTGGTCGAGCAGGCGCTCGCGGAGGTCCTCGGCGTAGTCGTAGTCCGCCAGCTCGGTCTCGGCGATCGGCCGGACCGCCGTGATCTCCAGCCCGTCGGCGAAGGGCGGTCGCGCGAGCGCGATCCGGTACTCGCCGAACTGGACGATCGTCATGCCATGCTTGTCGAGCTCGACGAACCCCTCGCTGGAGGCGTGTGTCGCGCTCTCGATCTCGTCGATCCACTCGCGGAGCTCGCCCTCGGTGAGTTCGTCGTCGCCGATTGCCTCGAAACGCATCTCGCCGACCGTCCCGCGCTTGGCCATCGGGGGAACACCTGTCTTGAGGTGGACGCTCATCGTCTCGTCGTCGAAGAACTCCTCGATCGCCAGCGTCTCGACCTCGCGGACCTCGGGATCGACGTACTCGACGGCAAGCCCGGTGGCACGGGCGACCTCGCTCTGAACCTCGTCGCTCGTGAGCAGCGTCGCCTCGTGCTCGGCCGCGAGATCGCGGATGAGCGCGTCGACGCTCCCCTCGTCGGCGCTGTGGCGCTCGCTCGCTTCGGGTCGCCGGCCGATGTATTCGATCTCGATCCCGCCGTCGTCGGCGAGGTCGGCAAGTCGCTGGAGCTCGTCGAGACCCTCCCAGCCGGTTTCCTGGCCGTCGTTGGCCTGCGCTTCGAGCTCGGCGACGACCGCCTCGGGGATCGCGACCGTCTCGCCGGAGAGCCCACCGCTCGCCGCTCGTTCGGACACGCGACCGTCGATGACCGCGCTCGTGTCCGGGACGATAGTCATATCATCACTGGGCCGGCGAGCGGCATAAGGATGTTCAAGCGCGGGCGAAAGCGCTTATGCGCCGCTGCCCGACCGCCCGCCATGTCCACCGTCACGGAACTTACCCGCGAGCTCGTTGCAATCCCGAGCCACGACGACGAGACCGACGCCGGCGATTTCATCGAGAGTTGGCTCCGCCGCGAGACCGACGCCGCCATCACCCGCGACGAAGTCGGCAACGTCATCGCCAGACGCGGGAGTGGTGAAGAGTCGCTCGCGCTCGTCGGCCATCACGACGTGGTGTCGCCGGACGATTCGCAGGTCGAGGACGGCGAATACGTCGTCGAGGAGCGCGATGGGCGACTCCACGGCCGCGGGACGGCGGATATGAAAGGCGCTGTCGCAGCTGCGATGTGCACCTTTCGGGATAGCGAGGTGCCACGCACCTCGAAGAGTCGGGCACAGCCCGACGGCGCGGATCCCACTATCGAACTCGTCTTCGCCAGTTTCGTCGGCGAGGAGATCGGTGGCGAGGGTGCACGCCACGCCATCGACCAAGGATTCGCACCCGACTGCGCAATCGTCGGCGAAGGCTCGACGGGATATTCGGCAGCCGGTGTGACCGACATCGCGATCGCGCACAAGGGCCGGCGCGCGAGCACCATCACAGCCCGCGGCACCGCCGCACACGCAAGCGAACCCGAGGCCGGCGAGAACGCCATCTATCGGGCGGGCGAGGCGGTCGACACGATCCGAGGGATGGACGGGCCGAGCGCGGACGTATTTGGCGAGGATCTGGAGGGAAGCATCGTCGTCACCGAGATCGAGGGCGGGTCGGCGTGGAACGTGCTCCCCGAATCCTGTTCGGTGACGGTCGACGAGCGCACAGTCCCTGGCGAGCGCGCGCCGCTCTCGCGAGTCGAAAACGAGAGTACTGAGTGGGTCGTCGATCAGGACCTCCCACCGATGGCCTGCAACGACGAGGCGTTCGCCCAGCGGGTGCTCTCGGCCGCTGACGGCGCACAGAGCGGCGACCCCGAACTGGTGACGAAGCCACACGCGACCGACGCAGGCTGGCTCGCCGAGGCGGGAGTGACATGTGTGGTCTGTGGCCCCGCGGAACCGGGCGAGGCGCACACGAGCGAGGAGAGCGTCTCGCTCGATGTGCTGGATCGGTGCTACGATATCTACCGGGGTGTGGCGTCGGGAGGCGAGAATTGATAGGCCACCGCCCCGGGATTCGGGTATGGCAACCGACGCCACGCAGACCGCTGCCTACGAGGAGCTCCTCGACCGCTACGAGCGCATCTCGAACATCGAGGGCGCTGCGGGGATCCTCAACTGGGACCAGGAGGTGATGATGCCCGAGGGCGGCACGCCCGCGCGCTCGGCGCAGCTCTCGGCGCTGTCGGCGACGAGCCACGAGCTCCTCACGGAGGAAGCGATGGGCGACGCGCTCGATGCCGCCGAGAGCGCGGAGCTCACGGACGAGAAAGCCGCCGCCGTCCGCGAGATCCGTCGCCAGTACGAGCGCGCGACGCGCGTGCCGACGGAGTTGGTCGAGGATATCTCGCGAACCACGAGCGAGGCGCTGCCGGTCTGGAAGGAGGCCAAAGCCGAGGACGACTTCTCGAAATTCGCACCCATTCTTGAGAAGCTCATCGACCTCAAGCGCGACTACGCCGAGCAGATCGACCCCGACCGCCCGGCCTACGAAGTGCTGTTCGAGGACTACGAACCCTATCTCGGGCTCGATACTGCCGAGCGAATCCTGGAACGTCTGCGTGAGGAACTCGTCCCGCTCATCGACGCGGTGGGTGAGAGCGATGTCGAACTCGCGAGTCCGTTCGCTGGCGAGTTCGATCCCGATATCCAGGAAGCACTCACGCGCGACGCGCTCGATACCTTGGGCTACGACTGGGATCGGGGTCGCCTCGACACCGCGCCCCATCCCTTCTCGATGGGCACCACCTTCGACGCGCGCGTGACGACGCGCTACGAGGACGACGACTTGCTCGGCGCGCTCACGAGCACGATCCACGAGTTCGGCCACGCGACCTACACGCAGGGACTCCCCGACGAGGAGTACGGGAGTCCGCTCGGTGAAAATCGGAATCTCTCGGTTCACGAGTCCCAGTCCAGATTCTGGGAGAACCACGTCGGACGCTCGGAGCCGTTCTGGTCGCTGTTTCTGCCCCACGTCCGCGAGCGCTTCCCGGAACTCGACGGCGTGACACCCCGTGACGCCTACGAGGCTGCCAATCGGGTGTACGATGACAACCCCATCCGGATCGAGGCCGACGAACTGACCTACCACATGCATATCGTCCTCCGGTTCGAGATCGAGCGCGAGCTCATCGAGGGCGATCTCGACGTGGTCGAGGTCCCCCAGGTCTGGAACGACAAGATGGAGGAGTATCTCGGAGTTCGGCCCGACACCGACGCCGAGGGCTGTCTCCAGGACATCCACTGGTCGCACGGTTCCTTCGGCTACTTCCCCACCTACTCGCTCGGCAGCGTGCTCGCGGCTCAGCTGTACGCGAGCGCCGACGAGGAGATCGACGACCTCGACGGGCAGATCGAGGCGGGCGAGTTCGGCCCGCTCCACGAGTGGCTCACCGAGAACGTCCACCAGCACGGCAAGCGCTACACGACGCCCGATCTCATCGAGGAGGCCACCGGCGAGGCGTTCACCGCCGACTACTTCCTCGACTACGCGAGCGAGAAATACGGCGCGCTGTACGATCTCTGAGGACGGATTCGGCGATTCGCCCTCGATATCTCTCGGTCCGCTTCCGGCAGAGGTGTGGGTCAACCACCAGAGCTATATGAGTGGTGTGCCATGACGTAACACGCATGGCAACCGCATCGAACGAGAACGACATCGACGATTTTCTCTCGGGACGTGGTCACGACACCGACTCACCGGGGTGGGAGGAGAGCTACAACAAGAAGCAGTGTCCCGACTGCGGCGGCCTTCACGAAACGGACGCGAGCACGTGTTCGGTCTGTGGCTGGTCGCCGCGAGCCGATTAACGTTAGACCGGGGCGAAGCCGGTAAGTGTCGTCCCTGCCCAGCGCGCACGTGGGCATCCTCAACACGCTCGGCCTTGTGGTGACGCTCGCCTTCGCGCTCCCGGTCGCGTTACTCGGCGTCAACCTCGTCATTTCGGGGCGCGCGACCATCGGCATCGCGCTCTGTGTCGTCGCCGTCCTGATGGTCGCGCTGAAACAGTACGTCACGACGCCCGACGACGTGCCGACGGCCGCGGCCGAAAAGACCGTGAACGCGGTCGTGAAGGACGAGGAGAACTAGTCGGCAGCGGGCGCTTCGGTTTCGGCGAGCACGTCCTCGATCGTGACGCCGCTCGGTTCGTTGTCGAGCAGCACGTCGACCGGGAGCGTCGGCGCGCCGCTCACGAGGTCTTCGAGGAGGACGAGTCGTTCGCGCGCGCGGCTCATCCCGACGTAGAACACGCGGCGCTCGTTGTCGGTGAGCATCGGCACCGGGTCGGTGCCCTTGTCGAACTCCCCGCCCGGCACGCCCGCCGTGTCGTCGACCGAGGCGGCCATCTGCTCGACGACCTTCTCGGTGAGATCCGTCGCGACGAAGACGTGGTCGGCCTCGCGGCCCTTCGCCGAGTGGATGGTTCCGACGCGAACGCGATCACGCTCGACGTCCTGGTAATCGCCCGCGAAGTAGGCCTTCACCGACTTCTTCTGGAACTGCGAGGTCTTTCTGAGCATGTCCTCGGCCGACGCCGGCCCGGGCATGAACGGTGCGTACTCCGTGACGAGATCGGGATCGATGACGAGATCGGTGAGGTCCTCGACGCCGGCCTCCTCCTGTCGCTCGTCGATCGCGTCGTAGAGCGCGTCGCGGTTGTTCGTCCCGAAGGCCGTGTCGGCGAGCATGTCGGCGAGCCGGCGGGCTTCGAGCCCCGTGATCGACTCGCCATCGGCGGATTTCTCGACGGCGTTGACGTAGTCGGCCAGCCGGTCGGTCCACATCCGCTGGTCGGTGAGCGCGCGGAAGGGGATGCCCTCGTCGATGAACTCGTCCATGAACTGGAAGAGCTGGTAGCGCGCGCGGAAGAGTATCATCGCCGTCTCGTCGGTGTTCTCGACCGTCGAACGCACGTTGCGGACGAGATCGAGCATCGAGGGCGTCTCGACGGCCTCGACGCTCCCGCCCTCGATCCGCGGCCTGAGGTTCTTCTCCTGGCGGTTCTCGATGTGGCGGATCTCCCGGTTGACGACGTTGAGCACGCGCGAGGGGAGTCGGTAGGAGGTGTCGAGGATGACGTCCTCGCCGCCCTCTTCGAGCAGGAGCTGTGGGTCAGCGCCCTGCCAGGCGTAGACGACCTGATCGTCGTCGCCGGCGATGAGCGCGCGCTCGACGTGTGGTTTCCACTCCTCGTAGACCGAATACTGGAGGGTGGTGATGTCCTGAAACTCGTCGATGACGAGATAGTCGACGCTGGGCAGTAGCGAGCGCTGCTCGACCCGTTCGAGCATGTCCGCGAAGCCGACCTTGCCCGCCTCACCCTTGTGTGTTCGCCACGCACGGATCGCCTCGGGGACGTCGATGCGGTCGTCGTCGCTCGGCCACGTCGGCGTGTACTTGTTGCCCTGCTGGGCGTTCTCGTCGATTTCCGGCGGGAGGCGCACCTCCTCGTCGTTCCACTGGAAGGGGACGTCGTACCAGTCGGCGACGTCCTTGGTGGTGCGCTGGAGCCACTGGCTCGTGGCGATGATCTTGTTACCGATGGTCGTCGAGCGCGCGCTCCGGCGGCGCGAGCCCTCGTACTCGTCCTCGAAATCGAGGCCGTAGGACTCGCAGAACTCCTTTTTGTCCGTCTCGCCGACGACATCGCCGCTCGAAAGGTCGAGCAGGCTGTACGCTTTCGCGTGCATCGTCGAGACGTTGCCCTTGAGCGAGCGCGGACTCACGTCGAGGCGCTCGGCGAGACGCTCGCGGATCTCGGTGGCGGCCGCTCGGGTGTACGATACCACCAGGACGTCGTCGATGGTCACGCCGGGGTGATCAAGGATCTCCTCGACGCGATCGAGCAGCGCCGTCGTCTTCCCGCTGCCCGGCCCGCCGAACAGCCGGGTGACGTGCGAATCGGTGGACATTGGCCACAACAGGAACTCGCCCACTATAAGCGGCGTGGCTCCCGAACGCCACACTCATGCCACGACGGGAAGTAGAAACGCCATGTTCACCGGCATCGTCGAGACGACGGGCGAGGTACGGGACGTGCACGAGGCAGAGAGCGGGCGGCGCATCCACGTCACGACCGATCTCTCGGGGCTCGAACACGGCGACTCGATCGCCGTCGACGGCACCTGTCTCACCGTCGAGGAGACGGGCGAAACCATCGAACTGTTCTGCTCGGCCGAGACGCTCGCGCGGACGACGCTCTCGGCGGTCGAGTCGGGCGACGCGCTCAATCTCGAACGCCCGCTCGCCGCCGACGGACGCCTCGACGGTCACTTCGTCCAAGGCCACGTCGATGCGACCGCCGAACTCGTCGACGTCGAACAGGTCGGCGAGGACTGGGTGTTCACGTTCTCGCTGCCCGACGGTGTCGCACACTACGTCGTCGAAAAAGGGTCGATCACCGTCGACGGGATCAGCCTCACCGTGGCGGAACTCGACGAGGACCGCTTCTCGGTGGCCGTGATCCCGACGACCTACAAACTGACGACGATGAACGAGTTGGCACCCGGCGACGGCGTGAACATCGAAGTCGACGTGATCGCGAAATACGTCGAACGATTGCTCGACGGCCACCGCTGAGAACGGTGGTCGGCGCGCGCTCGCGCTCGTGTGCGAGCAACGCGAGCACCGAGCGCGAACACTGCGCGAGGGATGAGCGAACGAGCAACGCGAGTGAGCGAATCGGTTGGGGAGGTGTGTGGGCTGTTGTGGTGCTGGTGCAGGAAGTAGTGGTGTCCGCGCGAGTGCAGCGAGCGCGGTTCGCCGCGAGCGAACGTAGTGAGCGAGCGGATGTTTTTAGTCCAGGTTTTTGCGACGAGTGGTTCGCCGGAGGCGAACCCGAGTCGTAAAAAAGTGGAGGCGTAGCATTATACCGTCCACGCGCGAAAGATCGGGTATGCCCAAATACTCCACCGGCGACGCGTCCGGGGGTGGCGGGAGCTGCGAGCTCTGCGGGACCGCGAGCGACGATCTGACGACGGCGATGGTCTCCGGGGCCGAGCTCGATCTCTGTCCCGACTGCGTGCCCCATGGCGAGCAGGATCGCCGGTCGAGTCGCGATGAGGGAGGTCGTGACGGCGGCTCCAGCGGTCGTGGCGATCGCCAGCGGGCGGCCAGCAACGTCGCGAAATTCGGGGACGCCACCACGGGCGATTCCAGCCACTGGGAGCGCGAGGGGACGAACTACGACCGCGATCAGCTGCCGTATCTCGTCTCCGAGTACGGCGATCGAGCACGGAGCGCGCGCGAGGAGGCAAACCTCGATATCGCGGCGCTGGCCGACGAGCTCGACNGGTGCTTGTCGACGACTGAGACGAGGGGTCTCCGGAACGGGTAATTTTTGCGCGCCCGGAGCTAGTGGCATGGTATGGACCTCACTGCCGAACAGCGCGCCATCCGCGACACCGTCCGGGAGTTCGCTCGCGAGGAGATTCGACCCGAGGCCGAGCGGGCCGATCGCGAGGAGCGCTTCCCGGAGGACGTCTGGGACGGCCTCGCCGACCTCGATATGACTGGGTTGACGACGCCCGAGGCCTATGGGGGATTCGACGCCGATTCGCTCACCTATAGTTTGGTGAATGAGGAGCTCGCCGGCGGAATGTTGGCGGTGGCGACGGCGCTGTCGGTCCACTGTCTCGCCACCTCCTGTATCGCCGAGTTCGGCGACGAGCGCCACCGCGAGCGCTGGCTGCCCGAGATGGTCGACGGTCGCCCCGTGGGTGCGTTCGCGCTCTCGGAGCCCCACGCCGGCTCGAACCCCGCTGCGATGAGCACCGAGGCACGGCGCGAGGGGGACGAATACGTCATCAACGGCGACAAGCAGTGGATCACGAATGGCGAGCGCTCCGGGGTGATCGTCCTCTTCGCGAAGACCGATCGCGAGGACGACCGAAGCATCACGCAGTTCCTCGTGCCGAAGGATACCGAGGGCCTGGAGGTGGGTCCCACAGAGGACAAACTCGGCCTGCGCGCGAGCGACACGACGAGCCTGACCTTCGACGACGCGCGGATTCCGGTCGAGAATCGATTGACTGAGGAAGGACGAGGACTGTCGGCGGCGCTGTCGATCCTCACCGGTGGCCGTATCGCCATCGCCTCGCAGGCCGTGGGGCTCGCCCAGCATGCCCTCGACGAGTCGCTCGCCTACGCTCAGGAGCGCGAGCAGTTCGGCGACGCCATCGGCGAGATCCAGACGATCCGCCACAAGCTCGCCGAGATGCGGACGAAGACGCAAGCTGGTCGGCTGCTGACGCGGGATGCGGCCCGGCGCGCCGATCGTGGCGAGGAGCACCGCGAGGCCGCGAGCATGGCGAAATACGTCGCCAGCGAGAACGCCGTCGACGTGGCCAGCGAAGCGGTCCAGATCCATGGCGGCTACGGCTACACCACCGAGGGCGGCGTCGAGCGCCTCTACCGCGACGCGAAGATCACCACCATCTACGAGGGGACGAGCAACATCCAAAAGAACGTCATCGCCCGCGAGCTGCTCGACTGATCGAAGCCGACTTCCCCCGTCCTGTTCTTGCCCCGGTATGACCGTTACCGTCCCCGACGACGTCGACGCCGTCGTCTACGACCTCGACGGCACGCTCGTACGCCTCACCGTCGACTGGCGGACCGTCGAGAGCGAGATCGCCGCGGTGCTCCGCGATGCGGACGTCGATCCATCGGGCCTCGACGCCTGGGCGATGCTCGACGCTGCCGAGGACGCGGGCGTCGGGAGCGAAGTCGAGTCACTCATCGCCGCGGCCGAACGCGACGGCGCACGCGACGCGCGCCGACTCCCGTTCGCCGACGAGATCGAGACCCGACTCCCGATCGGGATCTGTTCGCTCAACTGCGAGCAATCCTGCCATATCGCGCTCGAAAAACACGACCTCGCCGAGCGGATGGAGAGCGTCGTCGGTCGCGATTCGGTTCCCGAGCGCAAGCCCGCGCCCGAACCGCTGCTGGCCGCCGCCGAGGAGCTCGGTGCAACTCCCGAGCGGACGCTGTTCGTGGGTGATTCAGCCGGCGACGAGGAGGCCGCCGAACGAGCCGGCACGCAGTTTGCGTACGTCGGCGACGGTCCGACGAGCTACTGATCGTCCATCCGGCGCGCGTAGCCATAGACGCCGAGCGCGACGACGATCCAGACGACCGCACCGACCCGGACGGCGAAGGAGACGCGCGCGTTCCAGGAGTCGAGCGGGGTGCCCGCCGAGAGCAGCGCGACGATCGGCGCGCCGACGACGATCGTGAGGACGAACGTCACCTGCATCACCCAGCCGTAGTCGACGCCCTCGGGATCGCTCGTCTCGACGGGTTCGGGCACGGTGAGAGTTCTCGCGTACGGCGATAAGCCTTTCTCGCCGGGTCGTGGCCGCCGGCGTGGTGACACGCGCGATCGCCGGTTGTCGGAATCGAACCGATCACCCGCTATCGCAGCGTGAGATCGGCCGCGTCGGCGAGCAGTTCGTGTGTTTCCAGCATCTTCTCGTGATCGCCCATCTGGTTCTGGACCACGACCTCGTCGACGCCGACCTGATCAGTGATCGTCTCCAGCAGCTCGCGGACCGTCGACGGGCTCCCCGAAATCTGGCGGGGCCATTGGCCCGGTTCGAGCGGGGTCGGCGTCGGGTCGGGCACGTAGCCGAGCTCTTCGATCGCCTCGTCGACCGACCGGATCGGGTCCTCGTTGATCGCGCCGCGCTGGATCCGTTGCCGCGACGCCTCGACGGTCGCACGCCGCCGGGCCGCCTCCTCGTCCGTCTCGGCACAGGTGACGTTGACCGCGATCGCTCCCTTCGAGTGCTCCGGCCCGGCCCCGTACGACGAGGGCTGGAACCGGTCGTGGTAGGTCTCGAACGCCTCGACGGCGGGGCCGGGTCTGAGAAATGCCGCGAAGCAGTAGGGTAGTCCCAGTTCGCCCGCGATCGCGGCGCTCGACGGGCTCGCCCCGAGCACCCATACCTCCGGAACGCTGTCGCGCGAGCGGGCGAGGCTCAGATCGTCGAACGGGTGATCGTCGTCGAACCCGTCGTAGAGGTGGGACGCGACCTCGTCGATCTTCTCGGCGTGGTCGTCGCTTCGGTGTTGTTCGCTCCGATCTTCCTGCAACGCGAGGTTACTGACTGGACCGCCTGTCGCGCGCCCGAGCCCCACGTCGATGCGGTCGGGTGCGAGCGCATCGAGCACGCCGAACGATTCGGCCACCTTGTACGGGCTGTAGGGTTGAGTAGCACAGTACCGGACCCCACTCGAATGTCGTCGGTTTTCGCGGCGATGTGTGGGATGAGCACCTCCGGTGTGCTGCTGGCGAGCCGCTTGGGGAAATCGTGATGTTCGGCCACCCAGTAGCGCGAGTAGCCGAGTTCTTCGGCGTTCCGAGCGCGCTCGACGGCGTTCTCGAACGCTTCGGTCGCCGTGCCGTTCTCCGGAATCGGTACGAGATCGACGATCGAGAGATCCATCTGTCGTGGTCACTCCTGCATCAACAGTCGATTGCTTCGATTGCCGCGACGAGATCCGCTACCGTTGACGACGAGTCGGTCACAGGGCGTTCTCGACGCGATCGTAGCTGTCGATATCGACGCCCTCCTCGGTGATCGTCGCGAGCGAGAGGCCGTTACCGCTGGCGGTGTCGCGTTCGGTCGCGCTCTGGACCGCTCGGGCCGCGGTGGTTCGGGCGTCGTCGACGCTTGCTTCCTCGTCGTACTCCCCTTCGAGGACGCCGAGCGCGAACGGCGAGCCCGACCCGCTCGCGGCGTACGTCTCCTCCATGACGCTCCCGCCGGGGCCGATGCTGTAGACGTGAGCGCCCTCGTCGTCGACGCCGCCGAGCACCGGCTGGACGATTTGGAAGTTCCCGCTCCGCAGCCGGTTCGCGGTGACGTTTGCGAGCGCGTTCAGGCTCATCGTCGTATCGCGGCGGGTCTCGTAGAGACGGACCTCCGCACGCAGCGATTCAACTAGCGACTGGGCCGCGCTCACGCTCCCGGAGATGGTGAGTGCGGCCGACGAGTGAATCTGGAGGATCTTTCGGGCGTTCTTGCTCGCGACCATGTTGCCGGCGCTCGCGCGCATATCTGCGGCGAGCACGACGCCCTCCGCAGCCGTGAGGCCGACGGTCGTCGTTCCCGTTTTCAACTCCGTCGTTCCGTCGCCTCCCTGCGATGCACCACCGAACTCGGGCGTGGTGGCGCGCGCTTCGCTGTTGCGTCCGCCCATACGGTGACTGTCCTTACTCATCGTCGGTCTCGAAATCGATCTCGTCGAGATGTGCTTCGATCTCGTCGTCGTCGAGCTGTCTCTTATACACATCTCTGANGGCGTCCCGCACGGACGCGAGCGCTTGGAGCGCGATCTGGATGCCGCCGTCGAGGTCCGCGTCCGGCCGATAGTTCGTTTCGAGGTCATCGAGAATCGCGTCGCGGTCGGCACCGACGGCGCTCGCCGACCAGCCGGTCGCGGTGCCGGACGGGTCGGTCTCGAACAGTCGCGGCTCGCCGTCCTCGATGCCGGCGACGAGCAGCGCGACGCCGAACGGTCGCGCACCGCCGGTCTGGGTGTACTCTTGGATGTGGTCGGTGAGTTTCCCGGCGAGTGTTTCGACGCCGATCGGTTCGCCGTAGCGCAGTTGCTCGACCTGTGCCTGCTCGCGGGCGAAGTCGACCAGCTGGCGGGCGTCGGCGACGTGGCCGGCCGAGCCGACGGCGATGTGATCGTCGACCTTGTGCAGTTTCTCGATGCTCGATCCCTCCATCAATGGCGATCGGACCCGCTGTTCGGCGACGAGAACGACGCCGTCGGCGGTCCGGACGCCGAGACTCGTGCTTCCCCGCTCGACCGCCTCGCGGGCGTACTCCACCTGATAGAGTCGGCCGTCGGGCGAGAAGATAGTGGTACCGCGATCGTAGGCTTGCTGTTGGTTTTGTCCTTGCATAGCGTGAGACGTCTCCGTTCGAGTTCACCCGAAGTTAGGACTTCTCCTATATATGGGGTTTGGTTTATCGTGTGGCCGGCGACGCGATCTCGCGCTGCGTGGTCGTAGTATGGAGTCGGAGCCGTTTACTCCCGTCGCGTGTGAGGGTCGCCCATGCCAACCACGGTCGGTGAGTTCCGTGCCGACGGCGAGACGCCGCTGACGATGTTGACCGCCTACGATGCGCCGACGGCGGCGGCCTGCGAGCGGGCGGGCGTCGACGCGATCCTGGTCGGCGACAGCATGGGCAACGCGATGCTGGGCTACGATTCGACGCTCCCGGTCACGGTCGACGAGGTCGCCAGCCGGACCGGCGCGGTCGCGCGCGCGACCGACGAGCCGCTCGTGATCGCCGACATGCCCTTCCTCAGTTTCGGCGTCGACGAGGCCGAAAGCCTCCACAACGCCGGAAAGATGCTGAAAGAGGCGGGCGCACACGCCGTTAAACTCGAAAGCGGGTCGCACACCGTCGAGCTCACCGAACGGCTCGCCGAACTCGGCATCCCGGTGATGGCCCATCTCGGACTCACGCCACAGAAGGTCAATCAACTGGGCTACGCGCGACAGGGGACCAGCCGGGAGGCCGCCAGCGAGATCGCCGACCTCGCCGTCGCTCACGAGGATGCGGGCGCGTTCGCGCTCGTACTCGAACACGTGCCGGCGAACCTCGCTGCCCGGATCACCGACGATCTCTCGATCCCTACCATCGGCATCGGCGCAGGGAAAAACTGTGACGGCCAGGTGCTCGTCGCCAACGACGTGCTCGGCCTCGGCGAGCGCATCCCACCGTTTGCCACGTCGTTCGGCGATCTCCGCGGCGAGATGGAGAACGCGATCTCGGACTACGTCGATGCTGTCGAAGACGAGGAGTTTCCGGCCGACGAGCACAGCCACGTCGAATCGGATCTCGACGATCTCTACTGAGGCGGCTGGCGGAGCGGCCGTGCGGCCGCTGGGCGGCGGCGGGGCGGTTGCGGAGCGGTCCCCTGATGTCCTGGTGGATGAAGGGCGAGCGCGACCGAAGGGAGCGCGAGGGCTTCTGCGGTACTGTGCGGGTGCGGGAAGCGGAGAACGATAGCGTCCGCGCGAACGGAGTGAGCGCGGTTCACGAGAGACGCTTCGCGCCTCTCTGGCTCTCGTTCACTCCCTGCGGTCGTTCACGAGAACACCGCGAGCGCCGTCAGGCGCGAGCGGTCTTTTTTGGTGGAGATTTTTTGGCCTAGTGGTCCGCGAAGCGGACCCGAGGTCAAAAAAGGTCCTACATGTAGCCGAGATCGCGCAGGCGCTCCATCAGGTCTTCTTTGTCCTGGGCGCGGCCGGCGCGCTCGGTCGTGCCTTCGAGGTCCTGGAGCCAGGCGGGCTCCTCGTCTGCCTTTTCGGTGCTGACTTCGCTGCCGAGTGAGCGGAAGCCGGCGAAGTACTTCGGGCTGATCGGGATGTCCTCGTTCGTGAGGCCGTTCGGGAGATCGTCGGCGCTCTGGGGGACGTAGCCCTCGTCGGGGTACTCGGCGACCGTCTCGGGCACCGCGAAGTTCCAGAAGGCGTCCCAGACGTCGCGCTCCTCGAACTGCAGGATCGGTTGAATGCGGTCGTGGGGTGGGTAGATTTCGGGGTCGTGACGCGGGCTGAAGAAGGTCTCGTCGGCGCGGGCCTCCTGTTCATCCCAGCGCACGCCCGAGATGACGCCGTCGACGTCGTACTCTTTGAGGGCGTCGTTGAGCGCGACCGTTTTCAGGAGGTGGTTGCCGACGTAGGTGTCGAGCAGGAAGTCGAACGTTTCTTCTTCGTATTCGAGGATCTCGCGGACGTGGTGGCGGTTGTGCTCGGAGAGCTCTGAAATCTCGATGTCGTCACCGGGTTCGAGTCCGTGCTCGTCGACGTAGTTGCCGACGTCCTCGTTGCGTGCGTAGCGCACCTCGAGATCCCACTCGTCGGCCCATTTGTCGACGAAGTCGTGGATCTCGTCGAAGTGCTGGTAGTGATCGATGAAGATCGCGGGCGGGACGTCGAGATCGAAGCGCTCGGCGACCTCCTTGATGAAGTAGAGCGTGAGCGTCGAGTCCTTGCCGCCGGTCCACATCACTGCGGGGTTGTCGTACTGTTCGAGCCCCGTTTTGGTGACCTGGATCGCCTTCTCGATCTTGTCCTCGATGCTCGGGTAGTCCTCGGGGTCTTCGCCCTCGCCGTCGGTGTAGTCGACGTCGAGGTAGTCGGGAAAGTCCTGTGGCATCTCGTAATGAGATATAATTAGGACAGTAAAAGCGTTTGTGGCTTCGCGTCGGGGTGGTGTGCTATCGCATACTTAGCGCAGCGCGCGGTACTCGCCGTGCTGGATGCCGATGAACAGCGTCAGTACGCCGAAGACGAGCAGGCCACCGAGCACCATCATCACGGTGCTCGTTGCCATCGGGCTCATGAACGTGCCGATGGCGATGATGGCGAACAGCACCACGAACGCCCCGACCGTCTTTCCGAGGTCGAACTCCATATCGACCCTCGGAGTGCTGTGAGAATAAGGGTTGGCAAACCGTTCAATCGCTGCGATCGGTTCTTACCACGGGGCGAAGTCGGGATCGACCTGCCGCTCGCGTTCGTCGATGGCGTCGATTTTCTCGATATCCTCGTCGTCGAGGTCGACGCCGAGCGACGCCCAGTTGTCCTCGATGTGATCGGCGCTCGTCGCCTTCGGGATCACGGTCACGTCCTTCTCGTGGAGCCATGCGAGGCTGATCTGTGCCTCGCTGGCGTCGTGTTTCTCGGCGATCTCGCCGAGTTCGTCGATCTCGAAGACCTTCCCGCGCGCCAGCGGCGAGTAGGCGACGAACTCGATATCGTGGTCGTCACAGTAGTCGCGGAGTTCTTCTTGTGGCAGAAGGGGATGGCATTCGGCCTGTTCGGCGAAGAGCGGCTCGTCGAGCACCTCACGGGCGGTGTCGAGGTGTTCGGGCTCGAAATTGGAGACGCCGATGCGATCGATCGCGCCGCGATCCTTCAGTTCGGCGAACGCCGACAGCGTGTCCTCGGGATCGTACTCGCCGGACGGCCAGTGGGTGTAGAGCAGATCGAGCGACTCGACGCCGAGATCGTCGAGGCTCTCGGTCGTGGAGTGGATCACGTCGTCGTAGCCCAGATTCGAGATCCAGACCTTGGTGGCGAGGAAGACGTCCTCGCGCGGGACGTCCGCTCGCTCGATACCCTCGCCGACGCTCTCCTCGTTGCCGTAGGCCTGTGCGGTGTCGACGTGTCGGTAGCCCGTGTCGAGCGCCGTGCGGACGCTCTCGGTACACTGTTCGGGATCCTCGTTCTCCCACGTTCCGAACCCGAGCATCGGCATTCCCTTCGCACGCTCGACGCTGTCGGGACTGAACTGCTCTGAAGACATGTACTCGATCGAAGGACCGACGACCGAAAAGCCGTTTGGGAAGCGGCGAATCGGACGATCCCACGCTGGAGCGCGAACGATCACGTCGTTCCGCGGCGTCGGTACACGACGTAGGAGTAGACGGTGATGTACGCGACGGCGAGCAGCGCCGGGACGACGACGAACGCGATGGCGGCGTCGGGGACGAGGAGGCCGCCGAGCGCGGCGATCCCGGCGAATTTCAGCGCGAGCGCCGCCCGGCGGTTCGTTCGCTCCCACACCACGTCGTCGTCGAGCGTCCACGGCGTCCGGATCCCGGCGATCCAGTTCGGCTCGGCGCGCTCGACGAGCAGCCCGGCCCCGTAGAGAACGGCTCCGATCGCCGGCGCGAGCGCGGCCCCGATCGGCGGTCGAACGCCGAGGTTCCAGACCAGCACGAGCGCGTGAACGTAGCCCAGAAACCACATCATCCCGGCGGCGAACCACTCGTAGATGCCGCGGAACGCCTCGATGTTTCGCTTTCGCGGGTCGAACCGTGGCGAGACGAGCATGAAGAGATAGACGCCAGCGGCGAGCGTCGGCAGGAAGAACGCACCCAGCGGACGGGTCATCGTGCCGTTGACGCCCCCGTCGAGACTCCAGTTGGTCGCCAGCCGGGCGGGCAGATCCGGGTAGACGACGGCGCTGGCGATCCCGGCGAGCACGATGGCCGCGATACCCAGAGCACGTGGACGACGGTACCGCATGACGTATTCTACGAGCGAACGTGTCGTAAGTTTGGGCCCGTTCGGATGACTGTCCGGCGGCTGCGGTGCTCCTGTCGTTGCAGCTCAGTCGAACATACCGGTCGACATGTAGCGCTCGCCGCTGTCCCAGAAGACGGTGATGACGAGCGGATCGTCGGTGGTATCCGTGCCGTCGGTCGCGCTGCCGTCGTCGGCGAGGCGCTCGGCGACCCGGCGGGCGGCGAGGTTCGACGCGCCGCTCGACTGGCCCACCAGAACCCCCTCCTCGCGGGCGAGTCGTCGGCATTCGT
Source organism: Halococcus morrhuae DSM 1307 (assembly GCF_000336695.1). Lineage (GTDB taxonomy): Archaea > Halobacteriota > Halobacteria > Halobacteriales > Halococcaceae > Halococcus > Halococcus morrhuae. The sequence continues at coordinate 41,904 of NZ_AOMC01000161.1, forward strand.
CTTCGGCGGCGTCGAGGGCGACCGTCTCGATCGAATCCAGCAGGTCGGTGTCGAGAACGTCGCTCACGAACCCCGGCCCCATCCCCTCGAACTCGTCGACGCCGGCTTCACCGGTCGAGAGCACGGCGTTGGTGTCGGGTTCGACCGCGACGACCTCCATCTCGGGAAACTCCTCTCGTAGTCGGCTGCCGATGCCAGTGATCGTCCCGCCGGTGCCGACCCCGGCGACGAGCGCGTCCACGGTGCGCCCCTCGATCTGGTCGAGGATCTCCTCAGCGGTCGTCTCGTAGTGGGCGCGCGCGTTGGCGGGGTTCTCGAACTGGCGGAGCTGGACCATTCCCTCGGCTTCGAGTTCGTCGGCGCGTTCCCTCGCTTCCTCCATCTCCCCGTCGACGAGATCGACGTCCGCGCCGTAGGCGCGCATGAGGTTGCGTCGCTCCTCGGATTTCGAGGCCGGCATCACGACCGTGAGATCGTAGCCTTTCGCCGCCGCGACGACCGCGAGCCCGATGCCCGTGTTGCCGCTCGTCGGCTCGACCATGCGGTCGCCGGGTTCCAGTAACCCCTCCTCCTCGGCGGCCGCGACCATCGCCTTCGCGGGGCGGTCCTTCGCCGACCCGCCCGGATTCTTCGATTCGATCTTCGCGGCGACGGTCGCGCCGGCCGGCGCGGCGACGGCCACCAGCGGCGATCCGATGGCGTCGAGAACGCTATCGTCCATCGGCCGTGATAGAGCGCGGGAGCCTAAACCGGTGACGGGACTACTCGATCGTCGTGTGGATCGACTCCTCGTCGAGCGCGAGGTTGGTGACGATCTCGGCGTTGCGGACGGCGTACTCGGCGGTCTTGGCGAGGCTGACGAGCACCTCGCGCACGCGCAGTAATGCCTCGTTGCCCATCTGTGGCAGGTCGTCCAGGATATCGCTCTCGCGATCGTTGAGTTCGGCGAACCGTTCGCGCACTTCGACGGTGCGTTCGAAGTCGCGTTCGACGGCGGCTCGCACCGCGAGCTCGGAGATCTCGTCGACGTCGTCGGTGAACTCCCTGATGCGCCGCATCGTCGCGTCGTCGATATCGAGCGTGTGGCCCGGCGACTCCATCGCGATCGTGGCGATGTCCTCGGCGTTGTCGGCGGTCAGCTCCAGGTTTTTCGCGATCGAGCGGTAGCCGATGAGCGGGAAGCCGTCGTCCAGCCCCACCGCCCGCGCGAGCGTCGGGTTCTGGTAGGCGGTAAAGATCAGCCGCAGAAGGAGGACGAAGATCTTGTTCGCCTGCCGCTCGCGGTTGAGCGCCCGCTCGGCGAAATCGGGATTGCCGAGCGCGAGCGCCTTCATCGCCTCGTCGCGCATCGTCGATCCGGTGGATTCGAGCCGTTCGAGAAGGTTGTCGAGCGTGAAGTCCTCCGGATCGACCGAACACCGGATCGCGATCCGTTCGGGCGTCTCCTCGATGACGCCGAGACCCATCAGCTGCGTCTCGGCGTTGTAGACGGCGTTGATATGTGCTGAATCGAGCGTTCCCTCCTCGACCTCGACGTGGATGACCCGACGGCCGAGGACGTACTGAGCGACGATGGCGCGTTCGAGCACGTCCGCGTCCATGTTCTCGGCGTGGATCGTCGCCCGCGACTCCTCGGTCTGTGAGGATTCGGGCATCACAGTGAGCGTCCCCTTCCCCCCGGCGCGCAGCGACACCTCGTCACCCTTCTCGACGTCGTGTGAGCGCGCCCACTCGGCGGGCAGCGTCATCGCCAGCGTCGACGGACCGAGCCGCTGGACTTTTCGCGTTTCGACCATGCGGTCATGGTGTCCTCAATCACCTTAATCTTCACCATACCCCACTAAACAGCCCGCCAGGACTACTAGCGATACGCCCTTACACGATCTCCAGCAATCGCTGCTCGACACGCCCGATTCTGACCTTTCGCCAGCCCCGCAGCTCCTCGTCGAGCTCCCTGTCACCGGTATCGACACGCAACACGCCGATATCGTCGAGCTTGGCCCGCGAGGCGACGATCTCGATCTCGGACGCCCGGAGCACGGCCGGCGAGAGCTGCTGGTTGCCCCGCCCAAAGACGAACCCCTGGCCGCCGATCGGCGAGACCATCACGACGTTCCGCTCGCCGAGATTCCCCTCGATCTCGTCGGCGCTGCCGTCGCGGACGAGCAGTTCGCCACCCTCTCCGTCGGCTCGCCAGACGTCGACGCCGAGCGGGCTGCCGTCGAAGCCGAGTTCGTGCTTGATCGCGCCGAGCGTGCTCCCCGGTCCGAGCACGTAGGTCGTGCCCGTATCGACGTCGGCGGCGACGCCTGCCGCGAGCGTCTCGACGCTCCCGCCCGAGAGCTGTTTGCTCGATTGGAGCTCCTCGGCGACAGGAACCTCGGCGAGCCCCTTCAGCTCGCTCGTCACCTCGCCCGCGCGGTAGGCCTCCTCGTCGATGTCGTTGACCTCGCGGGTTTCGGTGCGCTCGAAGGTCGCCGCGATCCGTCCGGCCGCGCGCGGCGAGACCGCAAATACTGACGAATAGATCTTGACGCCAGCGGGCACGCCGAGCATCGGGATTTCGTCGTCGTGCTCGGCAAGCGTCTCGGTGACGTCGACCGCAGTGCCGTCGCCGCCGACGAAGAGAACGAGATCGACGCCCGCGTCGGCGAACGCCGCGACGGCAGCGCGCGTGTCCGCGGCGCTCGTCTCTCCCGACGACTGGGTACGGACGTCCGGCTCGAACCCGGCGTCGGTGGCGATCATCTCACCCATCTCGCCGCCGGCGACGAGGAGCTCGACGTCCGGACCGGCGGCCAGCAGTCCGTCGAGCGCCTCGCGGGCGCGTTCCGGAGCCCGCTGTTCCGCCCCACGCTCACGTGCTTCCTCGACCTTGCCGTCGGTGCCCTTCAGTCCGACTCGACCGCCCATTCCGGCGATCGGGTTCACCACGAAGCCGACACGTCGCATACCGTCTTCAGTGGGGTCACCGGCAAAAGCCGTCCGACTCGAACGACCTATAGGGGGCGGGCCGGAAACACAGCCATGAACGCGGTGCTCCTTCAGGAAGGCGTGCAGACGGGTATCATCAACGGGGCCGGCGCACTCGTCACGATCGCGAGTCTGGCCGTCGTCGCCGCGTGGTGGGCGTATCTCTACCGCTGATCCTCGACGAGCGTGACGTGCTCGGCGAGCCAGTCGGCCGCCGCCGTGGCCTCTTCCTGACTCGCGCTCTGGACCTTGAGACGAACGTGTTCGCCGGGATAGCTCCCCACGCTCACGTCGAAGCGCTCGCGCACTCCCTCGATCCTGTCGAGCAGCGCGCTCTCGGGCTCGTCGGCGTAGACGAACTCGACGGCCTCGACGGTGCCCGTGAACTCCTCGGCGACCGACTCGAACATCGCCTTCATCTCGTCGGGAACGCCCGGGAACACGTACACCCCGTCGACGACACAGCCCGGCGCGACGCCCTCCTCGTTGTGCAGCACGCGCGCACCGCTCGGGAGATCGGTCGTGCCGGTCGCGAGGTCGTCACGCTCGTAGCCACCGTGCGCTTCGAGCCACTCGACGGCCTCGTCGCTCTCTGTGAGTTCGCGGTCGAACGCCCGCGCGACGGCGTCCATCGTCATGTCGTCGTGGGTCGGGCCGAGCCCACCGGTGACGAGGACGGCGTCGTAGCGGTCGTGGAGGCTGGCGATGGTGGCAGCGATCTCGTCGATATCGTCGGGAACGACGACCGCGCGCTCGACGTCGGCCCCTCGCTCGGTGAGGCGCGTGCCGAGCCACGAGGCGTTGGTGTTGACCGTATCGCCGGCCAGCAGTTCGTCACCGACGGAAACCAGCGCGACGCGCATACCGCAGGCTGGGTGGCGCGCAGTGAAAAACAGTCGGTTAGTCGCCGATAGCTACATGTTCGGCCACGCGCGCGCCGCACGCAGCGTGCCGCCGACGTCGCGGATCCAGCGCGTGGCGATCCCCTTCTTCAGGATCTCCGCCGCCGGCCCGCCGAAGGTGTTCATCGGAACGCCGACGACGTCGTGGGCGACGGCCTTGTCGCCGACCGAGACGACCGTCCCCTTGCTCTCGTGGGTCCACTCGGCCAGCGGCTGGCCGTGGAGCGCGCGGGCGACGTTCTCGCCGGCGACCTCGGCGGCCTGCCAGGCGGCCTGTGCGGTCGGCGGACACGGTCCGTCGGGCTGATCGACGATCGCCGAGTCGCCGAGCGCGAACACGCGATCGTCGCTCGTCTCGAAGGTTGCGTCGGCGTTGACGCGGTTGTGTTCGTCGTCGAGGCTCGCATCGCCCATCGCGTCCTGACCGGTGATCCCACCGGTCCAGACGAACACGTCGTGGGCGAGCGACTCGCCGGATTCGAAGTGGATCTCGCCCGCTTCGGCCTGAGTGATCGGATCGCCGGTCGCGATCTCGATGTCGAGATCGAGCAGGCGCTTTCTGAGCGCCCCCTGGAGCTCGGGATCGTTACCCGGGAAGATCTCGTCGAGCGCCTCAACGAGCGTGATCTCGATCGGTGCGTGATGCATGTCGCGGAACTCGGCGACCTCGCCGGCGGTCTGGATGCCGGAGAGCCCGGCCCCGCCGATGGCGACCTGTGCGGGATCGTCCTCTGTCGCCTCGCGAGCGGCCTCCTTGACCTGATCGTGGATCTCGAAGGCGTCGTCGAGGCCCTTGAGCGTCAGCGAGTGCTCTTCGAGCCCCTCGATGCCGTAGTAGGCGGTCTGGGAGCCGAGCGTGACGAGCGCGTAGTCGTAGGACACCGTCGATCCGTCGTCGAGGGAGACCTCCTGGTCGTCGCAGTCGAGACCCGTGACTTCGCCCTGGATGAAGCGCGTGCTGGGCGATTTGATCGAATCGACGGGGATCGTCACGTTCTGTTGGACGCTCGGATCACGGATACAGCGATGGCTCTCGTGAAGAACGAGATGGTAATCGTTGTCGGAGACCCACACGAGATCGGTCTCCTCGTCGAGGGCGTCTTCGAGGCTCAGTATCGCGCCGGCCCCGGCATACCCAGCGCCGAGGACGACGACGGTTGCCGTCATACCCATAATTCCGCGGTCGATCGTTACAAAGGCTTTGAAACACGATGCGGCGGTGAATGGGTGTCATATGCCGGCGTCCCGTCCGACAGTGTATCATCCCGCTTGCGGGGGTTTTAATCGTCGTGGCACCCAGCGGTGGGCATGGTCTCGCGGCTCGTGCTCGGTTGCGGCTCCGTCGGTCGGACGCTCGTGAGCGAGCTCGCCGACCGGCCGGGGACGGTGCTGGTCTGCTGTGCGGACGAACATCGCATCGAAACCCTCCGCAGCGACCGCGTCACGGCCCGCCTGGCCGACCCGACCGACCCCGAAACCCTCGCGGCGGTCGAACGCTCGATCGACATCGTCGTCGTGGCCGACGACGACCCGGCCACCAACCGTGCGGCCGCCGAACTCGCCCGTGAACACCATCCCGACGCCTTCGTCCTCGCGTATGCGGGCGAGGAACCCGCTGTCGAAACACGGCTGCAGATCGAGTCGATCGCCGACCGACTCGTCGACAGGGAGGCGACCGTCGCCGGCGATCTCGTCGAACGCATCGGCGAGGCGAGCATGCGTCCCCGACGGCTCCGGCGCGTGCTCCGCTCGATCGACGGGCCGCTCGCGGTCGTCACCCACGACAACCCCGACCCCGACGCGATCGCGAGCGCGCTCGCGCTCTGTAAGGTCGCGCGGACGGTCGGCCGCGAGGCGGAGATCTGCTATTTCGGTGAGATCACCCATCAGGAAAACCGTGCGCTGATCAACGTCCTGGACGTCGAGCTCCGCGAGCTCGAACCGGGCGACATCGACGAATACGACGGGATCGCGCTCGTCGATCACTCCCGGCCGGGCGTCAACGATCAACTGCCCGAGGACACCCCCGTGGACGTGCTGATCGACCACCATCCACCGCGTGCGCCGGTCGAGGCACGGTTCGTCGATCTCCGGAGCGACGTGGGCGCGACGAGCACGCTGCTCGTCGAATATCTCCGCCAGCTCGGCATCGAGATCGACGAGACCGTCGCGACCGCGCTGCTCTACGGGATCCGCGTCGACACGGACGACTTCCGACGCGAGGCTTCGACGGTGGATTTCGACGCTGCAGCCTACTTGCTCCCCTTCACCGACGAGTCGGTGCTCGAACGGATCGCGACGCCGAGCATGAGCGCCGAGACGCTCGAAACGATGGCGCGGGCGATCACCAACCGCGAGGTCCGCGGCTCGGTGCTCGTGAGCCATATCGAGGAGCTCCACGAACGCGACGCGCTCGCCCAGTCGGCCGATCAGCTGCTCGACATCGAGGGCGTGCGGACCACACTGGTGTACGGCATCATCGACGGGACGGTCTACTGCTCGGGGCGGACCCGCGGGGCGACACTCGATATCGGCGAAACCCTGCGCGACGCCTTCGATCGGATCGGCAGCGGCGGCGGTCACGCCGACATGGCCGGCGCACAGATCCCGCTCGGGCTGCTCGGCGAGAACGAGGAGGCGGCGCTCTCGGAGATCGTCCACGATCTCATCGTCGAGCGCTTCTTCACGGCCATCGACTCGCGCCCCGACGCGCGCTCGGTCGGCCCGTTCGCCGACGAGGGTGGCGATGCTGACGACGAGGGGTCGCCACGCGACTGAACGAGACGCTTTTGTCCGCCCGCGGCGACGGCCTAGCAATGACCGAAGGCAGCGACAAGCCACGGGTCGCCGACTACATGACCCGCGATGTCGCGACCGTCTCGCCCGACGACACGGTCGCGGCGGTCGCCAGCCGCATCGCCGAAACCGAGGAACACAGCGGTCTGCCGGTCTGCGAGGGACGCAACTGCATCGGCTTCGTCAGCGCCCGCGACCTCCTGCTCGCCGACGACAGCGCGCTCGTCTTCACCGTCATGAGCGACGATCTCGTCGTCGCACACCCCGACATGGCGCTCTCGGACGCCGCGCGCGTCATCCTGCGCTCGGGCATCCAGAAACTCCCGGTCGTCGACGACGCCGGCAATCTCACGGGGATCATCGCCAACACCGACGTCGTCCGCAGCCAGATCGAGCGCGCCACGCCCGAGAAGGTGGGCAAGCTCTCGCGCACGCTCGAGAACATCCACGGCGTCGAGACGGCCGAGGAGCGCCGGCGCGTCGCGCTCGCAGACCTGACGCCCACCCAGTCGAAGGTGTACGGCGACGAGCTCGAAGGACGGCGCTACGAACTCGAACACGGGCTGACCGAACCGCTCGTCGTCATCGACAACGGGGGTGCGAAACTGCTGCTCGCCGACGGCCACCATCGGGTGAAGGCTGCCGCCCAGTCGGGCATCGACGAGATGGACGCCTACGTCATCGTGGTCGACGAACGCGTCGAGCTCGGGATGGCCCAGACCGCCCGCAACGAGGGGCTCTCGACGATCGACGACATCGCGGTCGTCGACTACGCCCACCATCCGCTCATCGAGAGCGTCGAACGTCTCCAGAACCCCGAGTGAGGGCACATCTCACTGCCCCGGAACCTTCATTGACGACCCACGCAAAAACTGCGAGCATGTACGACGAGGAGGACCTCGAAGCGATACGCGAGGGGAAGGAACGGTGGGCCGAGGAGACTCTCGACCCCGTTCTGGAGCACCACGGTGAACGCAAAGAGAACTTCGCTACGGTTTCGAACCTCGACGTCGACCGACTCTACACGCCCGACGACGTCGCCGACATCGACTACGACGAGGATCTGGGGTTCCCCGGCGAGGAGCCGTACACGCGCGGGGTCTACCCGACGATGTACCGCGGGCGGACGTGGACGATGCGTCAGTTCGCCGGCTTCGGCACCGCCGAGGAGACCAACGAGCGCTTCCACTACCTCGTCGACGAGGGTCAAACGGGATTATCGACGGCGTTCGACATGCCGACGCTGATGGGGATCGACTCGGACGACGCGATGGCCGACGGCGAAGTGGGGAAGGAGGGCGTCGCGGTCGACACGCTCAGAGACATGGAGATCCTCTTCGACGGCATCGATCTCGAAGAGGTCTCGACGTCGTTCACGATCAACCCGAGCGCGCCCGTGGTTTTCGCGATGTACGTCGCCCTCGCCGACGAGCGCGGGGTCCCCCGCGAGAAGCTCCGAGGAACGATGCAGAACGACATGCTGAAGGAGTTCATCGCACAGAAGGAGTGGGTCATCCCGCCCGATCCGTCGCTCGATCTCGTCACCGACACGATCGAGTTCGCCGTCGCGGAGACCCCGAAGATCAAACCCGTCTCGATCTCGGGCTACCACATTCGCGAGGCGGGCTCGACCGCGATCCAGGAGCTCGCCTTCACGCTCGCCGACGGGTTCGCCTACGTCGAGGACGCGCTCGATCGCGGGCTCGATATCGACGAATTCGCGCCACAGCTCTCCTTTTTCTTCAACTCGCACAACTCGCTGTTCGAGGAGGTGGCGAAGTTCCGGGCCGCGCGGCGCATCTATGCGAACGTAATGGACGAGTGGTACGACGCCGAGGATCCGAAATCGAAACAGCTCAAGTTCCACACCCAGACCGCCGGCCAGAGCCTCACCGCCCAGCAACCCCTGAACAACGTCGCGCGCGTGACGGTCCAGGCGCTCGCGGGGGTGTTGGGCGGAACGCAGAGCCTCCACACCAACAGCTACGACGAGGCGCTCGCGCTTCCCTCCGAGAAGGCGGTGCGAGTGGCACTCAGAACCCAGCAGATCATCGCCGAGGAGTCGGGTGCAGCGGACATCGTCGACCCTCTCGGCGGGAGTTTCGCGGTCGAGAGCCTCACCGACGAAACGGAAGAAAAGGCGATGGCCTACATCGAGGAGATCCGCGAGATGGGCGACGGCTCGGTGCGCGACGGCGTGCTCGCGGGTATCGAACAGGGCTACTTCCACCGCGAGATCCAGGACGCCTCCTTCGAGTATCAGGAACGCGTCGAGACGGGCGAGGAGACGGTCGTCGGGGTCAACGCCTACGAGTCCGACGAGGACACCAAACCAGAGATGCTCCACGTCGACGACGAGGTGCAGGAGCGCCAGCGCGATCGCCTCGCCGAGGTGAAAGACGAACGCGACGACGCGGCCGTCGAGGATGCACTCGAAACGCTCGGCGAAGCGGTCGAGAGCGGCGACAACACCATGCCGGCCATCGTCGAAGCGGTCAAGGTGGGAACGACGATGGGCGAGATCATGGAGCTGTTCGAGCGCCGCCACGGCTCCTACCGCGAGACCGTCGGCGTGGCCTGATTCCGTCGCCCGATCGTCTCGCTGGCATTCGATCCGCAGACGTCGTCCGGAATCGCCGGGATAACAATTATGTGCCACCGCGCCGTCGGCCACATTTGGGTACGACAATTCATGACAACCGATGACGAGTTGACGATCGAATCACGACTGGCCGAACAGGAGTATTTCGAGCCGCCGACCGAGTTCGTCGGACAGGCCAACATGACCGACCCCGGGGTCTACGACCGGTTCGACGAGTTCCCCGAGGGGTTCGAGGAGTACGCCGCAATGCTCGACTGGGACGAACACTGGGACGAGGTGCTCGACGACTCGAACCCGCCCTTTTACGAGTGGTTCGTCGGCGGGAAACTGAACGCCAGCCACAACTGCATCGACCGCCATCTCGACGAGCGCAAGAACCAGACCGCGCTGCTCTGGGAGGGCGAGGACGGCGAGCAGCGCAACGTCAGCTACCAGGATCTCTATCGCGAGGTCAACGAGATGGCCGCCGCGCTGCGCTCGGCCGGCGTCGGGGAGGACGACATCGTCACGATCCATCTCCCGATGGTGCCGGCGCTGCCGATCACGATGCTCGCGTGCGCGCGCATCGGTGCGCCCCACAGCGTCGTCTTCGCCGGTTTCTCGGCGAGCGCGCTCGCCGAACGGGTCGACGACGCCGACTCCGATCACGTCGTCACCATCGACGGCTACTATCGCCGTGGTGACTTCCTCGAACACATCGAGAAGGCCGACGAGGCGATGGACGAGGTCGACAGTGATCCCGACGTGCTCGCGTGGACGCGCCACAACGAGCCACAAGTCGAGGTCAGCGACGACTACACGCTGGTTTCGGAACTCCTCGCCGACCACCGGGGCGAGCGCGTCGCACCGGTCAGCCGCGACGCCGAGGACCCGCTGTTCCTCATGTACACCTCGGGAACGACGGGCCAACCGAAGGGCTGCCAGCACCGGACGGGTGGCTATCTCGCCTACGCGACGGGCACCGCCAAGTACGACGAGGACATCAAGCCGAGCGACACCTACTGGTGTTCAGCGGATATCGGCTGGATCACCGGCCACAGCTACATCGTCTATGGGCCGCTCTCGCTCGGCACCACCTCGGTGATGTACGAGGGGACCCCGGACTACCCGCACAGGGGACGGACGTGGGAGATCGCCGAGAAGTACGACGTCGACATCTTCCACACCTCGCCGACGGCAGTCCGCCAGTTCATGAAGTGGGGCGAGGAGGAGCTGGAGGGGTACGACTTCGACTTCCGGCACATGACGACCGTCGGCGAGCCGATCCAGCCCGAGGCCTGGCTCTGGTACTACAAACACGTCGGCGACGAGAGCGCCGTCATCGTCGATACCTGGTGGCAGACCGAAAACGGCGGACACATGATCACGAACCTGCCGGCGATCCAGGACATGAAACCCGGCAGCGCCGGCCATCCGGCCCCCGGAATCGAGCCGGCCATCCTCGACGACGCGGGCGAGGAGATCGCCCCCGAGTCCGGCGAGGCGGGTAACCTCGCCATCACGCGGCCATGGCCCGGTATGCTTCAAACCGTGCACGGCGACGACGAACGGTTCATCGACGAATACTGGGAGCGCTTCTCGGACACCGACTCCGACGACTCCGCGGACTGGATCTACGAGGCGGGCGACGCGGCCGTCCAGGGAACGGATGGCTACTACCGGATCCTCGGCCGGCTCGACGACGTGATGAACGTCGCCGGCCACCGTCTCGGAACGATGGAGCTCGAAAGCGCGATCGCGGAGGTCGAGGACGTCGCCGAGGCGGCCGTCGCCGCGCGCGACGACGCCGAGAAAGGTGAGGTGCCGGACGTCTACGTCACCGTCAGGGAGGGCGTCGAGGAAACCGAGGAGCTGCGCGAGCGCATCGTCGAATCCGTCGAGGAGGGTATCGGCAAGTTCGCCCGGCCGTCGAACGTGCTGTTCGTCGACGAACTGCCGAAGACCCGCTCGGGGAAGATCATGCGCCGACTCCTGGAGGACATCTCCAACGACGAGGAACTCGGCAACACGAGCACGCTCGCCGACCCGAGCGTTCCCGAGACGATCCGCGATCAGCTTCAGGCCGACTAGAACGACCCCACGCCACCCGATAGAGAGCGGGAATCCGGCACCGCTCGATATCGCGGGATTCGGCCTCACGATCGACCTCCTGACTCTCGTCGACGCTGACCTCCTTCCGGGCGAAGGCAAGGCGGCCGTACTGTCGCTCGTGTTCGCGTTCGGCGTCCGTGACGCGCGATTGGATCAGTGATCCGGCTCGCCCGCGACCAGCACCGGACGATCGGCGTTGACGATCACCGACTGTGCACCGCTACGCAGCTGTGCCTTCCCGGCCGGCGAGCGCGTCCGACCACCGACGCAGATGAGATCGGCCTCGCGCTCGGCCGCTACTTCGACAAGCGCGGTCGGTGGATCGCTGCTCACGGTTTCGACGGTGGTGTCGATATCGTGTTCGTCGAAAAACGCAGTGATCTCCGACGGGTCGGCGGAGTCATTGCCCGCCCGCACTAGCACGACCGCGAGTGAGTCCGTGGCCGCGGGCAGATCGACGATCGCGCGAGCTTTCCGCAGCGTGCGTTCGTGGTCCGTACCGGAACCCACGACAACAGTGTACATGATTCGTGAACGGGCCGCGCCGTCTTACCGGTCCCGGTCGCCGTAGCGGCGGGAGACGAACCGGACCGCGAGCAAGAGCACGCCGAGGATGGTCGCGAGCGTCACCATTCCGTAGACCGCAAGCCCGAGCGGCGTCGGTGGCATCTCGATGAGGAAAAACAGCTTCACCGAGCGGAGCGCGTCCGGCCCGATCATTCCGAGGAGAAAGCCCATCACTCCGGCGACGCCGATAGCGACGCAATAGATGCCGAACACGACGCTGCGGCCGCTGTAATCCGCTTGCCGTCCGCGCGTTGGGGTCTCGGACACACGACTACTACCGCTCGCCGGAAGATTAGCCTTTTGTCCGCGTGTCCGCTATGTGTGCCATGAGCGAAAAGGAGATCCTGCTGGCGGTCCTCTCGGGCATCGCACTGTTGATGGCGGTCATGGCCGTCGTTCTCGTCGCCACCAGTTGAGCCGCTCCGAACTGTCGTAGACCTCTTTTCCACGCCCCAGTACCATCTCGAAAAACGGTATCTCAGACGTCGTCGGTAGTGCCAGCAGACGGCAGCGGCGATAGCGGATCTCTCGATCGACAGTCGAACCCGTCCAACCGTTCTGTGACAGCGAAAATCGCGACAACAGTCGAACGTTCGGTCGGCGTGTCGAACGCCTACTCGGCGTCGGCCGACCCGTCGACGGGGTCGCCGCCGTCGGTCATCGTTGCCTCCTCTTCCTCGCCGCCGTCGGCGATGGCCGTCTCGAGGCGGCGTTCGTTCCAGCCCCACTCGTTGGTGAACTGGCCGGTCTCCTTGAGGTCCCAGGGGTCGTTGTCCTGGAGCGTCGGCGCTTCGTACCACGACTGGATCATGTTCCAGACCCAGATGATCTGGCCGACCAGCAGGATGAACGCCCCGAGCGTCGTCACCTGATGGAGGACCTCGATTATCTGCTGGGGACCGACGCCGAAGGTGTAGGTCGCGTACCGGCGGGGCATGCCGAGATAGCCGAGCAGGAGCATGGCGAAGAACGTGATGTTCGTCCCGATCATCGTCAGCCAGAAGTGCCACTTCGCGAGGCGTTTCTGGTACATCTTGCCGGTGATGATGGGGAACCAGTAGTAGATCCCGGCGAACACCGTGAAGGCGAGCAGTCCCATGAGGATGTAGTGGAAGTGGCCGACGATGTAGTAGGTGTCGTGCAACACGAGGTCGATCGGGATCGCTGCCGTGAACACGCCGGTGACGCCGCCGAAGATGAAGTTCGAGACCGCACCGACACAGAACAGCATCGGCGCGGTGAGCCTGAGATTCCCGCCCCAGAGCGTCGTCGTCCAGTTGAACACCTTGACGGCGCTCGGGATGGCGATCGCGAGCGAGACGGCCTCGAAGCTCGCGCGGATGCGCGGGTCGATGCCGGTCGCGAACATGTGGTGTGCCCAGACGCCAAAGGAGAGCACGCCGATGGCCAGCGTCGAGTAGACGACGAACTTGAAGCCGAACAGCTTGCGTCCGGAGAACTTCGGGAGGATGAAACTGACCAGCCCCATCGGCGGGAGCGCGAGGATATAGACCTCCGGATGGCCGAAGAACCAGAACAGATGTTGCCAGAGGATCGGCCCACCACCCTCCGCGAGGAAGAACGTCGTCCCGAAGTTACGGTCGAGCAGCAGCATGATGAGCGCGCTGCCCAGCAGCGGGAACGCGAAGAGGATCAGTCCCGACTGGGTGAGCATCGTCCAGCTGAAGATGTCGAGATTCGCCCAGTTGACGTCGCTGCCGCGGTCGGTGAAGATGGTCGCGATGAAGTTGATCGCGCCCATCGTCGCCGACAGACCGGTGAAATGCAGTCCCAACAGCATGAAGTCGATGCCGAGCCCGGAGACGCCGGCCTGCGTACCGGTGCCGACACCGGCCGATAGCGGCGTGTACAGCGTCCAGGCGGTCTGTGCGGGCTGAATATCGGTAAACGGAACGACGAGGAAGCCGGCCCAGACCAGCAGCGCCCCCGGCGGCAGCATCCAGAACGCGATGGCGTTGATGCGTGGGAACGCCATGTCCTCGGCATTGACGAGCAGCGGAATGAAGTAGTTCCCGAAGGCCGCGATCATCGGCGTGCCGAACAGGAACAGCATCGTGATGCCGTGGCTGGTCAGCAGTGAGTTGTAGAACTGCGAGCCGATGATGGCCTCGTCGGGCGTGAGAAGCTCGGTCCGCATCAGAATGACCATGATGCCACCGACGGCGAACGCGATGATGGAGTAGACCCCGTAGAGAATCCCGATGTCCTTGTGATCGACGGTCGTCAGCCATCGGATGAGACCACTCGGCTTTTCGTTGTGCGCGTAGCCGCTCTCCTCGCCGACGGCACCACCGCCGCCGGCAAGCGGCGTGTACGAACGCCAGTCCTCGATGCGGCTGAGCCAGACGGCCACGCCCGCCAGGAACAGCCCCATCAACGCTGTCAACACCAACTGCGCTTCTACCATGTCCGACCCTGTGACCTACGGGGTAAAGAATCCTTAGATTCCGGTTGCCCACACGCCGATCGCAGGACGTAAGCGGCGTCCCTCGCCGACGATGGCGTCAGTTCTCGTCGTCCTCGTCGCCGCCAGCGTCGTCGCGCTCGGTATCGTTGCTCTCGTCGTTTTCGGCATCGCTTTCGGGATGATCGTCGCTCACCGGCTCCTCTTCGACGCCGCTATCGAGAGTTGCGTCGCTCGCCGAGAGTTCGCCGGCGGTTGCAGCGCTCTGTTCGTCCTGTGCGACCGCCCGCCCGGAGACGAACGTGACCAGAACGAGGACGGCGAACGGGACGACCAACAGCCCGATGCTGATGGCGGTCACGAACGGGTCGAGCTCCCATGGGCTGGCGAACAGGAAGACGAGGATGAAGAACGTGAGGATCCCGAGCGGAACGATGTTGACCGTGAGGTCGAGGAGCGTCTCGCGGTCGAACGTGCGCTCTGACATGATTGGCCCCTTCACCCGGCCGGATAAATAGGTTGTCGGTTCCCCGGTGTCTCGTTCGATTCCGGACCGTCAGATGGACTCGCTCTCGGCGACGCGCCCGCCCGCCCCGATGACGACCGAGACGATACCCGCGATCAGCAGCTCGACGCCACGGCCGACGATCCCGTTGGGTTGGCCGACGACGGTGGTGATCGCATCGAGCGTGACGCTGTCGAGTTGGGTCACCGTGACGAGCGCGCCGAGCACACAGAGCGCGACGCCGAGTCCTGCGAGCAGGTTCCACGGCCGGTCGGCGTAGCCCGATTCGAGCACGATGCCGGCGATGGCTCCGACGAACAGCAAGAGCCCACCGACGGCGACCGGAAACACGTTGAACAACAGACCGAGCTCCGAAAACAGGAGGCCGAGCACGACGATGAGCGGCCACGGACTCGACATCCGATACTGGTCGCTCAACCCTGGCTGGTCGTCCATACCGATCCATGGGCTGCGAGCGTAACAAACCCATCGAAACGACCACCATCCGTGGCGAGCAGCCGGCGGCTGGCTGCCGAGCGGTGTAAGAGGGTTTTTAATCATCGGTGTGCAACCGGCGCGTATGGGAACCGCCGACGACACGAGTGAGGGGGAGGGACACAACCTTCCGGCGACCGAGGACTGGCCGCGCGGGTTCGGCGAGGCGAGCTGGTGGCCGTTCATCAGCGCTGCGGGCGCTGCCGGGCTCTATCTCGGCGCGGCGCTGTTCTTCCTGGGACACGGCGATATCGAACTCGTCCCGCCATCGGCCGGCCCGATCGTCTTCATCGCCAGCGCCGGCCTCTTCCTTCTCGGACTGTTCGGCTGGCTCTATCACGCCTACGTCGCCGACTACTGGTCGCGCGGCTCGGACAGCCGCGATTCGGGATCGCTTCGGTTCGGCATGCTGCTGTTTCTGGGTACCGAGATCGCCACCTTCGGTGCCGGTTTCATCTACTTCTTCTTCATCCGCGTGGGCACGTGGCCGCCCGGTGAACTGCCCCATCTCCTCAGCTCGTTGGTACTGATCAACACGGGGCTGCTGGTCGCCAGCAGTTTCACCGTCCACTTCGCCGAGATCTCGCTGCGCAAGGACAATCGCAAGGGGTTCCTCGGGCTGCTCGGCGTCACCCTTCTCCTTGGGATCGTCTTCATCGGTGGTCAGGTCTTCGAGTACTACACCTTCATCATCGAGGAAGGGTTCACCCTCACCGACGGCATCTTCGCCAGCGCCTTCTTCAGCCTCACCGGGCTGCACGGTCTCCACGTCACGCTGGGTGCGATCCTCCTCGGGATCGTCTTCGTGCGCGGACTCGCTGGCCAGTACACCGCCGAGCGCCACACCTCCGTGAGCACCGTCTCGATGTACTGGCACTTCGTCGACGTCGTGTGGCTGTTCCTCGTCGTCGTGCTGTACGTCGGCGGCGCGGCCTGATCCGAGGCGCGTCCACACCGAAACACGACGCGATACGGCCGAACCATTGCTTGCCCGGTTCGATGGAAAAATGTCGCACCGTCCGCGAGCCCCCGATCAGATCTCGTTGAGCTTTCTGAGGATCTGCCCGCGGCGCTGCTCGTCGGCCCTGATCCCCTTTCGTTCGAGGACGTTGCGTTCGAGTTTGTCGAGTGCGACCCGGAAGGCGCTCTCGGCTCCGTAGCCCTCGCCGGTGCCGGCGACCTGGCCCTGGTTCGTGCGCAGGCGGATCTGACACTGGATCAGCGGCGTGCCACGGAGTTTCTCCTTGTGTTTGTGGAATCGCACGTGGGCGTGGTGGACCTGCATTTCTTGGAACTTGTCGGCGACCTTCGTCACCGACTCGCGGAGCCCCTCGCGAGTGATCGTATCGAGCAGGTCGATGTTGGTGATCTGGACGTCCATGTGGTCCTCCTCGGTGAACGTCAGCGCCCGGAGGACGTCGGTTTTGGTGAGCACGCCGTCGATGGTGCGATCGTCCTCGGGCGGTGTGACGACCAGCCCGTTGTAGTCGTTGTCGAGCATCCGCGACACCGCCTCGCGCACGGATTCGTCGCCCGAGATCGTCTCGACGGGCGCGCTCATCAGGTCGTAGACGGGGATATCGAGCATGCGATCGGAGTCGCCCGAGCGCTCGCCCTCGGTCGGCTGATCCATGTTGCGCACGACGAAATCGACGAGATCGTGGGTCGTCGCCACGCCCGTGAGGTAGCCCGCCTCGTTCTCGACGGGGAGCCGGGAGACGCCGTGTTCGCGCAGGAGGTTGATCGCCTGGCCGACGCTGGCGTCCTCGGCGATGGTGATGACGTCGTCGGTGTGGATCTGCGAGACGACGAGCGCGTCGAGGTTGTCGAGAACGGCCTCCAGGATGGCGTCGGCGGTGACGATCCCCCAGAGGCCGTCGCCCTCGACGACCGGTGCGACCTTCGTGTTGCCCTCAACGAGCATCCGGGCGACGTCCCGCACGTCGCTCGTCCGTTTGACCTGTGGGGCCGAGCTCATCAGCGCGTTCGCCTTCGTCGAGTCCTCGACGTGTGACTGCATCAGCGAGCGCTGGGTGATCACGCCGGCGTACTCGCCATCGTTGGTGACGATGAGCCCACGCGGGTTCTCCTCCTCGAAGAGCGCTCGAACCTTCCCGAGGCGCTGGTCGGCGCTCACTTCGGCGTGGTCGGTGGTTGCGATGTCGGCGATGTTCATGCTCTCACCCTCACCAGTTCAACGGCGGGGCTAATCAACACTTTGCTCATTCACACGATTTCGTGTCGTCGCCGACCACGCCACCGACCTCGGCAGCCCGACAGTTCTTGTCCCCCGCGCACGTAGTGCATGGAATGATGCTCCCGGACATCGGCGTGTTCGGCCCGTACACCTATCTCGTGACCGAGGTGGTCTTCGGATCGGCCGCGCTCGCGCTGCTGGCCTACACCGGGTCGCTCAAACGGGCCGCACGAACGGTGCTAGCGCTCTACCCGATCGCGTACGTCTGGGACTGGTACACCCTCCGTGTGGGTGTCTTCGAGATACAACTCCGCACCGGCGTCGATCTGCTGGGCATCCCGATCGAGGAGCACATCTTCATGATCGTCGTGCCGGCGCTCGTCGTCGGCATCCATGAACTCGTCAACGGGGTAGCGACGACCGAAGAGGCGACGGTGTCGGACGGGCAGCGAACCGATCGGGCCGATTGAGAACGAGACCACGGCGGCGGTCACGATATACGAACCCTCTCTACCACGCCGCCGCCAGCACCGCCTTGATCCCCTCGCTCGTCGGGTTCAGATCGGCGGGCACGTTCGCCATGAAGCCGTCGGCGAGAACGGCCTCGGCGACCGCCGGGAACTCGTCCGGTTCGGGACCATCGACGTCACGGAGTCGAGTCGGAAGCCCGAGCGCGTCCCGGACGTCCGCGACGGCAGTCGTGATCGCGTCGGCCGTGTCGTCGGCATCGGCCATGCCGAGCGCATCAGCCAGCAGATCCCGTCGGCCGTCGACGTGCTCGAAGAGATAGTTGAGGGCGTGGGGCGCGACGATGCCGTGGGCCGTCCCCTGCTGGATGGGTTGGCCTCGTGTCAGGCCGTGGCTGAGCGAATGGATCAGCGAGAGCGTGCCCGCGTCCGGCCGCGAGATGCCGTACTGGACGAGCAGGCTGCCACGAGCGAGCGCGTCGAAGACCCAGGGCTCGCGTATCCCGTCGCCGAACGCGAGCAGCCCGTCCTGATAGAGCGAGAGCCCCCGGATGGCGGTGGCATCGGTCACCGGCGTCGCCGTGCTGGCGTACAGCGTCTCGATGCCCTTGTCGAACCCGTTCATCGCCGAGGCAGCGAGCACGTCGTCGGGCGTCGTGGCGAACAGCGCGCTATCGGCGACGACGGCCGCCGGCAGCAGAGCGGCGTCCGAGAGGCCGCCGGACACCGATTCGCCGACGAGTCCACCCTCGGGCGTCGCCGTGACGCCGCCGCCCTGCGAGACGTCCGCGCCCGCGAGCGTCGTCGGCACCGCGACGATCGGAACGACCGTTTCGGGCACGGTGAGCGTCCCCGTCTCGGCGAGTTCCGTCCCTGCGGCGTCGTAGGCGGTCGCTGGATCGTCGTCCGCCGCGGCCGCGCGTGCGGCGAGAACACTCACCTGTTTGGCAGCGTCGAGGCTGCTCCCCCCGCCGAGTGCGACGATACAGTCGGCGTCAAGCTCGCGCACTCGCTCGGCCCCAGCCGCGGCCGTCGCCAGCCGCTTTTCGGCCGTCGTTTCGGCGAAAACGCCCGCGAGGCGCTCGTCCAGCCCCGATCGAACGGGATCGATGACCGCCGGCGTCGAGCCGACGGTTTGCCCGCTGACGACGAGCGCGCGTTCGAGACCCCGGGCGGCGAGCTCCTCGCCCAGCTCGCCGGCGCTGTGGCGGCCACACCGGAGCGTCGGTGCGTCGTACGCGAAGCGAAACGGCTCGGTAACGCGCGATGGAACCGCGTTGTCATCGTCCATCCCCGACTCCTCGCGAAGCTGGCCAGTTGAAACGTTCGTTTGTTGGGGATGTGCACCACCCACGGTTCGACAGTATCGTCAACGGTCACGTGCCCCTCGACGATCAGTCGTCGGTCTCCGCGGGATCGGATCGTCCGATGTCTCGATCGACGCTGCCGGTGTCGTCTCTCTTGGGGACGAGATTGTCGAGAACGAGCGCCACTACCGCCGTCATCACGACCGCGTTGCCGAGGAACGTTTGGGCCTGCTGCGGGAGCTGACTCAGTACGTCGGGACGGACGGTGACACCGAGGCCGAGGCTGATCGCGGCCGCGATGATCACCATGTTCCGGCGGTTGATCGGCACGTCGTCGTTGAGGATCGAGAACCCGCTCGACAGGATCATCCCGAACATCACGAGCGTCGCACCGCCGAGGACGGGATACGGGATCGTGGAGATGAGCGCGCCGACTTTGGGGACCAGTCCGAGCAACACGAGTATCACGCCCGCGATCGTGACGACGAACCGACTCATGACGCCGGTGAACGTGATGACGCCGATGTTCTGCGCGAACGACGTGTTCGGGAACGCGCCGAAGACGCCGGCGATCGTGCTCATCACGCCGTCGGCGAGCAACCCACCTTTGAGTTCGTCCACGTTCGGATTCCGGTTCTCGACGGTAGTCAGCGCCGAGATGTGGCCAACGGTTTCCATCGTGGTGGTGATGTAGATCAACCCCATGATGAGGATCGGTACCGGCTCGAACGCGACGCCGAACCGCAGCGGGACGGGAACCGCGACCCACGCCGCCTCCCCGATCGGCGAGAGATCAACCATACCGACGGCGAGAGCCACGACGTAGCCACCCACGATAGCGATCGCGAGGCTCAGGATGCGCAAGACACCGGAGAAGAGCTGGTTCAACAGGATCGCGACGACGAAAACGAGGCTCCCGACGCCGAGGTTGATCAACGCCCCGTAGTTCGCGGCGTCGGCACCGCCGGCGAGATAGTCCATCCCGGTCGGGATGAGATAGAGCCCGGTGATCACGACGATCAGTCCGTTGACCAGGGGCGTGAAATACGAGCGGAACCACTCGAACTTCCAGCCGATGGCGATCTCGACGAACGCTCCCACGATCGCCGCACCGAACGCCGTCGCGAGTCCGTACTGCGTTCCGATGGCGATGAGTCCGCCGACGAACGTGAAGCTGGTCCCCATCACGATCGGGAGCCGTGCCCCGACTGGCCCGATCGGGGACGTCTGAACGATCGT
The DNA here is from genome assembly GCF_000336695.1 of Halococcus morrhuae DSM 1307. GTDB lineage: Archaea > Halobacteriota > Halobacteria > Halobacteriales > Halococcaceae > Halococcus > Halococcus morrhuae. Next base: position 62,470 of record NZ_AOMC01000161.1, read on the forward strand.
CGCCAGTCCCGCGAACAGCAGCGCCATCTGGACCAGAAACGTGGTCTGGCCCGTTGCAAGCCCGATACCTCCGGCGATGATCAGCGGTGGTGCGATGTTCGGCAGCAACATCGCGAGCACGTGCTGGATGCCCAACAGCACGGACTCTCCCATTGGCGGCTTCTCATCGATACCGTAGAGCTCGCCGAAATCACTTTGTCCATCGCGTGCCATTATCTATCACTACTGTCAGAACCGAGCGCTTCCATATATCATTTTTGTCCATCATATGATAGCGTTGTCCAGATAAATTGTGAAAATGATTTGATTATATAGAAAACCGAAACCTACCCACTACAGTCCGAGAAACGGCGATCAAAAGCACAGTGAACTGTGGAATCTCTATCGACAGATGGTGAGAGTGGTGTTCCCGATATATGGTCGAACGCCTCGGATTTTGCTATCCGATCCAGAAAGCCACGGCGGTGCTCCGATTCCGCGCTACGAGGCCTACAGACGCTTGTTCCACTCGTCCGTCCGGAACGTCGTCTCGGCACGTCGCTCCGCCGCCATCAGCTCGTCATCGGTCAACGATCCCGCTTCGCCACCGTAGGTGGTGCGGAACTCGTCTTTGAGGCGGTCGATGACGGCTTCATGATCCTCGGCAACGTAGTCCGCGATGCGGGTGACGCGCTTCTCGGCGGACGTGACTGCCTTGTCCGAGAGTTTCTCTTCACCGATACGAAGCGTCCGGAGCATCGCCTCGATATCGAGCGCGTAGCTCATCGTGACGTGGTGGAGCACCGCGTTCGAGCGCCGGAGCTGGGCTGCACCGCCGATCTTGCCGTCCTCGTGGGCGATATCGTTGAGCGGTTCGTGAACGGCTGCCAGTCCGAGACCACGGAGTGCGTCGATCGCCCATCGGTTGAGTCGTTCGTAACTCCGCTCGATATCGTCCGCGACTGCCGCGCGCGGGAGATAGATCGAGTAAGTGATCACCGCGCCGGGTTCGGCGTACATCGCACCGCCACCGGTGATCCGTCGCACGACGTCGATATCGTGGTCGCGGACGTACTCGTCCGCCACTTCGTCGGCATAGGCCTGGAATCGACCGATCGGCACCGCCGGTCCCGTCCGATACCAGAAGCGGATCGTCGGTGCCATCTCGCCGTCGTCGAGACGATCGATCAACACGTCATCGAGCGCGTGGTGGACCGGTTCGTCGTGCACACCGTCGTCGATGATCCGCCAGTTTTCGTCGGATGTGACTCCGGGATCGGTCATCGGTCGATCGCCTCCCGGACCGCCTCGGCGAGATGGGCGGCCGAAAAGCCGATCAGCTCTGCGTCGACCGTCTCGATCGCGTCAACCAGCTCCTGTTTCGGGACGTCCGTCGGTCGCCCCTCGATCACCCGTTCGAGCCGCTCTCGCGCCTCGGGCGGTTCGAGGAAGAAATCCCCGGTGATCGTGACCGATTCGATGGTGTCCTCGTAGGTCGCGGTCACGGTGACGAGCTTGCCGTCCGGCACTTTCACTGATCCGGTCTGCTCCATGGTTGCTCGTACGGTTGGCCATGCCGAATATCTGACCCTGATCGACGCTCCGCGTTCAGAGCGGGCTGTATCGGGTCCACTGCTTCCGATGTTTGCCGGGTCGAACTCGTCATTTTCGTTCTGTCACTCAGCATCTATTTCCTCCATCATTCTTCATTACACCAACATCTATTTGAGGGTCGGTACCATGGCTATGTACAACCAATGAATCACGAATCACTGACAAAAGGAACGGTGAGTCACGTGAATGCCGCCAGTCAGTCGGGGTTCATCGAAACCGAGGCGACAGCGAAGGATGTCCTGTTCCTTCCGAACGCTGTACGGGATCACCTGCCCGAACTCGGGGAGGAGGTCACGTTCGAGATGGTCGAAACGAGAACCGGACCGCGTGCAGCAAAGCTTTCGCGGACGTAGTTCGTTCACCGTTCCGGATCGCACGAGTTCGTTGCCGACACCGTCGGACGGACGTCCGTGTAGATCGCGCTTCGAGCAGTGAGGCGTCGGTAGCAAGGTCTTATGTAGGATGTCGACGAACCGCATGGATACTCATGGGACGATCAGCGAACGATTCCGGTGTCGCGTTCGATATCGACGAGGAAACCCAGCTCATCCTTCGGAGTCTCGACGAGTTCGTGGAACAGGAGGTCGAACCGATCGCCGCGGAACTCGGGGAAACGCTCACGAACCCACGACTCGGCCACGAACCCGATGGGCGATTGACCGACGAGGTTCTCGGTGCGATCGGGCGCGTCCGCAAACGGAGCGCCGAGGCGGGCTACTACGCGATGAACATGCCGAGCGACGTCGGCGGCGAGGACGTGTCGGCGGTGACGTGGTATCGGGCGAACAAACGCCTCGCCACATCCGCCGTCCCCCTGTCGAACGAAGTCCTCGCGGGGCCGGCGGGCCCGAAGCCGCTGCTCGCGGCGGCCGAGGGTGACCAGATCGAAAACTATCTCGAACCGGCGATGCGCGCCGAGAAGACGACGGCGTTCGCCCAGACCGAGCCCGGGGTGGGCTCCGATTCACCGAACATGGACACCAACGCCGAGAAGGACGGTGACGAGTGGGTTCTCGACGGCACGAAACAGTGGATCACGAACGCACCCTACGCCGATTTCGTTCAGGTGTTCGCACGGACCACCCCACAGGCTGAAGCGGGTCGTCACGGCGGGATCACCTGTTTCATCGTCGAAGACGATGAGTTCGAACTCGGATCGCTCAACAACGCCGTCGGATCGGTGGGCCGACAGGCCGAGGTCCGGCTCGACGACGTTCGAGTCCCTGCCGATCGCGTGCTCGGCGACGTCGATGCGGCCTTTTACGATGCAATGGGATTTCTCGGCCTCGGCCGGCTCGAGATCGGTGCCCAAGCGATCGGCAGCGCCGAGTGGCTGCTCGATCGTGCCACCGAGTTCGCCACCGACCGCGAGGCGTTCGACCGCTCGATCGGCGATTTTCAGGCGATCTCGCACAAGATCGCTCGCGGGCGTGCCAACGTCTACGCCGCCGACGCCGCCGGGTTGCGATGTGCGTGGACGCTCGATGGGGGCGACCCCGCCATCGCCGAGTCGTCGATCCTGAAGTGGTTCGCGACCAACACGTTCTGGGAAGTCGCCGACGACGTGGTGCAGGTTCACGGCAGTAGCGGGCTCGCGGAGGAGAACCCGTTCATGGACCGGCTCCACCAGGCACGGATCTTCCGGGTGGTCGAGGGGACCGACGAGATTCAGCTCAACACCATCGCGAGCCAGTACGGCCTCTGAATCTCCGAACGGATTCGTGATTTCGGGCCGACTGTAAACACTCGGCTCGACGCTATCTCACGGGTACCATCGCCTGCCGCCGCTGTTCCAATCTCGGCTGAAACGACCGCCTCAGATCCGCTCGATGAGCGTGGCGATCCCTTGGCCAAAGCCGATACACATCGTACACAGTCCGTACCGGCCGCCACACGCGTCGAGTTGGTAGGGCAGCTTTCCGAGGAGTGCCGCACCGGTCGCACCGAGCGGATGACCGTGGGCGATCGCGCCACCCCAGACGTTCGTTCGGTCCCAATCGGCACCCGTCTCGTCGAGCCACGCCGCGACGACCGACGCGAACGCCTCGTTGACCTCGAAGCGGTCGATGTCGGACACCGCCATGTCGTTCGCGTCGAGCAGTTCGTTCGTGGCTGGGATCGGTCCCGTGAGCATCGTCACGGGATCGACGCCGACGACGTGGCTGTCGACGATTCTGGCCATCGGCTCCCAGCCGAACCGCTCACACGCCTCGCCGCTTGCGACCAACGTCGCCGCCGCACCATCGACGATCCCCGAGGAGTTGCCGGCGTGGATCACTCCCTCGCCCTCCTCGCGAAACGCCAGCGGGAGATTGCCGAGCGTCTCGATGTCCGTCCCCGGACGCGGGTGTTCGTCCGTCTCGACGTGGGTCGTCCCGCCATCGAGCTCCACCTCGACGGGCACTACCTGGTCGTCGTAGTGGCCGGCAGCCGCGGCGTCGGCCCAGCGGTTCTGCGAATCGACGGCGATCCCGTCGAGATCGTTTCGGGAGAACCCCCACTCCTCAGCGATCCGTTCGGCACCTTCGCCCTGTGTGGTGAGCTCGTCGAACTGCTCGAAGTAGGTGTCGGTGAGACTGCTGCCGGCCGATCCCATCGGAACCCGGGTCATGTGCTCGACACCGCCTGCGACGAGAACGTCGTGGAAGCCCGCACGGATCTGTCCCGCCGCGAAGTTGATCGACTGCTGGCCCGACCCGCACATCCGGTCGAGCTGCACACCCGGCACGTCGTCGCCCCAGCCAGCCACCATCGGGGCGATCCGTGCGATGTTGTTGGCCTGTTCGTCCACCGGGTCCACACAGCCGTAGATCACGTCCTCGATGTCGTCGGGTCCGGAGAACCCGTTACGCTCTTCGAGCCGTTCCAGCGGCATCGCCGCGAGATCCTGTGGATGGGTGTCCCGAAACGAGCCACCGTGCTTGCCGAACGGGGTCCGCACCGCGTCGACGATGTACGCGTCTGGCATGGTCTCCAGTCGTTCTAGATGGGCTTATTCTTTTGCCCGATCGATCGTTATATTCTGGGGTGTACTCGCGTCTGTCTCGATTGGGCGTCAAACACTACGCCGTCGAACCGCTCGTGCAACGCCATCTCGTGGACTTTGCGGCCAAGGTTCACGGATCGCATCGCGGAACACATCTTCATGATCGTCGTGCCGGCGCTCGTCATCGGCATCCATGAACTCGTCAACGGGGTGGCGACGACCGAGGACGCGACGGTGTCGGACGGGTAGCGAACCGACCAGGCAAACTGAACGAGATGAAATGGCAGTCTAAGAGTCTCAACATACGATTGGATGGTTTCACATGGCATTACGATGGCTGCTCTACGAAAATCTGGCTACGATCCCCGTACTTGTTTTACCGACCCCAATGATTATCATCCGAAAGGTAGCATTGTCGGCCGATGGTCATAACACAGGAAGAGTACGACAGGATGTCTATCAGATTCAAAAGAACAATTCGCACTACCGATTCGGAAGAATACATCATCTTTTCCGACGATCCGGATGCGGGTGATGAAGACATTGCCTCTTCCGGATCGCGAGTAGGACATATAATAATTCAATATTTTGAAAATAATCTCTCAGGCACGTACATATCCGGTACGCTCCTTCTCGAAGGAAACTGGAACAGCACCCCAGCAAGAAATCTGGCGAAGAAATTCGATCGTGATATTGTGGACACCATCGGAGCTGGCAACAGAGAACAGAGGGAATCGTTCAACGTGCAGATCTACGCGGGTCAATGGATGGAAGAAATCACCGATGGTGTTACTGACGATAAGGAAAGGGGCCTGTACGGAATCCACAGACGTTTTGATAAGACTCAAAACATGGTAGAGACACTACCAGAAGAGTTCTCAGAAACGGTCGAAGATGTCGTTGGTAAGCAATATGACGAAATCGAGGATATCATCGAATCGGATGCGGATGAAGAGGACAAAAGGAGACAGATTCGAGATCAGCTAACCATCGGCCTTGAACGAGGTTTGCCGACGTTTCTATATGAGAACAGCGTAGAAGAACGTAACTGAGTTGTGTCTGACCAAAACCGACGAAAGACGACCAGGTCTAATCAAACGAAACCGTTCGTTCCAGTAGTGGGTTCGGGCGGATTTGAACCGCCGGCCTCCTCCATGTCAAGGAGGTGTCATAACCAGCCTAGACCACGAACCCTTGCTCTACCCACAGTTCAGCCGCGGGCCTAATTGAAGGTTTCGGAACGAAGGCACAGTGTGGAATCGCTGACGGTAGATTTAAGCCGATGTACGATCTTGTGCATTACAACGCGAATCAGTACATCCACACATGCAAGAGTACATCGCACGGGTGGCCGACGGCGAGGATCTCTCGCGATCGGCCGCGCGCACGGCGGCCACGGAGATCTTCGAAGGGGCGACCGAGGCACAGATGGGAGCGCTGCTCGCGGCGCTGCGGACGAAAGGCGAGACTGAGACCGAGATCGCCGGCTTCGCCCAGGGAATGAGCGCGGCCGCACGCACGATCGAACCCGACTGCCGACCGCTCGTCGACACCTGCGGGACGGGCGGCGACGATCACGACACGATCAACGTCTCGACGGCGAGCGCGGTCGTCGCCGCCGGTGCGGGTGTCAACGTCGCCAAGCATGGCAACTACTCGGTTTCCTCCTCGTCGGGCAGCGCCGACGTGCTCCGCGAGCTTGGCGTGGACATCGACGCCGAGCCCACGGATGTCGAGGCGGCCATCGAGCGCCAGGGGATCGGGTTCATGCTCGCGCCGGTGTTCCACCCCGCGATGAAGGCGGTCATCGGCCCGCGCAAGGAGCTCGGCACGCGGACGATCTTCAACGTGCTCGGCCCGCTGACGAACCCGGCGAGCGCGGACGCACAGGTCGTCGGCGTCTACGATCCCGATCTCGTCCCCGTGCTCGCCCGCGCGCTCGCCCAGCTCGGCGTCGACCGCGCGCTCGTGGTGCACGGCTCCGGCATGGACGAGATCTGTATTCACGGCGAGACGCGCGTCGCCGAGGTCCGCGGCACGGAGATCGAGGACTACACGCTGACGCCCGAGAAGTTGGGCCTCAATGCAGCCCCCGTCGCGGCGGTCGCGGGCGGCACGCCCACCGAGAACGCCGCCGACCTCCGGGGGATCGTCACCGGCGAGATCGAGGGGCCGAAGCGCGACATCGTGCTCGCGAACGCCGGCGCGGCGGTGTACGTCGCCGGCATCGCCGACAGTATCCAGGATGGCGTCGAACGCGCCCGTGAGGCCATCGACACCGGTCGTGCCCGCGAGAAACTCACCGCGCTGCGCACGGCCGAGGCGGTCGCGAGCGAGGGACGATGACCCGCACGAAACTCTGCGGGCTGACCCGCGACCGTGATCTCGACGCCGCCATCGATGCCGGCGCGGACATGGTCGGGGTCGTCTCGCGAGTCCCTATCGAGACGCCGCGTGAACTCGCGCCCGATCGTGCTGCCGCGCTCGTCGATAGGGTTCCCGAATCCGTCACAAGCGTTCTCGTCACGATGCCCGACACGCCGGACGAGGGCGAAGCGCTCGTCGACCGGGTCGCGCCCGACGCGATCCAGGTCCACGGCTGCTCGCTGTCCGAAGTCAGGGAGCTCTCGGCACGCATCGCCATCCCGGTGATCGCCGGCGTCGATGCGGCCGACGACGATCTCGACGAGTACGCGACCGTCGCCGACGCGCTCGTGCTCGATTCGACCGACGAGCAGGGTGCGGGCGGCACCGGCGAGACGCACGACTGGATGCGTGCCCGGGAGATCGTCGCCGACCTCGACGCTCCCGTCCTGCTCGCCGGCGGCCTCACGCCCGAGAACGTCGCCAGTGCGGTCGAGACGGTCGCGCCGTTCGGCGTGGACGTATCGAGCGGGATCGAGGACGAGCGAGGCACGGGCACCAAAGACCACGCGAAGCTCCATGAATTCGTCGCGCGTGTCAGCGGGGAGCCGTTGCGCGCATGAACGACACCGCTCTGTCGCCGGGTCGCGAGCGGTTCGTCGATCTCGCGAGCGACCGGGACCGTCCGGCGGTCGTGCGTGCCGTCGCCCGGCTCGACGTCGACAGCGAACCGCTCGCGGCGTATGCGACGCTCGCCGACGATGCGGACCACACCTTCCTGCTCGAAAGCGCCGAGAAGGTCGCCTCCAGCGACCCCGACGGGGCGTTCGCGCCCACCGAGGCTGACGGCCACGCGCGCTACTCGTTCGTCGGCTACGATCCGGCGGCGCTCGTCACCGTCGGTCCGGACGGCACCGAGATCGAGTGTTTCGCCGAGCGATATCGAGGAGCGTTCGACAGCGACACGGGCGACGTTCTCGACCGGCTTCGCGGCGCGCTGCCCGATGCCGATCGAGTGAATTTCCCCGACACCGATCGCCAGCAGCTCGACGGCGGGCTCGTGGGCTACCTGGCCTACGACTCGGTTTACGATCTACAGCTCGACGAGATCGGGATCGATCGGCCCGATTCATCGGTGCCCGACGCGCAGTTCGTCCTGACCACGAAGACCGTGGCATTCGATCACGCGTCCGAGGAAGTCTCGCTCGTGTTCACGCCGCTCGTTCGCCCCGACGACGATCCCGCCGCGATCCACGACGCGATGGCTGCCGAGGTCGCGCGCGTTCGCGAGGAACTCACCGCTGCGACGGTCGACGTGGGCGGGTTCGAGCGCCGCGGGGGGACCGCTGGCTCGCGTGAAGAGTACGAAGAATCCGTTCGACAAGCGAAGGAGCACGTCCTCGATGGCGACAGCTATCAAGTGGTGCTCTCGCGCGCCCGCGAACTCGTCGGCGAGGTCGATCCGCGCGGGCTGTACGCCGCCCTCCGCGAGATCAACCCCTCGCCGTACATGTACTTGCTCGAATATGGCGACCGCTCGGTGGTGGGTGCGAGTCCCGAAACACTCGTCTCCGTTCGTGGTAACGAGGTCGTCTCGAACCCGCTCGCGGGCACCTGTCCTCGGGGATCGAGCCCGGTCGAGGATCGGCGGCTCGCGGGCGAACTGCTCGCCGACGAGAAGGAACGCGCCGAGCACACGATGCTCGTCGATCTGGCGCGCAACGACGTGCGACGGGTGAGTCGCCCCGGCTCCGTGCGTGTCGCGGAGTTCATGACTGTCCTGAAATATTCTCACGTCCAGCACATCGAATCCACGGTCACAGGAGGATTGACGGAGGAACACGATGCATTCGACGCGGTGCGTGCGGCCTTTCCGATGGGCACGCTCTCGGGCGCGCCGAAGGTCCGTGCGATGGAGCTCATCGACGATCTCGAAACCTCCCCACGGGGACTGTACGGCGGCGGCGTCGGCTATTTCTCCTGGAACGGCGACGCCGACATCGCCATCACGATCCGGACGGCGCTGATCGAGCACGCCACGGGGTCGTCGGGAGCGAACGAGGATCGGATCACCGTACGGGCTGGCGCGGGCGTCGTCGCCGATTCGGAGCCAGCGAGCGAGTACGACGAGACCGAACAGAAGATCGAGGGCGTGCTCGCCGCGCTCGAACGCATCGAACGGCCGTCGATGACGCCGGAGCCATCCCGATGAGCGAATCGACGAGCCCCATCGACGCCGCCGACCGCCCTGAGGTCCTGTTCGTCGACAACTTCGATTCGTTCACCTACAACCTCGTCGAGTACGTGAGCGAACACGCGAACACCCACGTCGTGCGCAACACGGCTTCACTCAACGAAATCCGCGCTGCCGACCCGGACGGGATCGTCATCAGTCCTGGGCCGGGCCACCCGGAAAACGACCGCGACGTGGGTGTCACGCTCGACGTGCTCCGAGAGATGAGCCCCGGAATTCCGACGCTCGGCGTCTGTCTCGGGCTGGAAGCCGCGGTCTACGCGTATGGAGGATCGGTCGGGCGCGCGCCGGAGCCAGTACATGGAAAGGCCGTCTCGATCGATCACGACGGTCGCGGCGTGTTCGCCGATCTCGATCAGGGGTTCCAGGCAGGGCGCTATCACTCGCTGGTCGCCACCGACGTGCCCGACTGTTTCGCCGTGAGCGCGCGCACCGCCGACGGGCTCGTGATGGGGATCCGCCACGGCAGACATCCGATCGAGTGCGTACAGTTCCACCCGGAAAGCGTGCTCACGAGTGTCGGCCACGACGTCCTTCGGAACTTCGTTTCTGCGCTCGATGGCGAGCGCGTCCCGAGCGCGAATCAGTAGCGTTAACCCGACCAGCCACGCAGTCGGCACAACCAATGCGTTCGCCCTCTCGCCAGCGCCTCGGTGCGCTCCTGGTGGTTCTGGCCGTCATCGTCGTCGTCGGGCCACTCGCCGTGAGCGCGGCGACCACACCGACTGCCAGCGCGGCCGACAACGATTCGACGCGCGGTGCGACGCTCGTCGGAATGCAGTCCGAAGGAGCGGTCACACAGTACGACGCGAACGGCGACGAGGTCTGGACCGAGCGCGGCGAGAACGTCGACTACTTCGACGTGACGAAACTCGACAACGGGACGGTGCTCGCGGGCTTCATCGTCGAGGGCGAGCAGTCCTGTGGCGAGTACGAAGCGCCCTGCTCGCGGACGGGTTATCGACTCATCGAACCCCAGCCCGAGCCACACGTCGTCAACGAGTGGTCGTTCCCCGTGGCGACGAAGCTCAACAGCGAGGTCCACGACGCGAACATCCTGTCCTCGGGCGAGGTGATCATGACCGACATGGACGCCGAGCGCGTGTTCACCATCGCGCCCAACGGCACGACCACCTGGCAGTGGAACGCCAGCAACTTCTACGACGCGCCGCCGGACCCCACCCAGACCGACTGGCTCCACATCAACGACGTCGACCCGATCGGCGGCGATCGATACATGGTCTCGGTCCGGAACGCGAACCAGCTGCTCGTCATCGAGCGCGGTGAGGGCGTCGTCGACGTGATCAACGAGGACACCGAGCGCGGCAACGACCAGAACTGCAAGGCGAACAACGGGCTGGCCGACTACAGCAACGACAGCGGTGGCGACGTGCGCTGTGGCGATCCGGAGATCCTGAACCATCAGCACAACCCGCAGTATCTCGGACCGGACGCGATCCTCGTCGCCGACAGCGAGAACGACCGCGTGGTCGAACTCCACGAGCGCAACGGGAGCTGGGAGGTCGTATGGGGCGTCGATTCGTCCAACGGCGTCCGCTTCGACTGGCCGCGTGACGCCGACCGCCTGCCCAACGGCAACACGCTCATCACCGACAGCCGCAACAACCGCGTCGTCGAGGTCACGCCCGAAGGCGAGACCGTCTGGAACACCGACACCGGGATCTGGCCCTACGAGGCCGAACGGCTGCCCTACAACGAGATCCTCAATGACGACCAACTCCCGCGGATGAACGGCACCGGCGACACGCCGACGACGAGTGGGGAGACGCTCCCGCTGCTCGGACAGGCCCACGCCGGCCTCTCCTACGTGGTGTCGCTGCCGGTCTGGTTCCAGCCCTGGCATATCGGCGCGCTCGCCCTCGGCGTGATCTTTGCGCTCGTCGGCGGCGTGCTGGTCTGGAGCGGTCGGCGGCGGTAACGCTCGCGCCCCGCTTTCGAACGAACCCCTTCACGCTTCGTCTGCAACCCACCTTCCATCGGCCGATTTTTCACGGCACGATTACTTCCACTCCGTTCTGGATACGTTTATAACTCTTTGGGGATTATCTAAGGAAACAACCCACGGATAGTGATATTCGAGTCGTCTCAACAGTATATTCAAATGAAATTGCAAAAAATCAAATGAAGACGGATAATTTATTTGGATGGCCATTGAACAAGGGATTCGTCACCGAATGACCGACGGATGATCGGACGCCTACGCCAGCCCTAGCATCTGGCTCTGCTCCGCGATTCCACGCACCCAAAATCACCATGATGCGCAAACCGACACAAGGAGATGAATCTCCGACTTCACGAAATAAGGTAGAGCAGATGGGAGCAGTTGCGATTGTTGTTAGTGCCGCCTACGTAGCAGCACGCTCCATCGTCCGGTATCTGATGACATTAGCATCGCTGGAGCAAATCATTGCGGGACTGCTAACTGTTGGTATTACCCTCATAATACTCGCAGTGCTGTGGCTGCTCTCGATTGTGACATCAGGTTAGCGTGATCCCGGCATGCTTGCCGGAGACCCACGCCAGCCCTAGCAAAGACTCAATTCGAGGGCATCAACTTAAAGATTGATTTTCGTCTGTTGTTTGTGAGTCTATTGATTATACAAATGTCTAATAGATAGGGCCATTAGAAAATACAGTCGCTTCCTCTGGATCATCAAGCGCAGTCGTGTGGTTTTTCGTCAGACAAATCACTTTCACTCCAGACAGGGTATGTTTATACTGCTCCAGCGGGTACCTTCGGAAGCAACCGCGATCAGTGAAAGCCGCATAGTACCAACAGCATAATCAACTAAACTTGCAAAAAATCAAATGAAGACGGATAATTTATTTGGGTGGCCATTGAACAGGGAGTTCGTCACCGAATGACCGATTTTACACCACACCGAAAGGGGAGTTTTGCCCGTCAGCGCCCGCACGCTGCCGGAGGGGACGGTCGATGAGCCGCGCGGACCGCTCGGCCGACGAGGTCGTCCTTCCCGTGAAGCGCACCGACGGCGACACGCTCGACGAGCGCCTGACCGCGAACGCCTACGAGAACATCCTGCCGGCGCGCTATCTCCGGAAGGACTCCGATGGGGAGCTCGTCGAGACCCAGGAGGATCTCTTCGTGCGCGTCGCGAAGAACGTCGCGCTGGCCGAGGCGGTCTTCGAGGCCGAGCGCAACGACATCGAAGTCAGCGTCACGCCCGACCAGCTGAAGCCCGACCATCCGCGCCGCGACCACCTCGCGAGCGAAGTGTTCGGGAAGGGGACGACGGCCGACGACGAGGCCGAGACGGCGCTGTCGGCGTACAACGTCAACAAGTTCGCCTACGAGACCGTGGTGCCCGAGCTGCCGGCGGAGATCCGGGACCACGTCGAGGCGACCGCGCAGTCGTTCCAGGAGTCGATGGAGGAGCTGTCGTTCATCCCGAACTCGCCAACGCTGATGAACGCCGGCGACGAACTCCAGCAGCTCTCGGCGTGTTTCGTCGATTCCCCAGCCGACGACATCGACGACATCCACGAGACGGCCAAGGAGGCCGCACAGGTCTTCCAGTCCGGCGGTGGGATGGGCTACGCGTTCTGGAAGCTCCGCCCGTACGGCGACGCGGTGGGCTCCACGGGCGGGATCGCCTCGGGGCCGATCACGTTCATGCGCACGTACGACCAGATGTGCGAGACGATCGCGCAGGGTGGCGCGCGTCGCGGCGCACAGATGGGCGTCATGCGCGTCTCGCATCCCGACGTGATCCAGTTCATCCACGCGAAGAACAAGGACGTCTCGCTGGCGCACTCGCTGCGACTCAACGATCCCGACGACTTCACGCACACGCAGTTCGTCGACGCGCTGGAGGAGGCCCGCGAGCTCATCGACGACGAGGGGAAGGTACCCGAACACCTGCGCAACGCCGTCGAGGGCCATCTCTCGAACTTCAACATCTCTGTGGGCGTCACCGACGACTTCATGGACGCGCTCGAAAACGGCGAGGAGTTCACCTTCACCAATCCACGTACTGAGGAACCACATATCGCCACCGCCGAGACGAAGGAGCTCTACGACTGCTACGATCTCGGCGAGCACGTCGAGGTCGGCGAAGAGCTGTCGATCCCGGCCGCCGACCTCTGGGAGCATATCGTCGATGGTGCCTACCAGAACGGCGAGCCCGGTGTCATCTATCTCGAACGAGTGAACAAGGAGCACTCCTTCGACGTCGAGGAGCATCCCGACCACGAGATCCTGGCGACGAATCCGTGTGTCACGGGTGATACACTCATCAGCACCGAGCGGGGACTGGTTCCTGCCGAGGAGCTGTACGAGCAAGGCGTCGCGACGGACGTTGTCGTCGACGGCCGGTTGAGTGACGACCGTATCAAGGAAGCCAGCAGCGTTTACAAGACAGGCGAGAAAGACGTCTACGAACTCTCCACCGAGGAAGGGTACGAGCTCCGGCTGACTGCCGATCACCGCGTGATGACCGACGATGGCTGGGTCGAAGCGGGAGAGCTCGACGCCGGCGATACCGTTCATATCGCGGATCGCAAAGGTGCGTTCGGCCAGCACGGCACGGTCGAGGAAGGGAAGGTGCTCGGCTGGCTCGTCGGTGATGGCCACCTCAAACACGGCGAGGAGCGGGCCGTCCTGAACTTCTACGACGAGGACTGTGCGATTTCCGAGGAGTTCGCTGACGACGTGAACGACGTGGTACGTGAACCCGTCGGCAACGCGAACTACGAGGTCGGCGTCAGCCAGATTCAGCGTGCCGACGAGTATCGTGGTGTGGACGCACGTGAGGAACGCATTCGTTCGTCACGGCTCTACGAACTCGCCGAACAGGCTGGACTCGTCGAGGAGAAACTGCAGGTTCCGAGCAGCGTCTTCCAAGGGAGCGAGGAGATGGCTCGGGGGTTCCTCAGAGCGCTGTTCACTGCCGACGGAAGCGTACAGGGGACGCGGGAGAAAGGCTTCTCCGTTCGACTATCGAGTTCGGAACGCGACTTACTTGGCGACGTCCAGCGACTCCTGTTGAATTTCGGTATCCGGAGTACCATCTACGAGAACCGTCGCGATGCCGGCACACGGGAGCTACCGGACGGCAACGGTGGGACGAAATCATACGACGTGAGGGCCCAGCACGAACTCGTCGTCTCGGGTGCGAGACTTGTCGCGTTCGAGGAGGAGATCGGCTTCTTGCTCGACGACAAAACCGACGCCCTTGCGGAGCGACTCGACAGCTACGGGCGTGGACCGTATCTCTCGAAAGCCGAGGCCACGGTCGAATCGGTCGAACTGGACGGCCACGAACCAGTGTACGACCTCACGGAACCGGACACCAACTCGTTCGTCGGCAACGGTCTCGTGGTTCACAACTGCGGCGAGCAGCCGTTGGAGGAGTACGAAGCCTGCAATCTCGGCCACATCAACCTCTCGACGCTCGCGGCGACCGATGCACCCGACTGGCGGGTCTGGTCCGACGAGCACGCCGACGAGTACGACAGTCGGGAAGCAGCGATGGACGCTTACCTCGACGAGGCTATCGACTTCGAGGCGTTCGATCACCGCATCGAACTCGGTACGCGGTTCCTCGAAAACGTCGTCACGATGTCCGACTTCCCGGTCGAGAAGATCGAGCAGAAGGTACGAGAGATGCGCAAGATCGGGCTCGGCATCATGGGGCTCGCACAGCTCTACATCCAGTTGGGCGTGCGCTACGGCTCCGAGGAGGGCAACGAGATCGCCCGCCAGCTGATGGAGCACATCAACCACGGCTCGAAGTCCACCTCCCACGAACTCGCCGAGCAGCGTGGAAGTTTCGAGGACTGGACGGACTCGAAGTACGCCGATCCCACCGCCTACCGCGAATGGTTCGAGGCCCAAACGGGTGAATCGGCCGACGACTGGGCCGACGGCTACCCCATTCGCAACCACAACACGACGACCATCGCCCCGACGGGGACGACCTCGATGGTCGGCAACACGACGGGTGGCTGTGAGCCGATCTACAACGTCGCCTACTACAAGAACGTCTCCGACGACGTGCAGGGCGACGAGATGCTCGTCGAGTTCGACGACTACTTCCTCCGGGTCTTGGAGGCCAACGACCTCGACGTCGACGCGGTGAAGCGCGAGGCCCAGGACCAGATGAGTAGCAATGAGTTCGACGGCGTCGAGGGGCTCGAAACGGTGCCCGCGGCCATCGGCGAACTGTTCGTCGTCACCTCGGATCTCTCGGGCATCGAGCACGCGGGCGTCCAGGTGGCCTGTCAGGCCGGCGTCGACAGCGCCATCTCGAAGACCTGCAACTTCCCGAACAGCGCCACGAAGGCGGACATGGACGAGGTCTACCGCTACATCTACGACAACGGCGGCAAGGGCGTGACGGTCTACCGCGACGGTACGCGCTCGAAGCAGGTTCTGACCACGCGGGCGGACAACGCCGAGTTCGCCGACGACGAGGAGGCCGCGGCGGTCATCGCCGAGCAGATCGAGGAGGTCTTCGGCGGACTCGCCGAGTTCCTCGACCACGAGGACGTGCGCGGGACGCTTGCGACCGAGGAGGCGTTCGACGAGCCGGTCTACGCGGCGAAACAGCCCCGGCCGGACGTGCTCCACGGGATGACCCAGCGCATCGATACGGGCTACGGCAAGCTCTACGTCAACATCAACGAGGACGAACAGGGTCGGCCGTTCGAACTGTTCGCCAACATCGGCCACTCGGGCGGGTTCACCAACTCCTTCACCGAGGCCTTGGCCAAAGTGATCTCGACCGCGCTGCGCTCGGGCGTCGCGCCCAAGGAGATCGTCGACGAGCTCGACGGCACCCGCAGTCCGAAGGTCGCCTGGGACAAGGGCGAACAGATCCAGTCGATCCCGGACGCTATCGGTACCGCGATGCGTCGGTATCTCGACGACGAGATCGAGAAGACCTACCCTCAGCAGCGCAACCTCGCGGAGATCGCCGACGACGAGGGCGCTGAACCGGAGGCCGACGGCGGCGTCGCAGCCGAATCGGACACGACCGACGACGTCCAGGAACTCATCGACAACGGCGAGAGCCCCGAATGTCCCTCCTGTGGGGCGTTCACGCTGTACTACTCCGAAGGCTGCAAGACCTGCGAATCCTGTGGCTGGTCGGAGTGCTGAACTGAACGCCGAACACCGATGAACCGTTATTTGACCGTTTTCGAGACCCAGCCGCTCGCGCCGCGCGGGTAGGGTCCGCTGTTTTTCTTCGGCTGCGTCGTTCCGGAGCCGTCGATCGCACGGACGACGACCTCGTGTTTGCCGCCCGGCGGCTCGTAGCTGTACGCCCACTGCTGCCAGACGTCGCCCCCGAGGTTCGGTTCGAGGACGTCGGAGAGCCGCGCCTCGTTCCACGAGGAGCCGCCGTCGGTCGAGACCTCCACCTTTCGAATGCCCCGAGTGCCGGCGTTCGCGTGGCCGGCAACCGTGATCTCGCTATCGCCCTTGTTCGTCGCGTGGAGTTTGGCGACCGTGTTGGCGGGGCCGGTGCCGTGCCAGCCACGTTTCTCCCAGAACCCCTTCGCCGGGCGCTCCAGGATCTCGAGCTCGTCGATCCACTTGACGTTGATCTCACCCCAGTGGCCCGGCACCAGCAGTCGGACCGGGTGGCCGTGCTTGCGTGGGAGGGGGTTGCCGTCCTTGCCGTAGGCGAGCATGCCGGTTGTCAGTGCCTCGACCGGGAACTCCTCGGCGTAGCCGTCGACCGAGCGGGCCATGACGTACTTGCCCTGGAGGTTCGCCGTGTCGAGCAGTTTCGACACCGGCACGCCCTCCCAGAGCGCGTTGTCCATCTTGTCGCCGTTGAGTGGGTCGCTGACGCAGCGCAGCGTCATGAATCGGAGCTCGCTCGCCATCGACGTGAGCTGATCGTAGTCGACGGTCCGCTCGTTCCCGACCGCGCCGGTCAGCGACAGCGACCAGTCGTTCGCGTTCACGTTGGGGTTGACGTTCGCCGTGTCGACCTCGTAGAAATCCTCGCCGCTGACCAGCCCTTCGAGCCCCGAAATGCCGAGCGAGGCCGATTCGGCCTTCGAGAGGAGCTGGCCGGCAGATGGTCTTCCGCCACCCCCGCCACCACCGCTGGCGTTGGCCCCACCGCTCGCGTTCCCACCTGCGCTCGCACCGCCGGCAGCGCCCGCACTCGCTGCTGCGGAGTCGCCCGCCTCCCCGTTGCTGCCGAGCGTGTAGCCGAGCACGCCGATCCCGAGCGTGCCGGCGAGGCTTCCGAGCATCGAGCGCCGCCCCGTCGACACTCCTTCCCGCCGTTCCGTGCCGGTCGTCGTAGCGATCGCGATAGCGACCACGAGCGCGCTGGCGACGCCGGCCCCGAGCGCGGGCACGATCGCACCGGCCACGATCACCGTCGCGAGCGAGACGAGGACGCCCGTCAGTCCGATCGAGAGAGTGGCTGTGCCGAACTGGCGACCGGTGGCGAGCGCCGCGAGCGTGAGACAGGCGAACAGCCCGGTTCCGATGGCGAGCGCGAGCAGGAGGTTCACCTGCTGGCCGAGATGTTCGATCCCGAACGCCTGGCCGAACTGGGTGAGCGGCCCCTTGGCGAACGTCAGCAGCGCGGCCGGGACGTTCTGTGCGAGAACGGCGGTGATCGGTGCGACGACGAACGAGGGCGTGTAGCCCGCGAGCGCGTACGATCCGACGACGCCCGCGATGCCCGCGAACACCGCCGTCACGATCGCCGGGGCGAACGATCCGTCCGTGGAGACGTGGCTCATGCCAACAGGAGGGACGACGGGCGGATGAATCTTGACCGAACTCCGACCCAATTTCGCCCGACGGCCAAAGGTTCACCTGCGCGCCGACGAACCTCTCGTATGAACGACTCTGCCAACGGCCGCCCCTGCCCGGCGTGTGGCACCGGCATGCAGCGCCGCCACTGCAAGTACGTCTGTCCGCGCCACGGCGTCGTCTACGACTGTTCCGATACGTTCTGGTGAGCGCGGCGATCCCGCAGATACTCGTAGGCCGGGCCGGCGAGCGCGAGAACGGCGATGGCACCCGCCGCGAGCCCGAGTTCCACGCTTGCACTCTCCAGGCCGGCGACGGCGAGCGTCGAGAGCGAACTCCCAGCGAACACCGCCGCGACCGTCCACGGCACCTCGCCGACGAGCGTGCCGAGGAGATATCTCCGGAGTCCTACCCCTGACAGCCCCGCGCCGACGGAGACGGGATCGGCCGGTAGCGGCGCGAGCCGGGCGGCGGCCACGCCACGAGCGCCGCCGGTCCGTGCGAAGAACCGCTCGCCGGCGTGGCCGATCCGGCCGAGTGCGCTCGCATCGCCCGCGTAGCGGCCGAGCACGTACGGTGGCAGACAGGTGAGGAGCACGCCGGCGAGGGCGAACGGCGTCCCGACGAGCCCGTAGCCGTAGCCGACCACCGCCGAGCAGAGGCTCATCGGCCACGCGACGAGCGGGCGACCGAGATAGAGCCCGACGACGACCAGCGCGAAGACGAACGGGCGCGAGCGGAGGCCGGCGATCCGATCGAGCAGCGCGCTCGGCGAGATCGTGAGCGCGGCGAGCGCCACCACACCCACGATGGCCGCGACCCCCGCGAGACGCCGACGAGCGCGTGACACACCCGAACCTGTATCCTGGGCGAGAAGCCGGTTTCGATCCGTTTCGCACGACGTTTAGGCGTCGGCGACCGATCGCCGCCGTGAGCGATGTCGTCGAACTCGGCGTGAGCCTCCTCGCGAACTTGGACGACGACGAACTCGATCTCGCCACGGCGATCGATCGGCTCGAAACCGTCACGAGCGATCCACACACGACGCGTACGATCCTCGACACGGCCGAAAAACGTGGCATCATCGAGCGCGCAGATGGGCGCATCCGGGTTCGCTCGGGTGGCTTCGTCCGATTCGAGCGCGACGTCGTCACCAGAGAGGGCGAGTTCACCTGCCGGCGCTGTGGTGCATCGATCACGACGGGCTACTTCGTCCAGTTCGACGCCGGCGAGCACGGCCCCTTCGGCTCGTCGTGTATCAGAAAAGTTATCGGTCGTCGTTGAGGTCGGCGATCTCGGCCAGCCGTTCGAGCGTTTCCTGCTGTCGTTCGAGCAGTTCCGTCTGGCGCTCGACGTGATCGCGTAGTGCGTCGACCTCGTCGGTCAGTTGGTCCACGTCGGCGGTTCTGCTCTCGTCCTTGCCTTCCGCACTGGCGGGCCTGCTGTCCGGCTCGTCGTCCGAATCGCTCGATCCACGGCGCGGCTCGGACGGCTCCCGACGCGGCTCGACCGACCGCTGATCGGGTTCGCTCGGCTGGTTCGGCTCGGCCGGTTCGTGGCTCGATTCGGACGCTTCGGGGATCAGCGGCTCCGTCGACTCGTCGGGCTCGAAACGGGATCGCGATGGCTGCTCCGTCGGCTGGCCGTCGGCTTCGTCGCCGTTGCGGTCGGTGGGTTCGTGCCGCGCGTCGTCGGGGTCACGAGCAGGCGTTCGATCGGCCGGCTCGGCCGGTGTCGGGTCTTCGGTCGTTCGATCGGCTGTCTGGTCGGTGGGCGTCCGGTCGGTAGCCGTCGGCTCCGTCGTGCGTTCGGTGGCAGTCGATTCGGCCGTGCGATCCGCGAGCTGATCGATGCTGGCGACGCCGTGGTATGCACAGAGCGCGTCTTCGAGGGTTTCGTAGGCTTCGCGTCGGCCATCGCCCATGAGATCGATATAGCGGGGTCGGCCGTCGACGTCGATGCGGAGATCATCCTCGAAGCGGAGGTCGGTGATCCGGTCGTAGTCGTAGCTATCGTGTTCGCGGTCCCAGACGGCCTCGCCGACGGCGGTGAGCAGCTGTCGGTCGGTGACGATGAGCGTTCGATCGCCGAAGCGATAGCTCTCCTCGATCTCCTCGTCGGGCTCGATGCGGTCGGTGGTCCGGAGCACGCCCGCGAGCACCGGCGGGAGGATCGTCTCGATGCGCTCGCGCGGGGCCGAGAACGCCTCGACGCCGTGTTCGTATTCGAAGGCGAACGTCGCCTCGCGGCGGTCGGCCGAGACGTCGAAACGACTGACGTCGTGGGGGAACTCTTCGATCGATTCGCTGCTGAACAGACCCGCGGCGCGGTAGACGAGCGTCTTCGGTGGCGTGACGTAGACCCGGTCGTCGCCGCCGACGTTCACACTGGTCATCCGTCGCTCGTCGGCGAGGCGCTCGCGGACGATCCCGGGAACGTCCATGGTGCGACTGTGCTATCGATCGTCAAAAGACTGCCGAAGCCGAGATGGGAAGGTTAATGAACGCGAGTCCAGTACCGATCGGTAGCCCGGGTGGCTTAGCTGGACATAGCGCCGCACTCATAGGGTTTCGAGAGCGGTTTTCCCCCGAGGCTGTCGCCTCGGACCTGGGATATGCGGAGATCGTGGGTTCGGAGCCCACCCCGGGCACTTACCTTTCGTTTCTCATGCCCACAGTGACACGGCTAACCACGAGATAGTTGCCGATGAAATCCTCTGACGAGCCCAAAACACGAAGACAAAAAACTGCTAACCGCGGCTGATCTCACCCCTCATTAATTGTACTGTCCGATATCTGTTTACTTCATTCTCTACAACGTGGTCGCATAGAGGTCGTAATCCGAGATGCGAGTTGCATCCTGTGTACTGTATGCTATGTATTCGAGCGAGGTTTGCCATGATTCGCCTGCCGGAAGTTGCTCAAGGCTGTCGAGTCCATCGCCCAACGCGATGCCATCACCATCGTAAAACACACAGAATGCCGATGGCGAGACTGCACTGTCCGATGTGTTTTCGATACGAAGTGAGAGTGTTGGCTCCTCACCGCTATTCAGGTTCTCCTCAGCAACCTTGAGCGAATCCGGAATCCCGAGTTCAGTTTGGAACGTGTCGGCACTCGTAATCTCAATCTCGCCACGTGCCGGCTCTTTTTCATCGAGATACGGTGCGTGGATCTCCCACTGTGTTCCGGGTTTGAGGAACGCAATACTCGTCGTCGTGCTGGTGAGAATTGAATCCTCGCTATCGTAGAATGACACTCTCGCTTCGGGGAGTCGGAGAACGTCGTTGCCTGTATTTTCAACCAGGCCACTCATGTAAACATCGGTTCCATACTGACCTTCTTCGACGACGAGTTCAGTGTCGGTAACGTTGGTACTTCCCGATCCACCGCCACCAGAGGGTGTGAGAGTGTCGGCTTCACTCATTTCGGTTCCTCCAGCGGTTGTTGGCTCCGTCGTATCTGCAGCCTCTTTCGACGTCGCTTCAGACCCCCCTCCCGTTGCTGCAGTATCCGTGCCTTCACTAGTATTGCCGTCGGTACTAGCACCGCTGCTATCGTTTGTTGCTTCACTACTTCCGTTTCCACTACTGCTGTTGTTGCCGCTTCCGCCACCGCTACAGCCGGCGAGACCGAGGCTCGTTGCAGCACCAACCATCGCTAAATACTTCCGTCGATCCATTCTCAACGGAAAAACACGTTGGGTTGTGATAATGGTTTCGTTCGCATCAATACAGAAGAGTCTCAAAGAGCGAGAAAGCTACCGTCTCGACGGGTAGGTCGAGAGCTATTGGTCGGGATCGAGCAACTGCACCGGATGCCGGCTCGGCCGTTCCAGCAGCGAGTCGAGCTGTTCGAGACAGGAGGTGCCGCTCGCGACCACGGTCCGATCGCGTGCCTCCTCGTCTTGGAACTGGGTTTCGAGCTCGCTGCCGACGTCCATGCTCAGCTCGTAGTATTCGCGCTTGTAGCCGAACGAGCCGGCCATCCCGCAGCATTCGGTCTCGGAGGTGAGCACGTCGTAGCCACGGTCTTCGAGGACGGCCACGGTGTGGGCTTCGAGCCCGAGGGTCCGCTGCTGGCAGTGGCTGTGGTAGGCCACGCGCTCGCCGTCGCCGGCCGGCAGGCTCTCGCCATCACCCCCGTTCTCGAGCAGGCCATAGACGTACTCCATGATCTCGTAGCTGCTGTCGTCGAGGCGCTCGGCCGATCGATCGGGCAGGAACTTCTCGTACTCGCCGGCGAATATCGCGAGATCGGAGGGTTCGATGACGACGATATCCCGCCCCGCATCGATCCGTTCGGCGAGATCGGCGTAGACCTCGTGGGCGTGGCGCTCGGCCGTCGCGAGCATCCCCTGCGAGAGCGGCGCGCGCCCGCTCGATGCGACGTCGGGAACCTCGACTGCGACCCCGAGCGCTTCGAGCACCCTGACGGCGGCCTTCCCGCGCTCGACCTCGATGTGGTTCGTGTAGGCATCGGGGTAGAGCACCGCCTCGCGGTCGGCGTCGGCCGGCGACACGCGCGATCCTCCCCGGGAGTCGAACCATTTCCGCAACGTTTCGCGCTCGAACTGCGGAAGCGAGCGCCGACGATCGATGCCCAGAACGCGCTCCATGAGCGCCCGCGCGGGGGCGGTCCCCGCGATCCAGTTCGATAGCGGTGCGGTGGCGCTCCCGACCTCCGCCAGATCGGCGTAGTTGCCGAAGAACCGTTTCTGGAGGTCCACGCCACCCGGTTCTTCGTCGGGCGTCAGCCCTTCGACGAGGAAGTCGAACTCCGTGGTCTCGTCGTGGTTGATGCGATCCCTGACCACCTCGTTGATCCACGGGATGTCGATCTTCACCGGGCAGTTGTTGACACAGCGCGAGCAGCCCGTACAGAGGTCGTTGAACTCCGCCGCACTCTCCTGTCCGTGGACACCCGCCTCCCAGCCCGTGGCGATCCCGCCCGAGTAGGTCTCGCCGCCGAAGGCGTGGCCGCCGACGTGCTGGAAGTTCGCACACGAGTTCGCACACGCGCCACAGCGGATGCAGTAGAGCGTCTCGCGCAGTTGATCGTCCTCGCGCATCGCCGTCCGACCGTTGTCGAGCAGCACGAGATGGAACTCACGGTCGCCATCCGACTCTGAAAGGGGTGTCTCGGGCTCGTCGAACTCCAGCGTCGGCGTCTCCACGGGCGGCGAGAGCATCGTGACGTACTGGGTGATCGGCTGGCCGGTCGCCGAGCGCGCGATGAGTTCGACGAACGGCTGGAGGTCAGAGAGCGTGGGGATCAGCTTCTCTACCCCGGCGACAGCCACGTGTGTATCCGGCGTCACGGCCGATTTCCGGGCGTTGCCCTCGTTGGTGACGAGCGTGATCGTCCCGCTGTCGGCGACGACGAAGTTCGCACCGGTCATCCCGACGTCCGCATCCCGAATTCGCTCGCCGAGGTAGTCCCGGGCGAACTCGGTGAGCTCCTCGGGCGTCTCCAGGGGTTCCTCGGGATCGAACTGCTCGTTGAACAGCTCGGCGATGCCCTCGCGTGATTTGTGGATTGACGGGCCGACGATGTGTGATGGCGTCTCGTCGGCGACCTGCAGGACGAATTCGCCGAGATCGGTCTCGTAGACGTCCACACCAGCGGTTTCGAGGTGGTCGTTGACGTCGATCTCCTCGGTCGTCATCGACTTCGATTTCACGAGCGTCTCGGCGTCACCCGCCACGTTCTCGATATACTGGTTCGCGTCGGTGGCGTCCTCGGCGAGATAGACGTGGCCGCCGTTGGCCTCGACGCTCTCGGTGACCGTGTCAACGAGTTCGGGCAGTCGCTCGATGGCGTCCTCCTTGATCTCTCGGACTGTGGTCCGCAGCTCTTCGTACTCGTCGAACTCGTCGATGGCGTCGTACCGGTTCTCGTTGAAATGGCTCGCGTTCTCGCGGACGTTTTCGCCCTCGGTGTCGAGCAGGTGACGGATCTGCTCGGCTTTCTCCCGTCTGGTTTCTGCACTCATCGTTCGAGCACGACGACGTGCACTTCGGCAGGGCCGTGGACGCCCTCGACCATCTCGCCCATGTCGGCGGTCGCGCTCGCGCCGGTGGCGAAGACGTAACTGTCTCGCCCGGCGGCGAACTCCTCGCCGAGCCACGCGAACGCCTCGTCCATGTCGGCGTGGAGCTCCTCCTCGCGCAGGACAGCGACGTGGCGCTCGGGGTAGAGACTCACCGGCTCGCTGCCCGCCGCGTCGGCTGCGACCGCGAGCGAGCCGTAGGTGGCGATACCCGCTCCGACGGGGGTGACGCCCGTCCGTGCCGATTCGAGCGCTGCGGCCGTGGGATCGACCGTCACCGCGGTGTCGGCGAGCGAAACGTCGTCGAGACCCAGCGGAACGCCGACGGCCGGCTCGCGGATCGCGTCGTCGAGCGCCCCGGTGAACCCGTCGCCGTCGGTTCGTGTCGTTGCGACGTCCAACCCGTCGAGCGACGATTCGAACGTCGTGAGAACGTCACTCATCGTCCACCGTTCGGAACTGAACTATATCGGCCTTTCGCGGAACCGTCGTCATGCGATCCGATCCAGACAGCGTACGCCCGTGTCTCGATCGACTGCCACCGAGACGAATCGATCGATGGTGAATTCTCCGATGCCTGTTTACCGTCCGGGGACGAACCGTGTGCCATCGTGACGACCGATTTCGCGCGGCGATCGGCCGACGACCCAGCGGACGACGCGAACTACGACTATCGCGGCGGCGCGGTCGCCCGCCCGGCGCTCGTCGACGAGCTCGAAGCGCGTGTCGACGGCGACGTCCGCTTCGACGAGTATTCGCGCAACCTCTACGCGACCGACGCGAGCGCTTACGAGATACCACCCATCGGCGTCGTCTTCCCGGAGTCGACCGCCGACGTCGCCGCCGTCGTCGACTACTGTGCCGACCAGGGGATACCGGTGCTCCCGCGCGGCGGCGGGACGAGCCTCGCCGGCCAGGCCGTCAACGAGGCGGTGGTGCTCGATTTCACCCGCAACATGGACGAACTGCTCGCCGTTGACCCCGAATCTCGGACGGCCACCGCCCAGCCGGGGATCTATCTCGCCGACATCGACGAGGCGCTCGCGCCCCACGACCTCAAGTTCGCGCCCGATCCGGCCTGGGGCGACAAGAGCGCGCTGGGTGGAGCGATCGGCAACAACAGCACCGGCGCGCACTCGCTGAAATACGGCAAGACCGACGCCTACATCGAATCCTGCGAGGTCGTCCTCGCCGACGGAACTGTCACCGAGCTCGGCGAACTCACGATCGAGGAACTCCGCGAGTGCGCCGACCCCGAGGGCGATCTCGAAGCGCGCATCCACGCCGAAATCGCCCGCATCCTCGACGAGGAAAGCGACGCGATCGAGGAGGCCTATCCCGATCTGAAGCGCAACGTCTCGGGCTACGATCTCGACATGCTGATCTCGGATGCGGCGGACGGCACGGTGAATCTCGCGCGCCTGCTCGCCGGCAGCGAGGGCACGCTCGCGATCGTCACGGCGGCGACCGTCGTGCTCGAACCCGTCCCCGAGACGAAGGCCATCGGCCTGCTGACCTACGACTCGCTCGGTGACGCGATGGAGGACGTCGAACCGATCCTCGAACACGATCCTGCGGCCGTCGAGGTGATGGACTCCGTCCTCCTGGATCTTGCGCGCGATACCAGCGAGTTCGCCGACGTGGTGGGGTTGCTACCCGACGGGACCGACTCCGTCCTCCTCGTCGAGTTCTACGCTGACTCGGATAGAGATGGAAAACAGCAGGTCGCGGATCTCGTCGCCGACCGCGTGGGCAGCGAGTCGGACGCCGAGCCGAGCGATGGCGCGCACGAACTGACGGAGAAACGACGGTACGCGAACGCGGCGATGGAGGCCCACGACGCCGACACGCGCGCGCAGTTCTGGAAGATGCGCAAATCCGGACTGCCGATCCTGCTCTCGCGCACCACGGACGCAAAGCACATCTCGTTCATCGAGGACTGTGCCGTTCCGGCCGAACACCTGCCCGACTACGTCGCCGACTTCCAGGCGATCCTCGACGAGCAGGACACGTTCGCGAGCTTCTACGCCCACGCCGGTCCCGGCGTGCTCCACGTCCGGCCGCTCATCGACACGAAAACCGTCGAGGGGCGCGAGCGGATGGACGCCATCGCTGAAGCCGTGACCGATCTGATCGTCGAGTATGGGGGTTCGGTCTCGGGCGAACACGGCGACGGCCACGCGCGCACGAAATGGAACCGGAAGCTCTACGGCGAGGATCTCTGGGAAATCTTTCGCGATCTCAAATCGACGTTCGATCCCGACTGGCTCCTCAATCCGGGACAGGTCTGTGGGCTGCCCGACGATGTCGGCGATAGCGACGCGCCGAGTCCCACTGCGGATCTCCGCTTCGATTCGGAGTACGAGTTCGATGCGGGCTTCGAGACCGAACTCCGCTGGGAGAACGAGAACGGTTTCCGGGGGATGGCCGAGCTCTGTCACGGCTGTGGCGGCTGTCGCGGCCACCAGTCCACGACCGGTGGAACGATGTGCCCGACCTATCGCGCCGCCGAAGAGGAGATCCTCTCGACGCGCGGGCGGGCGAACCTGCTGCGCGATGCGATGAGCGGCGACCTTGATCGTGGGGGTGATGCAGTCGACGTCGAGTTCATGAACGAGGTGATGGATCTCTGTATCGGCTGCAAGGGCTGTGCGAACGACTGTCCGAGCGAGGTCGACATGGCGAAGATGAAGGCTGAAGTCACCAACGAGTACCACGAGCGCCACGGCGCGAGCCTGCGCGACCACCTGTTCGCGAACATCGACTCGCTCTCGGCGTTCGCCAGCCGGCTCGCGCCGCTGTCGAACTGGGGGACCGAACTGCCGGGCGCGCGTAAGGTGCTGGAGAAGGCGGTCGGTATCGCCACGGACCGAACGTTGCCGACCTTCCACGCCGAGAGTTTCGAAGAGTGGTTCGAAGCGCGCGGCGGCGCGCAGGTTTCGATTACTGACGCCGACAGGAAGGTCCTGCTCTTCCCTGACACCTACACGAACTACAACCATCCGGAGGCTGGCAAAGCTGCCGTGCGAGTGCTCGAAGCCGCCGGTGTCCACGTCGAACTACCCCTTGGTGTCACCGATAGCGGTCGGCCCGCCTACTCGAAGGGGTTCATCGGGCAAGCGCGTGCGGCTGCTGAACGGAACGTCGCCGCCCTCTCGCCGCTCGTCCGCCGGGGCTGGGACGTGGTCGTGGTCGAACCCTCCGACGCCGTCATGGTCCAGTACGACTATCCGGACCTGATCCCGGCCACCGATCGGAGCGTGCCGACGGGTACCGTCGCCGCCGGCGGTAATGGGCAAAAGCCGGCCGCCGATGGGGGCGAAAGCGATGTCGAAACCATTGCCGACAACACCTTCGGCGTCTGCGAGTATCTCGACCGATTCCGACTCGACGAGGCGCTGAGGTTCGGCGAACGGGACGAATCGCTCACCTACCATGGCCACTGCCATCAGAAGGCCACGAAGAAGGATCATCACGCCGTTGGCGTTCTCCGGCGGGCGGGCTACGCGGTCGACGCGCTCGATTCGGGCTGCTGTGGCATGGCCGGTTCGTTCGGCTACGAATCGGAGCATCTCTCGCTGAGCCGCGCCATCGCCGACGTGCTCTACGAGCAGGTCGACGAGAGCGACGGTGATCGGGTCGTCGCGCCCGGTGCGTCCTGTCGGAGCCAGCTCGGCGAACACGAGGGCCAGGAGCCGCCACATCCGATCGAGATGGTCGCCGACGCGCTCGCCGATTGAATCGCCGGCGATCGCCGCGATAATCGTATAGAATTATTTATATTTTCCGGAACGTTTTTGCAGTATCGAGTCTCTTGTTGACTAGTACCATGCGGCAAATACTGCCATCCGGCGTGTGGAGCAGGCGACCGTCGACGGAGGGGACGAATGACTGACGACGAGGACGAACCGGTAGCGGAGCCCGAAACCGACGGCGGTGTCGCCGATGCGGACGTCTACGCTTCGGAATCGGAGGGCAGGGAGTACCGCGAGTCGGTCTATACGCCCGTCGACGACGATTCGTTGGAGGAGGCTCCGGCGACCAGCGAGTATCCGAAGTCGGATGGCGGTGGCGGGTTCCGTATCGCCGACCTCCCGAAGGTGCCGAAGGTCTCGCACATCGTCGGGCCGAGCGCCATCATGCTCGGCGCGTCGCTCGGCTCGGGCGAGACGATGTTCTGGCCGACGATCGTCGCCGAGGGAAGCTGGGGGCTCTACTGGGCGTTCTGGGTCGGCGTCATCACCCAGTTCTTCATCAACACCGAGCTCCAGCGGTGGGCGATCGCCACCGGCGAGAGCATCTTCCAGGGGTTCAACCGGCTCAACCGCATCTGGCCGCTCTTTTTCCTCGTCTTCGGCTTCTTCCAGATCGGCTGGCCGGGCTGGGCCGCGACCGGTTCCGAGGTGTTCGCGGCCTGGACCGGGATCGTCCCGCGGGCGGACTGGTATCTCATCGGCGTCGTCTCGATGGTGGTCATCTGGCTTTCCTATCAGGCCGGCCCGCTGGTCTACAACGTCATCGAGCGCGCACAGATCGCGCTGATGCTTCTCGCGGTGTTCATCGGTATCGTCCTCATGTTCACGCTCAACACGTTCGGCGAGTTCGCCAATCTCCCGGCCGGCGCGGTCAACTTCGGCGCGCTGCCGTCGGACGCGGACTTCGACATCGCCACCTTCCTCGGCGGGCTCGCCTATGCCGGTGCTGGCGGCTATACGAACCTCTCGCAGGGTGTGTGGGCACGCGAGAAAGGCTACGGGATGGGGGCGTATCAGGGCCGGATCAAGAACCCGCTCCGTGGCTCCGGCGAGACGGAAAGTCAGGACGGCAGCTACACCTTCGAGCCGACCGACACCAACATGAAGCGCTGGCGGGCGTGGTGGAAGGTCACCCAACGTGAACACTTCCTCACCTTCGTCGTCGGCGTGATCGTCGTCGCGACGATCGTTATGTCGATCGCCGCCCAGTACGCCGGCGGCGGCGAGTTCGGCGGCAGCGGCGTGGCGATGTGGCTCGACACCATCATCCCCGGTCTCGGCGGCGGTATCAGCGCGTGGCTGCTCTACGCACTGCTGTTCATCGCGCTGTTTAGCACGCAGTACGCCCAGATCGAAGTATTCGTCCGCAACAGCGCCGACATCGTCTACCAGAAGATCGGTCGCAGCCGTGGCTGGGACATGAGCTACATCTTCCTCGGGCTGCTCACGGTGTTCACGCTCTGGGGGATGGCGATCATCGGCTTCCAGGTCGCCCAGCCCTGGATCATCCTCGTCATCGGCGCGGCCGCCGCCGGCGTGATGATGTGGCCGTACAACGCGCTCACGATCATCCTCAACACGACGCGGATGCCCGAACACACCCAGCCCGGTTGGGCCAGGATTCTCGCCATGTGGTGGGCGACGGCCTTCTTCGGCTTCTTCAGCATCCTGCTCATCGGCGAGACGCTCGTCACGCGCTTCGGCCTCGACGCCTTCGGCACGACCGTCACCGTCATGGGGAGCGCCCCCGGTGGCTACGCACTCTGGCTGTTCGCGCTCGCCGTCCAGATCTACACGATGTATCGCTCCGCGCGCGCGAAGATCGACGCCAGCGGCACCGTCGAGGACGCCGACGAGGCGTCGGGCTTTCTCGCCTGAGTGCCCCGACGTTTTTCCCGCTGGTCGCGTAGAGCACGCATGGCCGACACCGAAACGAGCGAACTCGATGCCCTGTTCGGCGTGCTCGTCGCCTACCGACTGCTGATCTACTTCGGCGGCTTGCTCGTCATCGGCTCGCCGCTGCTGTTCGGGGCGCTCGGCATCGAACTCGCTGGGACCGTGCGGGTCGTCCTGGTCGTCGTGACGCTCGCGGTGATGATCCTCACCTACATCGGCGAGCGTCGCGTCGGCTTCGAGGGTGCGCAGGCCGCGCCCGCCGGCGAGACGTATTCGCTACGGATGCGCCTCGCGCTTGCGCTCGCCGTCGCCGGCATTGCGATCGGCGTCTACGTCGCTCTCGAAGTGAACACGGTCGCGGGGCTGCTGTTCATCGCCGGAGCGTACTTCTTCGGCTATCTCGGCTATCGCGGCGGGCTCGGGGAGGAGGCGTGAGCGACGAGCTCGACCCGGCGGCCTTTGAGGAGCTCCCGAGCACCGACATCGCAGTCCACTACCACGTCCACTACGGGATGGCCGGCTCGTTCCCGCTGCGTCTCGCGGACCTCTTCTTCGCCGACGACGGGCTGCACATCGCCGAATACGCCTACATCACGCCGCTGTTCGGGCTCGGCACCAGAAAACACCGCCGCGAGTCGCGGGGCATGCAGGCGATCTACGACCATCACGGCCTCGACGAGGTGCTCCTCCAGGCCGATTCGGTCACGTGGCTCGCCTACGACGCCATCGAGCGCGTTCGCCTCCACGACGGCGGCCGGCTCGGCCGCCCGAAACTCACCGTCTCGACCGACGAGGACTCGTACGCCTACCGTATCCACGACGAGGACTCCGCAGAACTCGCCGCCGAAATCGAAACGTGCGCCGACCGTCACGGCTTCCGCGTCGAGACGGTTTCTGGGGTGGGTTTCTCGCCGATCGAGAACGTCAGACGATTCCTCCCCTAACGGCGCTCCCGAAATCGGATGGCGAGATGGCCGACGGCGGCGACGGCGACCCCGACGACGTACAGCGCGACCAGCGCTCCGGTGAGGACCGCCCGCCTGACAGAGGAAGCACGCATCCGTCGGCGGGCGAGCGTGCCACACTTCCGGACCAGCCAAGCCACCAGCCGTGTCGTCCGTGCTCCAGGATGGCGCGCGAGCGTGGCCGCGATCGGCGGGCTCACCGCGTCGTAGGTCGCGACGAGCGCCCGCCCGGGGAGTGACCGCGCGAGCGCGTCGTCGCGGAACCCCCGCAGCGCGTCGAGTGCCGGCCCCTCGCCGGCGGTCGCCGTCGTGATGAAACACATCGAGTGGTGTTGGGTCACTGCGACGCGACTGAGATCGTCCTTGGCGTAGCGCGTCGTCGCCCCGTCGGGAAACGACGATTCCGGCGAGACGAGAAACGCCACCGAGGACTGTTTGAGGTAGACGTCACCGTGATCGTGGTACTCGTCGCTCCGGGTGCGGACGCTGACGTGCTTCTTTCGGCCGTCGCCCACCGCGGTCGGTCCCGTTTCGACGGCTGCGGATTCGTCGCTGGGCGACGTGTCGTCAGCCGAACTGTCGGCGGCTTGCTCCGCATCGCCGTCGCTCATGTGTCGGGTTCGTCACGGATCCGCAAATCGTTTCGGGCGTATTCCAGCACGACCAAGACAGTCGGTCGGCGATTCGCTCGATCGTCCACGCCGATGGCAGTTGCCGTCAGGGACGGCGCGGCGGGGCGAACAGTCGCTCCTCGATCGGCCGACCGCCCCAGCGAGCGAGATAGCCGTAGGCGAGCAACGCGAGCGCGATGCCGGCCGCGAGCGGGTAGACGCCCGCGATGGCGAGTTTTCCCGTCAGCAACACTGCTGCGCAGAGGATGAGATACACGAGTATCTCGGGTGGAGACAACATTGCGAGCGCTCGGACACAGAGCCGTAAAACGACGCCGTCTTCGAGCGTCCACCGCCGTCGCTCGGCACGGCCGCTGGCATAGATTTATGTAATTTGCGATTCATCTCATGGGCATGCCGACCGACTTCGATTTCGACGGAGAGGTAGTGCTCGTCACCGGCGCGAGCGGGGCGCTCGGCAGCGGCATCTGCGCGGCGTTCGAGAGCGCGGGTGCGACCGTCCACGCGACCGATCTCGTCACACCCGACGATGACGACTCGCTGCTCGACGCCGACTGTGAGTTCCACGAGGCCGATCTCACCGACGAGGACGACGTCGAACGCGTCGTGAACGACGTCGTCGAGGCAGAGGGGCGACTCGACGCGCTCTGTAACATTGCCGGCACCTGGCAGGGGGGCCAGCCGATCGACGAGACGAGTAATGATGAATTCGAGACGCTGTTCGATATCAACCTCCGGACGATGTTCCTCGCGTCGAAACACGCCATCCCGCAGCTCCGCGAGACCGAGGGCGCGATCGTCTCGGTGTCGGCGAAGTCGTCGCTGGAGGGTGGCGAGGGCGACGGCCCGTATCGTGCGGCGAAGGCCGGCGTGCGCCTGTTGACGGAGACGATCGCCGCGGAGAACCGTGGCGAACTGCGTGCGAACGCGATCATGCCGAAGACGATCGACACGCCCGCCAACCGCGAGATGCTCTCGGGCGATCCCGACGACTGGCCAACACCCGAGGAGATCGCCCCGGTCGTCTGCGCCCTCTGTAGCGACGCCACGGGCGTCACGAGCGGCGCGGCCGTGCCCGTCTACGGCGAGGCCTGATTGGAGAGCCGGTCACACGCGAGCGTTTCACGAAGGTTTTTAACTGGGGCGGAACCCCCTCAGCTATGGCAGAACGTGAAACATGGGCCACGAGGGTGGGATTCATCCTCGCGGCCATCGGCAGTGCCGTCGGACTGGGCAATATCTGGCGCTTTCCGTTCCAGACCTCCGCGAACGGCGGCGCGGCGTTCCTGGTCGTCTATTTGCTCGCCGTGTTGCTCATCGGGATCCCCGTGCTCCTCGCGGAGTTCGTCATCGGCCGGCGAGCCAACACCAGCGCCATCGGCGCGTTCCGGAAGCTCGGTCGCCCGGGCTGGTGGTTCGTCGGTGCCGTCGGCGTCATCGCGGCCTTCTGGACGCTCTCGTACTACAGCGTGATCGGCGGCTGGGTGATCCGATACATCGGCGGGAGCATCACCGGCGGTGCGCTCGCCGCGCCCGAGTCGTATTTCGGCGCGATTTCGGTCGGGCTCCCCTCGGTCGGCACCCACGCGATCTTCATGCTGATCACCATCGGGATCGTCGCGCTCGGCATCGAGGACGGTATCGAGCTCGCGACGAAGGTGATGGTGCCGGCCGTCGTCGTCATGCTCGTCGGCCTCGCGGCCTTCGCGGCGACGCTGCCCGGCGCGAGCGAGGGGTACGCCTTCTTCCTCAACCCGAACCTCGACACCATCATCGCCAACGCCGGCACCGTCCTGCCCGCGGCGTTCGGCCAGGCCTTTTTCTCGCTGTCGGTCGGGTTCAGCGTGATGATCACCTACGCCTCCTATCTCGGCAAGAACGACAGCCTGCCGGTCGATGGCGTCACGATCGGCATCTCGAACACCATCATCGGCGTTCTCGCCGGCCTGGTCGTCCTCCCGCTGCTGTTCGCCCAGGGCGTCGAACCCGGCTCCGGCGGGCCCGGTGCGGTGTTCGTCGCCATCCCGACGGCGCTCGCCGAGCTGCCCGGTGGCGGTCTCGTCGGGCAGGCGGTCGGCGTCGTCTTCTTCGGCGTCATCCTGATCGCGGCGCTGTCGTCGGCGATCAGCCTGCTCGAAGTCGTCGTCGCCTATCTCGTCGACAACTACGGCTTCTCGCGGCTGCCGACGGCGGCGGGGATCGGCGCGGCGATCTTCCTCCTCGGGATCCCCTCGGCGTGGGAGACCGCGTGGCTCGACTGGTTCGACGGCATCGGCGTCACCCTCCTGCTGCCGATCACCGTGCTGTTCGTCGTGCTGTTCGTCGGTTGGGTTCTCGGCCAGGACGCGATCGACGAACTCACCGACGGGTCGGGCATCGGCTCGCTCGCCCCGATCTGGCTGTGGGGGATTCGGACGTTCATCCTCGCGGTGGTCGTCATCGTCGTCGCGATCAATCTCTGGGATCTGCTGGCCACGCCCGACACGGGCTACTACATCGTTCCAGGTCCCTTACGGTAATCATCGTTCATCGGAAGACCCTTTTTCGCTGCCCGACCACGCCCGGTATGCACGGTCACGGGGGGACGACTCATGACTGACGATACCGACACCGATCCCATCGCCGACCTCCGCGAGCGCAAGCGCGCTGCCGAGCTCGGCGGTGGCGAGGAACGCATCGAGTCTCAACACGAGAAGGGGAAGCTGACCGCCCGCGAGCGCATCGATTACTTCCTCGACGAGGACACGTTCCACGAGTTCGACCAGCTCCGCACCCATCGGAGCACGAACTTCGACATGGACGAGCGGGAAGTGCCGGGCGACGGCGTCGTCACGGGCTACGGCGAGGTCGACGGCCGGACGGTGTTCGTCTTCGCCCACGACTTCACCGTCTTCGGCGGCTCGCTAGGCGAAGTGTTCGCCCAGAAGGTCTGTAAGGTGATGGACGAGGCGATGGAGGTGGGCGCGCCGATCATCGGGCTGAACGATTCGGCAGGTGCGCGTATCCAGGAAGGGATCGATTCGCTGGCGGGCTACGCCGAGGTCTTCCACCGGAATCAGCAGGCCTCCGGCGTCGTCCCGCAGATCTCGGCGATCATGGGCCCCTGTGCGGGCGGCGCGGTCTACTCGCCGGCGATCACCGATTTCATCTTCATGGTCGAGGAGACCAGCCACATGATGATCACCGGACCGTCGGTCATCGAGACCGTCACCGGCGAGGAGGTCTCCTTCGAGGAGCTCGGCGGGGCGGCGGCCCACACATCCGAGAGCGGCGTCGCCCACTTCGCCGAGAGCGACGAGAAGGAGGCGCTCGACGACATCAAGCGGCTGCTCTCTTATCTCCCGCAGAACAACGTCGAGGACCCGCCGCGCGTCGAGCCGTGGGACGATCCCGACCGCGAGGACGAGGAGCTGCTCGATCTCGTCCCGGACTCGCCGCGCAAACCATACGACATGACCGACGTCATCGGGCGCATCGTCGACGAGGGCTCGTTCTTCTCGGTCGCCGAGTCCTACGCCCGCAACCTCGTGACGGCCTTCGCGCGCCTCGACGGCCGATCGGTCGGTGTGGTCGCCAACCAGCCCCGGTTCAACGCCGGCACGCTCGACATCGATGCCTCGCTCAAGGGTTCGCGGTTCGTCCGCTTCTGTGATGCGTTCAACATCCCGATTCTCACCTTCGTCGACGTGCCCGGGTTCATGCCCGGCAAGGAACAGGAATCGGGCGGCATCATCAAACACGGCGCGAAACTCCTCTACGCCTTCTCCGAGGCGTCGGTGCCGCTGCTGACGACGATCACGCGGAAGGCCTACGGCGGCGCGTACGACGTGATGGCATCCAAACATATCGATGCGGACGTGAACTACGCGTGGCCCACGGCCGAGATCGCCGTCATGGGGCCGAAGGGAGCGGTCAACGTCCTCTACGACGACGAACTCGATGCGGCCGACGACACCGACGCCCGCCGCGACGAGCTGATCGACGAGTACCGCGACACCTTCGCCAACCCCTACACGGCCGCCGAGCGCGGCTTCGTCGACGACGTGATCGAACCCCAGGAAACGCGCCCGACGCTGATCGAGGACCTCGAAATGCTGTCGAGCAAACGCAAACAGACGCCGGAGCGCAAACACGGCAACATCCCGCTGTGATGGCATCGAACCCGTCCCGCGACGAGCTCGCGGCGGCGATCCCCGACGACGCCGCCGACGACGAGGCCGCCGCCATCGCCGCCGCGATGAGTGCCCACCTCGCCGACCGCGAGCGCGCGGCGCTCGACGGCGCGGACGAGACCCCATCGTGGGCGGGCGAGCGCTGGGGGTTCGCCGGTCGCCTCCATGCACTCGGCGGGCGCTCCGCTCGGGTGACGCTCGGCGCGCCGACCGATCCCTGGAGCGCGGCCGGCCGGGTCGACCGACTGTAAGCTCGCCGACCGCTGTGAGTTCATGCGGATAGATTTATCACGGAAGTCCCGGTATTGTCGATAGAATGTTCGAGAAGGTCCTCGTCGCCAACCGCGGGGAGATCGCCGTGCGCGTGATGCGCGCCTGTGAGGAACTCGGCGTCGGCACCGTCGCCGTCTACTCCGAGGCCGACAAGAACGCCGGCCACGCTCGCTACGCCGACGAAGCGTACAACGTCGGCCCGGCGCGGGCCGCCGACTCCTACCTGGACGGCGAAGCGATCGTCGAGGCGGGCGAGAAGGCCGGCGCGGACGCCGTCCATCCGGGTTACGGGTTCCTCGCCGAGAACGCCGACTTCGCCGCCCGCGTCGAAGACAGCGAGATGACGTGGGTCGGCCCATCGAGCGGATCGATGGAGCAACTCGGCGAGAAGACGAGCGCGCGAAAGGAGATGGCCGCCGCCGACGTCCCCACGGTACCCGGCACCGAGGACCCGGTCGAGTCGGCCGACGAAATAACGGAGTTCGCCGACGAGGCGGGCTATCCGGTCGCGATCAAGGCCGAAGGCGGCGGTGGTGGGCGCGGGCTGAAGGTCGTCGAGAGCGAAGGCGAAATCGAAGACCAGTTCGAGAGCGCCCAGCGCGAGGGCGAGGCGTATTTCGACAACTCCTCGGTCTACGTCGAGAAGTTCCTCGAATCGCCGCGCCACATCGAAGTCCAGATCATCGCTGACCACCACGGCAACGTCCGCCACATCGGTGAACGGGACTGTTCGCTCCAGCGCCGCCAGCAGAAAGTCATCGAGGAAGGCCCGAGTCCCGCGCTCACCGACGACCTGCGCGCGGAGATACAGGAGGCTGCCCGGCGCGGGGCCGACGCCGCCGACTACTACAACGCCGGCACCTTCGAGTTCCTGGTCGAGGACGAGGGCCGCAACGAGGACGGACTGCTCGACGAGGGCAGTAACTTCTATTTCCTCGAAGTCAACACACGAATTCAGGTCGAACACACCGTCTCCGAGGAGCTGACGGGTATCGACATCGTGAAACAGCAGCTCCGGGTCGCGGCCGACGCGGAGCTCCCGTTCGCTCAAGACGACGTCGAACTCGACGGCCACGCGATCGAGTTCCGCATCAACGCCGAGAACGCGGCCGAGGAGTTCGCGCCCGCGACGGGGACGCTCGAAACGTACGATCCGCCCGGCGGCATCGGCGTTCGCCTCGACGACGCGCTCCGACAGGGCGACGAGATCGGCGGCGATTACGACTCGATGATCGCCAAGCTGATCGTCTGGGGCCAGGACCGCGAGGAGTGTCTCATTCGGAGTCGGCGCGCGCTCGCGGAGTTCGGCATCGAGGGGATCACCACCATCATCCCGTTCCACCGGCTGATGCTCGACGACGAGGCGTTCACCGCCGGCGAGCACACGACGAACTATCTCGACGAGGAGCTCGATCCCGAGCGCATCGACGAGGCTCAGGAGAAGTGGGGCGCGGACGAGACCGATGACGAGGACGAGGACGAGGAGGTCACCAAGCGTGACTTCGTCGTCGAAGTCAACGACAAGCGCTTCGAAGTCAATCTCGAAGAGCACGGCGCACCGCCGGTGCAGGCGAGTTCCGGCGGGAGCGGCGGCAACACCCAACAGCTCAGCTCCGCCGGCCCGAGCGGTGGGGGCGACGACGGCGGGAGCAGTAGCGCGAGCACCGCCGAGGGCGAGCAGGTCACCGCGGAGATGCAGGGGACGATTTTGAACGTGAACGTCGACGCGGGCGACGAGGTCGCCGCCGGTGACGTGCTCTGCGTGCTCGAAGCGATGAAGATGGAAAACGACGTCGTCGCCTCCCACGGCGGCGAGGTCGTCGAGGTCACCGCAACCGAGGGCGAATCAGTCGACATGGGCGACGTGCTGGTCGTTCTCGACTGAATCCGATCGAAACCCGTTTCGGCGGCGAAAAAACCCGCTACCGGCGGATCAGTTCTCGATGCCGTTCTCTTGGGCGTCGACGACGGCGACGCTGGCGAGATTGACGATGTCCTTGACCTCGTCGCCTCGCTGGAGGACGTGAACGGGTTTGTCCNCCGCTGGAGCAGTTTGTAGCCGATGTTGCCAGCCTCCAAGTTCGGGAAGACGAGGACGTTGGCGGGTTCGTCGAGTTCGGAGAAGTCGTAGGTGCCCTCCAACATCTCTTCGACGACGGCGGTATCGGCCTGCATTTCGCCATCGACGGGGAACTCCACAGCCGAGTCTTCACGAAGCTTCCGTGCGGCCTCACGCGGTTTGCGCGTGCCCTCGTTGTCGACGCTGCCGAAGTCCGAATAGGACAGCAGGGCCGCCCGCGGTTCGACGTTGAACCGCCGGGCCAGCTCCGCGGTGTGTTGTGCGGTTTCGGCGAGGACGTCGGTGTCAGGGTCCTGGTTGACGGTCGCGTCGGCGCAGAAAATCACCCGGTTTTTGAACGCGAGCATGTAGACGCCGGCCGCGTAGTTCGCGTCGTCGGCGGTACCGACGATCTGGAGCGGCGGGCGGAGCGCGGATGGGTAGTCGTGCATCAATCCGGTGAGCATGGCATCGGCGTCGCCCATCTCGACCATCACGCTGCCGAGGTAGTTCTTCTCGCGAGCGAAGTCCGCGGCTTCAGTTCTGGTGATCCCCTTGCGCTGGCGCAGCTCGTGGATCCGATCGGCGTAGGGCTCGAGGTTTGCCTCGTCGGGATCGACGATCTCGGGATCGAACGCCAATCCGAGCGAATCCATCGTCTCCCAGATGCGTTCGCGATCGCCGATGAGAACGGGGTGGGCGATCCCCTGATCCTCGATCTGGTGGGCGGCGCGGATCATCTTCTCGTCGTCACCCTCGGCGAGGACGAGTCGTTTCGGCTCGGATTTCGCTTTGTTCAACACAACACGCATCATCTCGCGGGACTTGCCGAGACGGGCTTCGAGTTCCTCGGTGTAGTCGTCGATATCGACGTCGCTACGGGCGGCCCCGCTATCGATGGCGGCCTGCGCGACGGCGGGCGTGATCTCGAACAAGACTCTGGGATCGACGGGTTTTGGGATGATGTATTCGGGGCCGTATCGGAGTGGCTGATCGCCGTAGGCTTTCACGACGGCATCGGGAACGTCCTTGCGAGCGAGTTCGGCGATCGCGCGGGCGGCGGCGACTTTCATCTGTTCGTTGATCTCGCTGGCGCGAACGTCGAGCGCGCCCCGGAAGATGAAGGGGAAGCCCAGCACGTTGTTGACCATGTTGGGGTAGTCCGACCGACCAGTAGCCATAATGACGGTGTCGTCGCGAGCGGCTTTGGCGTCCTCGTAGTTGATTTCGGGGTCAGGGTTGGCCATCGCGAAGATGATCGGATCGTCGTTCATCGAGCGGACCATCTCCTGGGAGACGATGCCGCCGACCGACAAGCCGACGAAGACGTCGGCGTCCTCGATAGCGTCCTCCAAACTCCCCTCGGGGACGTCACGAGCGAATTCGGTTTTGAACTCGTTGACGTCACCGTGAGACGCGCGCTCCTCGGTGATGATCCCCGTGGAGTCGCACATCGTGATGTTCTCCTTTCGTGCACCGAGCGAGAGATAGAAGCGTGCGGTGGCGATCGCGCTCGCACCCGCACCCGAGAAGACGATCTCCAGGTCGTCGAGGTCTTTTTCGGCGATATCGCTGGCGTTCAGCAGTGCGGCCCCACTGATTATCGCGGTCCCATGTTGGTCGTCGTGGAAGACGGGGATCGACATCGACTCGCGGAGGCTCTCTTCGATCTCGAAGCACTCTGGGGCTTTGATGTCTTCCAGATTGATGCCGCCGAAGGTGGGCTCCATCGCTTCGACAGTCCGGATGATCTCCTGGGGATCGTCCTCGTCGAGTTCGATGTCGAAGACGTCGATGTCGGCGAACCGTTTGAACAGGACGCCTTTGCCCTCCATAACTGGTTTGGAGGCCTGTGCGCCGATATCACCCAATCCGAGAACGGCTGACCCATTGGAGACGACACCGACCATATTCCCTTTGGCGGTGTAGGTGTAGGCGTCGTCGGGATCGTCGTGAATGTGATTACATGGAGTGGCGACACCCGGAGAATAAGCCAGCGAGAGATCGCGCTGGGTGCTGGTGGGTTTGGTCGTCGAGATCTCGATCTTGCCGGGCGGGTCCTCACGGTGGTAGTCGAGTGCGTCTTCGTCCAGTCCCATGTCTACCGTCACGGCCGACACCACTAAAAAACCAACCGAAACCGATATTCGACGACTGACGAACTCGGTCGTTACGGGCCGAGGTCGTGGCGGACGATCGTTTCGCCATCGACCTCGATCTCGCGAGTCGGCCAGTCGCCGGTCGCCGTCAGCGTCTCCAGCCCTTCGTCGATCAGAACGGTATCCTCGCTTTTCGCGCCCTGTACCGTCGGATTCCACGCGTACGCCATCGGGGCCTCGATCGCTGCATCGCTGTCGGGCGTCGCCCGCCACTCCCGACCCGCAAAACCGGTAGCACCGCCCTGATGATGGCGTTCCCACTCGTCGGGGTGGCCGACGGCCGCGTAGGCGTCCTGTATTTCTCGGAAGACATCGCTGGCGGTGCCACCTTCTTCGACGAGTCGTTTCGTCGCCGCGATCGCAGCCGCCTCGACCTGCATGGCGGCCTCGTGGCGCGCAGCGAGCCAGTCAGGTGGATCGAGGGCGATCGTTCGCGTCGCGCTCGCGTGGAGACCATCGCGCTGTGCGGTGATCGACACCAGCGCGTAGCCGCCGATCTCGCCCTTCGTCGGCGGGAAATGGCGATAGCTCGGCGCGCGCTCCTCGCCGCCGACGAGGAGGACCGGCGTCTCGATCCCGCTGGCGACCAGTC
Source organism: Halococcus morrhuae DSM 1307 (assembly GCF_000336695.1). Classification (GTDB taxonomy): domain Archaea; phylum Halobacteriota; class Halobacteria; order Halobacteriales; family Halococcaceae; genus Halococcus; species Halococcus morrhuae. Next base: position 102,991 of record NZ_AOMC01000161.1, read on the forward strand.
TTTCTCTGAGCCGTGCGGCGACCGATCGCTCGGTATCGGATCGCTCGACGGTTCGACAGACGTCTTCGAGGGCGGTCGCGGCCTCGTGCCCGAGCGCACGATAGCGCTCGATATCGGTTTCCGTGAGCGGCGTGCGGAGTCGAGTGGCGGCCACCCGCTCGGCCCCCGGAACCGCGAAATCGGCTTCGAATGGGGTGGACGATCGCTTGGCGAGGGCTTCGCCGAGCGAGCGATCGTACCACGGAAACGTCTCGACGGGAACGTCATCGAGCGCCTCGTTTCTGAACCGCGGTGCTTCGTTGTTGCTGGTGAGAACGTGGAGAGAGCCGTCGTAGCCAGCCGCCGCGACGCCCACGCGCGCCTCGCGGTCGACGACGTTGCTCGCGCCGGTGAGCCACGCGAAGTTCGACGGGCGGGCGAACCAGACCGCTTCGCAGTCGGTTCCGGCGAGATACTCGTCGAGACGGGCGACCTTTTCCGGGTCAGTAGTCACGGATGTCCATCGGGCGAGCGACCCAAAACGGTCGCGGCCGCGGCGAGTCGAACAGACGTAAGTACCACCGCCCCCAACCCTCGGCGATGGTTCGATTCCGCCACCTCGCTGCCGTCACCACGGGGATGACGTTCGCGCTCATCCTCCTCGGCGTGTACACCGCCGCCGCGGGCGCGGGTCTGTCCTGTGGGGCCAACTGGCCGCTCTGTAACGGCGGCGTCTTCGGGCTGTTCCCGGCGAACTGGCCGAGCTTCATCGAGTGGTTCCACCGACTCGTCGCGATGATCACCGGCTTCATGATCCTCGGAACGACCTACGCCGCCTGGCGCGGTCACAAGAGCCGCAGAACTCGCCTCGCCAGCACGGTCGCGCTGGTCGTCCTCCCCGTCCAGATCCTGCTCGGCGGGGCGACTGTCACGACCTACACGGCGCTCGTCCAGGTAACTCACCACGCCGCCGCACTCGTCATCTTCGCCGCGCTCGTGGCGACCACCGTCTGGGCCTACGAATCACCCGACGAGGCCCGTACGAGCAGCGATACTGCCGCCGCGACGACCGCCGACTGACGACGTTCGGTTCGTGCTGTCAGTCCAGATTTCGTGTCGTCAGATCTCTCACCGGGATCGAAATGTCCGTACACCGACTATGTACAGTCGTTCTTCGTACAAACCTCCGATAGCTCCGGGATCAGGAGAAATCGCCGAGACCTGACTGGGAGTCGTCGGACTCCTCGGGATCGTCCGCGCTCTCCTCGTCGGTCGAATCTTCGTCGCCAGCCGTGCTCTCTCCGTCCATCACGCCACTTTCGCCCGATCCGTCGGGATCGTCCGACTCGTCGCTCGTGGTTCGCGTCGCACCCTCGAATGCGCCTTCCGAGCCCGCGACGGCGGCCTCCTCGCCGCGCTTCGTGGCATCCTCGACGATCGACTGGACCTTGTTGGTGTCCTCGCCGCTGCCGGTGACGAAGGCGACGTGTTCGGCGTCCATGTCGTAGCGGGCGGCCATCGACACCGTGAGTTCGCGGTTCGTGCAGTGGTGGGTCATCGTCGCGAGGAACGGCATGATCTCGCGGCGGGCATTCGCCATGCTCGTGCCGCTCGTCGTGGCGATCTTCCGGGCGATGTAGTCGCGTTTGTCGCGAGTGGCCCGCGAGCGCCCGAGTTTCGACCAGTAGCTCGGCGGGCCGTAGCGCGTCCAGCCGCCCTTCGACTCCCGGCGCGAGGCAGCAACGCCGGCGGTCATCGCGTCGCCGGCGTACCGCCAGTACGAGTAGTTCTGTGTGGCTCGCACGCGCCCGAGCCAGCGATCGGCGTTCGCCAGGTTGTCGAAGGCGTCGGCGAGCTCCGCCCCCGCGTAGTCCTTGGGGACGTTGTCCTCGATCCAGTTGATGAGATCGTCGGGCGTCTCGTCGACGTCGTAGGACGACCGAAGCGCACCCTCGGCGTCCTCCTCCTTGATGAGCGCGTCCAGGAAGTCGAAGATGCCGGTGGTTTTGTCGCGATCGCTCGTCACCACGTCGTCAACGGTGAGTGTCTCGGCGCTCTCGGCGAGTGCCTGGAGATCGTTGACAGCACCCCGCAGGTCGCCGCTGTTGCGCTCGGCGATGGCGTCGAGCGCATCGTCGTCGTATGCTACGTCCTCGCGTCGGCAGATGTCACGGAGCACGGGGAGGATCGAGCGCGCAGAGACGTCGCGGAACTCGATCGTTTCGCAGGCGTTGCGGAGGCTCTTCGACATGTCGTAGAACTCGTTGGCGATCAGAACCATCGGCTGGCTGGCCTCCTTCACCAGCCCCGTGATGGCCCGCGAGCCGCCGCGATCGACGTTTCCGTGGAGGTTGTCGGCCTCGTCCATGATCACGAGCCGCCGGCCGGCGCTCCCGCCCGTCAGCGTTCCCGATTTCGCCGCCTCGCCCGCCACGCGCTCGACGACGGATTTCGTGCGCTGGTTCGAGGCGTTGAGTTCGATCGTCGGCCAGTCCATATCGGCCGCGAGCGCGTGCGCCGCCGAGGTCTTGCCGACGCCGGGCGCGCCGTGGAGAACGATCGCCTCCCGATGCTCCTCCCACGTCTCGGCCCACTCGGCGAACGCGTCGCGGGCCTTGTTGTTGCCTCGGACCTCGGAGAGCGTCGATGGACGATACTTCTCGGTCCAATCCATTGCCGGCGCTACGGACGAGTCGCGTTTAGTGGTTGCGAACGGTCTCCCGAAGATCGGCCCGGATTACAGCGAGGACAGCCAGATCGGATCGGCATCGGCCGGATCGAACGCCATCGATTCGATGCGAGAGATGGCCGCACGAACCTCGTCACCGGTCATGTCCTGTGGGGCGACGAACACCGGAGCGCCAACATCCCGACCGCTGAAATCCTTCACGTCGGTCGAGAGAACCGCGACGTCCTCGCGTTCAGCGTGTTCGACGATTTCGACATCGGTAGCCGTCGGTCCGAGGCGTTCCACGTTTCGGCTGTACGTGACGCCGTGGCCGTCGCCGCGGAGTGCCGAGACGTACGCGTTCGGTACGTTCACGTCGGCGAGAATCCGCACGATCAGTCGGCTCGCTTGCCGGCCTCTTCCTCGCTGCGTTCGAGCAACTCGCGCGTTCGGCGCTCGCCGTCGCGGCGGGCGGTTGCAGCCTCGCGTTCGCGCTCGCGGAACCGCTCGCGATGGTCGTAGTAGTACGCGAGCGCGTGAAAGACGTCGGCGACCGGAACGTCGTACTCGCCGGCGACGACGTGTGCGCTCTCGCCGGCGTCGATGACGCGCCGCTTGAGATCGACGACGGTGATGCGCGTCCCCTCGATGCGGGGATCGCCCGAACGGACGGCATCGTCGCTGACGATGGTCGTCATGGCCCCCCGTACTCGGCGTGCGCTGTTAAGCGCTTGGCCCGCCCGATCACCCGGGCGAACGCTTTTGTCCACATGCTTGCTGTCGGACGTATGTTCCCCGAACGCATCGAGACCGACAGATTGGCTCTCGAACGGTTCTCGCACGAGAACCTCGATCTGTTCGAGTTCTACGAGATCTGTTCCGACGCCGACGGCGAGGAAGCGATGGCCGAAGTCACCGAATACATGCCGTGGGACCCCCACGAAACGGTCGCCGAGTCGAAGGAGTTCATCGATCGCTGTGAGAAACAGTGGGACGAGGGCGAGGCCGCGACCTACGTCATCCGCCCGCGCGAGAGCGAGAACGGCGCCGGTAAATTCGCCGGCGCTGGCGGGCTCACGATCGACTGGGATCGGCGCACGGGAACGCTCGGCACGTGGCTCCGCAAGCGCTTCTGGGGGCGTGGCTACTCCGGCGAGCGCGCCGCGGCGCTCATCGAACTCGCTTTCGATCGACTGGACCTAGAGGTCGTCGCTGTCACCCACCATGTGGACAACGAAAAATCCCGACACGCGGTCGAGAACTACGTCGAGGCCCACGGTGGACGTCGCGAGGGACTGCTCAGAAACTGGCTCCCATACGACGAGGAAATCGCCGACGAGTACCGCTACACCATCACGCAGGACGAGTACCAGGACGCGACGGGATAAAGCGCCCGTTCGACCCGCCGGAAGCTACTTTCCACGGGGCTTCGAGAGGTGGACGATGACCGGCGCGAGCGGTCGACTGATCGCCCGGCTCCCGTTCAGGGCGGGCGCGCTCGCCGGCGCTGCGGCCTACCTGCTCGGCTATCTCCTCACCTATCTGCTGACGATTTCGCGCGTTCGCTCCGAGCTCTCGCGGCTGAACGTCGACGCGACGCTCTCGCTACTCGGCGGGAGCGGCGTCGCACCGTGGAAGGTCACGGGCTGGTTCTTCTACGGCGCGCACTTCGTCGACGTCTCGGTCACGAGCAGCGCGATGGACCTCTCGACGGACGTCGTCGAGGTGAGCGCCGGCGGCTGGCGCACGCTGCTCTTCGCCCTTCCGCCGCTACTCCTGCTCGTCGCCGGTGCGCTCGCTGCACACCGCGTCGGTACGAGGCGCGTTTCGGTCGCCGCGGCCGCGGGCGGGACGATCCTGCCGGGCTACTTCGCGCTCGCGTTCGTCGGGGTCTTCCTCACCCAGATCACGGCCGTCATCGCGGCCGTCGGCCCGAATCTCACGCCCGCGCTCGTGGCGGGAGTCGTCTATCCGCTCGTCTTCGGCCCGCTCGGTGGTGCCCTTGTCGCCGTTCAGAGATCGCGGGCGCGTAGCTCGCCCCACGACTCGAACCCGTGACGGGCGTAGAGCCCGCCAGCGGGACCGTTCTCGCGATCGACGTCGAGCATGATGCGATCGAGCGGCAGCTCCTGATCGCGGGCACAGTCGTAGGCCGCCGTCATGAGATCGTCGGCGAGATCGGTCCCTCGCGAGGATTCGCGCACGTAGAGTTCGTTCAGGACCGCCGCATCCCAGATCATCGCCAGCTCTTCGGGCAGGACGAAGACGTAGCCCGCGAGGTCCGTTCCATCAGCGGCGACCGTAACGCTGTCCGGGTCGCGCTCGACACACCGCGCGACCCAGTCGAGATAGCGCTCGCGGTAGTCGTCGGTGAGTTTCCCGCCGTAACTGTCGGCCTTCTCCTCGCCGCCGAGCGCCCCGAGCTCGTGCTCGAATCGTTCTTTGAGCTCCCACAGCCCTGCGGCATCCGTCTCCGGGTCGTACGGTCTCGTCTCCATGAGCGCGCTTCGCCCACCGAGAAATTATGTGTTCCGTCGGCCCCATGTCCACGAACCGGATCGAGTCAGCGCGTCTCCCACAGCCGCACCGTGAGAACGAAACCGCTCGTCAGGAGCAACAGTAGCTGCCAGCCCGACTGTGCGACGGGAAAGATCCGCTCGACGGCCTTCGACTCCGCCCCTCTCGTGGGATCGACGCCGCTGTTGATGTGGACCTGCTCCGTCGAACCGCGTGCGGCCTCACCCCCGCCACTCCCGCCGAGATCGACGAACGTCTGGACGAGACCTCGATCGTTCGAGAGGATGAACTCGCCCGACAGCTCGTAGAACTGGTCGTGGAGCGGGTAGAAGAGGTTCACGCCGCCGGCGACGAGATCGAGCCCGATCGACGCGAACGCGACGGCGGCGATCGAGACCCAGGCGACCCGCACCCCGCGGGCGTGCCAGCGCCGGCGGACGAACGATCGTTTCCGTATCCGTGTGTCGTAGGCGAGCAGCGCCGCGCCGGCCAGCGGCAGGAGGAGGGTGTGGAGCGCCGACCGATGACCGCCCGGGATCAGGAAGCCGGCGACGACGTCGAGATCGGGCACGATCGTGGCCGCGAGCACGATCGCCACCGCGCGGCCGTCGAACCGATCGCCGAGCAGCCCCGCCGCGAGCAGTCCAGCGAGCGCGCAGTGGACGACCGTCGATGGCACAGGATTCGGATTCGACGTACCGGGAAATAGCCCTTGCGGCGATGCCAGCAGGCTTTTGCGCGAAACGGGCGAGACACGGCCATGACCGAGCGCACGCGGCGGGATCTCGCCGGGAAGATCGCCGGCGATGTCGTCCTGAGCGACGATCCCGGCGCGACGATCCGCAAGTGGCGAACGGACTTCGACGTCGCCCAGACGAGACTCGCCGACGAGCTCGACGTCTCGGCGTCCGTCGTGTCGGATTACGAGAGCGGGCGGCGGCAGAGCCCCGGCATCGCGATCGTCCGTCGCGTCATCGAGGCACTACTCGACATCGACGAGGCGCGCGGCGGCGAACACCTCCGGCAGTACGCCCGCGTTCTCTCGGCGGGCTTCGAGGGCGACATCGTCCGCGACCTTCGGGAATATCCCACGGCGCTCGACACCGGGGAGTTCTACGACGCCATCGGCGCGACAGAGATCGTCGCGGGCACCCAGCAAAGCGTCGCCGGCCACACCGTCATCAACTCCATCGAGGCGATCACGCGACTCTCCTCCGAGGAGTTCTATCGCCTCTATGGCCAGAGCACGAATCGCGCGCTCGTGTTCACTGGCGTCACCCACGGCGAGGGCGCGCTGGTCGCGCTGCGGGTGGTGACGCCGACGCCGAGTGCGGTCGTGCTGCACGGGCTCGATCGCGACGATCTCTGGGAGCACGCGCCGACGCTCGCCCGTGCCGACGGCTTCTCGCTCGCGGTCGCCGACGGCGAACTGGAGGCGATGCTCGAAACGATGGGCGACCTTCCATAGCGGATCGAACGCCACGTTTTATTCCCGAACCGTGAGGAGCGGCGATCGATGCCCACCGAGAAGACGAAGATGCAAAACGGGGATCCGTACGATCCCAGTGACCCCGAACTCGTCGCCGAACGGGAGCGTGCACGAATGCTCACCCGCCGATACAACGAGAGGGCGGACGGCGACGACCGCCGAAGCGATCTGCTCCGGGAGCTTCTTGGCTCGGCGGGCGAGGAGCTCCACGTCGAACCGCCCGTTCGATGCGATTACGGCTCTAACATCCACGTCGGCGAGAACTTCTACGCGAACTTCGACTGCGTTGTCCTCGACCCTTGTCGCGTCGATATCGGCCACGATTGCCTGCTCGGCCCCGGCGTTCACATCTACACCGCGACACATCCGCTCGACCCGCCTCGACGACGCTCCGGGATCGAATACGGCAAACCGGTGTCGATCGGCGACGGGGTTTGGCTCGGCGGTCGGGCGGTCGTCAATCCGGGCGTCACGATCGGCGACGATGCGGTCGTGGCTTCGGGCGCGGTCGTCACCGAGGACGTTCCTGCCGACGTCGTGGTACAGGGCAACCCGGCAACGGTCGTGCGAGAACTGGAGTGATCGTGAACCGGTCGAACGGCGCTATTCGACGTAGCGGTAGGTCCGCTCGTCCATCGGGCCGGGGCCGTCGCGGACGAACTCCTCGCTCGGGGTGGTGAACGCGTCGATGTCGATCTCCTTGTCGTGGTTGTGGACGTCGTGGATCTCCTCGTACTCCTCGAAGGAGATGTCGCGGCGTGCGGCCAGCTGCTCGTCGATGTCGAGCGCGTCGATCTCCTCGGTCCAGTTCTCTTGGACGGTTTCAGCGTGGATCTCGGCCTGTGCGCCGCTGCCGTAGGAGCCAAGCAGCAGCGATTTACCGGTCATGTCGATACCCGCCTCGCGGGCACTGCGGAGCGCGCTCGCGCGGGCGATGTGGACCGAGCCGGTGTACCAGTTGCCGACGTGGCGGGCGATGTCGAGCGTCGGCTCGATCGTATCGTCGTACCACGCCGCGTACGCGTCGGTTTCCTTCAGCGCGTCCATGTAGTCACGGACGGCATCGTGGTACTGTGCTTCGTCGTCGAACCCGTCGGGCCGGGGCTGCTCGCCGATCGCCGACGCGAGATCCGCCTCGATCTCGGTGTCGCGGATCATGTGGCGGTAGCCGAGCAGTGCGGCCTTCCTGACCATGCCGGGGAACGGCGTGTGGAACGGGATATACTCGAACTGGTCGGGATGGGTCTCCTCGGCGACGCTCTCGTAGTCCTCCAGAGCTTCGCGCATCCGTGCGAGGTAGACCTGGACCGAGCGCTTACCGTCGACGCTCGGGAACTGCTGGTTCGGTTTGAGGAAGTCGGTTTCATCGGCGCTGCCGAACCCCTGTTCGACGCTCATTGTGACGAGATCCGGATCTTCGGCGATGAGCATCGCCACCGCGCCCGCGCCCTGGGTGGCCTCGCCGGCGTCGCCGCGCGCGTAGAGGGCGGTGTCGGTGGCGATCACGAGCGCCGCGCGGCCACGATTGCGCCCGGCGCGGATCCAGTTGTAGGCGTCGTCGAGGCTCTGTGTGCCCGCGATGCAGGCGAACTTGCGCTCGCCCTTGTTCGCGTGGTGGAAGTCCTCGTCGTAGACCTGTTCGAGACAGCCCGCGACGTACGTCGAGACGGGTTTGGCGTTGTCGAAGGCGCTCTCGGTGGCGACGTCGATCCGACCGATGTCGTCGGGTGTCAGCCCCTTGCGCTCCATCAGTTTGTGCGCGGCGTTCGCGCCCATCGTCACGATGTCCTCCTCGACGTCGGGGAACGAACTCGCGTGGAGGCCGAGCCCCTTCGTGAACTTCTCGGGCTCCTCGTCCAGCGCGGGCGCGAGCGTCTCCGCGAGGTCGAGCCTGAGCTTTCCGGCGTGGATGGCGACCGCGTCGATGCCGACGTTCATGCGTTCAGTAAGTGGCCACGAGATATATGATTCCGTCGACTCTGTTTTCGTCGATCGTCGATCATCAATCGTCGATTTCCCGCAATGACCTCCTGCCGATCGCTACGACGGATCAGGCGTTCTCGTGGCTGACCTCGTAGCCGCGATCGCGGATCGATCGGATGACGGTGCGCGCGTGGCCGGTGCCGCTGGTCTCGATCTCGAAGACGAGGTAGGCCTCGCCGACGTCGAGTTCGGGCACCGAGCGATCGTGACGCACGTGCCGGATGTTCGCGCCGTGGTCGGCGATGATGCTCGACACCGTGCCCATCTCGCCGGGGCGGTCGGTGATGCGCACGCGCAGGCGGAGGATCTGCTCGCGGTCGGTGAGCGCGTGGATCAACACCGTGCGCAGCATCGTCATGTCGAGGTTTCCCCCGCAAAGCAGCGCGAACACCGTCTCGCCCTCGACGTCGAGATCGTCGCTCAGGAGGGCGGCGACCGACGCCGCGCCGGCCCCCTCGACGACCTGTTTCGCACGCTCCATGAGCAGGAGAAGCGCGCGGGCGATCTCGCCGTCGGTCACCGTAATAATTTCGTCGACGTGTTCCTCGATGAGCGAGAGCGTGAGCTCCGAGATCCCACCGGTGGCGATCCCGTCGGCGATGGTGTTGACCGAATCGAGCGTCACGGGGATCCCCTTGTCGAGGCTGTCGGGCACCGTCGCGGCCCCTTCGGCCTGGACGCCGACGACGCGAGTCCCCGGCGAGAGCTCGTTCATCGCCGTCGCGATGCCCGAGATCAATCCGCCGCCGCCGATCGGGACGATGACCGTATCGACGTTGCAGTCCTCGTACATCTCGATCCCCAGCGTTCCCTGTCCGGCGACGATCGCGGGATCGTCGTAGGCGTGGACGAACGCCGTCGCATCGTCGTCGACGAGCCCCTGGGCGTGATCCATCGCCGCCTGGAAGTCCTGACCGACGAGTTCGACCCGCGCGCCGTAGCCACGCGTCGCGTCGACTTTCGCCTGCGGGGCGGCCTTCGGCATCACGATCGTGGCGTCGATGCCGAGTGTCGTCGCCGCGAGCGCGACCCCTTGGGCGTGGTTGCCGGCGCTCGCGGCGACCACGCGCTCGGTCCCCCCGTCCTCGACGAGCTGTGCGATCTTGTTGTACGCACCCCGCGTCTTGAACGAGCCGGTCCACTGGAGATGTTCCATCTTGAGGTGGACCTCGCTGTCGGTCAGCTCGCCGAGCGACGTGCTCCGCTCGACGGGGGTTCGTTTGACGACCGACTCGTCGTCGAGACGCTCGCGGGCCGCCTCGATGTCGTCGTAGGTGACTGACTCGTTCATCGAACTACCCGCGCATCCGTTCCATTTCGGGGTCGAACAGCGGCTCGTCGCGCACCGTCGCCGCGTAGCGCTCGCCCTCGTAGCGCACGTCGAGCGACGTGCCCGCGTCTGCGTACTCGGTCGGCAGGTACGAGTAGACGATGCCCGCGTCGATGCTGTAACCGTAGCCGGCGCGACAGCCGTAGCCGATCACGTCCTCGCCGTCGAGGATCGGATGACCCGAATCAACGACCATTCCCGATGCATCGAGCGTGAGCGGAGTAAGCTTTCGGTCGACGCCTGCCTCGCGCGCCGCGAGCAGCGCCTCCTTCCCGATGAACTCGGTATCGGTATCGACCGCGAAGCCGATCCCCGCCTCGTCGGGCGTGTATTCGGGCGTGACGTCCGTGCCCCAGAGCCGATAGCCCTTCTCCAGACTCGTCGAGGCGAGCGCTTCCCAGCCCATCGGCACGATCCCGTGCTCTTGGCCCGCCTCCCAGACGGTGTCCCAGAGCCGCGCGCCGTACTCGGTGGGCGTGTAGATCTCCCAGCCAAGTTCGCCGGCGTACGAGAGTCTGAGCATCGTCACCGGCAGGCTCTCCAGGTAGGTCTCTTGCACCGCGTAGAACGGGAATTCGTCGTTCGAGAGGTCCGCCTCGACGAGCGGCCCGAGCAGCTCCCGTGCTTCGGGCCCCCAGACGCCCACTCCGGAGCGGCTCGAATCGTGGACCGTGATCGAGAGCGATTCGGGTGCGTGCTCGCGGATCCACCGCGAGTGAAGCGTCGCGGAGTTGCCGCCGCCCGTCGTCAGTAGATACCGATCCCGATCGAGCCGCGCGACGGTCAGATCCGCGAGGATTCCGCCGTCTTCGTTCAGCATCGCCGCGTATCGCATCCGCCCGACCGGACAGTCCATGTCGTTTGTCAGCAATCGTTGGAGGAACTCCATCGTGCCCTCGCCGGCGATCTCGATGCCGGTGAACGTCGTCATATCGAACATCGCCACCCGATCGCGGACGGCCTGGTGTTCGACGCCCTGTGCTTTCGACCAGTTGCGCGCGAGCCAGTCGGGTCTGTCGGGCACCTCGTACTCGCTCAAGAGGGATTCGTTCGTCTCGTACCACTGGGGCACCTCCCAACCGTTCGTGTCGTAGAACTCCGCACCGAGGTCGTCCTGTCGGTCGTAGAACGGGCTTCGGCGGAGCGCGCGCTGGTCTTCGGGCTGTTCGCGCGGATGAATCAGCTGATAGACCTCCTGGTACTGCTGGGCACCCCGGCCGTAGGTAAACTCCCTACTGCCGGCGTGGGGCTGGAACCGACTGATGTGGGCGGGGTCGGCGTTGACACGCTCGCCGTCGAGCCGCGGCACGCCCTCGTCCATCCACTCGGCGATGACGCTGCCGACACCGCCCGACTGCGTGACCCAGATGGCGAGCGACCACCAGAGACCGTCCGTCTCCTCGTCCGGGCCGAGAATCGGCATCCCATCGGGGGTGAAGCAGAACATCCCGTTCATCTCGGTCTCCCACTCGACACCATCGAACGCCGGCACGAGTTCGCGTGCGGCGTCGTACGCGCTCTCGTCGTGGTCGGGATGAGTGTTCTCGTAGAAGTGTTCGGCAGCAAATTCCCGGAGCGAGGGATACTCCAATCCGAGGTCATCGAGCTTCTCGGGCCCGTAGATGTCTTCGGGATCGACGAGCAGCGGTTCGTGGTTGTACGACCCTACGCCATAGGAGTCGCCGTGCTGGCGGAAATACTCCGAATAATCCTGATGGCGGAGGAGCGGCTGTTCGATCTCGCGCTCGGCTCCGGCAAGCTCGTCGAGCGGTTCGCTCACGAGGTACTGATGCGAGCACGGCACCAGCGGAATGTCGGTGTCGACCATATCTCCAAAGAGCGGGCCCCAGATGTTCGTCGCCACCAGCAGCTCGTCGCATTCGATGCGGCCGTTCTCGGTGACGACCGCCTGGACCGCCCCGTCGCTCGTCTCGACGTCCGTGACGAGCGTGTCGCCGTAGAACTCATGGCCTACCTCCTGAGCGCGTTCGGCCATCTTCCGCGAGGCATCGACCGCGTGGGCTTTGCCGTCCGTGGGGAGGTGGTAGCCACCGTGGATCACGGTCGAATCGATCTGTGGGACGCGCTCTTCGATCTCGGCCGGCGAGAGCAGTTCGCCGCCGTCGAGTCCGTAGGACTGGCCCCACTCGTACTTTCGCTTGAGGAACTTCCAGCGATCCTCGGTATAGGCGACCTCGATGCCGCCCGACGTCCGGTAGCTGTCGAGATCGGTGTAGAGTTCGCGCGTGTACGCTGCCAGTTCCGTCATCAGTTTGCCGCCGTTGGTCTGATAGACGAGTCCGGGCGCGTGCGAGGTCGAGCCACCGGTCTCGAACAGCGGTCCCCGGTCCAAGACGACGACGTCTTCGCGACCTTGCTCGGCGAGATGGTAGGCCGCCGAACAGCCGACACAGCCCGCGCCGACGACGACGGTCCCCGCGCTCTCCGGTGGTGTGGTCCCTGTGCTCATGCCGTGTGGCTTCCGCCGTCGTGGGTTTAAAAGACGGGGTGGACTACCACAGCCGTTTAGTAGTTACTGACGTGCGGCGAGATGTCTTCAAGACCGCGATGGAACGGTCGCGATTGTGCTCGTCTGGTCGATAGCGACTCTCAGAACACGATCGAGACCGTACGACGGAACAGGTGTCATAGCTGTCCGATGAACGACGCCCTATCGTTTATATACATGTGTGACGAACGGGGCCACATGAGCGTCGAAATAAAGGGATTCGAGGAGTTGGCGGGGAAACTCGATCGGCTTGCGGAGAACGCGGACTCCATCGACGGGGAGAACACCGTTTCGTTCGACGAACTGTTCACTCCGGAGTTCATGCAGACGTACACCGAGTACGATTCGATAGAGTCCTTCTTCGGGCAGAGTCGATGGACGGTCGAGACGCAGGACGACTTCAAGCACATCCCGGAGGACGATTTCGATCGGTATGTTGACGACCATACCGGCTTCAACTCTTGGGAGGCCATGTTGTCCGCTGCTGCCAGAGAGTGGACCACCCGACAGCTCTCCGCTTAGGGAGCGTTCGACGACTTCTCGTCCGTCCCTGACCTACGCTCCCCATCCGGACGGTTGCTCGAATCACCGCTGCTGGATTCGTCTTCGTTTGCCGCTGTTTCGTCTTCGTTCGCCGCTTCTTCGTCAGGCAACTGCAGATAGATGTCGATGTCGTGGTCCTCTCCCTTGATCTCGAACCCCATTGCCGGCCCATCGCTCTCATCGTCGTCGGCAACGAGGCTGTATATCCCGATGGCGAACGAGCCGATCGTCGTGACACCGAGCACCAGCCGCCAGAGTGCTGCGACTCCTGCAGTCACGTCACCGTAGTTCGGACTCTCGACGACGATTCGAACGTCGACGAGATAGCTCGCACAAAACAGTAGCAGGGCGATGATACCGACCAACGACACCGTTCGGAGCGAGTATCGTCGTGGATCGATATCATCGAGATCCATTGCCACTATCGTTTATCGCCACCTCCATCGTATATAAAACGTCGCAGTTCACGCTGTCTCCTTGCTGCCAGTTCTCATTGCTGCAACCCAGTACAGTGAACCGACTCGAACAGCCGCTGCGTCACGGGGGAAGAGGAAGGATGAACGGCTTCTTCCTCTCAGCTATCGGCCATTGTCGGCGCGGCTACAACAACGGTTCGTCGCGCACCGTCGCAGCGTAGCGCTCGCCCTCGTAGAGCACCTCGACATCGGTTCCAGGCTCGGCGAATTCGGGCGGGAGATAGGTGTAGATGACGCAGGCACCGACGGTGTAGCCGTACTCGGCTGCGTGAACGTAGCCGAGCACCTCATCGCCATCGGATGTGAGAACGGGCCGATCGGCAAGCACGACCTGTTCGGGATCGTCGAGCGTGAGGCAGGCCACCTTCCGATCGACGTTGCCCTCGGCGGCCGCCGCGACCGCCTCCTTTCCAATGAACTCCGTGTCGAGATCGACGGCCCATCCGAGTCCTGCCTCGTAGGGATCGTGCTCGGTATGGAGATCCTCGCCCCAAAGTCTCAGTCCTTTTTCGATGCGGAGCGAGTCGAGCGCGCCGTTGCCGTAGGGTCGGATGTCGTACTCTGCCCCCGCGTCCATGACGTGCTCCCAGAGCGTCTCGCCGTACTCCGAGGGTGTGTACAGCTCCCAGCCGAGTTCGCCGGCGTAGGAGAGTCTGAGCGCCGTCACGGGGACGTTCTCCACGAACGTCTGCTGGCTCGTGTAGAACGGGAAGTTTTCATCCGAGAGGTCGGCGTCGATCACCTTCGAGAGGGTCTTGCGGGCATCCGGCCCCGTACAGACCATCGCCGCCAGGCTGGAGGTGACGTCGTTGACGACCACGCTCTCAGGGGCCTGCTCGCGGACCCACGCGAGGTGGTTCTGTCCGACCTCGCGGCCGGTCGTGAGCAGTAGATATCGGTGCTCGTCGACGCGGGTCACGGTGATATCGGCGCGGACGCCGCCGGCCTCGTTGCACATGAGCGTGTACCGGATCTGCCCCACGTCGAGGTCCATGTCGTTCGTACAGAGCTGCTGGAGGAACTCGTCGACGTGCGGCCCGACGAGCTCCATCTTGTTGAACGAGGTCATGTCGTGGAGCCCGACGGCCTCGCGGACGTGGAGCGATTCTGCACCTTCGAGCGGCGACCAGAACTTGCCCTCCCATCCCTCGCGATCGGGGATCTGCTCGCCGTAGCTCTCCAAGAGATCCTCGTTGGATTCGAACCACTGTGGGGCCTCCCAGCCGGCCTCGGCCCACAGCTCGGCGTCCAAATCCTGATGGCTGTGGTACATCGGCGTGCGCCGGATGTCGCGCTGGTACTCGGTTCGGACCCACTTCGGATGGACGATGCTGTAGAGGTTGCGATACTCCTCGTCGGCGAGGTCACGCGTGAAGTCCCAGCTCCCCGCGTGGGGCGCGAACCGGTTGACGTCGCAGTTCCGGAGGTCGATCGGGCCGTCGGGCAGTCGCGGTACTCCACGTTCCATCCACTCGGCGAGCGCCTTGCCCGCGCCGCCAGCGTGGGTGATCCACGTCGTCAGGCCGGTCCAGAGGCCCGGACACTCCTGGACTGGCCCCATCGTCGGCATTCCGTTCGGCGACGCCGAGTACATCCCGTTGTACTTGTAGTCCAGATGTTTCCCATCCGTCGCCGGCAGGAGCTCGTCGCTCGCGGTTCGGGGAGCCTTCTCTTGGCGATCGGGGTGGGTCGCGTTCTCGAAGAACTCCTCGGTGAACTCGTGGACCGACGCCTGATTGCCACCTTCCTCGTTGCCACCAAGCTCTTCAGGGTCGGGTACGACCGGCTCGTGGTTGTACGAGCCGATCCCGTACCGATCCCCGTGCGTGCGGAAGTACATCGCGTTGTCCTGATCCCGTAGTATCGGCCGGTCGGGATCCTGGAGCAGCACCTCGCTCTTGTCGCCGGAGACCGATCGGTAGTTCTCGTAGACCGGATCGTCGGTGACGTCCTGTTCACGCCCGTCGAGTTCGGCGAGCGGCTCGGTCATCGTGTACTGATGTTCGACCGGCGCGACCGGCAGGTGGACGTCGAGTTTCTCGCTCAGCTGGCGCGCCCAGATGTTGGTCGCCACCACGACCTCATCGCACTCGACGCGACCGTTCTCGGTGACGATCCCCTGTACTCCGTCGCCGTCGGCCTCGATGTCCTCGACTTTCGTGTGGCCGACGAACTGCGCACCCATCTCCGCGGCCTCGACGGCCAGCGCCGCACACGCACGGACGCCCGATGCCTGTCCGTCCGTCGGCGAGTAGTATCCGCCCTGGATGGCGTCGGGATCCACGAGCGGGAGCTTTTCGGCGACCTCCTCCGGACTCAGGAGCTGCGGATCGGGCACGCCCCACGATTTCGCCCACTCGACCCGCCGTTGGAGGTAGTCCATTCGCTCGTCGCTGCGGGCGACCTCGATACCGCCCGTTTCGTTGTAGATCGGCTTTCCGTCGTCGCGTTCCAGACTGGAATACAGCTTCCGACTGTAGGTGGCGAACTTCGAGAGTACCTTCGGCTCGTCGGTCTGGAACATGATCCCCGGCGCGTGCGTCGAGGAACCGCCGGTGGTCGGCAGCGGGCCCCGATCGAGTACCAGAACGTCATCCCGACCCAGTTCGGCGAGATGGTAGGCCGTGCTACAGCCGACGATACCCGCGCCGATGACGACGGTTCCGGCTGTGTCGGGCAGCCCGTTGGCATGACTCATGGCTGCCGTTTCGATCTCGGCCGGGGATATTCATTCTTCGCCCTCACTGCTACTCCCGTTTATCCGGCTCGTCCGATCGACGACTGATTCCGACGTTCGGTGCGAATCGCGTGATTCGACTGCCGACCCCGACTTATACCGGTTCGGTTGTGCCGGCCAAGAGCTAAACGTCCGATACCGCTACTCTCTCACAATGTTCGCGTTCGAGGCGGTGCGAGACGCGTCCGAAACGCACTCCGTGGTTTCGGGAGGCACGGACGAGCCATGTCGGTGACGCGCCAGTCGGGAGAGACCGACGGCGTCGCGCAACTCCTCGACGATCCGCGATTCGAACTGATGCCGTTCGACAGTTTCGCCGACGAGATGGATGAGCTTCCTGCGGGCGCGACGATCGCCATCACGACCTCGCCACAGCTGGGGCTCGACGCGACCGTCGAGTGGGCCGAAACGGCCGCCGCCCGCGGGTTCGACGTCAGTCCACACATCGCCGCGCGCTACGTCCGCGACGTCGATCACCTGGACGAGATCGCTCGGCGGCTCGCCGAGGCTGGCGTCACCGATATCTTCGTTCCCGGCGGCGACCGTGAGGAGCCGATCGGCGAGTTCGATTCGGCGTACGCCCTTCTCGACGCGCTCGACGGACTCGATCACGGGTTCGAGGAGATCGGTATCACGGGCTACCCGGAGGGCCACGAGTTCCTCGACGACGACACGCTCGCCGACGCGATGGCGAAGAAGGTGCCCCACGCCACCTACATCGTGACGCAGCTCTGTTACGATCCCGAGGCCGTCGTCGAGTGGGTCAAGGACGTCAGGGACAGGGGCGTCGAGCTCCCCGTCGAGGTCGGAATTCCGGGCGTGATGAAGTACGACAAACTGCTGAGCATCTCGCGGAAGGTCGGCGTCGGCGACTCGGTGAAGTTCCTCAAGAAAACCACGGGAGTGGTGGGGTTCGTCCGCGAACTCGTCGGCTCGCGCGGCAGATACACGCCCGACGATCTCGTCGAGGGGCTCGCGCCGTACGCCGACGATCCCGACTACGACGTTCAGGGATTGCACGTCTACACGTTCAACCGAACCGAGGACACCGAGTCGTGGCGCTACGGCGTCCTCGACGAATAACGCGATCGATCGCCTTTTTCAGAACAGTCCCGAGACCGTCCCGTCGGGATCGATATCCATGTCGGCAGCGGCGGGGTCGGACGGGAGCCCCGGCAGCGTCAGCACGTCGCTGGTGAGGGCGACGAGAAAGCCCGCGCCGGCGGAGGGGTAGACTTCTTGGATTTCGAGCTCCCAGCCGGTGGGGACGCCCTTCTTCTCCGCATCGTCGCTGAGCGAGTGAAACGTCTTCGAGATCACGATCGGGACGTCGTCGAAGCCGAGATCGTTCATTCGTTCGATATCGTCGCGGGCACCGCTCTGGAAGGACACCGACTCCGCGCCGTAGATCTCGGTGGCGATCGTCTCGATTTTCTCCTGGATCGGAGCCTCAGCCTCGTAGAGATAGTCGAACGTCTCGTCGTTCGTTTCGATGGCGGTCATGAGCTTCTCGGCGAGGTCGGTCCCGCCCGCACCGCCGTCCTCGAACACTGTCGATTCGGCCGCCTCGATCCCAAGCTCCTCCCGGCAGTGATCCAGCACGACGTCGACCTCCTCGTCGGTGTCGCCGGGGAAGCGGTTGAGCGCCACGACGACCGGGACGCCGAACCCGCGCAGGTTCTCCACGTGGGCGTCGAGGTTTTCGAGCCCGCCCTCGACCGCTTCGGGGTCGGGGTCGTCGAGCGCGTCGAGATCTGCGGGCCACATGTCCTTGCCGTGGTATTTGAGCGCGCGCACGGATGCTACCACTGTCACCGCCGCCGGTTCCATATCACCCAGGCGGCAGACGACGTCCATGAACTTCTCGGCACCCAGATCGGAGCCGAAACCCGCCTCGGTGATGAGGTAATCCGAGAGCTTCCGGGCGGCGTCGTCGGCGATCAGCGAGTTCGTCCCGTGGGCGATGTTGGCGAACGGACCACCGTGAACGAACGCCGGCGTTCCCTCGACCGTTTGGACGATGTTGGGTTTGAGCGCGTCCTTGAGGAGGATGGTGACTGCACCGGTCGCTTCGATATCGTCGGCGGTGATCGGATCGCCGTCCTCGTCGTAGGCGACGATGATGCGGCCGACGCGTTCTTTGAGATCGGCGAGGCCGTCGGCGAGACAGAGTACGGCCATCATCTCGGAGGCCGCGGTGAGGATGAACCCGTCCTCGCGCGGGACGCCTGTGACCTCGCCACCGAGGCCCACGACGGTCTCGCGGAGCACGCGGTCGTTCATGTCCATCGCACGAGGCCACTGAACCTGATTGACCGCGATATCGAGTTCGTTGCCCTGTTTGATGTGGTTATCGAGCATCGTCGAGATGAGGTTGTGCGCCGACGTGAGCGCGTGGAGATCGCCGGTGAAGTGGAGGTTGATCTTCTCCATCGGGAGCACTTGGGAGTAGCCGCCGCCGGCCGCGCCGCCCTTGACGCCGAAGACCGGGCCGAGTGAGGGCTCGCGGATGGCCGCCAGTGCGTTCTCCCCGAGCTGGTTGAACGCCTGGCTCAGCCCGACGGTGGTGACGGTCTTGCCCTCGCCCATCGGCGTCGGCGTCATCCCGGTGACGAGGATGATGTCACCGTCGTCGCGGTCGGAGTTCCGGAGTCGCTCGATGGCGTCGTAGGTGAGCTTTGCCGTGTCGTCGCCGTGGAGTTCGAGGTCGTCGGCGGCGAGCCCGAGCGGTTCGACGATCTCGGTGATGTGGTCGGTGTCGACGTCCTGGGCGATCTCGTAGTCCGTCGGTAGGCCGTCCGCTTCGGATGGGGACATGTCGATTCGAGTTCGTCCGACCGTCGCTTCAAGGTTCGTGTTCCGTGCATGCTACTCTTTTAGGTCCCGATGGCGCGTGCGAGCCCGAAATCCCGGCCGGCGAGGCGGTGCGAATCGTTCACGAACATAAATGGGTGTCTCGTTTAACTGGTCGATTTAGGCACCCGTCGGTCGTAGCCAAAGGGGATGTCCGAGAACGAACCACCGAGAACGGACGGAGCGGAGCATCCGAATCACCCGAGCGTCGATCAGTCGGATCGAACGGTGCCACGAAACCTGCGCCAGTCGGGCGACCCCGGCATCGAGATGCTGGTCTCGACGCGAGTCCGCAAATCACCCTTCTTCCACAAGTCCTTCGACGAGGAGGGTGCGTGGCGCGCGACGGTCTATAACCGCCTCTACCATCCCCGCGGGCTGGTCGATCCCGAGGACGGCGGCACGATGGCCGAGTACGACGCCCTCGTCAACCGGGTCACGCTGTGGGACGTCGCCGTCGAGCGCCAGATCCGCGTCGCGGGATCCGACGCCGAGGCGTTCGTCAACCGCGTCATCACCCGAGATGCGACCGAGATCGAGGCGATGCACGGCAAGTACGTCATCCTCTGTAACGAGGAGGGCGGCATCCTGAACGATCCGGTGTTGCTGCGCCCCGGTGACGACGAGTTCTGGTTCTCGATCTCCGACTCGACCCTCATGCAGTGGCTTCAGGGCGTGAACGTCGGCGAGAACTACGACGTCGCGATCGACGAGATCGACGTCGCGCCGATGCAGATCCAGGGGCCGCTCTCCGAGGACGTGATGGTCGAGGTCGTCGGCGAGGAAGTCTCCGAAATTCCCTACTACGGGCTGATGGAGGCCGAAGTCAACGGCTGTGACGTACTCGTGAGCCAGACAGGCTTCTCCGGCGAGAAGGGCTTCGAGATCTACGTGAAGGACGCGATGGAGAACGCCGAGGCCGTCTGGGATCCGGTTCTCGAAACCGTGAAGGACCACGGCGGGATGCAGATCGCGCCGGGCCACCACCGGCGGATCGCGGCGGGCATCCTCTCGTGGGGTCAGGACATGGATCACGAGACCTCGCCGTTCCAGGTCAACCTCGGCTACCAGGTGCCCGACGAGACCGACGTCGACTACATCGGGAAGGAGGCACTCGAACGCCAGCAAGAGCAGGTCGAGAACGGCGAGTACCCGTTCACCCACAAACTGGTCGGGCTGAAGATGGCCGGCGAGCCGATCCGGGACTACGCGCCCGACTTCTGGCTCGTCTCCGATCCCGAGACGGGCGAGGAGTGTGGCTACGTCACCTCGCCGTGGTACAGTCCCGAACTGGAGACCAACATCGCGCTCGCACACGTCCCGGCCGAAAAACTGCGTGACCTTGACGCACCGCTTGACGACAGCATCTACGACGCCGATGCCGACATCGAGTTCCAAGTGCATCTCCCCGACGAATACGCCGAGGAACCCGGCGAACCGGTCTACGCGACCGTCTCCGAGGTGCCCTTCCAGGAATCGGTGAACCCGAGCGCGCGCGAGCAGGCCAAGCTGAACGCCAGCCGGACCGGCGAATAGTTCACTTCGAACGATTTTCGCAGATCACGTATGTTCATACACGCTTGCCCTTTCTCCTTGCTTGAATGCAGCCAGATACACCGGTTGACAGGCGTTTTATTTGGAGTAGCGAGGAGTCCGGTTACGCTGAGGCATCAAAACCGAACCACCCAATTATGGCTGTGTAGGGTCTGAGGTCTCTGTATATGTTAGTAACCAATATCACACAAGTGGACGCCAAACTTTCTGCTACCAGTAACCCCAAAGCTACTTGTGTTACCACCTTGTATGGAGAAGCAATCAACGCCCTTCCGTCTGGCATGGGGGTAGGGCGTTGATGCAGAACAAGCCCAGCGGTCCGAAGTGGCAGCGGCCGCAGAGCTAGCTGCGCAACTAGCTAGTCCTCTCGCGGCCTTAGAGCCATCGGTCTGTGCTGGGTGGGAGCCAGTAATGGTCAATAACCGGAGTCAAACACCCAACATCGACGAGGACACGACGGAGCAGACTAGTGAAAGTAGCCAACCAAAGGAACGTGGTTTGTTAGCTAGTCCATTCGACAATTGGCGCAAACGAGGGCACATCCATGCTGAACCTGAGGCGCTTCGAGAGAATGGCTAACGAAGAGAACCAGCAATCGTGTGAGGACAGCTAATACAAAATGTGCCACATGGCATATACTCCGATTGAAGACGAACGCAACGCCTATTCTACTGCGAAAACAACCGGTGGACGGGTCCCGTCCCGGAATGCTTTCAGTCGAACCGATGCGAGGTTGAAGCTGCTACCAGTATCCGGAAATCACTACTCGGGACCATGTTACAGCCGAACTTCAGTGAGTGGTGGATCACTTTCACCACGGCCTGAATACCTTTATTACGGACACCATTCAATGCTGGTCCATGACGACTGGTGGCGGATCATGATTCGACAGTATCGATCGGAGGGATCCGGGTGCGGGTGTTAGCCAGATTGCGCGTGCGCGCGGACGCTGCCTACGACAACGCCTACCATCACAAACTCCGAGGACGGCTCTGGCGTGCGCTGGAGGGCACCGAATTCGAGGAGCGCCACGACGGGAACGACCCGCCGGGGTTCACCTACTCGAACCCATTCCCGCCGGGCGACATGGAGGAGGGCGACGAGCGCACGCTGTTGGTCGCCTCGCCCCACGAGGAACTGTTGACCCACGTCGCGCGCGATCTCCGGGCGGAGCCGGAGCTGAACGTCGGCGAGATGCCCTATCACGTCGAGAATCTCTCGGCGCTCGCACCCGACGTCGGTGAGCCGGGCTCTTCGGGCACCATCGAGACTGGGACAGGGGTGGTGGTGCGAATTCCGCCGTGGCGACGCGAGGAGTACGGGATCGAGGGCGATTACGGCGACAACGCCACGTTCTGGCGACCCGAGATGACGATGGAGCCGTTCCGCAACCAGCTCGTGGCGAACCTCGACAAGAAACACGGTCGGTTCGCGCCCGATCATCTGCCCGGCCCGAGCGATCGCGACGGCGAACTGTTCGACAGCTATGAGCTTATCAAGACGTTCGCGCTCCCGGTGACGGTGACTGAGGGCGAGGAGCTGACCTACGTCGTGAGCAAGTGGCGACTCGGCTATCGCGTGCGCGACGACCATCATCGCCGACATCTGAATCTCGCGCTCGACTGCGGGATCGGCGAGCGCAACTCGCTCGGGTTCGGGTTCGTGAACATCACCGATCGCACGCGACCGGGCGAGAACGAACTGGAGGATCAGGATGCTTTCGCCTGAGGAGTTCCGGAAGGAGTATCCCGAGGACGAACTCGCTGAGGAGCTCCCGGATTCCCCGATCGGATCGCTGCGGGACATCCAGTATCTCTACGGCAAGCTCTACACGCTCGCGACGACGGGTGGCGGTGAGTACGCACCGTATCTCACACCAGATGCGGCCAGTGATCTCGAAGACACTGGTGACAGTCTGATCGTGGTTCGCGTCGACCTCTCTGGAGATGAACCACGGCTGGCTACAGACGAGCGCAGTTCCGTCTGGGTGACGGGGTACAGCGAGGACCAGATTCAGGATGTCGCTCACTGCAAGTACCCAGCCGCACGCGGCATCGATCACAGCGTCACCCATCAGTCCGGGCAGAACAGCGACCCCGAGAAGCTCGCCCGCTACGCAAAGGAACGGCTGACGAAGTGGGCGACCGACGACGTGGTTCAGGAAGCAGCCGACGACCACGACGAGGGATCGATCATCGACGGACTCGTCGAACTGGGGGAAGACGAGGCGGTGCTCGACGAGATCGAGGACGAGCTCACCACGAAGCTCGGTGGCGAGTCCACGACGGCGTTGCTCACGGTGCAGGTACAACTCGACGAAGACGAGGGCTATCGATGGCCGGGCGAGCTCGACGTGTTCATGGAAGCGATGCGCCAGCGCAAGCTCTCGAAGCTCGTCACGAAGAACAAGGCCGACGACTCCTCGGGGAACGCGACCGACCTCGTTACCGGCGAGCCGGCCCGGACGGTCGGCACCTCCGAGGACCCGCAGAACTACTTCCTCGGCAAGCAGCTGGAGAAATTCCCCGGCCTCGACATCGAGGAGGCGTGGCGTACCCATCCGATCGCCGAGGACGCCGCCGTGACAGTGATGAACGCCGATACGTTCGTCGAGGCGTGTACCTACCGAACGTTCGGTGCGAAGGTGTACTACCTGCCGTACGTGTGGGGCCACGTCTCGCCAGCGAACGCCAAGGACCTGTACGAACTGTTGTACAGCGCTACGACCGAGGACGACGACAAGACGCCGGTCGAGACGGCATACGACAATCGATCGACGCTGTTCGACGACGCGAGACTTCGATTTTACGTCTCGGCGGTGATGCCCCACCAGATGTCGCGGTACGATGTCTTCGGCGAGACGCTGAACGGGCGACTGCTCTATCCGCGTGCGCTCGCCAACGAGCACAATCGGCTCGTTAGAGACACGGCTGCGTTCAACTCCGCGACCGAGTGGACCGCTCCGCTTCCGACCCACGACAACTGGGGCCTGCTCACCGGCAACGGCGAACGACTTCATTCGATCTCGACGGGCTGGTACTTCCACCAGACGTTCGCCGAACGCGATGACGACGATGCGGACGCCGACGATCCGCGTATCGAGGCGCTGGTCGCCGTGCTGAGCGGCGACGCGATCTCGGTCGAGACGCTGCTCTCGGAGTATGTCGATCGCATCGTGGCCGAGCAGACCGACGAGGAGATCGAGGGATTTCCGTCCTTTCGCGTCGCCAGCCAGTTCGCCCAGCTGTGTGCACTGGCGACCGACGAACTCGACCTGTTGAGTACGACCGATTTGGAAAAAGAGCCGATCACGAGAGAACCCACTTACGAGGAACATACGATGGAAACACCAACGGAGATACTCCCGGACGGCGGTTATTCTCCGACGACGACGCTCGAATCGTTCATCGAAGACACGCCAGCACTTGCCCATGACGAAGATGACGACTCGTCGCTCAACGATCAGCGGCGCGGGGCATTCTTGCTCGGTGCGCTTGTTGGCGAAGTCGGAAGCTACCAGGGGTACAGCGAAGATCGCTCGACGACGCTGATCGATCAATTCCCGGTGAAATCGATCACTGGCTCACGGATCAAAAAGGTAACACAGGAAACCATCGGAAAGACGCTCACGTACACCCGCAGCGAGGATCGAACCATCACGTTGTTCGAACATGTGGTCGAGCGTCTCCGCAAGACGATTCTCAACCCGGACCCGGACGACTGGAAGCTCGACATCGATGATCTCCGATTTTACTACGCGCTGGGTGTCACGTACGGCATGAACGATCACCCCGAGTGGGATAGCGAAGAAACGGATGATACTGACGAAATCGAGGAGGATTCCTAAGATGACAGACACTACTGAACCCGTCACGAACCGCTCTGAGATCGTGTTCCTCTACGACGCGGTCGACGCGAACCCGAACGGCAACCCGCTTTCGAGTGCGAACCGACCGCGTATCGATCCACAGACCCAGCAGGCCATCGTCACGGACGTACGGCTGAAACGCTATCTCCGCGATCAACTCGACGACGACGGCCACGGCGTCTATATCCGGAACGTCCAGGACGAAGGCGAGCAGTACACGCGCGAAAAATTGCTCGAAGATCGTCTGAAAGAGGTCGACCCCGACGAATACGATCTCGACGAAGATGACGAGGCCGAGCAGTTCCGCGAGGACGTCTTCGGTGAATATCTCGACAACAGCGCCGACGTGCGCTACTTCGGTTCGACGATGTCGCTCGACACGGACAACGAGTACGCGAACCACCTCCCCGATCACTTCACGGGTCCGGTGCAGTTCTCCCCCGGCAAGTCGA
>NZ_AOMC01000162.1 GCF_000336695.1 Halococcus morrhuae DSM 1307
GCTCTTCTGTGAGTTCATTGGCTGCTTGGTCCGGCTGCATCAACCGACCAAGCAGCCCGTTCACCTAACCCGCTTTGTGAGGTACTGAGATTAGAACGTGAGTACGTCGGACTGAACAGCGAGCACGAGCGGCGCGGTTAGCGGCCTGAACGCGGTCTACAGATTCTATGTCTAGTGAAACAGAAAGCAGCTCCTTAGCTGAGCGCACAGCAGCATCGAGAAGTCCAGCAACGATTGAACTCCGTATCGCTTTCTGGCTATATTTACTCGCTGTTGTCGTGGGGATGGCAAGTATTCCGCTTCATATAGTCGGCTTTCAGTTTGCTACAGCGGTTAGCACATTTGCTACCACGGTCGGGTTCACTGGTGGTGCGGTCTCTCGGTTGGATCATTCTACTCTCGTCATTATATTGGAGGTCAAGTAAGAGCGGCTACGATAATGGATTCTCATGCGACTACACGGGGTTTCACGTCGACAGAACGGCGATCCTCGAAAGTCACACGAAAGCACCGAGTTCGTGTGGATCTTCGCCGTTGGAGCCCTCCGGTTCGTATCCATTCACCGAGAGACATCAGCCGCACGTACGACAAACGCACGCCATCGTGGCAGTTGCTCGGTCGACCAGCACGGGTGTGAGAATCTCGTGTGTACGAACCTGTCATGTGAATCCGAACATACAGTGAGCTTGCCTATCGAGAGGAGCTTGTCGACGACGTCGCCGATCTGCTCGGCGAGAACACGCGCGTCGGTACAGTATTGCTCACCCACGCTCATATCGACCACTCCGGCGGCCTGCCAGTCCTGGAAGCGCGCGACCTGCTCGCAACCGAGGTGGCCGTCGACGAATGACCGACGAAATCTTCACCGGACAACACAGTGCTCTCCGGAGTGCAAATGCCACATCGATCTCTTTTGAGAGCGCGATAGGCAGGCATGTGATGTGTTATACATTTTTGATTGAGTGATCTTTACGTGACTNGGACCGACCATGATGCCCTCCCACATTCTCCCGGCCTATGCAGGTGGTTGTTGCACCGGGATTTGTGCAACGAGTAGAAGTAGCAAATAACTTGTGGCCAATTAGCATACTGCCAAGTTTTCACATCGATTTTGTCGATCTTGAAACATGGGTGAACAAGTCTGATAGATATTCTCACATTCCCTGGCCCACACTCACACTAAGTAGCAACCGAGGGATTAATCGATGAAGGCTGANGGTGAACAAGTCTGATAGATATTCTCACATTCCCTGGCCCACACTCACACTAAGTAGCAACCGAGGGATTAATCGATGAAGGCTGAGTGTACCGTGAATTCTGGTCGATACGAGAGGGAGCGTTGCGTGGCATTCATCCTTTTCCCATTGATTTCCCATAGTGTATGCTATGAGTAATTGTGGTCGATCCAACATTCTACAACGAGAATAGCAATAATTAAACCAGAATGAATCAATCATCCGGTGGGACAGA
>NZ_AOMC01000163.1:0-218 GCF_000336695.1 Halococcus morrhuae DSM 1307
CCCTACCAGTCGATTCAGACAGGGAGCGTGTATCATATAGGCTTTTTCTAAACAAACCGTAGGTTCATTATTTGATAATATTGAGGGAAAATGTCTTTCTCTGGCCGGAAGATCTCATTAATTGGACACAATTTTAGAAAACGTGGGAGACGCGAGTGGAGTGGGCGCTATCCCACGTTCCCCAGTCAATGGATGCAGTGATCGCAACCGGGATTCAA
>NZ_AOMC01000163.1:225-468 GCF_000336695.1 Halococcus morrhuae DSM 1307
AATTTTAGAAAACGTGGGAGACGCGAGTGGAGTGGGCGCTATCCCACGTTCCCCAGTCAATGGATGCAGTGATCGCAACCGGGATTCAATCGTAGAATCCGAAATACGAAAACGTTGTGGCCAATTAACATACAATTAAGGCTATGAGTAGTACCGTCAGAAACGTGGGGGATGAAGATCGAACACGACACCACCTCCACGTTCCCCGGTAGGATGAAGCGGGTCGTACCGGGGTTCGATCCA
>NZ_AOMC01000164.1 GCF_000336695.1 Halococcus morrhuae DSM 1307
CGTCAGAAACGTGGGGGATGAAGATCGAACACGACACCACCTCCACGTTCCCCGGTAGGATGAAGCGGGTCGTACCGGGGTTCGATCCACAGATACCGTGTCAAAAAGAGTTCTGGCCGTCCATTGAAGATTCAAATTTGACAACAAAGAGTTACCATCAAGCGGGCGAATCTGACGGCTGAACTTCGGATATAGCTCATTCAGAAAACGTGGGGTGAGTGAGTGGTACC
>NZ_AOMC01000165.1 GCF_000336695.1 Halococcus morrhuae DSM 1307
CGTTCTCCCGGTCAAACCATGCAGGTGGTAGTACCGGGATTTGTACAACAAGGAGGAGTAGCAAATAGCTTGTGGCTGATTGGCATACTGCTGACTCTATGCATATTTCTCGGGAAACGACAGGGTGTCATAAAACCGTTAGCATGGTTTTCGGATATCGTCTGAGAGATCTGTTATCGCCGCTTCTGAATGGGGACAATATTGGTTACTTCTCAGATGCCGTTTCTCGNAGCATGGTTTTCGGATATCGTCTGAGAGATCTGTTATCGCCGCTTCTGAATGGGGACAATATTGGTTACTTCTCAGATGCCGTTTCTCGGGATGCTCCTGTGGTATGTGAAGAGTTCTATGACACCCTGGAAACGTGGGAACCGCGAACTGACATGGCATTCTCCCACGTTGCTGTGGTTCCGGTTCGTCTGGGGTACGACAGTCCCCGTTTCGAGATCTATCCGGGTATATCAAAAAGTATTGTGGCCAGTTGGCATATTACTGCAATTTCAGGTATGATTCTCAGAAAACGTGGGTGGACAAGCCATTCGACAGATGGTCTCCCACGTTCCTCCGGTTTGTTGTCTGACTCGAAGAGACAACAACAGCGTTTCTATCAGTGGATTGTGGTCGCAAATAGGTTGTGGCCGATTGGAATGCGGCGGGCTTTGAACAGAGTTCCACTAGAACGTGGAATCAAAGGAACGTATGACGACGGTTCCACGCTCCCCGGCTTCGATGGATGCGGATGGTAGTAGTACCGGGTTTCAATAAGAAACA
>NZ_AOMC01000166.1 GCF_000336695.1 Halococcus morrhuae DSM 1307
GGCGGTCGGGCGCGAGAACATCGAGACCGGCACGCGCGTCACGGATCTCGACACGACTGGTGGCGAGGTCGAATCGCTCACCGTCGCGACCGATGGCGAGACCGAAACCCACGCGGTCGACGAGGTCGTCGTCGCGGCGATGCCCAACGTCCTGGAGGATCTCACAGGGTACACCTGCGAGATCGATTTCCAGGGAACGGTCTGTTCGGTAATCTCGCTCTCCGAGTCGCTGATGGACACCTACTGGCTCAACATCGCCGACGAAGCCCCGTTCGGCGCGCTCATCGAACACACGAACTTCGTGCCGGCGGCGCGCTACGGCGGCGAACACCTGCTCTACGCGGTGAGCTACGTCCAAGATTCCGAAGAGGAACTCTGGCGGATGAGCGACGAAGCCGTCGAGGCGACGTGGCTTTCGGGCATCGAAGACCTCTTTCCCGACTTCGATCGCAGCAGCGTCAACTGGATCGAGACGGCCAGAAACCCCCGCACTGCGCCGGTCTACGAGCGCGGCTATCTCGACATGGTGATTCCCTACGACCTTGCCAGCGAGGTGGCCGACGGCGTCTACTATGCTGGGATGGCGAGTCGCGCCCAGTACCCCGAACGAAGCCTGAACGGCGGAATTCGCGCCGGATTCGCCTGTGCGGACCGCATCGCCGAAAAAGACGAACTCGAACAGCGCCAGGCGGCCACGGCCGTCGGCGACGGCGGCCAGCGCGACTGAACCCGGCTGCGGCAGCGGGCGGCTGCGGTTTCCTGGTGGATGAAGGGCGAAACCACGAACGAAGTGAGTGGTTGAGGGCTTCGGCGGTGCTGCTGTGTTGCAGTTATTCCTTTCGAGCGACCTCTGTCCTCACGGGTCGCGGTGCTCCCCGTTCGGTTACTGTCGCTCTCGCTCGATCACTCGCTCCGAGCGACCTCGTGGCGACCGAAGCCGTAGCGCAGGCGATTGGCGAGCTGGCGGGCGAACCGGCCGTCAGATCGCGAGCCGAACCGCTCGGCGAGCGCGGNGGGGGGGGGGGGGGGGGGGGGGGGGGGGGGGGGGGGGGGGGGGGGGGGGGGGGGGGGGGGGGGGGGGGGGGAGCCGAACCGCTCGGCGAGCGCGGTGTAGATGAGCGGTACGGGGATCTCCTGGGCGAGCGCTTCCTGGACAGTCCACGTGCCCGTCGAACCACCCGCAACGTGGTCGGCGACGGTATCCAAGTCGGTGCCCTCCTCGGCGAACGCCTCCTCGCAGAGTTCGAGCAGCCACGAGCGGATCACCGCGCCGTTGTTCCACGTGCGCGCGACCGATTCGAGATCGAGGTCGTACCGACCGTCGTGAAGCAGTTCGAACCCCTCACCGTAGGCCTCCATCAGCGCGTACTCCACACCGTTGTGGATCATCTTCACGTAGTGGCCCGAGCCCGCCGGTCCCATCCTGTCGTGGCCCGCTGGTCCGGTGGCCACGGCGTCGAACACGGGCGACAGCTCCTCGTACGCCCATTCCGGACCACCGATCATCAGCGAGAAACCGACCTCCGCACCCGCCGGTCCGCCCGATGTCCCGCAGTCGAGATACGCCGCCGGGGTCGATTCGGCCCGACGGACCGACGCCTCGAAGTGGGAGTTGCCGCCGTCGATCACGACGTCGTCGCCGTCGAGATGGGATTCGAGATCGGCGAGCACGGCGTCGATGGCGTCGCCGGCGGGCACCATCAGCCAGATTCGTTTCTCGTCGCCGAGTGTCTCGGCGAGCTCCGGGACGGAGTCGGCCGGTTCGGCACCGACCTCGGCGGCGGCCGCGACCGCTTGCTCGTCCGTGTCGAAGGCGATCACGTCGTGGCCACCATCGAGTGCGCGCCCGGCGACGATCCGTCCCATCCGCCCGAGTCCGACGACGCCCAGTTGCATACCCCTCCCTCCGCGGGCGCGCAGGTAGGGGTTGTGGTTCCGCTATCCGGGTGGCTCCTCCTCGGTCGCGTGCGCATCGTCGAACCCGGATGCGCCGTCGCCCTCGACGGCCATGCGCCGCAACCGTCGCCGTTCGGTCGAGTCGAGTTCGCGTGTGCTGGAAGTGGTCGGCAACAGATCCTCGACGGTCGTTCCGTGATGGCCCGCGACCTGCTCGATGAACTCGCCGTCCTGCATCCGCTGGAGGCCGTGCCAGAGCCCCAGAAACAGCAGCGATGGCGCGACACAGACGAACGCGCCGACGAGCACGCGGAAGAGCAGATTCATGTCTATTGATAGCTTTTCACAACCAAGTCGCTGACGGCTCCGGCGAGATAGCGTGGGCTTGCTGCGTGACCCGCAGAACGCGAACGTTTATCCGACCGACTCGCGTGGATGGGCTATGGATGCGATGGCAGCGGTAGTACGTCGCTGATCGAACCGCCGTTTCGACACCGTTACTTGACCGGCCGCAGGCATTCTCACCATGACAGAGCTAGCAGAGAGCTACGACCCAACCACCCTCGAAGCCAAGTGGCGCGAGGAGTGGGCTGATTCCGAGCTGTATCGCTACGATGACGACGAAACCACCGATACTGACACGCAGTACGTCATCGACACGCCACCGCCGTATCCCACAGGTGACTTCCACATCGGGAACGCGCTCGGCTGGTGTTACATGGACTTCGCCGCCCGGTACCACCGTCTCCAGGGCGAGAACGTCTCCTTCCCCCAGGGCTGGGACTGCCACGGCCTGCCCACCGAGGTGAAGGTCGAGGAGAACCAGGGCATCCGACGGACGGACGTCTCGCGCGAGGAGTTCCGGGAACTCTGTATCGAACACACGGAGGGCCAGATCGACGCGATGAAGGAGACGATGCAGCGTCTGGGCTTCTCTCAGGACTGGGAGCAGGAGTTTCAGACGATGGATCCCGATTACTGGGCGAAGACCCAGCGCTCGTTCGTCGAGATGGCGGAGAAGGGCTACGTCCATCGCGACGAGCATCCCGTCAACTGGTGTCCGCGCTGTGAGACGGCCATCGCCGACGCCGAGGTCGAGAACGTCGACAGCCAGGGAACGCTCGCGACCGTTCGATTCTCCGGCATCGACAACGACGATCTCGAGATCGCGACGACGCGCCCCGAGTTGCTCGCGGCCTGTGTCGGCATGGCGGTCGATCCCGACGACGAGCGCTACGCCGACCGCATCGGCGACAGCTTCGAGGTGCCGCTCTTTGGGCAGGAAGTCGAACTGATCGCCGACGAGGCCGTCGACGGCGAGTTCGGGACGGGAGCGGTGATGATCTGCACCTTCGGCGACAAGCAGGACGTCGATTGGTGGGCCGAGTACGACCTCGACCTCCGACCTGTCGTGACCGAGGACGGTCGTCTCGACGAGAGCGTCGCGGAGTTCGGCGGGCTCGACCTCGACGAAGCGAAGGCGGAGATCACGACCGCGCTCCAGAAGGAGGGCTACCTCGAAGACGAGGAGCCGATCGAGCAGTCCGTGGGTGCGTGCTGGCGGTGTGACACACCGATCGAGATCCTCTCGAAGGAGCAGTGGTTCGTCCGCGTCGATCAGGACGAGATCCTCTCGAAGGCGAAGGAGATCGAGTGGGTGCCCGAGCACATGTACGGTCGACTGGAGGAGTGGACCGAGGGGATGGATTGGGACTGGGTGATCTCGCGCCAGCGCGTGTTCGCCACCCCGATCCCGGCGTGGTCGTGCGACGACTGTGGCCATTGGCATATCGCCACGCTGGACGATCTGCCCGCGAAACCGACCGAGGACGACCCCGCTACCGAGTGTCCGGAGTGTGGAGCAAGCGAGTGGACCGGCGAGACCGACGTGATGGACACCTGGATGGACTCGTCGATCTCGGCGCTCCACGCGGCCGGGTGGCCCGAAGAGTCCTTCGAGCCGGTCCAGCTCCGCGAGCAGGGCCACGACATCATCCGGACGTGGGCGTTCTACACGATCCTCCGGACGGCGGCGCTCGAAGACGAGAAGCCGTGGGAGGAGGCGCTGATCAACGGGATGGTCCTTGGGACCGACGGCAACAAGATGAGCAAATCGAAGGACAACTCGGTCGCACCGATCGACGTCGTCGAGGAGCAGTCGGCCGACGCGTTCCGGCAGGCGATCGCGCTCGGCGGCCAGCCCGGTTCGGACATCCAGTTCCAGCACAAGGAGGTGACGAGCGCCTCGCGATTCCTGACGAAGCTCTGGAACATCACGCGCTTCGCGAGCGATCACCTCGACGCTGCCGACGAGGCGGAGCCGTCCTACACCGACACGGACCGGTGGATTCACTCGAAGTGTGCGCGCATCGCCGACGACGTGGCCGCCGACATGGACGAGCATCGGTTCGATCGCGCGCTCCGGACGGTCAGGGAGTTCGTCTGGCACGACCTCGCCGACGACTACCTCGAACTGGTCAAGGGTCGGCTCTACGAGGGGACTCCCGAGGAGCAAGCCGCCGCTCGGCAAACGCTCTCGACCGTGCTCTCGGCGTCGATCCGCATGCTCGCACCGTTCTCGCCGTTTCTCGCCGAGGAGACCTACCGCCATCTCCCCGGAACGTCGGGGAGCGTCCACGCGGCCGGGTGGCCTGAACTCGATGCTGAAGACGAGAGCGTTGAGGCCCGTGGCGAGCGCATCGCGGCGGTGGCGAGTGCGGTCCGGGCGTGGAAATCCGAGGCCGGGATGGCGCTCAACGCCGACCTCGATCGCGTTGAGATCTATCCCGACGACGGCATCGACGAGTTCGACACCGGCGATCTGCGCGCGACGGTCAACGCCCCGATCGAGGTCGCGGCGGGCGAGCCGGACATCGAGATGGTGCCCGTCGAGACCGACCCTGATCACAGCACGATCGGCCCGAAATTCCGCGATCAAGCAGGTGCGGTCGTCGGCGCGCTCGAAGACGCCGATCCCGGGGACATCGCGGCACAGAAGCGCGAACAGGGTGAGATCGAACTCGACGCCAACGGTGAAGTCGTGGTGCTCGACGGCGACGCGGTCGACGTCCGCCATGAGCAGCGCGCGGCGGGCGAGACCGTCGAAGTGCTCGACGCCGACGGCGCGACGGTGCTCGTCTTCCCCTGACTCGGTGGGTGCCGCCGATGCGGTCCCGTCGGCGGCGGTTGCGGTGCAGTCCTGGCGTCTCGGCGAGCGAAGCGAGGCGAGGCTCAGGAGAGTGGTTCGAAAGACGCGAAGCGTCTTTCGTCATTGTGGAGCAAAGCTCGACTTGCAGTCAGAACGTATCACGTTCTGACGACATCACGAGAGAGCTTCGCTCTCTCGAACGACTATGCTCTCCTGGNGAGCAAAGCTCGACTTGCAGTCAGAACGTATCACGTTCTGACGACATCACGAGAGAGCTTCGCTCTCTCGAACGACTATGCTCTCCTGGCGGATGAAGGGCGAGACCGCTTCGCGGTCGAGGGCTTCGGCGGTGCTGTGCGGGTTGCGGGGGCGGTTGGTTTCCGCGCGAGCGGAGCGAGGTTCGACCGGAGGGAGAACCTCGGAAAGCGAACGGTGAACGAAGTGAACCGTGAGCAGCGAGCGCGGTTCACCGCGAGTGAGCGCGAAGCGCGAATGAGCGGGGGTTTTTAGTCCAGGTTTTTGCGACGAGTGGTGGCCGACCGCAGGGAGGCCACCCGAGGAGTAAAAAAGTGGGCGAAAGGCATTAGTCGCCGCCCGCGAAGAGTGTTGGATAGTTCATGAAGGTGGAAATGCTAACGACCGACTTCCTGGATCGGGCGGTCGATCTCTATTCGGACGTCGTCGGTGTGGTCGCTCACGACGGCACCGAATACACGTACGGCGAGTTCGCCGAGCGGGTGAATCAGGTCTCACACGCCCTGCGCGAGATGGGTGTCGAGCAGGGCGATCGGGTTGCGTTGCTCTCGCCGAACACGCATTACTTCCTCGAAACGCTCTACGGCGTGAACCAGCTCGGGGCCGTGTTCGTCCCGATGAACTACCTGCTGGTGCCAGACGATTTCGACTACATCCTGAACGACTGCGAGGCCGATGTCGTCATCGCCGATCACGAGTACGCGGAGAACGTCGAGGCGGTGCGCGAGTCGGTGCCTGTCGAGTCGTTCGTCGGCTACGAGGCCGACGCCATCGACGGCGACTGGCTGGATTACGAGGAGTGGCTTGCGGCTCAGCCGGCTGAACGGCCCGAACGGCCCGATATTTCCGAGGATGACGACGCCTCGATCAACTACACGTCGGGGACGACCGGCGATCCGAAGGGTGTCGTCCGGACCCATCGGACCGAGCACTGGCACGCGCTCGTGCTCAACCAGCACAAGGAGATCCGCGACGACGATACCTATCTCTGGACGTTGCCGATGTTCCATTGTAATGGCTGGGGCCACACCTACGCCATCACCGGAACGGGGGCGACCCACGTCTGCCAGCGCACGTTCGAGCCGGAGGGGACGCTCCGTCGCGTGCGCGAGTACGACGTTTCCTACATGTGTGGCGCTCCAACAGTTCTCAACCGGCTCATCGCCCACTACGACGAGAACCCCGACGTCGTGACGACCGGCGAGCGCGACGTGCGCATCGCCACCGCCGGCAGCGCGCCCGCGACCGCCACCCTCTCCAGCATTGAGGACGACATCGGCTGGCGGGTCATCCATCTCTACGGACTGACCGAGACCGCGCCGCTGATCACTTCCTCGAACTCGCCACGGCGACTCGCCGAGCACGGGCGTGATCTCAAGGTGAAGCAGGGCAGCGAGGTGCTCGCCACCGACGTCAGGGTGGTCGACGACGATGGCCACGACGTGCCGCGCGACGGATCGACACTCGGTGAAATCGTCGTCAAGGGCAATCAGGTGATGGATCGCTATCTCAACAAGCCCGAGGCGACCGAGGAGGCGTTCACGGCCAAACTACCGGGCTACTTCCACACTGGCGATCTCGCGACGATGGACGAGGACGGGATGGTGGCGATCCAGGACCGCGAGAAGGACATCATCATCTCCGGTGGCGAGAATGTCTCCTCGATCGCCGTCGAGGACGTCCTCTACGACCACCCCGACATCGCCAAGGCGGCCGTCATCCCCACGCCGAGCGACGAGTGGGGCGAGGCGGTGACGGCACTCGTCGTCGAGAAACCCGACGCCGAGCTCACGGGCGAAGCCGTCCGTGAGTTCGCCGGCGACCATCTCGCACGGTACAAGGTCCCGAAGACCGTCGATTTCGTCGACGACCTGCCCGAGACCGCGACCGGCAAGGTCCAGAAATACGAACTCCGCGAGGACTACTGGGAGGACGAGGAGCGCTTGGTCGGACAGGGCTGAATCGGGCGAGACCGAGCCGGTTCACGAGTTTCAGATGAGCGACGTAAGGATTCGCGATTCGGCCTTTCGGAGATGTTCGTCGACCGTACTCGGCGCACAGTCGAGCGTGCCGGCGATGTCCTCGTGAGTCGCCTGCCGCGGCACCTCGTAATAGCCGCTCTCGATAGCGGTCTCGAACACTTCGAGCTGGCGGTCGGTCAGCAGCGAGAGTACGTTCCGCTCGTCGGGCGAATATTCGCCGACCTGTTCGACGGTGATGCGCGTCTCCGCGGGCAGCTCTTCGAGCGCCTGTTGGAGCATCTCGTGAGTGCCGACGACGGTGATCCGGAGCCCACCCTCGACGAACGCCAGCGGCGGGACGACCATCAGGGCGTATTTCTGGGCGACGGACATCAGCTGGCCGGCGGGCTGGCCCGGCTTGACGTGGACGTAGAAGTGGAACGTCTCGCCCTCGACGGCGATCGACGAACACGAGAGTAGCTCCGGATGGCCGTCGAGGCGCGCTTGGAGCCTCTCTGGATCGCCACGGAGCCGGTAGAGCATCACACCCGTCCCGTTGGCGAGCGCGTTGACGTGGACGAGCGCCTCGCGCGTGACGCCGGGCGTCTCGATGATGACGCTATCGACGGGATGGATCGCCCCGTCGTCGGGTTTGATCGTGAACTCGAAATACCTCATGGCGCTCGTCCCATCATGCGTACTGATACCGGTCCGAACGATAGCCCTTTCGGATGGTGCAGAGTCGCCGTCGGCGGTCGGGCGTTCACGCGAGCCACTCGTCGGGTTTCGTGTCGTAATCGACGTCCGTCGCGGCGATCCCTTCGACCTCGCTCCACGGGAGGTCCTCGACGGTAAACGACTCGCCGTCGTAGCGGATGAGCTTGCCGCGCTCGTCGGGATCGGGTTCGCGCTCGCGGCGTTTCGCGACCTCGAGATCGTGATCGTCGAGCTCCTTGACGATCGTCTTGAGGTTCACCGGCCGTCCCCAGAGATCGAACACGCGTTCGAGGGTCTGTCGCGCCTGCTCGACGTCGAGCATCACGCCGTTGTAGTGGTGGGCGAGCAGCAGCTCGTTGCGGTTGTTGTAGTTGCCGTCCTGTACAGTGATGGTGGGCTTGCCGAAGTTGGTGAACTGGAGCAGGAGCTTCTTCTTCACGTCCTCATAGTCCGTCGAGGTCGCCCGGTAGTCGCCGGTCGCCTGCGTGTACTCGTAGGTGAAGTAGTCGTTGTCGTCGACGAACTCCTGGGAGAGGAACTCGTCGAGGAAGGTCACGTCGTTGTGGCTCTCGCGGATCTCGAAGAGGCGATCCCAGCCCGCCGCGTACTCGACGTCGGCGAGCGCCTCGTCGACGGTTCCGTAGCGCGAATCGTCGAACAGATATCGCGAGATCCGTTCGAGCTCCTCGCGGCTCGTCCGCTGGAGGAAGCCGCTGTTCTGGGGTTTGGCGAGCGAGTAGTGGCGCTCGGCCATCCCCTCGTAGGTGAGCAGTTTCCAGGGATAGCGATCGACGTCGATCTCGCCGTTCTCCGCGGCCGCGAGCACCTCACCATCGACGCGCGGGTCGTCGGGATCGAACGCCGCGAGCCCGTCGCCCGCGATCCGATCGATGACGGGATCGGGCGCGAGCGCCGCCGCGACGGTCTCGAAATCGACCACGTCGTGGAAGTTACGCCACGTGATCCCCTCCACCCGGAGCAGGCGCTCGCAGACCTCGCGACGGTTGACCGAGTTCTCGATATACTCCCAGAGCTCCTTGCCGAGTTTGTACGGATTGAGCCCGGGCGAGGCGAGCACGCGCGCCTGATGGTCAGCGTAGCTCAGGAACTCGTCGGTGCCGGCAAACGTCTCCTCGCCCATCATCATCGACTCCCAGTAGGCCGCCCAGCCCTCGTTCATCACCTTCGTCATCCGCTGGGCGGCGAAGTAGTAGGCCTCCCGGCGGAGCAATTCTAAAACTGTGCGCTGCCATTCCTCCATCTCGACGGCCTTCTCGCGCTCCTCGTCGTAGGCCATCCCGTGACGGAAGAGGAAGGCGAGCAGATCGGGTTCGGGCTCGGGCGGGATCGCTCCCGAGGGCTCGTCCTCGCGCTGGGCTTCGAGCCAGTCGTCGTCGAACACCTCGCTGACGACGTCGGCCCCGAGATCGAGCTCGTCGAGGCGGTCGGCGATGTCGTCGTCCTCGATCCTGGGAGCGTCCTCCGCGCTCGCACTCTCGAACGCCCGATGGCGGTCGATGTTCGTTTCGAGACATTGGATCGTGTCGATCCAGCTCTCGACGGCTTCGCGCTCGATGTCGGGATCGCGCATGAACGCGGCGATCGCGTCGGCGTGTCGCGCGAGCATCGCCGCCGCATCCGGCGTTCCGCCGCCGGTGAACAGGCCGAACCACTGGTTGTGCGCGAAGAAATCCGCGTGCGCCTCGACGTGGGTGATGACGGCCTTCTGGTCGGCCAGCGAGTTCGACTCCTGAAGGAACGCGTGGGAGGGGTCGTCGTTGTTGACGATCTCGAAGGCCTTCCCGCCGAGGAACTGGTTCTGTTTCTGCTGGCGGTCGTATTTCATCCCCCAGCGCCAGTGCGGATATCTGGTCTGGAACCCGTCGTAGGCGATCAGCTCGTTCATCTCGTCGTAGTCGACGATCCAGTAGTTCACGCGGTAGGGATCGAGTCCCAGCTTGTGGGCGAGGTTCGCGGCCTCGCTCACCGGCTTTTCGAGGCTGTCGGCCGCTCGCTGTGCGCTGATGCGGTCATTCATTGTCGTCCTCGGTGTTCAGGATGGTCTCGATCGCGTCGACGACGTCGCCCGGCCCGTTGACGTACGCGACGGCGACGTTGTCGCTACCGTGGAAGTGGCGTTCGACCTCCTCGGCGTGCGTTGCGTTGATCGCGTTGCCCGACGGCTGCGTCTCGACGTAGGCATGGAGGTTGGCCGGGATCGCCTCCATCTGCGGGATCACGTACTCCTCGGTGTCGTTCGAGGAGTTCTCGGAGTCACCCGCCGCGAACACGTATCTGTTCCAGTCGTTCCACGGGTATTCCTCGTCGAGGATCGCCGCCGCGAGCTCGTACGCGCTCGAAATCTTGGTTCCTCCTCCAGAGCGGATGCCGAAGAACTCCTCGCGCTCGACGCGCCACGCCTCGGCATCGTGGGCGATGTAGACGAATTCGGCGCGATCATACTTCCCGGTCAGATACCAGTCGAGCGGCGTGAACGTCCGCTCGACGAGTTCGCGCTTCTGCTCGCGCATCGACCCCGAGACGTCGCGGATGTTCACGACGACGACGTTCTTCTCGTGTTCCTCGACGATCTCGGGGTAGCGATAGCGCTCGTCCTCGCGACGGAAGGGGACGTGATCGATCCCTTCCTTGCGGATGCGGGTGGCGGTGTCCTCGGCCTCGACGTTTCGCTCCATCGTCTCGATCGACGGCCAGCGCGTTCGCTCGCCGGCCGCGAGTTTGGCGTACTCGTCGTCGAGCCACGCCCGCGAGACGGGCAGGTGCTTGGCGCGCGCCCACTCGAAGACGCTCTCGGGCCCCATCCCGTCGACTCTGAGCGCCTCGTGGACGTATTCGCGGTCGAAGTCCATCGCGAGCTTGCGCTTCAGCCCCTCCTTGAACATCCGCTCGAAATCGAGCGTGCTGTTCGGTCCCGTCCTGCTGACGTCGGTGTAATCACCCTCGGTCTCCTCGACGACGCGCTTGCCCTTCGGTTCGAGATCGAGCCCCAGCCGCTCGTCGAGCTCCTGAGCGAACTCCTCGGGGTCCATCTCGTAGTATTCGTGCTCGCCGCCCTCCTCGCCGGCTTCACCCTCCTCGTCGCCCGGCTCGGGCTGACCGACCGGCTGGCCCGGCTGGGGCGTGTCGCCGTCGCCCTGTCCGACGCCACCCTGATCGCGCTTGTCGTATTCGAAGCCCGGCAGGTCGATGATCTTCACGGGTACTCGCACCGACTCCGGACCGCTCCCCCCGAGATCGCCGTACTGAATGAACTCCGCGAGGTCCTCGCGGCGATCCTCGCCGACCTCGCGGTAGCGTTCGAGATCCTCCCTCAGTCCCATCGGTAGCTCACCTGTCCCATGACGTGCCGGCTGGTCAGCTCGGCGCTCGCCTCGCTGTAGTCGAACAGTTCGACCATCTTCTCGATCGTCTGTTCCTTCAGTCGCGCCGTCTCGGTTCCACTGGGCGGGTCTTCCCACTGGCGCGGGTCGAAGTCCTCGTAGGTCCTTCGGACGTCGTCCCAGTCGTGACTCCCGAGCACCGTGTCGATCACCGGGATCTCGGTGAGCGCGACGTCGCTGGCGCGGAACTCGTCGTCGCGGCTGTGCCACGCGTGGCGGTTGAGGGCGGTGATGATCTTCTCCATGCGGAACTCCCTGACCGCCGGCGATGGCTGACTGCCGTCGTAGCTCTCGGAGCCGAACCGGCCGAGATGCTCGGTCTCGAAGACCTTCATCACGAGCGGGTCGGGTTCCTCACGCTCGCCGCGGTCGTTCTCGACCTGTTCGTCCGCCGCCCACGCGTAGACGTGTTCGACGTATTCGGCGACGGTTTCCTCGTCGACGCGCTTGTCGTGCAGCAGCGCTTCGAGCACGTCCTCACGCTGGCGCTCGAACACCTGATTTTTCACTTGGACGACGCGACTCTCGAACTCGCCGCGCTCGGTCGTCGAGAACACCGGTGCTTCGGCCAGTTCGGCGGCCATCGCATCCAGAACGTCCTGTGGCATGACGACGTCCTCGACGGGGAGATCAGCATGGTGGCGCTCGCGCTCGGCGTACAGCAGATCGGCGATGACGTCGCGCGTGTAGGTGACGGGAACGCCGCTCTCGCCGTCGGCGCTGTCGTCGTCGAAATCGAACGCCTCGCGCTCGGTGCGTTCGTCGCCGTGCTGGAGATAGCCGCGATCGAACAGCAGCGCCTTGTCGACGAGCTCCATCCCCGCCGGGAGGTCATCGTCGTCGAGACGCGTGACGACGCTGTAGAGCGCGGCCGCCCCGACCGCGTGCGGGGCGAGCTCGACCGTGGTGACGTCGTCGTCGTCACCGCCCACCGCCACCGTGACCGGTTCGGCGATCTTCCGTTCGAGCGCCTCGTAGCTCTCGGCACGCCAGATTCCGGTCTCGTTCGCGAGTTCGCGTCTGATGAGTTCGGCTTCGAGCGAGACGTTGGTCAGGTAGTCGAACTCGCGCCTGTCGAGGCGGCGTTTGAGCGCCTTCAGCGGGTCGTCGGCGTTGCGTTCGGCGTGCTGGTTCAGCTGCGCCTCCAGGTCGGGGTTCGAGATGATGATCATCTGCGTATCGACGTCCATCCCGATCCCCTTGTCGAGCTTCACCGATCCCTCGTCGGGCACGTTGAGCAGCTTGCGAAGGAGGTCCGCGTGCTGGGCGGCGTCCTCGACGATCGTCAACAGTCCGTTGCCCTGCGAGAGCACGCCATCGTAGGAGAACGCCTGTGGGTTCTTTCGCCCGCGCGAATCGAGTTCGCGAACCATCCCCGCCATCCACGAGCCGACGAGCCGCTCCTTGGGCGAGCCGTCGTCCTCCGAATGGAGCACACCGATACCCTGCCCGA
This sequence comes from Halococcus morrhuae DSM 1307, assembly GCF_000336695.1. Lineage (GTDB taxonomy): Archaea > Halobacteriota > Halobacteria > Halobacteriales > Halococcaceae > Halococcus > Halococcus morrhuae. The sequence continues at coordinate 12,832 of NZ_AOMC01000166.1, forward strand.
CGTCGACGACGTAGTTCTTCACCCGAAGGTGGCGTCTGTCCGTCACGGCCGAGAACAGATCCCGCACCCCGTCGCGGCGATAGCGCTCTTCGAGGAAATCGTAGGCCTCGCGACAGAACGGATCGAGGCGTCCCTCGACATCGATCGGAACGTGATCGTCGCTACGTTCGTTGAGCGCGTCGACGATCTCCGCGCGCACCTCCGGCGGGAAGACGGTGAGCGGGTGTGACTGGACGGGGCTCTCGTACCAGTCGTCCTCGTCGTCGCGGTATTCGCCGCCGTAGGTCAGCCCGGCCGACTCGCCGAGACCAGCGACGTTCCACTCGACGGTGTAGCGCCGGCCGGCATCCGTCTTCGAGAACTCGCGCAGCCCGTTGATGAGACACCGTTTGAGCTCCGACTTGCCCGTCGCCGTGGGGCCGGCGAGCCAGATGATCTTCTCGTCTTTCCCCCGGCCGGCGGCGATCGAGCGCAGGTCGTCGACGAACGCGTTGAGCACCTCGGTGTTGCCGAGGATCGCGTGCTCGCCGTCGTTGTGCGGGTCGTCGAAGAACCGGTAGCGCTCGGTCTCCTCGCCCTCCTCGATCACGGTTCTGGTCCCGGCAGCCTCGATGGCGGCGACGAGATATTTCGCGGCGTGGGCGGCGATTCGTGGCTCCGTGAGCGCCGCATCGACGTATTCGGCGAGGCTCATCGGCTCCTCGTAGGTCTCCTGGAGCGCGCGGTCGGCCGCCGTGACGTAGCTCTCGCCGCTCTCTCGGTCGTTCATCACTCGTCTTCCAGTTCGGTTTTGGCGACCTCGGCACCGGCGAATTCGAGCACCTCCTTGGCCCCACCACGGGTGTAGCCCTGTTCGATCAGCGCGTCGATCCACGCGCTGCGCTCCTCGTCGTCCATCTCCCCCGAGGACACCAGCGCCGAGAAGTTGATGTTGTGTTTCTTGTCCTCCCAGAGCTTGCGCTCCAAGGCCCGGCGCAGGCGGTCGTTGTCCTGCGGATTGAACGTATCACCCTCGCGTGCGCGCCGCGAGACCCAGTTCGAGACCTCCTGACGAAAGTCGTCCTTCCGGTCCTCGGGCACGTCGAGTTTCTCCTCCACGGAGCGAAGAAAGGTCTCGTCGGGCCCCTGTTCGCGCCCGGTGAGTTCGTCCTCGACGGTGTCGTCGTCGATGTATGCCATCACGTGATCCATGTACTTCTCGCCCTGGCGCTGGATCTCGTCGAGGTCGTACGCCAGCGCGTGGCGGACGTCCTCGATCGCGCGTTCTCTGTACTCCTCGCGGACGAGTTCGAGGTAGCGGTAGTAGGTGTCGAAGAGGTCCTCGGCGATCGAGCCGTGGTTTTCGAGGTTGCCCTCCAGGTGGTTGAACGTCGTCAGCGGCGAGAGGAACCCTCGCTCCCGGTGCATCGAATCCATGATCGCCTCGGATATCTCGTCCCCGATGAACCGCGGGCTCACCCCCTCCATCCCCTCGCCGATCTCGGCGGTCCCGGTCGCCTCCTCGCGCAGTTTCTTGACGTCGACGTCCTCGGCCTCGTCGATCTCGCCGTTGTATGCTTTGGCCTTCTGGAGGAGATCGACAGTACCGGAGTCGGGTTCCTCGATCCGGGTGAGAACGCCGAACAGGCCCGCCATCTCTAGGGTATGGGGCTCAACGTGGATGTCGGGCACGTCGGCGTTCGCGAGCATCTTCCGGTAGATGTTCGCCTCCTCGTCGTACTGGAGCACGTAGGGGAAATCGATCCGCTTCGTGCGGTCGTTGAACGCCTCCATCTTCTCGTCGCCCTTCTTCTCCTTGTACTCGGGCATGTTCGTCCGCCCGACGATCACCTGGTCGATGTCCATCCGCGGGTTGCTCTTCGGTTTGATGGTCATCTCCTGGGTGGCGTGCAGGAAGTCGTAGAGGAACTCCCGCTGGAGTTTGAGGAGCTCCTCGCCGGAGAAGATGCCCCGATTGGCGTTACAGAACGCACCCGAGTAGTCGAAGGCTCTCGGATCGGACTCACCGTAGACCGCGATCTTCGAGTAGTTGACGTCGCCGGTGAGTTCGGTCTCGTCCTGGTTTTTCTTGTCTTTCGGCTCGAAGGTCTCGATCGCCTGGCGCTTGTTCTCGTCGGCAGTGAGTCTGATGACCTCGACGTGGTTTTCGAGCACCTGCTGGAGGTCGTCGTCGTAGTAGCCGAGCAGGGAATCCATGTAGAACTCGCTCGCGGGGTCGAGCGACTGCTCGTTCTGGATGGTGTAGGGCGCATCGAGGCGCTCGTTCAACTCCTCGACGACGCGCTTGCGCTGGTCGAGCGGGAGGAGCACCAGCGGGTCTTGGTTCATCGGCGAACGGACGACATCGTCGGACGGGTCTTGGTCGGCGATCACGTCGGCCAGGTTCGTCCAGCGGAAGGTGTACATCCGCCCGTCCTCGCGCATCGTGTAGTCCTCGAAGTAGCGCCTGACCTGCCGGTCGAAATCCGATTTCCCGGAACCGACCGGCCCGAGGAGCAGTTTGATGCGTCGTTCCGGCCCGAGCCCGCGTGCGCCGGATTTGGCCTTGTTGACGAACTCGTGGATAGCCTCGTGGATCTCGCGGCCGTAGAAGGTGTTCTCGCCCTCACCGAGCGGATCCTCGGAGGCGAGATGGTACTCGACGACGCCCGTTTCCTCGTCGTACTCGCTGCCGTAGAAGTCGAACATGTCCGCGACGCGTTGGTGGGCGTTGCGGGCGATCGCTGGCTCCTCGCGGAGTTCGTCCAGATACCACTGGAACGTGCGCGCCGTGCGGAGGTCGGTCGGGATCGATGCACGGTACTCCTCGCTGAGCGCTTCGAGCGTGTTGGTGTCGCCTGACATTGTTGTATCTCTCTCGCGGGAGCCACGCGCGGGCTCACCGCGGGTAGTCGTCCGTGTCGTTCGTGGGCGGCGCATCGAGATCGGCGAGCCGTACCGGAGGTTCGTGGCAGCGTACCGCGGTAGCATGACCCACCAATACTAGTAGGAGAAAAAGGATTAACACATATAACTGTTGCCCTTACTTCTGCCATATTTCCCCACAATCCCCGTACGCAACGCCCGCACCGACCGCCGAGGATTTGGGCGCTCGCCACCGAGAGTGCCCATGAGCGAGTTCGACGCGCTGCCCGATTCGTGGACGATCTGGAACGAGAGCGCCGACCAGTGCATCCTCGTCTTCCGCCCCGACGTCTTCGACAGCCACGAGTTCCCTGCACCCTGCCTGCCGACGCTCTATCTGACCCACGGCCGACGCTCGCGCCGCCCCGGCAGCGAACTCGATCCCGACCCGACCGATCCGTGGGTCGTCACGCTGTTTCTGGAACCGGAAGTCAACCGCGACGCCGAACACTACGACGCCAGGACGGACGCCGTCGACGGCACCGTCGCGCTCGCCGAACGGTTCGCCGACGGCGAGATCGACTATCGGGAACTCTATCAGGTGCCCCGCGAGGACTACTTCGAGAAACTCGACGAGCTCACGGGGGAGTGATGCCGCCGAGACGTGTTTCTTATTCACGTTCGCAGCGTAGCGCGGGCCATGTCACAGGTCACGCTCGTCGGCACGCGTCTCGCCGACGTCGGCACCGAGTTCACCTACGAGGGCGAAGCCAGCGCCTGTGAAGGCTGTCCCTACCGCGAGCAGTGTCTCAACCTCACCGAGGGAACGAAATACCGCGTCACGAGCGTCCGCGAGAACACCCAGACCCTCGAATGTGGCGTCCACGACACCGGCGTCCAGGCGGTCGAGGTCGAGCCCGCACCCGTGATGGCGAACGTGTCGCCGAAAAGCGCCTACGCGGGCAGCAAGGCGAAACTCGACGGTCCCTGTCCCCACACCGGCTGTCCGAGCCACGAATACTGCGAGCCGGCCGGCGCGGCGTTCGACACCGAATATCGCATCCAAGAGGTCATCGGCGACCCGCCACACGACTACTGCCATCTCGATCGCGAACTCTCGCTCGTCGAGTTCGCACCCGCCGAGGAGTAGTTACCGCGGCGTTTCCGGCCGGTCGCGCTCGTCGCCGGCGGCCGACCCACCCAATCGTCCGTCGAGCTCCGCGGCGTAGCCGAACTCGTTCTCGTAGCCATTGGGCGACATCAACACGGGATAGAACGGTTCGTCGGCGACGAGCTCCTCTCCGTCGATCGTCGCGTAGGTCTCGCCGGCGGCGACGCGCTCGAAGTTCGTCGCCGGGACGTCGTAGGCGTCGGCCGCGCCCTTCGGGATGAGGTGGGTGAGCCGGTACAGCGGCACGCCCTCGTCGTGTGGCTCGCCGCCGGGGAGCGCGCCGAGCGCCGCGAGGAACTCCTCGGCGATCATGCTGGCGTGCTCGGTGGCTCCCGCGGAGCCCTGATAGCCACACTCGACCTCGATGACGGGTTCGTGTTCGATCAGTCGGCCCTCGGTGAACGCGCTTGTGTCGACGGCTGCATCGAGGGTGAGATACGGACAGATCGACTGGGCCAGCGCCATCGTCTCCTCGGCGAGCACGGCGAAGGTGCCCGTGTAGGACTGGGTCGAGTGCATCGAGAGGGTCGTACAGCCCTTGAGCTCCGCCAACAGGGCTGCCGCGAGCCGTTCCTCGTGAGTGTCGCCATCGGGATCGCCCGGGAACACTCGGTTGAGGTCGGCCTCGACGTACCGGGTGTCAGCCGCAAGCGCCTCCTCGTTGGCGACGATACATTTGACGGGTCGCTCGACGTCGGGATCTCGCTCGATGAGCTGTTCGACCGCGCGCACGCCACACGGCTCGTCGCCGTGAATGCCACCGACGACGGCGATCTCCGGCTCGCCGTCGCCCAACTGCTCGATTCGCATCTACCCACACTACTCACCCACCCTTTTTGAGTGCCGCGGTACCCGGATGGGCGGTCAGTCGAGTGCCGCCACGTACTCGCGATCCGCTGGGCGTGCTATCGGCGATTCGCCGTCGAGACGGATCGTCCAGCCCGCCAGCGCGCTCGGTTCCTCCAAGGCGTTCGTCAGAGTCGTGCGAACGTCGAGCAGATCCACCCCGTAGAAGTCGTTCGGCACGCCGACGAAGTAGTCGAGTGCCGTCCGGAAGAGCGAGCGCATCCCCGCTTCGTCGACGGCTTCGCCGTCTGCTCGTTGCGTCTTCGACGCAACGGTGTCCTCGAAATCGAACTGTTTGTGCGCGCCCGCCGCGACCTGGACCATCCCGTGCAGGAACTTCGATTCCGTGTTGCCGCTGCCGTAGTTGTACCACTCAGCCTCGAAACAATCGTGCGAGTCGTGGAACTCGCCCGAATTGTAGAGGCGCACGCCGTGATCGAGCGCCCGCCGGAGGGTGGCGTGCTCCCACTGGCCGCTCGCGGATCCTCCAGTCCGCTCGCCGTCGGCAGCAGTAGTCGCCCCGTCCGCTCGCCAGCCCGTTGGATTTCCGTCGGGTGGCTCCACGGATGGGTCACGAGTGTGTTCGTCCATACCGGAACGCAGGGGTCACGATGGGTAACTTCGTCGGCGCTCACCCGGGTGTCCCCGATACCTCGAATCAGCTGCGCCGGTGGACGATTATCGCTCCGGCGATGACACCGAGGACCACGATGATGGGGACGTGCCACTCGTTCGTGACGACTGAGGGAGCAATGAATGAGACGAGAAGCGCGACGACGATGCCAACGATGGCCGCACCCGAAACGGGTTCGAGATCGAGATCGCCGTCGTAAAACGTCGCCGCTGCGAGCGCGAGCAGTCCGATGGCGAGGGCGGCCCACTCGTCCGGCGAGGAAAGCAACCCATGTGGGATCCCGAAGATTCCCCGTGGCGGTTCCATTCGGCGCGACTGGGCACCGAGTGAACTTAATCATAGCGGCAATTGGGGCCACTCGTATTCGTGGCGATTTCATCAAGACCCGGTGCTATCGTCGTAGTCGCCGCCGTCCGCAACGCTTTAACGCTCGCCACAGCCAGGGAAAACTGCGTGCGAGGGTAGCCAAGTCTGGAAACGGCGGCGGATTCAAGCTCCGCTCCTGTAGAGGTCCACGGGTTCAAATCCTGTCCCTCGCACTGCGTGCCGTATCGTGTGGCACGTGCGCGCCTGCTGGCGCGAAAAGTGCGGGCAAGATGGAGCGTCTTGCCCTCGCAACTACTGTTTCAAAACCTCACTCGGCAGGCTCGACTGCGACGATCTCACCGACTTCCTCGAAGCCACCGTCGTCGCGCTCGCGGCCGACGACGACTTCATCGGTGTCGGAGCCGCCAGCGACGATGCGGTGTTCGCGATCCCCGTCGAGCGGTGTGGCAACCCCCTGGAACTCTTCCTGAAAGAACTCGGCACTCTGCATCTCGAAGGTCGCCGTCGAATCGTCGGCGAAGGTCACGTGGACGGGATCGGGTGCGATGTTGTGGATCCGTTTCGCGAGTGTGTTCATCGGCGGAGGGAGGCGGGGCGTGGCCGTAAAGCCATCCATTGCCGAGAGCGACGCGCCCAATCGGAACCGTCAAACGGCGGGCGTGTACCCACCCGAACATGGCTTCGATAGCGGACCGGGTCGACCCCGTGCGGGCGTGGCTCGCGGCGGCCGTCGTGGGCGTCCTCGCCATCGCCGCCGGGGCGCTCGCCTTCCCGCGGGCGGTCTATACGAACTTTCTCTGGAAATACTTCTGGGGGCCGATCGACGCCGACGCCCACAACGCCCTCTGTGCGGTCCGAGCCGATGGAGTGGTCCGCCGCTTCGGCAAAAGCGAGACCTGCCGCGCGGCCGCGGCACAGGGCCTCACCGTCGCCGAGCCGGGCTACACGCTCGTCTCCGAGGCCGGCTACGCCGTCGTCCTGCTGTTCATGCTCGCTGGCGTGCTCCTGCTGGTGCGCCGGCTCGGCATCGGCACCGACAGGCGGCTCTTCTTCGCGCTGATCCCGTTCACGCTGTTCGGCGGCGCGCTCCGAGTGGTCGAGGACGCCAACGACGCCGTCCCCGCCGACGCGACCGCCGCCATCTCCTATCCCGCGAACGCGCTCATCATCAGCCCCGTCATCTATCTCACCGTCTTCGTCGTCACGCTCGCGGCCATCCTCCTCAGCCTCCGCCTCGCCCGCCGTGACGTCATCTCCGAGTTCGAACCGGCGCTCGCCGGGATGGGCACGATCGCACTCGTCGTGACGCTCGCCTATCTCGCCTTTCTTTCCTACTCGACCGAGTTCGTCGCCTTCTACCCGCAGATGCTCGTGCTCACGCTCGCCATCGCCTCGGGGCTCGCCGTCGGCATCTACTACGCGATCGACCGACTCGCACCGGCGCTCAACGCCGGCACCGGGTTCATCGGGCTGGCGATCCTCTGGGCCCAGGCCGTCGACGGCGTGGCGAACGTGCTGGCTTCGGACTGGGCGCAGGCAATCGGGCTCCCCTTCCAATACAGCGCGAAACACCCGATCAACGCCATCATCGTCGGTGCCACCACGACGGTCTTCCCCCCGTCGATCATCGACGTCATCGGCGACTCCTGGCCGTTCCTGCTCGTGAAGCTCGTCCTCGCCACCGGCGTCATCTGGCTGTTCGACGAGACGATCTTCGAGGAGAGTCCGCGTTACTCCTACCTCCTGATGCTCGCGGTACTCGTCGTCGGCCTCGGGCCTGGGACCCGTGACATGCTCCGGGCGACGTTCGGTATCTAGAGACCACCTTTTTACTTCACCCCCGTTGCTCGCTCACTCCGTTCGCTCGCAAGGGGGTTCGCAAAAATCTGGACCAAAAACCCCGCTCGCAAACCGCGCGAGCGGTGAACCGCGCTCACTGCGTTCGCGCGGACGTTCCACCAGCACACCACCGCAACCACAGACCCCACAGCACCGCAGAAGCCCTCGGCTCCTCGCTACGCTCGGAGCCTCGCCCTTCATCCACCAGGAGAGCAAGCTCTCCTGAGCCTCGGCTCGCGTCGCTCGCCGAGACGCCAGGCACCGCACAGCAACCGCACCGCTGCCAAAACCGCAATCTGGCTCAGGGATACGGATGGAACTCGCGGTCGAGTTGCGGCTCGAACCCGAGCGCATCCGGCACCTCGCTGGCACGCTCGCCGAAGAAAACCTCGTCGGTGAACAGTGGCTGTGCGTCGGGCACAAGCACGCGCACGGCCTCGAAGCCAAGCGATTCGACGTCTCTCGGCGTGAGTCGCGCACCGTAGACATCGAGCCCGGCTTCGGTTACGCAATCGACCAGCGTATCGAGCGCGTCCTGGCCCGTCAGCACGGTCTCGGGTCCGACGCTCGCGGCCGGAACGCGGTTCTCGACGGCGAAAAAGTCCGCTGCCGGGCCGGGCGTATCGGCGTACCGACCGATTTCGCCCTCGGCCTCGGCAGCCTCCTCCGGGCCCATCGCGCGCAGTTCCATCCAGCTCTGGAGCGCCTCGGCGAGCGCCGACCGCGCGGCCTCGTCGGGATCAAACCCCGCCGCCGACCCGACCGCGAACCGGGGCCACTCGTCGCGTTCGACCGCAACGGCGACCACCGGAACGTCGATGTCCTGCGTGAGTAACACGGGCGTGACCGTCAACCTCTCCGATCGCGCGCGCCGGGCGAGCGTCTCGAACCCCTCGTCGTCGACCGCCAGCCCGAGCGGTTCGTACGTCGAATACCACGAGAGCATCGCCGCATCGCGCTCGATGACCTCCGTGAGCCCCGAGAGGAGCGCCTCGGTACCCGAGTTTCCCAGCCCCAACCCCGTGGTGATCGACGGCCCGTGGCGGTGTTCCGGCGGCGGGAACTGGACGAATTCCGCCGGCAGACGGACCGATTCACCGGTCGCGAGGTTCTCGCCGGGAGCCCACGATATCGATGCCATCGCATCCGTCTCCGCACCTTCCGGCAGCACGAACGACGACGGCGGGACGGCTCCCTCGATCTCCGACGACGCACCGTACTCGAACGCGTCAGTGCGATAGACACCGGCGCTGTACCGTTCGAGCGCCTCGCCGAGCGCCTTCATGAACGCACGATCCCAGTCGGCAGCGACGCCGGCGGCCTCGCTCGCCGCGCTCGCGTCGCTGAAGCCCGCCGTCTCGCCCACTCGCGCGAGGTAGTACGGTGCGGGGAAGGAGGCGATCTCGCCGACCTCACGGACGATGCCGACGCGCTCGTCGAGGGCGGCCTCGGCTCGCCCGAGCGCGTCGTCGAGCCCGCGATCCTCGTGTCCGCGTCGCAGCTCCCGATCCCGATCGACGGCACAATCGCAGTCCGGCACCGGCAGGAGTCGTCGCTCGGCGTGTGGCAGTTCGATGACGCCACCCATAGCGGTCGATCGCTCGCCCGCAATCAGGCGGCTGGCCTCGTAGCCCGCGCGTGCGCCGGCCAGCCGGGCAGTCGCGGGATCAATGCTCGGATCGTTCTCCTCATCGGTGTCGTCCGCGTTCGCCGCGACGCGCGTACGCAGGCAGTCGTAGCAGGCCGTTTCGGGACCGAACCCGGTGATGGCAGCCTCGCAGGTCGCTTGGCCGCCGACGCCACCGAGCTCGACCGCGAGCCACGGCGTCGCGCTCTCACGAGCGAGTTCGTTCGCTTCCCCGAAGATCGTCGCACCCGCCGTCTCGACGACGACTGCGAGGTCCGTTTCGGGGATAGCATCCGGGTCGATTCGGTGCGTTTCGGTGTCGTCGAGTGCAGTCTCTATACCTTCGACGGCGGGGCCGGAGCCAACGATGCCGACGTTCATGCCCGAGTCACGCACCCCGTCGGAAAAGACCCGGCGTTTGCGGCGGCCGACGATCGTGCTGGGCGTTGTCGTACCGATACTGTATTGATGATGGGGCCGGGAACCGAGGTATGGAGTACGAGCACGTACGCGAGACGGACCCGGCAGTCGCCGACGCGCTCGCCGGCGAGGTCGACCGCCAGCGCGAGACGCTGACGATGATCGCGAGCGAGAACCACGTCAGTGAAGCAGTCATGGAGGCCCAGAGCAGTGCACTCACCAACAAGTACGCCGAGGGCTATCCCGGGTCGCGCTACTACGGCGGCTGCGAGTACGCCGACGAGGTCGAACAGCTGGCTATCGACCGCGCGAAGGAGCTCTGGGGGGCCGAGTACGTCAACGTCCAGCCCCACGCCGGCTCGCAGGCGAACATGGCGGTCTACCACGCCGCGCTCGAACCCGGCGACAAGATCCTCTCGCTCGATCTCTCACACGGCGGCCATCTCTCGCACGGCCACCCGATGAACTTCGCCGGGAAGGTCTACGACGTCGAACATTACGAGGTCGACCCCGATACGGGGCGCTTCGACTTCGACGAGATCGAGGACCATGCCAGCGAGTTCGAACCCGACATGCTCGTCACGGGCTTTTCGGCCTACCCCCGGGAGGTCGACTGGGAACGCTTCCAGGCGATCGCCGATGCGGTCGACGCCTACCATCTCGCCGACATCGCCCACATCACCGGCCTCGTCGCGACGGGAGCCCATCCTTCGCCCGTCGGCACCGTGGATTTCGTCACCGGCAGCACGCACAAGACCATCCGTGCGGGCCGCGGCGGCATCGTGATGGCCCGCGAGGAGTACGGCGACGACATCGATTCGGCGATCATCCCCGGCATGCAGGGCGGGCCGCTGATGCACAACGTCGCCGGCAAGGCCGTCGGCTTCGGCGAGGCGCTCAACCCCGCGTTCGACGACTACATCGATCAGGTCGTCGAGAACGCCCAGGCGCTCGGCGACCGCATGCAGGAGCACGGGCTCTCGCTGGTCTCCGGCGGGACCGACACCCACCTCGTGCTCTGTGATCTGCGTGATTCCCATCCCGACACCACAGGAAAGGACGTCGAGGAGGCCCTAGAGGAGACCGGCATCGTCCTGAACGCCAACACCGTGCCCGGCGAGACCCGCAGCCCGTTCGTCGCCAGCGGGATTCGTGCGGGCACGCCCGCGCTCACCACCCGTGGCTTCGACGCCGAGGCCTGCCGGGAGGTCGCCGACTGCATCGCGCGCGTCATCGATGCCCCCGACGACGAGGGCGTCCGCGAGGAAGTCTCGGCCGACGTGGATGCACTCGTCGACCGTCACCCCCTGTACTGACACGTTCAGCTACTGTTTTCGACCAGCATCATCTGCCGGCGACGCAATCTTCATCGAAACAATAATTGCCAATACCAGGTAGCTCGGACGATGTGAAATAATAGCGATGCTCGTGTTCGCCCGCTCGGTGCTGTGCGGCCCGATCCGTGAGGATTACTGGGCGACCAGTCCGCCGTCGACCGCGAGGGGATGGCCCGTCACGAACGATGACTCGTCGGAGCAGAGCCATGCGGCGGCGTTGGCGATCTCTGCGGGATCGGCCATCCAATTGAGTGCCTGCGCCCCGGTGACCGCGTCGACGGCCTCAGTCGAGTCCTCGCTCGCCTGCTGCTGCATCGGGGTCTCGACGACGCCCGGACAGATGGCGTTGACGCGAACGCCCTGACCGCCGTATTCGACCGCGGCGGTCTTCGTGAGTCCGACGACGCCGTGTTTGCTGCCCGTGTAGGGCGCGCTGCCGCTGGCGACGAGCCCGCCGATCGAGGCGGTGTTGACGATCGCACCGCCGCCGCTTTCGACCATTGCGGGGAGTTCGGCCTTGAGACACTGCCAGACGCCCGTGAGGTTGATGTCGATCACCTGCTGCCAGTCCTCGACCGAGACGTCGGCCGTCGGCGCGTACGACGGGCTGATGCCGGCGTTGTTGTGCGCGATGTCGAGTCCGCCGTAGGTGTCGACGGTCTCCTCGACCATCGCCTCGACCGACGACTCGTCGGAGACGTCGACGTCGACGAACATCGCCTCGCCGCCGTCGTTCTCGATGCGCTCGACGGTCTCCTCGCCGCCTTCGCGGTCGACGTCGGCGATAACCACGCTTGCGCCCTCGGCGGCGAAGCGCTCGGCCGACGCACGGCCGATGCCCGAGCTCGCGCCGGTCACGATCGCGACTGCGTCCTCGAATCCGCTCAAACTGGTACTGTCTGCCATCGATACTGAATAAGCGTTCAATATATATCATGGTTTCGTTTTGCCGAATCGGACGCACGGGGAGCCGGTTAGGTGTGTGGATCACTGGACCCGAGTGTTGATTAGTGCGGCAATCCGCTGCCCTCTATGACGAACGTCATCGACGGCAACGCCGTCGCCGACGGGATTCGCGCCGATCTCGAGGACTGCGTCGACACGCTCGACAATGCGGGCGTCACGCCCGGGCTCGCGACGGTGCTGGTCGGCGACGACCCCGCGAGCGAGACCTACGTCTCGATGAAACAGCGCGACTGCGAGGAGGTCGGGATGAACGGCATCCACGTCGAGCTCGACGGCGACGCCGCGCCCGACGAGCTCTACGACACGATCGACGACCTCAACGACGATTCGAGTGTTCACGGCTATCTCGTCCAGGACCCGGTACCGGACCAGATCGATTATCGGGAAGTCATCCGACGTATCGATCCCGCGAAGGACGTCGACGGGTTCCACCCCGAGAACGTCGGCCGACTCGTCGCCGGTGACGCTCGATTCAAACCCTGTACGCCCCACGGTGTGCAGAAACTGCTCGACGCGGCCGACGTCGATCCCGAAGGGAAGGACGTCACCATCGTCGGGCGCTCGCGCATCGTCGGCAAGCCGCTCGCGAACCTCCTCATGCAGAAGACCGACGGCGGCAACGCCACCGTCACCGTCTGTCACTCCCGCACACAGGACCTTGCCGAAAAGACCCGGCGAGCGGACATCGTCGTCGCGGCGGTCGGCGCGCCCGAACTCGTCGACGGCTCGATGCTCTCGGAAGGCACGACGGTGATCGATGTCGGCGTCAACCGCGTCGATGCCGACACCGACGAGCAACGCTCGTCGAGCAGTCAGAACTCGTCGAGTTCTGACGACACCGAGAAGGGGTACGAACTCGTCGGCGACGTCGAGTTCGACTCGGCGAAGGAGAAGGCGAGCGCCATCACTCCTGTGCCGGGCGGTGTCGGCCCGATGACGCGCGCAATGCTGCTCTACAACACCGTGAAGGCCGCGAGCCAACAGGAGGACGTCGACGTCTCCCTGCCGTGAGAGATCCGTCCCTCAGGCGGTCGCTTCGAGCACGACGGTACCGTCCGCGTTCTTCACCGTGACCTTGTCGGGACCCTGGTAGTCCAGGGCGACCTCGTCGCGACCGACGTAGACGTCGGTGTCGCTGTCATCGCCACTACCGGTGTGAACGGTGACGGGCTGATCGACGTCGAGTTGGAAACCATCGTCGAAGGTATACTTCGCGCCGTCGCCGTAGGTGAGTGTGTAGCCCGAAAGATCGATCGTCGAGCCGCTTGCGTTGATAAGCTCGACGTACTCCTGGTTGAGATTGTCTAGCGTGCTCGGCGGCTGCTGCCGAATCTCGCCGTACGTCAGACGCTCGGAATCGCGACCCCCGTAGTTTTCGTCGTCGTCATCGTCGTCCGTCTCCGATTCCTCGGTTTCAGTTCCGGTGTCGGTATCGGCGTCCGTTTCCGTTTCGGCGTCCGTTTCTGTGTCGCTGTCGGTTTCCGTTTCGGTATCTGTGTCGGTGTCGGTATCGCTGTCCGTCAGTTCGGTCCCGCTCTCGGTGTCGGTTGCGGCCTCCGTGGCGGCCCCACCCTCCGTTCCCGTTCCGTTTCCGGAGCCGTTGTCGCCGCTCGAACCGCCGCTACAGCCAGCGAGCACGCTCGTGAGCGTGATGCTTCCCGCACCGTACAGAAACGTACGTCTCCCGAAGCTATCCGTGCTATCAGACATACTCACTCTTAAGTAATACAATACTAAAAGGCTGTCTACTTATCCAGATCACTGCCTGTGTACGGATAGCAGGCGTGACGAAGGATCTGTGCTGACATGGGTACTGCCACCACTCAGCGGACGGTAATGAAACGATGACGCGGCTCGGTGCCGACTCATCCGAGCCGTGAAAGACGGTCGCGGGCAGTCACGAGTGCACTCTCGTCGCCAGCGCGGAGATAGGTGCCCAATTCACGTGCGACGCGAACGAGGCGGTCGGCGGTTGTGGGCGGCACGTCGCCGTCGAGCGCTTCGATCCGTTTCCGGTGCTCGCCGAGCGTGCCGAACGCCGCCCGCACTGCCTCGTCGGGGTGGTCGTCGAGATACGAACCCGCGTCGCTACGATACTCCTGGACGGCTTTCGCCGCGGCCAATCCGCGGGCTGCCCGGAGCGATTCCGGGACTTCGGTGGGTGCGGGGCGCTCGCCATCGTCGACGCCCCCCAACAGCGCGAGAAAGTATCTCTCCTCGGCGTCGTCGGTCCGCATCGCGCGCGCGAGTTCGTCGGCGACCGCGCGGAGTTCGAGCGCGCCGACGTAGGTCTCGTCGAGCGACGCGAGTTCGCCCGCATCGATGAAGCCGTGCTGGCGGGTGAACGTCCGGCAATCCTCAGCGGCTCGTTCGGCCGCGGCGCGCACGTCCCCATCCCCATCGCCGAGCAGGTTGCGCGCCGGCGAGAGATCGAGTGCGGCCGTGCTCGCGGTGTGCTGGGCACGATCGCCGACGCCGACGCTGTGCAGGCTGCCGCAGTTCGGACAGTCCGGCGTCCCGGTCTCGTAGTACGACCACCGCGTCCCGCAGTCCTTGCACTCGCGCTCGCCACGGATGCGCATGGACACGATAGGACTGCCGCACTCAAAAGCACGGGTATCCGCCGGACCACGCTGGTGGTCCGCGATCGACGTGCCGGGATACCCGCTGGCGAACCACTGTCGAAACCGTCGATGGGATTTAAGTCGCCGTGGAGTCCAGAGGGCGTATGGCACGGAGTCAGCACGCTCCTGGTCGAGAAATTCTCCGGCGATGAGGTAACGGTCCGGACGACGGACGAAACGGTCGTCGTCTCGTTCGATGGGCGCTCGCACGAACTCGATAGGGACGCCGCCGCCTCGCTGCGCCGCGCGCTCGACGGGGCGCTGGCCGAGCGTCGCGCGTTCGTCCACACCGTCGGCACGCACCGCTCCGATGGCTCGTACGTCGTCGCACGGCGCGGTGCCGATTCGACGGGCCACCGCAAGGTCTTCGACCGCTTCGACGAACTACGGCAACTGTACGAGTCGCTACCGGAACGGTTCACCGCCGACGACGTCGAACAGTCAGGTCTCACCGGCAGTCGCTGCCATCTCGTGGTGCGTCACCTCGCCGAGCACCCCGGGTTCGGCTGCGCGCTCGTCGCCCGACAACCCCTGACCGGCGCGAAGGATCACCAGAGGTAGTTGCCGATCAGCTGCATCACGAGCGACTGGCCGAACACCGCCGCCGCGAGCAACCCCTTCGCCCGCCACGTCGCGTCGATGCGATCGATGGCGGCCGCGATCGGGAGCAACAGGAAGGGATACATGAACATCGCGCCGCGGGCGGTCTCGCCGGTGTGATAGACGCCCGCCGCGAGCAGTGCGACAAATCCGACGAGGGCAACCGTGGCCATCACGAACGGCTCGCGCTCGCGGGTGTTCGACGCGAGTCGTCGACCGCCCACGTCCCTCCAGAGCGCGCCCAACCCGCGCACGGCGAGCAGGCACAGAAACGGCGTGAGGAACAGCGCGAGCTCGGCGACGTCCTCGAACCGGGTGAAGACGTAGCGCGCCGGCTCGGCCAGCAGCATGAACCCGCCGGGGTTCTGCTGGTTCGAGGCGATGAGGAAACTCTCGACGTAGTTGTAGCCGAGCGTCGCGTCGACGAGCAGATAGAATCCACCGATCCCGAGAACGATCCCCGCCAGCGGGGCGATCTTCTCCCGCCGGAAGAACGCGATCCCCGCGAGCACGGGGAGCACGAAGACGAACAGAAACAGTTGGAAAGAGACGACGAGCAGCGGGACGAACGCACAGAGGGTCATCCAGCGCGACTCGCGGGTGAACAGGTAGATCGTGGCGAGCACGAGCGTCGTGATGAGCGCGTCGAGCGAGGCCAGATAGTAGATCTGGATTGCCGGCAGGAGCACGAACAGCAGCGTGGTATACTGGGCGACGCTCCGTCGGTAGTACGTCCCGACCAGTCGGTAGAACAGGTACGCCGAGATCGGCACCGAGACGAGCGCGATGACGACCGCGACGGCCGCACGCGAGCCGAACAACCGGGCCAAGAAGGTGAACGTGAGCACCGCTCCCGGCGGGTGGGTCTTCGCGTGGACGACGTAGGACAGTTGGTTCGCCTCGTAGCTCCCGACGAACGCGAGCGGGTCGGCGATCTGCGGCGCGAGCTGATAGTAGCCCTCGCGCGTGGCCAGCGGCGCGACGAACCCGTGATTGATCCCGTGCAGTAGGTTCGTGAGTACCACCAGCACGAGCCCGGCAACCACGATCGGCACGATACTGGTGCCACCGCGATGGAGATACACCACCGCCAGCGCGAACACGACGACCGCGGCGATCAGGGTCGGAATCGCCCAGCCGGGACGCAACCCACCGATCCGAAACGCGAAGATGCTGATCGGCCAGAACTCCGGCACACCGCGGGCGTTGCCGAGCAACTGACCGTTGACATATTTGAGGAAGACGTTGAAGAACACCACCGTCGCGGTCGTCACCCACCCGATGGCGAGGATCTCACGCAGCGAGAACAACGACGCACGACGCTGACCACCGGCCATCGCACCCAGATGTACGCGGGGGCCGTTAATGGCTTTCGTCCCACTTTTTTACTCCTCGGGTGCGCTCGCTGCGCTCGCGCACCACTCGTCGCAAAAACCTGGACTAAAAAGGACCGTTCGCTCGGCCTTCGGCCTCGCTCACGGTGAACCCCGCTCACTGCGTTCGCGCGGATACGACCGCACCGCAACAGCCCACATACCTCCCCAGCCGATTCGCTCACTCGCTACGCTCGTTCGCTCATCCCTCGCGCAGTGTTCGCGCTCGGTGCTCACTTCGTTCGCACACGAGCACGAGCGCGCGCCGATCACAATGATGAGTATGTGAGCGCTAACGACAGTGCGATTCAAGGCGAACGACGACCGAACGCGGGCATGGAAATCGAGGGCACGATACTCAGGGGCCACGAGTTCGAGCCGATCGAGGGGCGCATCGTCGTCGAGGACGGCCGCATCGAAGCCATCGAGGAGACCACGACCGACGCCGACCGGATCGTCTCGCCGGCGTTCGTCAACGCGCACACCCACATCGGCGACTCGATCGCCAAGGAGGCCGGCGGCGGGCTGAACCTCGACGAACTCGTCGCACCCCCTGACGGCCTGAAACACCGGCTGCTCCGGGAAGCGAGCCACGAGGAACTCGTCGCCGGGATGGAGCGAACGATTCAGTTCATGCACGATAGTGGCACGGCCGCCTTCTGCGAGTTCCGCGAGGGTGGCGTCGACGGTGTGCGCGCAATCGAGGATGCACTCACTGACCTACCCGTCGACGCGACGGTGCTTGGCCGCGAATCGATCGCAGCGATGGAGGCCAGCGACGGCTTCGGCGCAAGCGGCGCGCGCGACGCCGACTTCGCCGACGAGCGTGAAGCGACCCGTGAGGCCGGGAAACTGTTCGGCATCCACGCTGGCGAGCGCGATGCCGACGACATCGACGCGGCGTTCGCACTCGACCCCGACTTCCTGGTCCACATGGTCTACGCCCAGTCGGACCACTTCGATCGACTCGACGAGGAGGGCTGGCCGGTCGTCGTCTGTCCCCGTTCGAACCTCGTGACCGGTGTCGGTCTCCCGCCGATCGCGGAGCTCGCCGAGCACACGACCGTGGCGCTCGGGACCGACAACGCGATGCTCAACAGCGCCTCGATGTTCCGCGAGATGGAGTTCACCGCGAAGCTCACCGATCTCTCGGCCCACGAGATCCTGCGGATGGCGACGATCAACGGCGCGGAACTCCTCGATATGGACGTGGCCATCGAGACGGGCAACACGGCACGGCTGTGCGTGCTCGACGGCGACTCGCACAACCTCGCTGGTGCACGCGATCCGGCGCGGGCGGTGGTCCGTCGGGCAGGCGTGAGCGATGTCGAACGGGTGGTGGTTCCCACCGATAACAGCGACAACAGTTAACACGAACTGGTGCGAACACTGATTCATGTACGAGCGTATCCTCGTGCCGACCGACGGTTCGCCGGAGGTCGATGCCGTTCTCGATCACGCCAACGGTCTTGCCGCGGCGCACGACGCCGAGCTCCACGCGCTGTACGTCATCAACACAGCGGGTTACACCGGGCTGCCGGGCGATACCGCCATCGGCGGGCTGGACGCGATGATGAACGATCAGGGCGAGGCGGCGCTCGATCGGGCCGCAGAGCACGTCGGCGATCACCTCACCGAGCGCGTTCTGCTCGATGGTCGCCCGAGCGCCGAGATCGTCGACTACGCCGACGGGACCGACTGCGATCTCATCGTGATGGGCACGCACGGCCGCGGCGGCATCGATCGCCTCCTCCTGGGTAGTGTCGCCGAGCGCGTCGTCCGCACCTCGGAAGTCCCCGTCCTCACCGTCCGCGTGCCGAAGCGCTCGGACGTCGACGACGCCGATGCTGATACCGATGCTGATACCGACACCGATACTGACACCGATTCTTAGGCGGGACGCAGGTGGTCGCAGTCGCCGGCGTGCACGCGCACCGGCCCGTCGTCGGTCGCGATGACCAGCGTACCGGGGAACTCCACGTCGCGTGCCGTCCCGACGATCGTCTCGTCACCGCTCGTGACGCGCACCCGTCGGTCCAGCGTGAGCGCGTGCTCGCGCCACGCCGCGAGCGCTCCCTCCGGGTCCGCACGGAGCGCGTCGAACCGTTCGAGGAGGCCCTGGACGAACGCGCGCCGATCGATGTCGTCCACGTGGGCGCACAACCCGGTCGCATCCTCGGGGAGTCCCGTCGGATCGACGTTGATGCCGATACCGACGACGACCCACGAGACGCGGTCGGCCTCGCCCTCCATCTCGGTGAGGATGCCCGCGAGTTTCGTTTCTTCGTCCCCAACGAGCACGTCGTTCGGCCACTTGATACCTGCCTCGACGCCGTGCTCCCGGGCGGTTTTCGTGACTGCGACCGCCGCCGCGAGCGTCAGCACGGGGGCGTGGGCCGGCGGCAGATCGGGACGGCAGAGCACGCTCAACCAGATGCCACCGGGCGGCGAGCGCCACGCACGATCGAGTCGCCCGCGGCCGCCGGTCTGTTCGTTCGCGATCACCGCGACGTCCGTTTCGCCCTCGGCGGCGAGTTCGCGCGCGCGAGCGTTCGTGCTCGGTAGACTGTCGTGATACTCGACCGTGAACGGGGCATCGAGATCGAACTCGATCGCCGAACCGCCGTAGTCGGGGACCTCGATCAACCGATAGCCGCCGTCGCTCTCGATCGTGAAGCCCGCCTCGCGCAGCGCCTCGATGTGTTTCCAGACTGCCGCGCGCGAGACGCCGAGGCGGGCCGCGAGATCGGGTCCGGACACCGCCTCGTCGGCGATGGCAGCGAGCACCGCGCGGCGCGTTTCGTTCATGGATCGGCTACGATCGCCGACGGATAAATGGTGGCCGATGGCGATTTCCGAAGCATGCGGCCGCCGGCCGCGGCGCGGTTGCGGTGCGGTCCTGGCGTCTCGGCGAGCGACGCGAGCCGAGGCTCAGGAGAGTTTGCTCTCCTGGCGGATGAAGGGCGAGCGACCGAACGAACGTGAGGGAGCGAGGGCTTCTGCGGTGTTGTACGGTTGGCGGAAGAAGTTGGCATCCGCGCGAGTGAAACGAGCGCGCGATGCCCCCGTCTAAAAAAGTGGGTTTTAGTCACTCGCGGGGCGATCGGCACGCGAAGGCGGCGGGATCAGCTCGTCGGTGTCGACGGCGGTTGGAAGCACGCAGCGGTCCGCTTCGTCGTTGACGTGGCTGTACTGCCGTGGGGCGTTCGCGAGCGGATGGGCGGGGTTTTCGGCGCTCCGAATGCGTGCGACTCGGCAGTCGTCGAACCCGTGCAGGCGTGCCTGGATGCCGCGCCAGTGGTTTCTGGAGCGTTCGGGCACCGGGAGCGGTTCGTCGGGACGCCAGCCGTCGTCGGTCGCGAGCAGCGTGCGGTTGGCGTTGGCTGCGAGCACGTCGTGGTCGACGAGCACGCCGATACGGGCGTCGCGTGGCGCTCTGGCGGCGAGTATGTCGAGGCCGAGATGGAGCGCGCGGTATTCGGCGACGTTGTTGTCCGGCGCGTGGTCCGGCAGGGCGATCCGTGCGACGCGCTCGCCGTCGCGGGTTTCGATGACGACGCCGAGACCGCCGCCCGTGGCTCGAAAGGAGCCGTCGGTGGCGACGTAGAACCCACGGTGATGGGTTCGCGGCGGGTGGGCGATGTGCGGGGTGGGCGAGTCGTCGAAGAGATCACGTAATGTCGGCCGACCGTAGGCGGCCATGCACCGAATTGGCACCCTCCTAACTTAAACGATACGACGGCACGTGCCGAGAGCGAAACGTTCAGACGACGGCCAATCGGAGACCGACCATGCGCTATCGTAATTTCGTCGCGTTCGTCGTTCTCGCTGGGCTGTGGGGCACCGCGTTCATGGCTATCAAGGCCGGATTGTCCTTTTTCCCGCCAGTTCTGTTCGCGGCGTTTCGCTTCGATCTCGCCGCCGTCATCATGCTCGGCTACGCGGCCGTCGTGACCGACCGCCTGCGGCCGCAGGGGACGCGGGAGTGGCTGCTCGTCGTCGTCGGCGGCGTGTTCATCATCGCGGGCTATCACGCGCTGTTGTTCATCGGCGAGCAGAACACCACGAGCGCCGTCGCGGCGGTCATCGTCAGCCTCTCGCCGGTGTTGACGCCGGCGTTCGCCCGCGCGTTCCTCCCGAGCGAGCGCCTCTCGGCGGTCGGTGTCGTCGGCATCCTCCTCGGACTGGTCGGCGTCGCCGTCCTGACGCGTCCGACGCCCGAGAGCCTCCTCGGCGGCGATCTCGTCCCGAAGGCGTTCGTCTTCGCGGCGGCCGTCTCCTTCGCGCTCGGTAGCGTCTTCACGGAGCGGGTTTCCGCATCGCTTCCCGCACCGACGATGGAGGCGTGGTCGATGGTGATCGGTGCCGTCGTGTTACACGCCGCGAGCGCGCTCTCGGCCGAATCGCTCGCCGACGTCTCGATCGCCGTTCCCGGCGTCGCGGCGCTCGTCTATCTCTCGGTCGGCGCGAGCGCGATCGGCTTTCTCATCTACTTCGATCTGCTCTCCCGGCTCGGCCCGGTCGAGATCAACCTCGTCTCCTACGTCGCGCCGGTGTTCGCGGCGCTCACGGGTGCGCTCTTTCTCGGTGAAGTCATCGACGCCATCACCGTCGTCGGCTTCGTGATCATCTTCGCCGGGTTCGTCCTCCTGAAGCGCCGTGCCATCGCCAACGAACTCCCACGGCTCCGCGCCGCGCTCTCCAGCGAGTGAATACAAACCCTGTCCCTCGCACGAAACGCCACAGACGACGGAGGGCAGTGGCGCGCGTCCTCCCGTTGGAGCCTGGGATCGTGTTGCTAGCAAGGTAACGTCTCCACAAATCACATACTCGAAAGGCAATCGAGCAGTAAACGTGTCGTCAGGCGTCGTCGAGAGCGGCACGGAGTTCGGCGCGGCGGTCGGGATCGAGATCGGCGGCGAGATCGTTCGTGAAGGGGCTTTCGGCGATCGTGGCGAACGCGCGCTCGGTCTTCTCGCGGATGCGATCGATGGCGGCCTCGATCTCCGTGACGGAGCTATCGCGCTCGTTGGCAATCGTCACCGGATCGGTGCCCGCCGCGAGCGCGGCCGCGACCGCGCGCTCCTCGTGGCTGAGTATCGATCGTTCATCGTTCATGAGGCGTTCTGTGCGGGCCGACGAATAAAGCGTGCCGACTAGCCGAGCACCGTGACGGCGACTCGGTGGGGACCGGACGCGCCGTCAAGCGTGACCGACTCGACGATAGCGTCCGCGACGCCCTCGCGCCAGTCCGCCACCGCCGCCGCGTGACGCTCGTGGTGGCGCTCGACAGTATAGTCGGCGTCGGCATCGTTCCGCAGGCGCTTCTCGGTCGCGTCGGGTGTCGGATACGCGGGCGGATCGTCGACGAGTCGCGACGGCGGAATGTGGATCGGTGTTGGAGTCGCATCGTACTCGCCATCGTGCTCGACGTGGAGTCGGGCACGCATCCGCCCGCTGAACGGCGGCGTCACCCGCAGCACTGCCCCAGAATCGCCTCGCCGGTTCGCTTCGAGGGCCGTCACGACGTCCTCCCGATGGACGGCGATCGAACGGATGTCGCGGTAGTCGTCGGACGCCATCGACGGCGATTGGCGACGTGCGCACTAAACCCCACGGCCGGATCGGCACAACGCAGAACGCTTTTGTTCGCTCTCCTGATCCGGATGAACGATATGGATCGACGATCGTACCTCGCGGGGATCGCCACGGCGAGCACCGCCGGATTCGCCGTGCTCGCGGGCTGTTCGGGTACTGACGGGGGTAACGGAAGCGGCAATGGCGAGGGTACCGATAGCGGTGGAGAGGGCGGCAATGGCGAAGACGGCGGAACCGATGAGGGTGGTGCAGCCGGAACGGACGCGGCTGCCGGATCGGGTCCCGAGGCGACCGAGGACGAGGCGCTCGAAACGGGCCAGGCACCGCCCGAAGAAACGGCGACGCCATTCGACGAGACCGAGACCGTGCCCGAGGAGGACGGTCTCGAAACCGGCCAAGCGCCGAACGCGACCGACAGCTGAGTTACTGCTCGCCTTCGCGCGCGGCGTCGATGCGCCCGCGCTGGTCGTCGCTGAGGGCAATGTCGACCGCGCCGACGTTCTCGTCGAGCTGGTCGGTCGTGCGCGCGCCGACGATCGGCACGCAGGTGAATTTCTCTCGCTCGATCAGCCAGCGCAGCGCGACCTGTGGCGGGCTGGCGTCGAGCTCGTCGGCGATCTCACGGACCGTATCGAGCACGTCCCAGCCGCGCTCGGAGACGTAGTAGTCGTCGAAAAACTCGTCGAAGGTGCCCCGCGAACCGTCGGGCGATTCGACGTCGTGGACGCCCTCGCCGGCGCGTTCGTACTTTCCTGTGAGGAAGCCACCCGCGAGCGGCGAGTACGGGCAGACCGCGAGGTCTTGGTCGGCACAGACCTCCAGGTATTCCTCGACGTCCTCGTAGTAGGCGGCGTGAAAGAGCGGCTGGGTGACGTCGAACCGTTCGAGGTTCTCGACGTCGGACTGCCAGAGCGCCTTCGTGAGCTGCCAGCCGGCCATCGTCGAGGCTCCGAGATAGTTGACCTTCCCCTTGCGCACGAGGTCGTTCAGGGTTCTGAGAGTTTCGCGGATCGGCGTGTCCTCGTCGAAGCGGTGGATGTAGTAGAGATCGAGGTAGTCGGTGCCGAGCCTGTCGAGGGTGCCCTCGATCTGCGTGCGGATGTGTTTGCGGCCGAGCCCGCTCTCGTTCGGGCCGTCGCCGTAGTCGAAGTAGACCTTCGAAGCGAGCACGTAGTCGTTGCGATCGCGGTCGTCGAGCCAGTTGCCGATGTACTCCTCGGCGGTGCCCGAGGGATCGCCGTAGACGTTCGCGGTGTCGATGAAGTTGATGCCGTGATCGGCCGCGCGATCGAGCAGTTCGTGGGCCTGCTCCTCGTCGGTTTCGAGCACGTCACCGGTGCGCTTGCCGAAGCGCCACGTGCCGAAGCAGAGTTCTGAAACCGTGAGGCCGGTCGCGCCGAGTGTCGTGTAGTCCACGGAGTTTGATGGGCGGTCGGCGACAAAACCGTTCGGATGGGTCGGCTACGAGTCGTCCAGGAGTTCGTCGATCTCGTTCTCGTCGAGCAGGTCGATCAGATGTTCGCCGTTTTCGTATCGTCGGAACTCCTCGTCGGTCATGCGTGCGCGGAGCTCGTCCTCGCCGGCAGCCGCTTCGAGTTGGGCGTCGAGGTCCTCCGGGTCGTAGCCTGGGACGGGCATGGCTGGCGTTCGTCGTGGAGATCTATATACTGTCCGTCGATCGGGCCGGTGCGGATCACCTGGTTTCATGCATGCCGATGCCGGATGGACGGATAATGAGTCAGGCGACGCTTCCGGGTCGGTATCGGAACTCGAACCTCTTTTCGGGCTACTACCTCGACGAGCGCGTCTTCGGGCTGGACGAGTGGGACTGCGACGGGGCAGCCGAGCAGGCCTTCGAGGAGCTGCAGGCGCTCTACGAGGCCGAACGAGGGACACTCGAAAGCTACGACGAGGACCCGCTCCGGCGACACTGGATCGATGAGGTGCTCTCGATTCTGGGCTACGAGTCGCTTCCCGAGACGCCGATCCTCGACGCGCGCGGGTCGATCGACCGGGCGCTGTACGACTCCGCCGACGAGCGCCGTGCCGCCGCGGCGATGAAAGCCGACGGGGAGTACGCCGGGATCTACGGGCAATCGCTGTCGGTGCTCGAAGCCAAGCAGTGGGACGCCGATTTCACCGCGCGCTTCGGCGAGCAGCGCTCCTATCGAGACGCCTCCCACCAGATCAAATACTACCTCGAACACACGCCGGAGTCGGTCTCGTGGGGGATCCTGACGAACGGGAAGAAGTGGCGGCTCTACGGGACGAAGGACTACGAGACCGAGACCTACTACGAGGTCGATCTGGTCGACCTGCTCGAAACCGATAGTGTGGAGGTGTTCAAGTATTTCTACGTCTTCTTCCGGCCGGCCGCGTTCCGGGAGTCGGGTGGAACGACGTTTCTCGATCGAGTGTGGTCCGAAAGCGAGACCGCCGCCCAAGAGTTAGGCGAGGACCTCCAAGACAACGTGTTCACCGCGCTGCGGGTGCTCGGCGAGGGGTTCGTCGAGACCAACACCATGGATATCGACCCCGCCGAGGAGGAACGGCTTGGCGATCTGAAGGAACAGTCGCTGGTGTTGCTCTATCGGCTGATGTTCGTGCTCTACGCGGAATCACGCGGGCTTATCGACCCCGACGACCCGCGTGCGGCGGCTGAGTACGAGGAGAACTTCAGTCTCGACGAACTCCGGCGCGAGGTCATCGACGAGGTGGGCGAGCGCGCCGACGAAACGGACTTCGAGCGGGAGTTTTCATCCCACTCGACCGGGCTGTGGAGCCGACTGGAGGACCTCTTCGCGCTCGTCGATTCGGGCAACGACGATCTAGGAATTCCCGCGTACAACGGTGGGCTGTTCGACGAGGGGAGCCACGAGTTCCTCGCGGAAAACGAGGTGTCGGACCGCCATCTCGCGGAGGTGGTCTATCGGCTGTCGACGACCGAGACCGACGAGGGCCACGTCGCCGCGGACTACGCCGATCTCGACACCCGCCATCTGGGAACGATTTATGAAGGCTTGCTCGAACACGAGTTCGCCGTCGCGCCCGAGGCGCAGGCTGCGATCGCCGGCGATGGGGGACAGATCTGGAAGCCCGCCGACGAGGTGAGCGTGGCCGAGGCGGTTGAAACTGTGGAGCAGGGCGAGCTCTACGTGGTGAACGACGACGGCGAGCGCAAGGCCACGGGGGCGTACTACACGCCCGACTACGTGGTGACGTATATCGTCGAGGAGACCGTCGGGCCGCTCTTGGAGGAGATCGAGGACGAACTCGCCGACGTGGAGTCGGGCACCCAGGAGTACGTGGTCGCGTTCTGGGAGCGCGTGACCGATCTCAAGATCCTGGATCCGGCAATGGGCAGCGGGCACTTCCTCACGAAGGCGACGGGTTATCTCGCCGACGCGATGATGGAGCGCGTCCGGGAGCTCGAATCGGGCTCGCTGTTCGACGAGGAGCTGGTCCGGCGGACGATCTCGCGGGAGTGTATCTATGGTGTGGACGTCAACGGGATGGCCGTCGAGCTGGCGAAGCTCTCGATGTGGCTCGAAACGCTCGCCGCCGACCAGCCGCTCGCATTTTTGGATCACCACCTCAGGGACGGGAACTCCCTCGTCGGCTCGGACATCACCGAGGTGCTCGCCGACGAGAACGACGAATCGGGCCAGATGACGCTGGCCGATTTCGCCCGGACCCGCCGGCGCGCGCTCAGGGAGGTGATGGACCACATGAGCGAGCTGCTCGCCATCGACAACGAGACCCTGGACGACGTGCATTCGATGGAGGAGCTCTACGCCGAGATCCGCGACGATCCGCTCTACGAGCACTTGCAGGCGATGGCGACGGTCCACACGGCCGGCGAGTTCGGACTCGACGTGCCCGAGGACGCCATCGAGCGCATGGCCCGCGCCATCGAAGAGGAGAGTGAGTGGGCCGCGCTCGAAGGGACCGACTGGTTCCGCGCGGCGCAGGCGATGGCCGACGAGGAGGGCTTTTTCCACTGGGAACTCGAATTCCCCGCGGTCTTCTTCGACATGGACGGCGAGCGACTGGCGAGTGCGGGGTTCGATGCCGTTGTGGGGAATCCGCCGTGGATGGATTTCCAGAGAATCGACCAACAGGAGAGAAAATATCAACGAGAATTCTTCCAAGCCGCTGTCGGAAAATACGACATGTATGCCGTCTTTGCGGAACGAGCGACGAATCTACTATCAGTGGCAGGAGAGTTTGGGTTTGTTATCCAAAATCGATTCCTCTCCAGTAGCTATGGCACTGGACTCAAAAAGCATTTAGCCGAAAACTTCGGCGTTAGAGCGATACTTGATTCTGAGGACGCAAATGTATTCGAAGGAACAACCACATATCCACTTATTCTTCTCGCGTCGGCGAGCCAACAAAGTGAGTTTCAGTATGCTCACTTGGAAAATGCTTCTGAGCAAGAAGTAGAAATGTTCCTTGACGGAAGTACCGAGGATGCCCATCCTATTCAGACGGAGAAACTGATTCCAGATCGACCGTGGATATTCCCGTCCGCTGGAGAACAGTCTGTGATGGAATCGATAAAAGAATCTGACTCTACACCATTCGATGAATTGACTGAAGATATTTCTACCGGAATAAAAACAAATCTCAAGGACGCATACGTATTCGAATCTCCGCGGAGTGAGATACCAGTTGAGGATGAGTTGCTCCGTCCGGTACTTGATGGAGCTGATATTCACCGATATTCGTCGGTTAATATCCAAAAATCCATTCTATATCCGTACGTCAGCAACCCAGATGGAAGCCTCAGACCAATTGACTTAGATAGTTATCCGAAAACGGAAGATCACTTTCTCGGGTACGAAAGTGAGCTTCGAGAGCGCCTCTTCTACGAAAAGACAGTCGAGGAAATGGGAAAGGAGTGGTTTGAATTCCCATACTCCAGCAAGAACCTTCTCGCCCCTAAGATACTCTTCCCAGATATTTCTAGGGAACCGCGAGCTACGTTTGATTCGACTGGTGATTCGTTGATTCTGAACACCGCTTATGGTGCAGTACTCTCTGACTCAGTTGAAATCGATGTGCGGTTTGTCTGTGCGCTTTTTAACTCGGCTGTTCTGAGGTTCGCGTTCACGACGCTTAGCCCAAAACTCTCTGTGGTTACTATCGATTCCAAACTCAGTTGATCACATTGACACAGTCCCGACGCCGTCCAGCAGGCGCTGAATTTGTATAACCGATGCCCGAACGGACATCGGAA
>NZ_AOMC01000167.1:0-753 GCF_000336695.1 Halococcus morrhuae DSM 1307
ACTCACCACAAACATCACCAACCGCAGGCCAGCGTCCTGTGAACTGGTGAAGGCGAGGCTTTGTTTGGCTAACCGGTAGCTCGATTCAATGCCGAATCGCTTGCTGTAGTGGTTGCGTGCATCCCGTGGCGTGTCGATGAACGGCGCGTCAGCGGCGTAGCCGTGACGCGCCACTCCGTGTTCGTCGTATCGTCCCTGCTGGTAGACGCAATCGATGAACACAGGAAACGTCACCTTGCCGGCGAGATCGTGTTCGATCTCGCGGCTCCAACCGCTGTTGAGTTCGTTTTGAATCGCCTCTCCCCATTTGACGATCGGCATCACGTAGGCATAGTTGTGCGCGTTCAGTAGCTTCAGACAAGTACTGTTGTAGAATCCACGATCGAGATAGACGGCCTTGACGGCGAGGTCAAGGCCGTCGAGGAGTTCAAGAAACTCAGCGAGGACGTCACTAGTGGTTTCGCCAGCAACCACTTGGCGAACCGCCAGCGTGTACCGCTTGTTGCGTACCCGCGCGTAGAGCGTCGCATAGGCGTGGAACGTCGTCGTTCCACGTTTCGCCTGCGAAGAATACAGCGCCTCTGTCTCGTCTTCGTCGCCNCATAGGCGTGGAACGTCGTCGTTCCACGTTTCGCCTGCGAAGAATACAGCGCCTCTGTCTCGTCTTCGTCGCCATAGTAAGGGTCAAGGTGGAGGTCGGCGGCGACCTCCACCGGTCGATCTGGCAGTAGCTCAAGAGCGTCTCGTTGCAGG
>NZ_AOMC01000167.1:761-1965 GCF_000336695.1 Halococcus morrhuae DSM 1307
GGTGCTCTTCCTCTATCTCGTTGTCTGCTTGGGGTTGGTCCACATCTTCCTCAAGCAGATGCTTGCTCTAACTCAATGTGATCGACTGACTCTTGATTCAGGTAGGCCATTTCCTGCTCATTGAAATCGGCACCGTAAGGCGGATTACCCACAATCGCATCGAAGCCCGCACTCGCCAGTCGCTCACCGTCGCTGTCAAAGAAGACCGCGGGGAATTCGAGTTCCCAATGGAAAAAGCCCTCTTCGTCGGCCATTGCCTGCGCTACACGGAACCAGTCGGCCGCCTCGATGTCGGCCCACGTTGCCTCGTCCTCGATGGCGCGAGCCATGCGTTCGATGGCATCCTCGGGCACGTCGAACCCGAACTCACTGGCTGTGTGGACCGTTGCCATCGCAAACAGGCGTTGATAGAGTGGGTCCGCGCGGATGTCATCATACAGCTCCTCCATCGAGTGGATGTCTTCGAGGGTTTCGTTGTCGATAGCGAGTAGTTCGCCCGTGAGGTCCATCACGTGGTCGAGTGCGCGCTGTCGAGTCTGTGCGAAATCATACGCCAGCGTTACCTGTCCTGAATCGCCCTCATCTCTGGAAAGCACGTCTGTAATGTCCGATCCGACCAGCGAGTTCCCCGATTTGAGGTGGTGATCGAGAAAGGCCAGCGGCTGGTCTGCTGCGAGCGTTTCGAGCCACATCGAGAGCTTCGCCAACTCGACGGCCATCCCGTTCACATCGACGCCATAGATGCACTCCCGTGAAATCTCGCGTCTGACCTGCTCTTCATCAAATAGCCTCCCAGTCTCCAATTCACGCACCCGCTCCATCATCGCCTCGGCAAGATATCCGGTCGCTTTCGTCAGAAAGTGTCCACTCCCCATCGCCGGGTCCAGGATTTTGAGCTCCGTCACACGCTCCCAGAACGCGATCACATACTCCTGCGTTCCCGGCTCCATATCCATCTCGGTAAGCTCCGCCTCAATGTCCGAAAGTAGCGGCCCCACGGCCTCCTCAACGATGTACGTCACGACATAATCGGGCGTGTAGTAGGCTCCAGTAGCCTTACGCTCACCGTCGTCGTTCACCACGTAGAGTTCTCCCTTCTCGACTGTCTCGACCGCCTCAGTGTAGCTTCAACCGAGAACCTACAGGTATATCGTCTCTGGGCGCGTAACTACTGGAATGAGCGCGAAAAAATATCTCGTCGAAC